>CAZBUD010000046.1:0-24569 GCA_964495015.1 uncultured Enterobacteriaceae bacterium | reverse complement strand
TAAGACCCAGATTTCCACTCGCCAGTGGGAGCGCGAGAACGACCAGACCTCGGCGACGATTAAGACGCCCTAAAAATCGTCCAGCGCGTGGTATAGATGTGGGAGGCCTTCCCTCCTCATTGATCACGCGGGCGCCCTCTGTCACAATATAGCCTTTCACCAGAAGTTGATGAAGATGACGGCTGTCGGAGGACTGCGTTACTTTCTGGTACCACTCTATTCTTCTCAGCTCACACGATGATTGAATCCATTCGCAATTTACAACCCTAGCTGAGGTGTCCTCTGGCTGGGAGCATACGATAAGGGAGATCTTGTGGAGTCTTTAGGTGACTGGCAGCGGAGCTGCTATTGTGGAGAGCCCCGCGTTGCCCAAGTCGGGCAAAAAATGACAGTAATGGGCTGGGTCCATTCTCGGCGCGATCATGGCGGAGTGACCTTTATCGATGTGCGCGACCGTTCAGGCTTGGTTCAGATTGTGTGTAATCCCCAAGTGAGCCAAACGGCACACGCGCGGGCCAAGGATCTGCGCTTGGAATATGTCGTTGCGGCGAGCGGCAAGCTGGAGCCACGCTCGGCGGAGACGATCAATCCGAATCTGCCAACTGGCGAAGTAGAACTGGTAGTAGAAGAGCTGCGAGTGCTTAACCCATCCCGCACGCCGCCCTTTCCGATCGAAGATGATTCAGAACCCGCGGAGAATACGCGGCTGCGTTATCGCTATCTCGATCTGCGTCGGCCACGCATGTTTGAGAATTTGCGCCTGCGTCATCGCCTGGCCAAAATCGTTCGCGATTACCTCGATGGGGAATATTTTCTTGAGGTGGAAACCCCGGTCTTGACGCGGAGCACGCCGGAAGGCGCGCGCGACTATCTCGTCCCCAGCCGGGTCAATCCTGGTGGGTTCTATGCCTTGCCGCAGTCTCCTCAGCTCTTTAAGCAGCTACTCATGGTCAGCGGCTTGGAAAAATACTTTCAGATCGTACGCTGCTTTCGGGATGAAGATCTGCGTGCTGACCGCCAGCCTGAGTTTACCCAGATCGATATTGAAATGTCCTTTGTCCGGCCCGACGACATTTTTCAGCTCATCGAAGGTATGCTGGTCCGGCTGTGTAAAGAAGTGAAAGGCATCGATGTGCCGACTCCGTTTCCGCGCATGCCGTATGTTGAAGCCATGGCCCGCTTTGGGAATGACAAACCTGATATTCGATTTGGGTTAGAAATCCGAGAGACGTCTGACCTGTTTGGTAAGACGGACATCAAGGTTTTTCGTGAGGTTGTGGCCAGTGGGGGGGTGGTCCGCAGCATTGTCGTGCCGGATGCCACTTTTTCACGCAAGGAGCTGGATGATCTGATTCCGTTGGCTCAGGGCTTTGGGGCAAAAGGCTTGGCCTGGATTCGTCTTACAGAGGCCGGCTGGCAGTCGCCGCTCGCCAAGTTCGTGAATGACGAGCACAAAAAGGAAATTGAGGCCGCACTCGGTTTGAAACAAAACGATCTGCTGTTAATGATCGCCGACCAGGAGAACGTTGCGTGTGAAGTCTTGTCTCGCTTACGCCTCTATCTTGGCGATAAGCTTGGGATCATTCCCAAGGATGAGATGCGTTTTCTGTGGGTGACAGATTTTCCCTTGGTAGAATACAACGCTGAGGAGAAGCGCTATGTGGCGAAGCATCACCCGTTTACTGCACCCGACGACGAGGATCTGGCCCTCCTTGATACTGATCCTGGCAAAGCACGGGCGTTTGCCTACGATGTGGTGCTCAACGGGGTGGAACTAGGGGGGGGCAGTATCAGGATCCATCGCCTCGACATTCAGCAGAAAGTTTTCTCCTTGCTCGGGATCAACGAGGCCGAGGCACAAGAGAAGTTTGGCTTTCTACTGGAAGCGCTGTCCTACGGTGCTCCACCGCACGGTGGTATTGCCCTAGGCTTTGACCGCCTCGCAATGTTGTTTGCTGGGGTGGACTCGTTGCGCGAGGTGATCGCATTTCCCAAAACGGCTCGGGGGCAATGCCTGATGACCCGAGCACCAGGAACGGTTGACACAAAACAGTTGCGTGAGCTGAGTATTAAGGTTGACTTGTAGTCGGCTGGTAGATCTCATACGGGCGGCCAGCCGGTCGCCCGTACATCTTTCCCGTCCCCCCTACACAGCCTGAAAAGGTTCGGCATACAATGTCATAATCGAGATGCTGGAAATGGCGCAGACACGCGCGCCTCATCTGTCTTGTGTCGCCTGTGCCGAACATAGGGAAGGGTTATGTACTCCAAGGTCGCTACTGTTCTGCTTTTTCTCGGTCTTCTGCCCCCGGTTCTGCGACTTGCGGAGGCTGGGGAAACAAGGTCCTGTAGAGATATACGAACGAGCTACAATTTGGCCGCCGACCTTCGTGCCGACGCTTTGACGCTGAGACCCGAAGATGCACGCTGGCCGTTGTTTCTTGAATGGGCCAAGGCCAAGAATATTTACACTTTCACAATCGTCGGATTGAGCGAAGGCGAACCGAAAGGGATAGTCTTCCGCTGGGCGAAAAACACTGCCTGGCAAAAAGACGCCGTGGTGCCTTTTGGACAGGCGCTGGCGCATATCATTGCCGAACGGCAGTGGCGGGACACTGACTTCCCGGAATTTTTTGATTCTCGCGGTGGTGTATACGATGTAAACCTGGCCGAGCGTCTTGCAGAAATAGAGAGTCAGACGCTCACCCCGTGGCAAGAGTTTTTTCAAGCAGTCACTGTACCAAAGAACCCAGCGCTTCCCTTCCTCAACTCGCAGCTGTTGAGCATCGCGCCGGATGGACAGTCTGCGTCGGTTTTGCTCGGAAAAGATCGGACGGCGACATATGCGGCAGCCCGCTTACAAAACGATTTCACCTCGTTTCTCAGCGATTGTACTATTGTCAAGTTCTTTCAGGATTACGATGAGCAAAACGAGGCTAATCCTTCTAATCTTGAGGAAAGTGATTCAGCGTCTCCAGTCACAGAACGTGGCAAAGAAATCTATACCAGCCAATGTAGCGGCTGTCATGGTACAAACGGAGATGGCCGTGGGACTCTGGCGCTCAACTGGCTGCCTAGGCCACGCGATTTTACCTATGGCTCGTACCGTTACCGATCTGCGCCAACGGGGAGCTTGCCAACTGATGAGGATCTTTTTCAAACTGTGACCAAAGGATTGCCTGGCAGTGGCATGCCGGCTTTTGAGGCGATTTTAAGTGAGCAAGACAGACGCAATACCGTCGCCTACATCAAACAACTCTCGCCTCGCTTCGCCAAAGGATTGATGGCTGAACCAACTGTCATTCCTGATCTGCCCGAAGTCACGCCGCAACGTATTGCCCGCGGGGTTTCCCTGTATGCTGGTTCCGGCTGTCGGAGTTGCCATGGCGCGGAGGGCCGGGGCGATGGGCGCTCAGGCCAGGATTTGAAGACGTCTGAGGGTGATCCCATTGCCCCGCGCGACCTGACACATAAATGGAGCTTCCGGGGTGGGCACACGCCCCAAGATATTTACAAACGTATTGCTAACGGCATGGACGGGTCGTCGATGGCCGCATATGGAGAAGAAGTGTTAGAGCCGGACCAGATCTGGGATATTGTGTTCTACATTCTGTCGTTGTCACCAGACCAACGACCACGTGCTGAAGCGAGCCATTAATCAGCGGCAGAGAAAAGGAGGAAAACATGGGCAAGCTTGACGGAAAAGTCGCCATGATCACCGGCGGGGCCAGCGGCATAGGCGCGGCAACTGTACGCATGTTTGCGTCAGAAGGCGCACGCGTCCTAATCGCGGACATGCAGGGGGATAAAGGACAGGATATTGCCGAAGAACTGGGCGAGCAAGCGGCCTTCGTTCAGGTGAATGTGACGCAAGAAGCTGAGGTCAAAGCAGCCGTTGATGCTGCGGTTGAGCGTTGGGGACGGTTAGATTGTATTTTCAACAACGCTGGTTTTGGTGGAGCACTGGGGCCGATCGAGAGTATTAGTGTTGAAGACTATGACATGACCTTTGATGTGTTGCTCAAAGGTGTGTTTCTCGGTATCAAGCACGCCGCGCCGATCATGAAGAAACAACAATCCGGTAGTATTATCAGTACCTCTAGCGCTGCCGGTATTGAAGCAGGTATGGCTACGCACCTCTACAGCGTTGCCAAAGCTGGGGTGATTCATCTGACCAAGTCGGTTGCCTTGGAGCTCGGCGAGTTCAACATTCGAGCGAATTGCATCTGCCCTGGTGCCATTGTGACCCCCCTCGCCGTAGGCCGCCCGTCACCAACGGACAGACAGGTTGCCGGTCTACGCAAAGGCGCAGCACATATGCATCCCCTTGGTCGGGTTGGCGAACCCGAAGAGATTGCTAAAGCAGCCCTCTGGTTAGCCAGTGACGATGCAAGCTTTGTGACCGGTCAGGCACTGGCGGTTGACGGTGGCATCACCGCCGGTCGTCCCTGGCGAGACCTCCCCGAGTTTCACCGTACCTCACATCCGATTCGGATGTACCGGGTGCCAGGAAAGTAAAGTTTCCTAAAGTAACTTCCTCGCTCCTTAGGGGGCCTGCTAGGGAGAGCGGAATCAAAAAATCCCCTCCTTGGCAGGGGAGGGTTTCCTTTTTACGACAACGCCACAATCACCTCAGGCGGGGCCTGCACCAACTCAATCAGCACCCCCTCACCACACAGTGGAAAGTCTTCATTGCCCTTGGGATGAATGAAACACACATCATACCCCGCCGCGCCCTTGCGAATGCCGCCCGGAGTAAAACGCACGCCTTGCTCACCCAACCACTTCCCTGCTGCGTGCAGGTCGTCGATCCACAGCCCAATGTGATTCAGCGGTGGGTCTTGGACCTTGGGGCGTTTCTCCGGATCGATGGGCTGCATCAAATCCACTTCCAGCTTGAGTGGTCCTGAGCCGATTACGGTAATGTCCTCGTCCACGTTCTCGTTCTCACTCCGATAATTCCCACTCAGCGTCAGCCCCAGCGTATCTACCCAGAATTTCCGCAACGGATTCTTATCCAGCCCGCCCACGGCGATCTGTTGAATACCAAGCACTTTAAATGGTCGCTCACTCATAATTCCCTCGTGTGTCGACAGTGTAGGCAGTCGTTTTACCGGTTCTGAGGGGGAGGGACAATTGGGGAGAATGTCCGGATCATTCAAGAATGATTGGGTCATCTGGTGTCAACGCACTAGAAGTAGGTGCATTGGTCCTGACAGTGCCCCAAAGAGCTTCTACATTCGCAGCCCCATGACTCGTCACGGCGGGAGTAGCAGTTATTGTCGAGCTCGTCGTAACCTTTGTTCTGCCTTTCCTGAATGTGCATAGCCCTGTCAGAATCAATACCATCCAAATTTTCGTCTAGTTCTTCATATGGTTTCTGGAGTTCTCCAGACGGAGCATCATAAAACGCCAGGCAGTAATGAATACATATCCCTTCAGCGATCTCCAGCCTTGGATTATCGCAATCAGCCAAATAGCTTAGAAATAAAATACCGAGATAAAGTCTCTTTACACAAAGGACGCGATTATACTGTGGCTGGGACAGGGATATACCAAGAGCAATCCCCCAAATGGATCAGGCCGAGCAGGTCGAGCAGAGGCTGCGTCTGTCATCCCACTGGCTGGGGTCAAGCTGATTACGCCACGGGTTCCGCATTTCACGCAGGGCGACGCGAGATGGGCCGAGATAACGCTTGGAGGAGACTCCAGCATTGGGCGGGAAGAAGGATGTGCGATTGCCTGTATCTGCGTGATACTCAGCTTCTACGGCCGGTAGGTGACCCCCGGACACTTCATGCGTATCTGGATTCAAACACAGAGTATGAGGGGAATAGTGTTAAATGGGTTGTGGCGGGTCAATGTGAAGAGTCCGGTGCTGGCCCCAAACTGGAATACGGGCGAAAGACAGAGAGCGAAGAGCTAAGCGATTTTCTTTCCGCGCGGGTGGACGGGAACCTACCGACAATGGTCCGTGTTGATTACGGTACCGATGCTAATCTCACCTATGATCACTTCGTCGTATGCGTTGGGCGGAAGAAAGATGGGACTTCGTCATGAATGATCCTGCCACCCATAAAGGCGATGGATACGAGCACACGACTGATGCCAACAGCATTCAAAGGACACCGCGGAAGGCCGGATACCGCATCGTGAAGCTCGATTACTGCGATCCCAAATAAGGTGAAATATCAGATGAGCATTCTTCGCAAAAAATGAGAGCGGTTCTTCGACCGACCTTGTTTGCCCGTACGCGCAGTGCACGCTCCTCAATCACTCCCATTTCATGATGCGTGCCGCCTTGTGCGTATCCGCATACTCCTCGATCTTGGCGATTTTGCCGTCTCGGCACTGGTAGACCCAGCAGTACTCGTTATCGTACTGCTCGCCTTCGCGCGTCTTGGCTGAAATGGAATGCTGGACGACAGCAGTGTCCCCGTCAGCCAGCATGCGGTGAATCTTCAGCTGGAAGGTTTTCATGTCGAATATCCGCTTGGGTGTATCGCCGCCTAGTTCGGCAGCCACGGCTTGCGGACCTTTGATGACCTCGATCGGCGCACTCTCTGGCGGGTGCCACACAATGTCCTCGGTAAACAGAGACGCCAACTTTTCCCGGTCACCGGTCGGCAGGGTTGCGTAATAGGTTTTGATCAATGCGCGTGTTTCTTCGGTCTGCATGGTTCAGCCTCCTTGCTTGAGACATTCTCGTTAACGAATAAACACAGACCATACTATAGACACGAACGCCTGGCGCAATACACAGAAATCATCGCGAGTGGCGGTGATTGTCCTGGCTATATGGCTTGTCGTTTTATTTGCGATCTTGTGTTCAAGACACCCGCCCGTTACCGTCTGCATCAAGTGACATGCACGGAACGGAAGGAAACGACATGATAACTGAGGCGGTCCTTGCCCATACACCCAAGGTGCTCACCCAAGGGCAGCGTAAGTTTTACTTTGCGCGTGGCTATTTGCTACTGGAGAAATTCATCTGTGACGAATGGCTAGGTAAACTCTGGCCGGTAACCAATGAATTCATTGAGCGGAGCCGGGTAGAAAGCCCGTCCGGAAAACTCTTCGATGCTGAACCGAGCCATACTCCGAGCGATCCACGGCTCCGCCATCTTATCAACCCGGTTGAGACGCATCCAATATATCGCGAATTTACTTTTGAGGGGCCACTTGCAGATCTGGCAGAAGACCTGGTTGGCCCGTATGCGAAATTCCATCACTCAAAGCTCAATTTCAAATGGTTGGATGGTGGCGAAGAGGTCAAATGGAATCAGGACATTCAGTTTTGGCCGCACACAAACTATTCACCGCTCACCATCGGTTTATATATGAGTGATGTGGACGATGAGCTGGGCCCGATGGTTGTGATTCCCGACAGCCATCAAGGTGAGCTCTTTGATCTCTACGACGAGAACAATCAGTGGACGGGGGCGCTCAAGGATGAAAACGACGCACGAGCTGGAACGGAGAAGGCCGTTTAGCTGAAAGGCGCGCGAGGCTCGGTGACCGTCCATAATTGCCGCATGATCCACAGTTCCATGCCAAACCAATCTCAACGCATGCGCCCGCCCCTACTCCAGACGCACGCATCTGGTGATGCCATCACGCTGACGAATCTGACGGACCAGTTTCCCCTGTCAAAACAAATTGTCCGTGGCAGGCCACCAAATGGGTCGACTTTGATCCGCGTCCGTGTCTAATGCCGCTCGATTGGTCAAAAGGCTATCGTTCCACCTTTGCCGTGCAACAGATGGAAGAGGGCGCTGGCAGTCGGACTGTGTCTGGCGATGCGGGAATGATGTAAACTGTCAACTCGGCCAGGCGGACAGGGCTTCGCAGCCGACTCTGTTGTGGATCCACTCGGGCAAGGTGTTCAAAACTATTGTCTATTGGGCGCCGAGTCATCGCTAGCCATCACGCGGCAGGACAATGGTCTAATCATCTATCTAGTCATTTGCGGAATCCCTTGTAGCTGAAACACCCGAGGTTGAATCACGCTCTCTTTTATTGGAGCAAGTTTTGGTCGAACCGGTACGATGTCGCTCAAGATTGCTCTTGAACAATTGGGAATCGGACGCTGCTATCACATCATTGAAGTCTTCGAGAACCACGGCCATGCAGAGCTGTGGCACGCACCTGCCAGGGGAAGTTGCCTGACTGGGACGATTTATTCGCCGGCTATAGTGCGGCAGTGGATTGGCCGCGGTGTTCGTTCCGGGGAGAGTTGCTCTACCGTTACCCTGACGCAAAAGTGATTTTGACTGTCCGTGATCCTGAACGTTGGTACAAAAGTGTGGCCAGTACAATTTTTCCGGTGTTAATGCGTCCGATGGAAATGGATGACCCGGCTATGGCAGTACAGCGTAAAATGGCACTCAAGCGCATTTTTGACCAGACGTTTAACGGGCGGTTTGAAGATCGAGAGCTCACTATTGGCGTATATGAAGATCATCACGAGGAAGTCCGGCCGACCGCTTGCTTGTGTATGAGGTTGCCGAGGGCTGGGAGCCGTTGTGTCGTTTTCTTGATCGCCCCACTCCTAACGAAGCGTTTCCTCGTGTAAACTCAACGGATGAATTCCGTGGCCGTTTTAAGCTTGGGGAAACATAAGAACAAAGGACGGTGTGGCGGCTAACCTACGAGGAGCTCAAGTATGAAATTCGGTATCGTGCCCATCAATCTACTCGAGTGTACTGACCCGGAAATGGTTATTCCGTTTGTGCAAAGAGCGGAAGCCCTTGGTTATGAATCCGTCTGGACGGCTGAGCATGTCATTATCCCCAGGCAGTACGTCTCCGTGTACCCCTATAACCCAGATGGCAAACTGCCATTCAGATCAGATGCGCCGATTATCGATCCTCTGGTTGCCCTGACCTTTATTGCTGCAGCCACGAAAAAGCTCCGACTCGGAACCGGGGTGAATATCCTGCCGCAGATGAGTCCGCTGTATTTAGCAAAATGGGCGTCCTCAATTGACCATCTCTCCCGAGGGAGGCTGATGCTGGGGCTAGGTATCGGTTGGTTGCGTGAGGAGTTTGCCGCCATTGGTGTGCCGTTCGAGCGGCGAGGCAGACGTTCGAATGAGTATCTGGAAGCGCTCAAAGCGGTCTGGACCGGTGAAGAAGTCAATTATCAAGGCCAGTTTGTCAACTGGCAGGGTTTTACCATGCGCCCGAAACCCGCGCAGCCTGGCGGGGTGCCGCTCGTGATTGGGGGCATCTCCAAACCCGCCATTCGGCGCACCGTGAAATATGGTGACGGCTGGTACGTGATTGGCAAAGACCCAGACGACTACCGGACGCATATGCAGACACTGGCTGAGGAGTGTGACCGCCAGGGCCGAGATATCGGGGACCTCGAAATCACCGCCTACTGGAACTATTACACTGAAGGGCTGGAGAGTCTTGGCATCTACGAAGAACTCGGCGTTCATCGCCTCCTCGTCAATATGCATGCGCTCCGCGCGGGCGATGTGACTGTGGCTATGGAACGGTTTGCCGAGCAGGTGATTGCCAAGCACGGATAGCAACACACCATGAGCCAGGTCACATTTGGAACAACGCTGGGAGGTTTTGGGGCAGGGCTCGTTTCTGGGCCAACGTTGTGTAACTGGGCCGAGGAAATAGAACGGCTTGGTTTTGATATCCTCTTCTACCGCGACCATGTGTTGTGGCACAGTCCGGTACTCGATCCCTTCAGCATGCTGGGCGCTTTTGCTGCGCGTACGACAACGATCAAACTCGGCACTGGTGTTCTGCTGCTGCCTTTACGTAACCCGACCTTGGTTGCCAAAATGATTGGCACGTTGGATTGGCTGTCCAACGGTCGTGCAATTCTGGGTGTTGGTGTTGGGGGCGAGTTTCAAAAAGAATATGAAGCCTGCGGTATTTCGTTGCGAGAACGAGGCCGCCGTGCGACTGAAGGGTTGCAAGTGATTAAGGCGCTCTGGACCAATTCGTCAGCCACGGTTAATGGACAGTTCCTTCAGTTTGAGAATGCCAATATGGCTCCGCAGCCGCTCCAGCAACCCCATCCGCCTATCTGGGTCGGCGGCCGGGTTGATGCCGCGTTGAAACGTGCAGGGACGTATGGCGATGGCTGGCTTTCATATTTTGTAACGCCAGAGCGTTTTCGCACAAGCTTGGACAAAGCACTGGAGTATTGGCATCAACGCGACGAATCCGCGCGTACGACGTTTACCGGAGGCGTTGTGTTGTATTTCTGCATCGCCCCTACGTACGAAGAAGCGAAAGCCAACGCCTTACGCACGCTGTCTATGGAATACAACCAATCCTTTGATACAATTATTGATAAGTATAGTGTGCTCGGTCCGGCTTCGGAGTGTGTTGCCACGATCCAACGCTATATTGAAGCGGGTGCACAGCATATAACCCTTCTGCCGGCCGGCCCGTCTGCTGCAACCATGGATCAACTGCGACATATCGCTACTGAACTGTTTCCGCGTTTTCGACTGTAAGCGTGCGAACAGATTTTGTTGATGGAAAAGGCTCTCTAGTATTCCTGAACCTCTTTTTATTGCCGTCCTATTCGTGGGGAGAACCACGCATACCGCTCTGGGATTTAGCTCTGCCCCGGCGTCCATGCCGCTGCTTATCCCTCTCGTTGGCGTACAAACGACAACACCGCTCGTTGCCTGGATGGCACTGACGACGACGTTGATGGTGCTGTGGAATACCTGGCGGAGTCTAGACCTGCGCGCCGCACGTCAATTCATTGTTGCCTCAGCCGTGGGCATCCCGGTCGGTTTGTATATCCTGACCGATGCGCCAGAAGCCCTTGGTCCTGGCACACTTGGTATGTTGCTGATCGCCTACGGTCTATACAGCCTCACTCGCCCGCGACTGCCGACAATGACCTAGCCAGACTGGACGTATGTGCTGGGCTTTTGTGCCGGACTGCTTGGGGCGGCGTATAATACTAACGGACCGCCGGTGGTGTTATTGGGAGCATTTATGCACTGGTCGCCGGATCGTTTTCGCGCAACCATCCAAGGGTATTTTGCGGTGAATGGCGTTCTGGTCTGGGTGTTGCACGGCTTGAGCGGTTTATGGACGCAGCAGGTCCTCACCCTGTATGCCTGCGCCTTACCCATGATTCCCATTGTCGTCTTTCTTGGCAGTAAACTGAGTCAGCTTATCCCGGCCGAGCGCTTTGAGCGGCTGTTGTATGGGGCTCTGGTTGGGTTCGGGATGTTGCTGGTGATGTAGGATAGAGATGGAAAGACTACCGATTATCCCCAAACGCCTCGTCCCGTGCCTTGGCCCGTTTCGACCCTGCAAAGGTGTCTTCGCCTTTTTCCAGACGATACATTCTGGTCAGTGCGTAAGATTGAAAAGCGCCGGTAACGCCTGTCCGAAAACCGGCTTCGTCTTGCATTTGGTTCATTGAGTATTTGGCAATTCGCAGGGCGTAGGCATCCTGCCTGGCAATGCGTTGGGCGAGTTGCATGGTCTCGTCTTCGAGCTGATCGCGTGGCACGATTTCATTGACCAGCCCTAAACGCTCGGCCTCCTGTGCTGTGATCCAGTCGCCGGTAAAGAGGTATTGTTTGGCCTTCCGAAAGCCAATGTCCCAAGCCAGGCTTGCGTACTGCACATGCGCTCCAGCCCAGCGCACAGTGCGATCACAAAACTTGGCATCGTCTGAGGCAATAATGAGATCACAGGCTGACGCCAGCATAAGTCCACCCATGATGCAGTAGCCCTGGACCTGTGCAATTGTAGGTTTGGGGCAGTCGCGCCAGCGCATGGTGTTGTCGAGATACAGGTCTCGACCGCGTTTGTATTCGCCGGGCATGCCCGGTGGGTAGGGGCGTTTTTTCCAATCTTCGCGCTCTTGGAGTGAGCCGATATCATGACCGGCAGAAAAATGCTTACCTGCTCCAGCGACTATGATCACTTTAACCGACTCCTCTTCCGCCGCTGCCGCCAACGCGTGATCAAACTCTTCCAGCATGAGACGGCTCTGAGCGTTCAGCGCCTCAGGTCGGTTAACGGTGATTGTTAACACCGCGTCGTTTTGCTGTTGAGTGAGTGTCTTATAGTCCATAGCTACCTCCTTTTTGTTATCCAAATATGCAATTCGCTTTTCAGCCTTTGTCTTCATAGAATTGAATGCATATACGTTTCCCCTCGCTAGGGGAAAGAGGAAAGGCTGTTGCCGGACCCGCTGTTACTCAATACCTTCGGCGCCACAGTTACGATCGCAAGGCAAGCTCAGCCCATTTCCTGAGCCGCATGTTTCTTGAATGCTGGTTGGAGTCGGGGGTCAACCGTCTCTGGCGGGTGTGGAATCCACTGTATGGCTTTTTCTTGTATCGCCTCTATCTAAGACTGTGGAGGCTGGGCGGGAATTACAACCGCTCTGTTGCCACTGTGGGTGTTTTTGTGGCTTGTAAATTCGGCTTACACGATTTTTCAGTGTCTCTTGTCCTGGAGAAATCGACGTTTGTGTGTACGTCAAGTTTTTCTGTTTGGACTCCTGGGTCTGGCCGGTACAAGCTGGGGAAAAAGTAGAAAGCAACGCGTGCAGCATACACAGCTGCCCGTGCTCTCTGCTGTAATCAATCTGAGTTGTATTATCGTAGGAATGGTTGGCAGGACAGCGATGAGAGCGCTTCTGCTTTAATCTCTGACCTCAAGTTCTTCTTTCGCTTCCTTACGTGCACGTTTGCCTAGATATCCGCCATGGTGGAACTTGGCGTAATCGGCCTTAGTAAACCGCTTGCGTGTCATGAGTACCAAGGTGAGCGCATCGCCCAGGGCAAGGATAGCCGTGGTACTGGCCGACGGTGTGAGACCAATAGGGCAGGGTTCTTTAATCGCCCCAACGCTGAGGGCAATGTCGCTTTTGCGTGCAAGGGGAGAGCGTGGATGGCCGGTGATGGCGATGAGCGGCATATCGTACAGCCGTTTTGCTCGATTGACGGTTTCTACTACCTCACGCGTTTTGCCACTATTAGAAAACGTGATCATCACATCGTTTTTACTGAGCAGCCCGAGATCGCCGTGGGCGGCATCTCCTGGGTGGAGAAAAAAGGCTGGGGTTCCGGTAGAGGAGAGGGTCGTGGCGATTTTCATAGCAATAAGACCGACTTTACCCATTCCAGTGAGGATGATTTTCCCCGTACAGCTCTCAAGAATGTCTATCGCTCGAAGAAAATCGTTATTCAGGCGGATGGCGCGGATGGCTTCCGCTTCCGCTTCGAGAACAGCGTGAGCTTGGGCGAGCTCATCCGTGTGTTGGGTGCGGTCTTTGCGGTCTTTTGGCATGTTTATTCCTTGGTAAATGCTGCAGGCCGTTCGCTTTTAGCAGTTCGCTAGTGGAAGGGAAGTGCCCTGCCTCCTCCATCCTGGATTTTTGTGGAAACGGGTATCCAGGCCGATGGAACAAGATGGAATTTTGTGTATGGTTCTTAGCGCTGCCAACGGGCACGGCGACCTCGGGCCAGAGCTTTGCCGGAGTTCCGCGAGGACGATTTTTTCTTGCGGCCTTGTGTCGCCGGTTTCCGTGCGGCAGACGCCGGAGCGTCTGCCGCTGCCGGAGGCTGAACGGCTGCTTCGCCCAGGAGTCCGAGTGCCCGCCGTTCCAAATCTTGTACACGATCTCGCAGTTCAGCCGCTTGCTCAAATTCCAGCGCAGCCGCCGCTGCTTTCATTTCTCTCCGTGTCTGTTCAATCAGCTGAGGCAAGTCTCGAGTTGCAATATAATCTGCGCTGTCTTCGGAAACGATGGGGACAGTTGTATAGTCGGCTTCATACACTTTCACAAGGGGTGAAGACACGCTTTTACGGATGCTTTCGGGCGTGATGTTGTGCTTCTTATTGTACGTGGATTGGATACGCCGCCGCCGCAGGGTTTCGTCGATGGCACGCTGCATAGAGTGAGTAATCCTATCCCCATACAATAAAACTGTCCCGTTCACATTCCGCGACGCTCGGCCTATGGTTTGGATAAGTGAACGCTCGGAGCGTAAATAGCCTTCCTTATCAGCATCCAGAATGGCGACAAGAGAAACCTCGGGAATGTCGAGTCCTTCTCGTAAGAGGTTAATCCCAACCAAGACATCGAAGCTGCCTTGCCGCAAGGCGCGAATGATCTCCACTCTCTCTAGGGTGTCGATATCTGAATGCAGATATCGAACCCGAATGCCAATGTCCTGGTAGTAGTCGGTTAAGTCTTCGGCTAACCGTTTGGTCAATGTGGTTGCGAGAATACGCTCGCGTTTTTCAACCCGAAGGCGAATTTCTTCCAGCAGGTCATCCACCTGCGCTCCGGCTGGCCGTACTGCGATCTGAGGATCGAGCAGCCCCGTCGGGCGAATAATCTGTTCAACGACGGGGCCCGTACTGTGTTTGCGTTCATAATCGCCTGGTGTGGCTGACACATACACGGTCTGGCCCGCGCGTTCTTCAAATTCATGAAAGCTAAGGGGACGGTTATCCAGAGCGGACGGCAGCCGAAAGCCATACTCGACCAGCGTTGTCTTGCGAGAGCGGTCGCCGCGGTACATGCCGCCAATCTGGGGGACGGTGACATGGCTTTCATCAATAAAGAGCAGATAGTCTTTCGGAAAATAGTTGATCAGGGTATGCGGTGGTTCTCCGGGATTCCTGCCATCTAAATGACGCGAGTAGTTCTCAATTCCCGGGCAGAAGCCCATTTCTTTTAGCAGCGCCAGATCGTACCGGGTGCGTTGTTCTAAGCGCTGGCTTTCCAATAGCCTGTCTGACTGCTGGAGTTCCTTGAGTCGCTCTTCCAGTTCTTCTTGTATAGCGACGGCGGCGCACTTCACGCGGTTTGATGTGGTGACATAGTGACTCGCCGGATAGATGGTAATCTTATCGAGCTGGCGCAGAACCTTGCCCCGCAGTGGATCGATTTCGGCAATGGCATCGACGGTATCGCCGAAGAATTCAATCCGAACGGCCTTGCTTTCCTCATAGGCAGGAAAGATCTCGACCACATCGCCCCGCACCCGAAACGTCCCGCGATGAAAATCGAAGTCGTCACGTTGATATTGTATATCGACCAGTTTGCGCAAGAGTGCGTCTCGATCAACCTGGCTGTTCTCTTCGACAAAAAGTATCAAATCAAAATACGACGCGGGTGACCCCAGCCCATAGATGCACGAGACACTGGCCACAATGATAGTGTCTCGTCGTTCCAGTAGTGCCTTGGTCGCGGAGTGACGCATCTTGTCGATTTCTTCGTTAATCGAAGCGTCTTTTTCCACGAAGGTATCGCTCTGAGGAACGTACGCTTCGGGTTGGTAGTAGTCGTAATAGCTGACAAAATAGCGGACCGCGTTTTCAGGAAAGAGATCTCTGAATTCGCTGTAGAGCTGGGCTGCCAGCGTTTTATTGGGTGCCATGATCAAGGCTGGCCGGTTAACACGGGCAATGACGTGCGCCATAGAAAAGGTTTTTCCAGAACCGGTAACGCCAAGCAGTACTTGCTGCTGCAGCCCCTTCTCCAACCCTTCAGTGAGCTGGTCGATGGCCTGGGGTTGATCGCCCTGCGGTTGGAAATCTGAGACGAGTTTGAAGGTCCCTTGTGCCTGCATGGTCAGACATCATAGCAAGGAAGCGCGGGAGGGTCAGCCCTCAAAATCCTGCAGATAAGGCCGTTTAGTTGCAATCCGCCGACGGTTGTGGCTCACTGAAACTAGATGTATTTGGGGGAGGAGAACGGTATGATCAAAGAGTATTGGAGCAAAACGCGAAAAATGGCGACCACGGCAGCGCTGGGAGCGGCGGTTGCGCTGGGAGCGGCAGTTGCTGTGGCACCTGTTGCATGTGCCGAACATCATGAGGCAGGAGAGGCCGAGGCGGTTCGAAAGTTCACCGTGGTGAACGTGCTGTATGAAGGCTCAAAATTTTTTGTACCTTCAGTGCTGATTGTCGAGAAAGGTGAGAAAGTTCAGATCAAGATCATTAATAAGATTCCTGGCGATCCGCCTAACCATGGTTTTTCTATTCCAGCCTTTAGGGTTGAAGAAGTGGTCAATAGTGGGGAGTCCAAGACGGTCGAATTCACTGCTGACAAAGCAGGCTTGTTTGAGGTAAAGTGCCAGCTTCATCCTGCCCACGTGCATGCCCAACTGCTCGTGCGTGGCGGAGGCAAGAAGAAATAGCTATCGGCTACTTACATGCGCCCCGCGCTCCAGAGCGCAGGGCACCTTCTTTACGAATCTCCCCTCACCAGGGGTACAAACCGGACGAGTCCCAGGTCTTCCTCAATAATCCGTCCGTCCCGTTTACGCAGTCTGAGCAGATGTTGCCGTTCTTTGTGCGCAACGGGGGGGCCATGCGTCCGCCCTCGGCCAATTGTTGTATGAGTGTAGGCGGGATATGCAGGGCGGCGGCGGTGACGATGATGCCGTCATACGCGCTTTCTTGTTCCCAGCCGAGATTTCCGTCTGAGTGAATAACCGTGACGTTGGTATGACCTAATTGTTGGAGCCGCTGGCGGGCTGTGCCCATAAGCTGCGGAAAAATCTCTATCGAGTAGACCTGCTTGGCGAGATGGCTGAGAACCGCCACCTGATAGCCTGATCCTGTGCCTATTTCCAGCACCTTTTCTGTTCCTGTCAAGTCTAAACGCTCACTCATCAAGGCGACAATATACGGCTGGGAGATTGTTTGGCCCTGCCCAATCGGCAGCGGCTCATCCTGGTAGGCTCGATCCCTCTACGCAGGGGGAACAAACAGATGGCGGGGAACGGTCGTGAGCGCGTGTAGAACCCGTTCATCCCGAATACCCCGCTTTTTGATCTGTCGTGTCACCACTGTCTGCCGAGCGGACGTGTAGGCTGCGTCTTCTTGGCCGGTATGTCCGTTGGGCACGCAGCCGTTGTGTGTCAGCAGCATGATTAAGAAGTAGCTGCACGAAGAGGCCGAATCTCACTGATTTTCTGAGCCTTCCTACCATATGAGGAACTATCTCATTGCCTGGAGCTGTTGAGTATTAATACCAGTACACGCACGCGTATATGCGTGTTTATCCATATCAATGTATAATCAGGATATCCGCAACTGCATGCGAAAAAGAGTAACGCTACCACCGTGGCGATTATGAACTGCGAGACTTATCAAGAGCTGGTTGCTGCCCATGTTGCTGGGTGTTTAGCGTCTGCTGAACGCAATGAAGCGGATCGTCATCTTGCGTCGTGTGCGATATGCAGCCGGTTGTTTTCCTACGTGCAGCAATTCCAGTCCGCCTTTGTTGCGCGCATGCTCAATGCGCGTACGCTTATTATACCTGTTCCCGAGGCGGCCGAGCAGCAGCTTCGGAACGCTCTGCGTGCAGAAATCGAACCACAGCCCACCTTATTGGGAGCGTCTGCGAACCAAGGTTGCATACGCTCCAGTCCGACAACGTCTGGCTTGGGGAACAGCCTTGGCCTCCTTTCTGGTGGCGATCGCGCTCTTTCAGCTTTTTAGCCCGCGCTCTTCCTCGCATCTCCCGGCAACTGTAACGTCCTATTACTCCGCAGTGGCGGAAGGCCGCGCGGCCCTCACGTATACGACCAATGCAGTTCAGCAATTGCAGGAATCGCTCAAACAGTCTGGTCAGCTCGATTTTTCGACGCATGTTCCGGATTTGCAGCGGGTCGGCTATGAACTCCAGGGTGGCACTGTTGCTGCTGTCCAGGGACGTCCTAGGGCTGTGGCATACTATGCTGGATTGGAATCTGATATCGAGCCCATTGTCTGTCTCCGACAACGAGGGAGCATGCCGTCCCCCGGATTCGGCGCCAGACGGGTGAGCGCAGATGTCTATCTGTATGATCAAGATGGTTACGCAGTGCTGGTCTCCCGATTCTCCGGCCATTTTTGTACCCTCGTGTCGCGGCTGCCTGGGAAGGTGTTCTTAGAACGCCTGGGTCTGCACCAGACTGCGTGGCAAAGATTTCTTTCTAGTCTGCTCCAGTCATTGTGTACCAGACAGGAATTTGCCTAGCTGGGCTTTCACCCCAGCGTGGACCGGAACCAGGTCGAAACGGATCAAAAACGCAATCGGAAGAAGCAGAAATCCGATGTACAGCAACACAAAATTGGCGATGTAGAATGCCGTTATGGCTGCGAGAAAGAGCAGTCGGGCTTTGAACGAAGGCATAAGGAGGATGAGCGGAAAGCCCGCCTCAATGACCAGGGTAATCCGCCCGAGTCCAAAAAATAGATCAGGATATTGGGCCAGTTGAGATGCCAACGGGTTGCTGGCGACTTGTCCGGTTTCGGTCCCCCCCAGGTGACCGATCGTTGGAGGAATATCTCTTGTAGCCTAGCTCCATCGGCAGACCATGCCCACCCCGCGACCCTCTCTTTGGCGATAATGCTCCAAAAATGAACGACGCGCAGTATATCTGCATGGCCTTGATCGGCCAGCTCGCCTCCCATTCTTGAACGGTGGACTTCAGCCTGCGAGTACGCTCATCGAACGAATGGGCAGCACCACTGCCGGAAAGCAAGAGGAGAAACAGCAGTTGGAGGGGAACGAGGTAGCGCTGTTGGACATCCCCCCGTAAAACTGCCCCGCACCCCCGTCAGGTAAAAGATGTAGATAATGACCACAACAATAGACGTCCGCGTCCATTTGCCACACGTCGCTTAGATCGGCTTTCTCATAATGACGTTTGGTGTATTCTGCCTCTACCGGGGCAATGAAGTGTGGGTTGGCCGGTCCAAAGCCTAAGGTTTTATTGAGGCTCCACAGCACGCGCCAATTCCACTGAGCAGAGAAATTTTCTTGCCCTTCGTGCAGGCCACGAATCCAGTGGCTGAAAGTTCCTATGCTACGATTGCCCTGCAGGTGCTTGGGCGGACCCTTGCCAAACTTACATTGATAATAGAGCCGCCAGAAATTCCATTTCGGCATATCAAGATCTTCTTTGGTTACATGGCCGGTTGAACCATCTCGATGGGTCACGAGAATGCCGCGCGCCATGCGTTCTTTGTCGGTGATCCAGATCGACATCGTGTCGTGTGGCCGGTAGGTCGTGTGCATCGCGGCCCGGGTCGGCGGAAAACGATCTGAGCAGATGATGACGGCCCCCACACCACAAGAAAATAGACTACAAGGACACAGTTGACCGTTGATTGAGTCATATTGACTTCACAGCCGGACTCATCGATGCTCCAAGGGATGAGGCGCTTATCCTTGGTTTTGCCACGCAAAGACTCCAGCCAAGAGAGTAGCGGTCAGGGCGGGTGCCCAGCCTGCAAGTGGTGGAGAAAGGGTCCCGCCATAGCCGAGCGATGCACACACTCCGGTGAAAAGAATATAGCTCACCCCGAGGATGCTACTCGCGAGCAGGGTGACGGCAGGGCCAGGGAAAGGTGGTCCATTGAGGGCAAAGAACAGGGCAATCGCAGGCAGGAGGATGCAGGCCAGCGGGGTTGCCAACTTAACGTGCAGGTCAACGCGGTAGATGGTGACATCATAGCCCGCCGTCTGTGTGTCAACGATGGTCTGCGCTAACTGCCAGATGCCCAGGTGCATGGTATCGACATTCGTGTCCGGAGCCTGGCCCAATTGCACCAGTCGTTCTGCTGGCTCACGCTGAAGCCCGTTTTCAGAGATTGTAATACGGACGGGATCAACCAGCTCCCACATCCCATCGCCCACATATGTGGCATGTTGGGCATCCGTTCGGCTGCTTGGCAGGCCCATCTCTCCGAGCTCGTAGATAGAAATATCCGTGGCTTCGCCTAATGTCGGGTCGAGTTGTGTTGCCTGCGAGACACGACTCCCGGCTCGATACCAGACTACTTTCTGGAGAACGCCGGTCTGTGAACGATCTTTGATTTCTGTTTCTTTGAGTCGATCGGCTAAAGCGTTCGTGCGGGGCACAATATATTCATTCAACAGAAAGGAGAGTGGAGCGATCAGACTGGCAATAACGAGTATACATGATAGCTTACGGGTTGCAGAAATACCGCTGGCGCGCATGCCGATGAGCTCCCGGTGCAAAGACAACACGCTGACCGTAAGTGCAGTGGCAAGCAGTAGTGACATAGGCATGATGCGCGATGCCAGGAGGGGGATACGGGCAGCGTAGAACCTGAGCGCATCGGTTGGCGTTGCATTGTGGCGGGCAAACCATTCGAGCCGTTCGAGAATATCGACTAGAAGATAGCCCACGAACAAAATGCCAAAAGCGAGCAGCGACATCAGGGTATAGTGTTGGGCAACATAACGCTGCAGTAAGGCGCGCCGTGTGTGTGGAGGCACGGTGTCCGTCTCTGCCAGCGGAGGGTCTGTAACCTGCTGGTGTACGTGTGCCCGCCATCGAAAATTGGTGCGTCCTTGGAACCAGAGTAAGCTGAGAGCCAGAAGACCAACCACGATATTTGGTAGCCAAACGCCGAGCCCAACGGTGAGCGTTCCCGCTTGGGCCAGTCCGTCCCCGAGCTGGATCAAACCATAGTAGACAACCGTCAGCATTAAACCCAGCATTCCTCCTGTGGCGCGTGAGAAGCGTTGTCCCATGAATGCCAGGGGCACCGCCAAGAGGCTAAAGACGACGCTTGCGAGCGGGCCCGCAAAACGCCGATGTAGCTCTGTCTGGGCGCGACGGGCTTGTGTGGCATCAAAAGGCGTTTGAGGCGCTTCTTGCACCCTTGTCACTAAGTCGGGCAGGGGAAGGCCGGCAAGTGACCGAGGACTACGGACCAGACTTTGTTGCGATTCCCGGAGGATGGTTTCAAAGGTTTGGAATTGAGTCTCACCTCCGCCCTCTTGGGGTGAAAGGAGAATAACACCGTCATACAGAACGAGACGAGCAGCGCCCGTGGTAAGTGGCTGTAAGGTCCCGCGTTCCGCAAACAGGGTTTGTCCGGCAAAGTATTCTTGGGCAGTATCTGAAACCCATAAGAGAACGCCGCGTAGTCTGTCCCCACGAGCAGAAATTTCCCGCGCAACCATAAGCGATCCGCCAAACTGATGTACTGTCCCGGGGCGCAGCGCGATGCCCGGATTCGCCTGGATCATGTCTCGCAAAGTGACATCCAGCGTGCGGACTGCAGCAGGAGCGGAATACAGAGAAAAGCTGAGACCTATGGCGGACATGATGAGGGCAAAACCGAGCACCGGCAGAACACAGCGTTGGCGCGCCATGCCTGCAGCTTCAATCGCTAGTAGTTCGCGGTCTGCCCTGAGACGACCGAGTCCAACCAACGTCCCAACCAGCACGGCGAAGGGCAGCGTCTGCGAGAGAAGCGGAACAATCTCATAAAAGGCAATCCAGCCAACTGCGGCAAGCCCGAGTCCGCGATTAATAACCAAGTCTGAGAATCCCAGTAAATCCTTGGTCAACACCAGCATGGTCAACCCGAACAAAGAGAACAATGTTGGGGTGATGAATTCTGTGGCAAGATAGAAACTGAGTGTTTTTCCCAGCCGGCGCCGAAAAAGAGGGGGGGAAGCTTGCATTGCCGGAAGCCTATCGCCGGCCGGTCCTGACCCTGCATGGTCTCATTCTGCTTATTCTACCCATCCTGCTTGATTCATTGCGTGTTTTCTCTTATACCGGGCAGGATAAATTGAATACAGTCCCTGATCTTTCAAGCAAAAGCATATGAAAGCCATTATTTTAAGTGCAGGCCAGGGCAAACGGTTACTGCCTTTGACCGAAACTACGCCTAAATGCCTGTTGTCGGTCGACGCGGACAAACCTGCCCTAGAGATCCAACTCCATGCGCTGGCTGAGTGCGGCATTGAACATGCCACGATCATAGTCGGATTTGGGGCGGAAAAGGTTGAGTCTTTTCTGGCAACGTGCCCGGTACATGGAATAGACATAACAACCCGCTATAACCCCTTCTTCGCCGTTTCAAACAACCTGGCAACGTGTTGGACGGCTATCCCGGAAATGCATGAGGACTTTCTCCTGGTGAACGGCGACACCGTGTTTGAACCTGCCGTCTTGCAGCGTTTGCTTATAGCTCCCTCGGCACCCATTGTGCTCGCTATTGATCGGAAAGCTGAATATGACGAGGATGACATGAAGGTCTCTGTGCGAGATGGACAAAGCCTGACTGCAGTGGGGAAAAGACTTCCTCCTTCGCAGGTGAATGGAGAGTCCATCGGCATTATGCGTTTCCGTGCCGGCGGGGCGGAGGCGTTCTGTGCCGCTCTTGAGACGGCCATGCGTGAGCCTGCCTCCCTGCAGCGCTGGTATTTGTCGATTATTGATACGCTGGCTGACTCTTCTCGGGTCGAGGTGGTCTCAATCGAAGGATTGTGGTGGGCCGAGATCGATACTCCGGAAGATCTTGCAGAAGTACGCGCCCATTTTGCGGCCCAGCAGGCTACGCTCAGCTCTTACGAGGCTGTGCCACCAGATGAGGCCGTATCGCCAATCGGCGAACCATAGCAAAAGGGGCTCAGCCGTAATCGTTCGCCCCTTGCTCCGGTGGGTGGCTACGTTTTGCAACTCCATTGTCCCAAGTGCCTCACCCCACTTCGACTTGCAGGCGCGGCCTCTGTGAGTGGCTCGTGTTCACGGCAATTCCTCAAAAAAGATGGCGTGTTCTCGTTTGTCTCTTTCCCCATAATTCTTTAGCGACGAGAGAGTACCCGGAGTTCTCGGAGAATAAGGGAGGCAATCCCTTTCCGTAATGGTGACCGCAGAAATCTTTGCCATGCGGTCCATCCCATCCCGCCCGTTCCGCCCATTCCGTTTGCTGCGGCCTGACAGGCTTTGGCCCACTTTGCACTCACTGTGCGCTGAAAGACCGACGCCGAATAGCGCTGAGTTTTCCGGTTTGCTGCTATCAGGCTCTGCAACCAGGCATCCGCCCAGTCCAGATAGGCATGATCCGGAGTAAAGCGGAATTTGCGCATTCGAGACAGCGTGAGGTGGGGGATGAGGTCTTCTTGGCGAAACGCCACTCCTAAGTCCGCAAGCTGGCCACTCACAATTTCTCTTTTTTTGGTATCACCGAGTTCTGGGGTCTGGGCTGTGATTTGAGCCGGGTGAATGCGAACACGGGTCAGCGCCTCGGAGAAATTGGCCATTTTATAGTGCCTGGCGAGACGCACATGCATGTCATAATCCTGGCAGCGCAGAAAGCTCTCACGATATCTATACTCCTGCAGAATAGCGGTCCGGGCCATGACGGTTACATTGGTCAAGCAACAACGAAATAAGAGCTGAGCCTGGATATCCTCGAACGTGCTAGGCTGGCGTTTTTTCTTTTTCAGAGGCTGCCCGTGCTTGTCCATAAATTTTATCCGGCCGCCGACTTGGACATAGTCCGGATGTTGATCCAAAAAAGTCACTTGCTTGATCAGCCGGCCTGGGCAGGCTTGATCGTCACTATCGAGCAAGGCGATGTACGGGCCTCGGGCCAGTTCTAAGCCGCGATTGCGTGTTTGTGGGATGCCGAGATTGTGTTCATTACAAACCACCCGAATGCGTGCGTCGCCGTACGAACGCATGATTTCAACGCTGCGGTCGGTTGAGCCATCGTCAACCAGCAGGAGTTCAAAATCGGGAAAGTTCTGAGCCAGGATGCTCTCAATCGCCTCGCCTATATAATGCTCTCGGTTATAGACCGGGATAAAGACAGTTACTTTGGGCGGATCGGTGGTTGTCATAGTCCGGAGTACTCGTGTCTTGCTTTTTGCCGTCTGGTGTGGATATACAAAACGCGTCTCTGAGACTGTGACAAGAGGAGCTGATGGTAGAGAAGAACCCCTCCAGGCCCTTTTGGCTCAGCCGTATCCAAGCGCGTTTCCCAAGTCTTTTTGGTCTGCGGTTACGAAAAGCAAAAAGCCTGCATTTTGTAACCATAAACGAACAGCGCTTCAAGCGGGTACGGCTGGCCGATTCGGCTATTGCTGCTGATATAGAACATAATCTCGAAGTCTTCCACGCTGACGATATCTTCCCGCGTCTTGTCACTCGTTACGAACACGAGATCTGGGTGGACTTCATAGCCGGTGATCGTCCCCAGGTTGTTACGGAACAGGTCGTCCGTCAGGTGGCAGACTTTTATGCTACAATCTATATAAAACGTACCGAACTGGTGAATACGGCCGACACACTATTCCCCGCTCGCCTTGCGCAAGATCTCCGTTTCTTGAATCAAGTGCGCATCCTGTCCAACTCACTCTACGAGCGGCTTTGTCTAGCCGTCGAACCCCTCATCCCGCAACAGGTCTGGCTTGGTTTTGATTACATCGACCCGGTGCTTAAGAATTTTGTCGCCAGCCAAGAAGGCGGCAAACTCTACGCCGTCGATGTGGAAGGCATAGCTGACGATCAGCTCATCGGCATGGGGACAATCAAAGCCTGTGTACGCTGGCTCGGAGAATTCCAACCGCTCTTTTACGAACACCTCGCCTCACAAGGTGCTCCTGACTTTCAGCCGTATCTGCCCTTTGTCGAGCTCTGCTTTCTGGCTAAATGGACCAAGCGAAATTTCTTTGAAGGAAAAAAGAAGAAGATTGATGCCAGGGTGTTTGAGAGGTTTTGTAGAAGCTAGAACTTTCGGTTGTATTGCAGTCTCCCGTTTTCGTGTGTGGTC
>CAZBUD010000045.1:24636-36411 GCA_964495015.1 uncultured Enterobacteriaceae bacterium | reverse complement strand
CCTACCACGTCCCCCAGCAGCTCTCTTTTGATTGTGGCCCTTCCCATCCACATATAAAAGGCCGGGTTCAGCTCGACCGAGTGCTCCTGCTGTATGATCCTCTGGCTGATATCCCGCAACCCTTTCGCTTTCTGGTCTCTCTCAAGCTGAAACCACGTCGGGTGTGGCTCCTGTCACCTTTTGAAATCGTCTTTCAGCTGGACCAAGCGAGTGCACCCATTACGCTGACAGGAACTGGCATCACAAAAGTCTCGTTTCTCAACCCCTTAGCCTTACCGCGACCGGATGCAACGGTCTCGCTTTTTCAGGGATTTCGTGCGACTGGGCCTTTTAAGCAATTGCCGGGCTGGTCTTAAGAAAGGCCACCTTCGCGCGCTTGGGCGCGTCCTTAAGGCTGCTCCTGATGTGGTGCATATCGAGACAGCTGGTAGCGAGGATGTGCCCGAGGCGTTAGCCCGCTTGGCTCGTCAAGAAGTCACGCTGTTAGCTGTGAATGGTGGGGACGGGACGCTACAGCATGTACTGACCGAAGTTTTAAGCAGCAATATCTTCGAGAGACTTCCCTCTATTGCCCCTCTGTGCGGCGGGCGAACAAACATGAGTGCGCATGATATCGGCGGTCGTGGCAGGCCGGCTGCCGGCCTTGCCGCGCTCATCAGCAGCATGCAAACGAATATGCTAACAGAACGGATGGTCGAACGGCCTGTGTTGCGCATTGACTGTGGGCCGCACCAGCGTCCTCAATATGGCATGTTCTTTGGTGCAGGTATCATCCAACGAGCTATAGCTTTTAAGCATCAGCTGTATCCCCAGCAGCGCTTGCAAGGGCTGTTTGGGGCGGGACTCTTTTTGGGTGGGACGTTGCTGCGGATCGTTTGTGGTGCACAAACCGGACTCCTGAGACCTGACGAGATTGGGATACGCCTGCATGCTGAGCATGGTGAGCACGATAATCATGGTGAGCGTATTCCGCTGGAACACCTCGAACGGAAAGGGCTCCAACTGCTGATGGCCACAACGCTTGCGCGTCTGTTTCTCGGCATTCGCCCGTTTTGGGGGAGAGAAGATGCTGCCGTCCGATTTACCTCTATCGCGGCAGGAGCGAAGCGGAGTCTCCCTGCTGCGCTAAAAATATTGCGCGGGCTCCCACCTCTGCCGTCCGTTAGCGCGAGCGGCTATTGCAGCCGAAATGCTGAACGTGTGACCTTACATATGGACTGTGGTTTCACGATTGATGGTGAACTGTTCGACCCGGAGCCGGGACGGATACTCCGCCTTGAGGCCGACCATAGACTCCGTTTTGTGCGAGCATGAGTGTTATGGACGAACCTACAACATCCCCCCGTGCGTCACCTAACATGTTACTAACCAAGCTCTTTTTGACAGAGTTGACCCAGCCTGCTCCACAAGAAGCTGACATTATCGCCGCCGAAATTCAGCGCCGCCACGGTAAGGCTGTGGATGGTGTGCTTTTTTACGGCTCCTGCCAGCGTACTCAGCAGATGACCGACGCCGTGTTGGATTTTTATGTCCTGGTCCGCTCATATCGGGCGGCCTATGAAAAGCCCATACTGAGATGGCTGAATGCATTCCTACCACCAAACGTGTTCTACCTTGAGATAGCACATGGACCACAGACGCTGCGCGCGAAGTATGCCGTCATCTCGACTAAGGATTTTGAGCAGGCGACTACTCCACATACCGTCCCCGCTAGTATATGGGCGCGGTTTTGCCAGCCCGCACGGCTTGTGTATGCACGCGACGGCGTCATACAAGAAAGAGTGGCGCAAGCAACAGGACAAGCCGCGCTGACGTTCATAAGACGGGCGGTTCTCTTTTTCGCTTCTCCGGACGGTAATCTGCCTATTCCCTCTGCCGACCTGTGGCACACCGGATTCCAAGAAACTTACCGGACAGAGTTTCGTACCGAACGGCCCGAAACCATTCGTGCCTTATACAACGCAAGCCCCGAGCGATATGATCAAATAACACGGTTCGGACTCCAACGACTTGAGCAGCAACGGGTGTTTGACCTCCAAGAGCAAGGTGGGCAGTGGACGCTGTCTATGCCGCTGCTTCAACGTTGGACGAGACGTTGCGGCTGGACCGTGCGTCGCTCCTTGGCAAAAGTACTGTATGCTTTGCGGCTCCTAAAGACGGCGCTGACCTTTGGTGACTGGCTGCCCTATGTCCTGTGGAAGCTGGGACGGCATACTGGGGTGTGGGTCGAGTTGTCTGAGCGGCAGCGCCGCTATCCATTGATCTGGGGCTGGCCGGTGTTGTTCAAGCTTCTTCGGCTACGTGCTCTTCGGTAACTGATGTACGTGTCCGATGCTGGCGCATCCGTCTCACTAAGTCTTGGATCGCCGAAAGAATGCCGCGTTCGCCAGCTTGATTATAGGAAGAGTCCACGGGCAAAGCGTTCTGCAACTGACGATGCAGCCTCCCCAGGCTATGGTAGGGGACGTTTGGCAGGAGGTGATGGAGCGCGTGATAGCGTAAGCCCACTGGCGCAGCCAGAACGGTCAGGACTGGCCATCCGCTCAGATTGATAGAATCAAGCAGCTGTTCTGTCAGACTCAATTGCCGGCCGCTATTTCTATATCGATGAGCGGCCAGGGTGCGGACTTGATTCAGCACCAGCATTCCAGTAGTAACGGTATACCATTTCAGAATCCAGGCCATGGGAAGTTGACCCATGAGCCAACTCACACACACCAGCCAGACGACGAGGGCGGCCGCCCATTCTTGAATAATCCAGCGCGCCCTGTGCTGTTTCTTTGGCACAGGACGAGAATAGGCTGGATTAATGACCAGGGTCGAAGCGCGTCGAACAACCAGCTTGCGCAGCGGAGGAATGCTGTGCGAAAGAGGTCCCAGGATACCCCAGCGAAGTACGAGTAAGGCTGGAACGAACAGCACCCCGAGGACAAACCGGCCCAAGCCAAGGATGTTTCCGTGGGCAAGGGACGCATACTCAGGGTCGTTTGCTGTACCAAAAACATTAGGCCGATGGTGATCGCCGTGCGATCCAACATACACTAGACTCGGTAGCATGAACGGCAAGCCGACAAAGAGATGCCAGGCGATTTCGAAACCTGGCAGACTGCCTCGCTTACAATGTGCAATTTCATGGATAAACAAAGTCGCACGGAGGAGGGCGATCAGAGCGATGATGGTTGCTGCGAAGTAAGCCAGGGAACCGAACGGCGAGTGAAGACTCAAATAAAAAGCCGTCCAGCCCACTACAGTTGACAGTAAAAGATCAAGCCAGTAGGTGCCAGGATGTGGCTGAAACGCGTTGGCGAATTGTTTGCGTAGCCGTTGTGCCACCCGCTCGTCCGGCGTTGCTGCGAGCAGGTTCTCCAGGCTCTCAAGAGAGGGGAGGGTTGAATTTTTTGGCTGCACTCTTTTTCCTAATCTTTCTTAATCCTGCCCAGTCTCGCCCAGCTTCGGCCTACACTGGCTCTTGACAAGGCTGGTCTCTATAAGAGCGTCCCAGGCCGCCTTGTCAAGAGAGCCTCCTGGCAAGCCGAAGAAGTCCGTTATTTGAATAACGCCGTTATTACTACTAAAACGATTGTGAAGTGTGTATACCCCTTGGTTAAATTGAGGAAATCTGTTATCTACCGTGCGATTTCATCGTGATTCAATGGCTTCTGTGAGCACCTTGGGGACAATACCGCGTGTGTCGGTGGTGAAGGCAGACTCTTGCGTCCTTGTGACTGGAGGAACTGGATTCATCGGCTCGCACTTCATCGACGCACTTGTTGCACAAGGCGTTCGGCCGCGTGTGCTCGTGCGTGGCACGAGCGACACGTCTCGGCTCCCCGTACATAACCTCGAGCTCATGACAGGCTCATTAGAAGATGCGGACAGTCTGGCCCGTGCGGTATCCGGAGTTGATGTTGTCACCCATATCGCGGCCATAACAAAGGCGTCCACACAGAAAGAATATTTGTCTGTCAACGCCGTCGGTACTCAAGCGCTTGTTGATGCAATGCGTTCTGCTAAACCACGTCCTCGCCGGCTCGTGTATCTGAGTTCGCTTGCGGCAGCCGGGCCAGTGTTGGATGGACAACCCGTCGGACCAGACGACGCGCCACGACCAATTACCACGTATGGACGGAGTAAGCTCATGGGTGAACAAGCCTGTCTTGCTGCGTCTGACGCATTCGACGTTGTTGCCTTGCGTGCACCAGTCGTGTACGGACCACGAGAACGTGATTTCTTCTTGCTCTTTCGTATGGCGACTCGGGGCATTTTGCCTACGCCAACGGGACCGGATCGCGTTGTCCAGCTCATCCATGTTTCGGATTTAGTCGAGGCGTTGATCCGTGGAGCAACAATGCCCGACGCACGTGGTCTCTATCACGTAGCCGAATCACAATCCTATGCCTGGAGTGAGATCGCCGCGTGTATTGGCAGAGCAGTTGGGCGCTCAGTCCGCCTGGTACGTATCCCACAGCTATTGATGCAGATCGCTGCAGCAGGCAGTGAAGTTTGGGCGGTAATGATAGGACAGGCGACCATATTCAATCGGGAAAAAGTCAAGGAGCTGCTCGCTCCCGGCTGGTTGTGCGAAACGGTACTGGCCAAGCAAGGGCTGGGATTTGAGGCCAAGATTCCGCTTTCGACAGGACTTGCTGAAACGGCAGCGTGGTATAAACGCAAGGCATGGTTATAGAGTGGAAGGTCGTGTGGGCTGGAGGGGTGAGATGAAACCGGGACCACATCACGTCGCTAAAACTGACAATCTGGCATGCCACGGAGAGAGGGGGACGGGATGAACCTTTTCGAGAAATGTGCTCGTTTTACTCGCGCTCGAGAGGCTCAGGCTACCGGGTATTACCCATTTTTTACGCCAATAGAATCATCGCAAGGGACAGAAGTGATGGTCCGCGGCGAGCCCAAGGTCATGATGGGCTCAAACAATTACCTTGGTTTAACTCACCATCCAAAGGTGTTGGCTGCTGCGGAGGCTGCACTCAAACGCTACGGCAGTGGCTGTACCGGTAGTCGTTTCCTGAATGGGACGCTGGATCTTCACGACCAACTCGAAGAGCGTCTGGCCTGCTTTCTGAACAAAGAAGCCTCGCTGGTCTTTAGCACGGGCTATCAGACAAATTTAGGCATACTGGCGACTTTGATCGGGAAAAGCGATTATCTCTATCTTGATAAGCTTGATCATGCTAGCGCGGTGGACGGCTCTCAGCTCGCCCATGGGACTGTACTCCGCTACCCACACAGCGATCTGATTACACTTGAACAACAGCTTGAGAAAACACCCCGAAAGGCGGGGAAGTTGATTGTCACAGATGGCATTTTCTCGATGGAAGGCGATATTGCGCCCCTGCCTGGTTTAGTCGCGCTGGCCGAGCAATACGACGCTGAGATTATGGTCGACGACGCGCATGCGTTGGGCGTCTTAGGAGAAAATGGTGGTGGTACGGCGCAGCATTTTCTCCTGGAGGACAAGGTTAGTCTAATTATGTCCTCATTCTCCAAATCGCTGGCCGCCATTGGCGGGGTTGTGGCGGGGCCGGAGCCGGTTATCCACTATCTGAAACACCATGCTCGTTCCCTGATTTTTAGTGCCAGCATGCCGCCCGCGTCAGTGGCTACGGTTTTGACTGCCCTGCAAATTATTGAGGAAGAGCCCGAACGTCGTGAAGCACTATGGCGGAACACCCACCGCATGCAAGACGGACTCCGGAGCCTGGGCTACGACCTTGGGGAGAGTGATACTCCGGTGATTCCTATTATTGTTGGGGATATGTGGCTGATGGGCATGATCTGGAAAGAGCTGTTTGACTCAGGCATCTTTACTAATCCAGTCATTCCGCCCGCAGTGCCGGAAAATTCGTGCCGCGTCCGGATCTCGATGATGGCAACGCATACCGATGAACAAATTGATTTTGTCTTAGACGTCTTTGCCCGCATTCGGCCTCACCTTCAGGTGGAGCCGGCGGAGAAGGTCGCCGTTTAGTTCTCGCTAGCCTGCCTCCGCTAGCGGGGAAGGTCGAGCATGCGGGATGCCGTACGTATAGATCGTGTCGCAGGCCGGCAGGACCTTCAATCTTTCATTCGACTCCCGTGGCGCTTATACAGCCAGGATCCAGCCTGGATTCCGCCGCTTCTTTTTGATCTCAAAAACCTCCTCTCGCCTAAAAAACATCCGTTCCATCAACATGCCGATGTGGAATATTTCCTGGCCCGCCTGGACGGGGAAGTTGTGGGGCGTATTGCTGCTATTGTCAACCATTGGCACGTACAATTTCATGCTGAGCCAGTCGGGTTTTTTGGGTTTTTTGAGAGCATCAAGAATCAAGACATTACCACTGCGCTCTTGACGACTGCTGAACGCTGGGTAGCCGAGCGCGGAATGCAACGCATACGTGGCCCTATGAATTTCTCGACCAACGAGGAATGTGGGCTGCTGGTTGATGGTTTTCACGATGCGCCCAAAATCATGATGCCACACCATCTGCCGTACTATGGTCTACAGATCGAAATGGCCGGTTATGGAAAGGCCAAAGATTTGTTCGCATACATTATCGACGTGCGCGGCAAACCCCCACCGGAACGACTCGTCCGCGGTATTAAGCGGCTGCAGCAGCGCCAGAATGTTCGACTTCGACCAATCAGTAAAAAACGGTTCGATGAAGAGATCCGAGTCCTGCATGGGATTTATCACCGTACCTGGGAGAAAAACTGGGGTTTCGTGCCGATGAGCGAAGCTGAGGTGGATCTGTTTGCGAGTCAACTTCGCCTCGTCGTTGAGCCGAAGCTGTGTCTCATTGCGGAACACCAAAACGAGCCAGTAGGTTTTGCGCTCGCGATTCCCGATTATAACCAGGCCTTGCGTCACATCGATGGACGCTTGTTTCCGTTTGGTTTGCTGAAACTCTTATGGTATCGACGCACCATCAATATGGCCCGTATTCCGTTGCTTGGTGTCAATCCGGGCTTTCGCCGTCGGGGCATTGAGGCCATGCTCTATGTCAAGCTGTGGGAGGTCGTAAAAGCGAACGGCTACCCGGTGGTAGAGTGTTCTTGGATTCTCGAAGACAACTGGGACATGCGACGCGGGCTCGAACAGATGGGCGCGCTCGTCTATAAGACGTACCGGGTGTATGAAAAGGCGGTGTGAGGCCCACTCGTCATCCAATTGCCCATACTGTACGGTATTGAGCTTCTCGTGCTCTTCTGCCTAGGTCTCCAACTTACCAAGACGGCCGTTATGAATACTGACTTTCGCGGCCAGACGTAGCGCCATGGTCCGACGCACGAGGAAATTTATTTGACTGACCCCACTGGCGGCGGTGTTAAAAAAATTTGTCGCCCGGTCACCAAGCTTGAATATTTTTATTTTTCTGACAGCGATCAAATTTTCAGTGGTCTGCGATTGTAATTCCTCGTTGACATGGCGTAGTTCAATGCCACGATCAATGAATTTGCTGCGGCGGCTTGTCGCGGGGAAAGGAGGTGCCCAGTCCCGTCCAGTTCATGCGGTCGATGATCTTCACCCCTTCCGGGTCGCCGTCCGGAACGAAGATCTTTAGGGTGTATGGGTTTGCCATCGATAGCAGTACCTCCTGTGGCCCACGTTTAGATTAAGGGTAAACCATCCCAGGTCCAGATATATCAGCGATTGGAAAACGCGCCGCCGTTCCCCCAGTCTTAACTACGTGGAAGCAGTGGCAGACGCGGCATCCTGAGACTTTGGTGCTTTCAACGCAAACCGGCCATAATCGCAATTATGACTACTCCCCATGTGAGGCCTATGCACGCCACCCTTCCCCGATGTTCCCAATTGCAAATCAGGATGATCGTCACCCACCGAAAGAGCGTATCATCGGCGTCTCCCTCGGCGGCCAGCACAAGGCCTATTCTCTCGCAGCACTGAAGAAGCGTGGGACGCCACTTGATGATCACATTAGGAGAGAGAGCCGTTCGGGTTAGCTATGACGTGGAGGCAAAAAGTGCTCGGATTGTGGATGAAGAATCCGGAGAAATTCTGCCGGCTGTTATCGCCTATTGGTTTGCGTGGGCTTCTTTCCAGCCTCAGGCCTCCGTCTATGGGTCGGAAAACCAAACCAGTCAATAATTGAGTTGAACTGAGTTGTAGCGCCCGCCGTTCACCCATAGACTGCGCTGAACAGGGCTAGGTGGGAGGGGAAATATTTTATGGAAACGGACAAACAGCCGAGTCGAGGAAGCCGGTTCCTATACCATTGGTTTCGACGTGAGACTGTCATGCGAGCCCTCAAAGTCGCCGGGATCGTGGGGCCGATACTCACGCTCATTAATCAATACGATTTACTTCTGGGTCTCCACTTTTCGCCGGAATTGTTTTTCAAGATCGCTCTTACTTTCCTTGTTCCCTATAGCGTGTCTTCCTACTCTGCTGCCAAGACCTATATGGAGCAGGAGAGATCTTGATCATAAAGTAGGGGCGATCGGCCGGTCGCCCGGCCAATGCATGCATTGCCGCTCTCTTTGGCTTCATTGCGAAAGCAAAACAGACAGAGTACACAGAGGGGCTGCAACTAAGGAGGTCTCTCATGGATGTACGCATCCGGCCTGCTGTTCCCGACGATGGCGAGACCTGTGGGCGCATTCTGTACGAAGCGTTTAAAGGTATTGCCGAATACCACCGCTTCCCTCTGGAATATAGCTCTGTCAGGGCTTCGACTGCGCTGGCCCGCTTCTTTATTCGTCATACGGCGGTTTTTTGTGTTGTGGCTGAAAAGGACGGGCGTGTCATTGGCGTCAATTTTCTTGATGAGCGTGACGCTATTCGTGGGCTGGGTCCTATTGCGGTTGATCCATCGGCGCAGGAACGTGGCATTGGCCGGCGCTTGATGCATGCCGTGATTGAACGTGGCAAGGATGCCGCAGGTATTCGGCTCACTCAGGACGCCTACAACACGCTGGCTATGTCGCTGTATGCCTCGCTGGGATTTGACATCAAGGAGCCACTGGGGATGCTGAAAGGCAAACCAAAAAGCAAATCTCGAACTGATGTTGAAATCCGCGCGCTCAGGAGCGAAGACTTGGAGGCCTGTGCAAGGCAGTGTCAGCAAGTCTCCGGCTTTCACCGTACGGGTGAAATGCAAGATGCAGTCAAATATTCTGCTTGCTTCGGCGTTAAACGTGACGGTCGGATTGTTGCGTATACATATTCCTACACTGCCAAAAGCGAGGAATGGATACTAGCACACGGGGTTGCAGAGACAGATGCAGACATGCAAGCGTTGCTCCTTGGCATAGGTGAAGTCAGCGGGAGACCCCTCTCTTTCTTACTTCCTACGCGCCGGGCGGCCTTATTCCGGTGGTGTCTGAGCGAGGGCTTCCGCGTGGCAAAGCCGGGCTCTCTCATGACCATGGGGGCCTATCAAGAACCATACGGCTGTTACTTTCCGTCAGGGTTGTACTAAGTGCTCTCTCAGGACATAAATCGACTTTGCCGGGCGACAGAGATATATCAAGGAAGTCCTGGGGACTGCTTGTATATATCTGTCCACAGGTGGCAAGCCCGACTTTACATTTGCTCTGATTCGCTGCTCGATAGAAAGGACCAATATGGACTACGGAATTATCTTGCCTCACTTCAGCGCGTTTGCGCATGAAGATCCGGCGAATCGTGTTTTGACTGCGGCCACCACGGCAGAGGAACTTGGGTATAGTACGTTGTGGGTAGCAGACCACGTCATTTTTCCATCCAAGATTGAAGGCGGTTATGCGTTTAATCCGGAAGACCCCTTCCTCGATCCGCTGACCGTTCTTGCGGCGCTGGCGTATAAAACGACTAAGGTCAAACTCGGCACAGCGGTCTTAATTTTGCCCTACCGACATCCATTGGCCACAGCGAAGGCGCTTGCCACGATCGATGTCCTGTCTGGCGGTCGGACGGTTGTTGGGGTCGGGGCTGGCTGGTTGGAGCAAGAATTCACCGCCTTAGGCACGTCGATCAAAGAGCGTGGGGCTCGTACGAATGAGACCATGGATATCTTCAAGGCAGTCTGGACACAGGAAACGCCGGGGTACGCGGGTAAGCATTTTCAGTTCGCCGATATTAAGTTTATTCCCAAGCCAGTTCAGAAGCCGCATCCTCCTATTCTCGTAGGCGGGATGACCAAAGGCGCCTTGCGACGGACAGCGCGTCGGGGCGATGGCTGGATTGCCATGGGGAAGAGGCCCGATGACATTAAAGAACCTTTGGAAACGCTGCGTGAGTTAACGGCCCAAGAAGGTCGGAACCCTGACGACTTGCAGATTTGTATGCTGCCGCTTGGTGCGCCGAGTGTGGATCAATTGATTCAAGATATCCCACGTTACGCAGACTTGGGGGTGCATCATGTCTATCTGTCGTTCCGCGCCTGGACGGATGAGTTTTCTGAGCTCATGAAACTCATGGAACATTTTGCCAAGGAAATGAAGTTGTCGAGCTGAATAGAAAATGGGGACGCACGCAAGAGAAAATAGCCCCCATATACGCCGTTGGCATTGCGGATAAGGAGTCAGGCGGCCTCTTGCTGCGGGGAGGCTCGTCGGGGTCTGTCTGTAGCGCGGCGGTGGTGGTAAGGGAGTTCGACACAGAAAACACCTCCTCCCTCAGGCCGGTTCTCGGCCAAGTCCGCCCTTGGTGGGCGACTACAATCTCACGGCAGATCGATAACCCTAAGCCCGTCCCGCCCGCGCCGGTCTTGGTCTTGCTGGATTGAATGAACTTGTCGAAGATCGCCCTTCCCCCGCCGGAATCCCCACGCCCTGATCGCTGACCGTCACGACCACGCTCTGCGCACGCTGCTCTACCGCTAGCTCAATGAGCCCATGGGGCGGCGAGAACTTGATGGCGTTGTCCACCAGATTGCGCAGGACTTGGAGTATTTTGGGGGGATCGAAACGGATCTCTGGTCGCTCGGGTGAGGTGTGGCATTCCACCCGGAGCTGGCGCTCAAAGAGCAGGGAGTGAAACTCGTCGGCGATCGCGGCAAGCTAGGGGTTGAGGTCGGTGGGCTGAAAGTCAAAAACCATCTTGCCGGACTCCAGTTTGGCCAGATCGAGCAGGTCATAGAGCAAGGCAAGGAGGATGCGACCACTGGCGTCGATATGCCTAAAGTAGCCGAGGAGCTTATCTGGAGGCCGAAGTCGGCGAAGCTGAGGATACAGTGAAGGGGGGTACGCAGTTCGTGGGACATATTGGCTAAGACGGTGCTCTTGGCCAGGTTAGCCGTCTCAGCTGCCTCGTTGGCTTTTTGAAGATTGAGGACCGCAACCTCAAGGTTTTGGTCGTTTGCGAGAGTTCAGCCGTTCGCGTAGCGATCTGGACTTCAAGTTGTTGGCTGTGCTGCTCGAGTCGTTCATCACGTATCTGAATCTGCGCCAATATCCCGTTAAACCCGTCAATGATAGTTCCTAGCTCGTCATTCCTCGTCTTTTCAACTCGGATCGAGTAGTTTTTCTCATGTGAAATATTTTCCATTGTGTGGGCTAAACGCAAGAATTGGTTGTGAAATTACACGCTGGACGAGTGATGACAACAGATAGGCCAGGATGGACAAGCTCAACAAGATAGCGATGACCATCCAGGCAGCCCGCTGGAGATGTGTCTGCAGTTCTCGTAAATCAGAATGGATGAACACGGTGCCGATCACGTCGCCGTGGAGAATGATCGGCCGAGAGAGCTCCAGATAAGCGTTGTGGAAGGTGTGAGCGTCCATAACCGAATAGACCCAATATGTAGGCGAGACGTCTTCGTTTGTTCCG
>CAZBUD010000045.1:0-24536 GCA_964495015.1 uncultured Enterobacteriaceae bacterium | reverse complement strand
GTTTGTTCCGGTGACATCTGCGAGCGTGGTGGTCTCTATGACGAGGGCATGCCGGAAAGTGATGATATCGTTTGCCACAAGTGCTGCTGTTGCGAGCAGCAGCTTGGCGATGGTCGTGAGCAGAAGAAGCGTCCTGAGCTCATGTTTTATGTTTAATGGAAATGTCATCAAAGCGTCGCATCGTGGCCTTACTCACCCGTGGGGTTGCGGTAGCCGAGCATCCATTCCCCTGCCAGATGCGTATGGGTTCTCACAACGTTTACGGCCTGGACGTCAGCGGCCATCAGTTCCTGAAGGCACAGCTGCATGAAATCGGCCGTGGACTCTTGGGCATAGGCCAAGGCCGTGGGTCAGCTGGCTGCTATCCAGGCGGCGCACAGGAGCGTACGTAGGGTAAAAAGATGCTTCTTTAGCATCTGGCTCTGAGGTCGCGCCGTAATAGTAGACGGGGCTGACAATAAGTTGCGCTCTAGCCTCCTTGCAGCTGTAGCGGTAAGTATAGAAAGCCATTAAGAAAATTATTGAGTTGTGCAGAGTAAGAAAGATACGGACGAGAGAATGTCAGCCTGTCTCCAGAATCCCGAACCTCCCTTGATTCAGCACCCATGAATGATACCCCTGGCCATGACTTAGGAAGTCTCATGAGTGACAAGACTTTGCCAATTGAACATCCTGACCGTATTCAGCTCTATTCTCTGACCACACCAAACGGCCCAAAAGCAAGTATCGCACTGGAGGCATTAGAACTGTCGTATGAAGCGCATAAGGTGAAAATCCTAGAGAACGAACAGTTCTCTGAGCAATTTATCGCAGTCTGCCCGAACTCAAAAATCCCAGCCATCGTTGACTCAGATGGCCCGCATGGCGAGCCGTTAGCGATCTTCGAGTCTGGCGCTATCCTGCTCCACCCGACTGAGAAGACCGGCAAACTCCTGCCGTCTGACCCGCGTAAGCGGAGCGAATGTCTGCAATGGCCATTTTTCCAGATGGCCGGTGTCGGCCCGATGTTTGGACAGTTTGGCCACTTCTATAAATTTGCCAAAGAAAAAATTCCGTACCCCACCGAACGCTATACGAACGAAGCGCGCAGATTGCTTGGAGTCCTGGAAAAGCGGCTGGAAGGCCGGGACTATTTAATGGACGACGAATACACAATTGCCGATATCTGTACCTTCCCTTGGGTCGGCGGTCTGGACTGGGGCTACGGGGCGCGCGAGGATCTCAAGCTCGACGCAGATTTTCCCAATGTCGTCGCCTGGTATACACGCTGTACAGAGAAGCCCGCTTCAGTCCGAGGTGCCAAGGTCTGTGGCTTCTCGGACGACTAGGGTCATGGAAACGGAAAGCGGGCCTGATCTTGTTGTTGATATCTTTGTTGCCGGGCGGCTGGTGAACCTGAGTGAGATACCTGCTGCCGTTGTCAGCAAGATTGAAACGTCTGCCTTAGCCTCCGAGTCCGGAACGCTGACGTACGAAAGCGTAGTGTATACATGGGCTACGCGACCGTGTGTCTATCCGTAGATTATATGCGGTGAGGACGAGTCATGCGAAAAAAATTACGCCCGGAAGACCTTGGTGATCTTTTAGATCAACCTAAGTGCGCGACCCTGGCCACGCATTTCAAAGATGGTACTATTCTGCTTTCTCCGGTTTGGCACGAGTGGAAGGACGGTGGCTTTACGGTTGCTGTCGTGGCCGACGATGTAAAGGTCCGCCACATTCACCGTGACGCCACAGTCAGTATCAGCGTCGCCGAAGACGTTGCGCCCTATCGCGGTATCGAAGTGCGCGGGACGGCCAAGATCGTCCAAAACGATGCACTGGAAACAATGCGGCGTATCGCAGTGCGCTATCTCGGTCCGAAACAGGGCGAGGTGTATTTTGCTGCGGTCGGTCAGGTTGATCTGGCGCTTATTCGGATTGAGCCCGCAAAACTCCGAGTGTGGGACTTTGCAGATGAAACCGCGCTGACTGGTGAGGGATAGTATCGCAACATCTCCAGCCTCGACTTTATCCCGAACTGACGTTACATCAGGTGTTCCCTAATCCCGGCTCCCTGGCCTTGAGCGTGCTACGACGTAACCGTCGTTCCCCACGCATCACATGCAGAATGTATACCCGCTTTCCGTCAGAGCGATAAAAGACCCGGCAGGGCGGTTCGACAATCTGTCGATGGCGAGAACGAGGGAGCTCTCGAGGTCGGGGCCCACTATCCGGAGAGTCCGCTAGATGTTCGACATGCTGGAACACCCGCTGCACGAGTCTCCGGGCAGCCTCTGGATCGTCCAGCGCGATATAATCCACAATCGTCTCTAAATCACTCAGCGCAGGTTCAGTCCAGATTAGTCCAGCCATCGCACCAGCCGTTTCTTGGCCTTGGCGTGCGAGAGGGTTGTTCCGTCCTGAACTGCCCGCTCCCCGCGTGCAATGCCTTCTAGTATGGAGAGCCGCTGCTGGAGCCGTTCAAACGTCTCCACATCGACCAGATAGGCGGCCGGTTTTCCATACTGAGTAATCAACACGGGCTCGTGGTCCTGATCCAGAGCAGAAATGATTTCGGTAGCCTTCCGTTTCAGTGTCGTCACGAGTTCTGTACGCATACCGTGATACTAAAGTATCACTTATCAGGAAGCAAGGAGAAGATCGTTATCTCATCTAGAGTTCTTTTTCCTGAGTCAATAGTTGCTCTTGCCGTGAATTTCTCTCCTGGCATAATGGTCAGGTCTATACAGCAGAAAGGAAGATCCCCGGCACATGTCCAGCATGAAAGTTGCTCGCTTATACGACTCGACCGATATCCGTTTTGAAGATGACCCTATCCCGTCCGTTGGGCCTGGAGAAGCGCTCGTAAAGACTCGCGCCTGTGGCATTTGCTCAGGCGATGTCATGGACTGGTATATGAAGAAGAAAGCGCCACTCGTGTTTGGGCATGAGCCGGCTGGTGAGGTGGTCGAAGTGGGTGAGGGAGTGCATGATTTTCAGCCCGGGGATCGGGTGTTTGTCCATCACCATGCGCCGTGTTTTTCCTGCCGTGCGTGTCAGCGCGGCGAGTTTGTCCAGTGCCCGACCTGGCGAGCGACGAAGATTATACCGGGTGGCATGGCCGAGTATTTTATGGTGCCAAAAGATAATTTGGCCGGCGATACTTTACTGCTACCCAAAGACATGTCGTTTGCGGATGGCTCTTTGATTGAACCGACTGCATGTGCGGTGAAGTCGCTGCGACGGTCCGGCTTTCAGGCTGGGGAAAGTGTGTTCGTGATTGGACTGGGTATTATGGGCCAATTGCATGTAGCACTGGCGAAACATGCTGGAGCCGGAATGATCATTGGGACGGATTTTGTTCCCTATCGGTGTGAGAAGGCCGTTGAACTTGGTGCCGATCTGGCAATTAATCCTGAAGATTTGCCGGAAAATAGCAATGTCGAAGAGGCGCTCAAAGAGTACACCAAGGGTGAAATGGCTGAGGTTGTAATTGTCGGACCGGGTTCGATTGAAGCCATGGAGTTGGGCATCCGGTGCACGACAAAAGGTGGAACGGTGGTCCTGTTTACGGCGAGTAAACCTGGAGATACGTTGACTCTCTCACCGAATGACCTCTATTTTAACGAGATCCGTCTGGTTCCCAGCTACTCGTGCGGACCGAACGATACACGTCAGGCTCTGCGACTCATACAAGAAGGCGTTATCACGGCGGAGAAATTCATTACCCATCGTTTTCCGTTTGACAAACTGCACGACGCGTACCGCAATGCAGCCCAGGCCCGTGATTCGCTCAAAACGATTATTGAGTTTTCCTAGGGAAACGATGACTACATCCCAAGCTCGCAAATCTCGCCTCTGCCGTTTTCAACACGGGACCTACGCCTGTTTAGACGTCGAACGCGAGACGTATAAGCAGGGTCGGGACGAAGGGCGGGAGTGGAAGAATATTGTTCATCAGATCCTTGTCGGCAAACGGGAGGAAGACACGCACTTTCATTTGCGCTATTTCGAAATTGCTTGTACTGACCAGATAAATTACTTGCTCCGGCCCAAAGCAGGCCTTGGCGTAAGGATTGCCGATCGGAGCTAGGGTCAAAATGTCTCGCGAGGTGACGACTGGGACGCATGAATATAGCCAAACTATATTTGCTGACTCAAAAGTAACTATGCTAAAAAGGAGATGGGCTGGTTCATAAAACCGATACTGCAGTATTATTAGTACTATGGTATCACTGATCAACTCATGTTTCATTTACAACGAGTGAGTTCCACGTGGGAATGACAAGGAATGCTATGGAAAATCCATTAGTTGCCGTCCGAAAATTCGGCCAAAGTATTTGGTACGATAATATTCGTCGAAGTCTCATCACGTCTGGTGATTTGAAGGCCATGGTTGATCGTGACGGATTGCTCGGCATGACGTCAAATCCGGCTATTTTTGAGAAAGCGCTGACCGGAAGCGCTGACTATGACCAGCCTATGCGAGCTCTGGTTGAACAGGGTGTGGGTTCAGCGTTGGACGTGTATGAACGGTTGGCGATCCAAGACATTCAGATGGCCGCTGATGTGCTGTCCGACGTGTATCAGAAAACCGACAGCAAAGACGGTTATGTGAGTCTTGAGGTCTCCCCCTATCTTGCCCACGACACCGCCGCGACACTTGAAGAGGCACGCCGCCTGCACAAAATGGTTGACCGGGCCAACGTCATGATTAAGGTGCCGGCAACCAAGGCCGGTGTTCCCGCCATCGCTCAGCTCATTGGCGAAGGGATCAATATCAATGTGACTCTCCTCTTCGCAGTTGAAGCGTATGAAGCCGTTGCCGATGCGTATCTGGTTGGGTTGGAGACATTGGCGGCGAACGGCGGTGATCTGAGTAAGGTCTCCAGCGTGGCCAGTTTTTTTATCAGCCGGATTGATGCCCTCATTGACGAGAAACTAAGCCAGGCGGCTGAGGCTGCACAGGATCCTGGGCAAAAGACAAAGATTGAGGGTTTGCTCGGTAAAGTGGCGATTGCCAACGCAAAGATTGCCTATGCATTCTATAAAAACCTCACGGCTGGCGATCGCTGGAAGGCACTGGAAGCCCAGGGTGCCCTGCCACAACGTCTGTTATGGGCTAGCACGAGTACGAAAAATCCAAGCTATCCGAAGACGCTGTATGTCGACGAGCTAATTGGCCCAGACACGGTCAATACGATGCCGGGTGAGACATTTGAAGCCTTCCGCGATATGGGCCAGCCTGAGTCGAAACTGACGAAGAATTGGCCGGAAAACATAGCCGGCGCCCGCACGATTATCCAAACCTTGACCGACGTCGGTGTTTCTCTCGAGCAAGCCACCGATCAACTTCTGACCGAAGCCGTACGCAAATTCGTTGAACCGTTTGACACATTACTCAGTTCGATTGAACGTAAACGACAAACCATGTTGGGCGCGGATCTGGCCCAGCAGACGTATAGTCTGAATGGCGACTCAGATCCGGTTGCTGCCAGCCTCAAAGACTGGCAGGCGAGCGGCAAGGTACGTCGGCTGTGGCAAAAAGATACGTCGTTGTGGTCCGGTACGGATGAAGATCAGTGGTTGGGCTGGCTGCATATTGTCGAGGAGCAGCGCACCAACGGTAGCCACCTGACCCAGATTGCTGAAGAGGTCAAAGGGGGTAAGTTCCAGCACGTCTTGTTACTCGGCATGGGTGGTTCGAGTTTGTGTCCGGAGGTCATGAAACGGACTTTTGGGGTTATCGATGGCTGTCCCGAACTCCTGGTGCTCGATTCCACCGTACCCGCTCAAGTCAAGGCAGTCGTGCAAAAGATTGATCCTGGCAAAACGCTGTTCATCGTCTCCTCAAAATCGGGCGGAACTACCGAGCCCAACGTCTTTAAGCAATACTTTTTTGATGTCGTCGGCCAGGCCGTTGGTGCGGACAAGGCAGGCTCGCGGTTTATTGCGATTACCGATCCCGATACCAAGCTCCAGCGGCTCGCAGAAAAGGACCAGTTCCGAGCAGTCTTCCCTGGCGTGCCGAGTATCGGCGGGCGCTATTCTGCGCTGTCGAATTTTGGCATGGTTCCCGCCGCTATTATGGGTGTAGATGTCCCGCGCTTCCTGGACAGCACTGCGCTCATGGTCCAGTCGTGTTCCGCAAGTGTTCCGGCTGAGGTCAACCCCGGAGTAACGCTGGGAACGATCCTTGGCACTTTGGTTAGGCGGGGCCGTGACAAAGTGACCATTGTGACGTCTCCGGGCATAGGCGCTCTTGGGGCCTGGCTGGAGCAATTGATTGCGGAATCGACAGGAAAAGAAGGGACGGGCATCATTCCCATTGATGACGAGCAGCTCGGCTCGCCCGATGTGTACGGGAAAGACCGATTGTTTGTCTATGTGCGCCTGAATGCCGCCCCGTCGGCTGAGCAGGATGTTGCCGTTAGTGCGCTCGAAACTGCAGGGCAACCCGTGGTTCGAATCAGCCTGAACGAGCGCCTGGACCTTGGCCAAGAGTTCTTCCGCTGGGAAATGGCCACCGCAGTAGCCGGATCCATTCTCGGTACCAATACCTTCAACCAGCCGGATGTGGAAGCGAGCAAAATTGCGACGAGCAATCTCACGGCAGCCTATGAAGAGACGGGCCAGCTACCGGACGAGACTCCGTTTGTGGAAGACCGAGGGCTACGTTTCTTCTCAGACCCGAAGAACGTTGCTGCCTTGCAAGCCGCCGCCTCGGGTCGTGATGCCGTCGCCTGTCTTGCGGCGCATCTGGGACGGATTCAGGCTGGCGACTATTTCGGGATCAATGCCTATGTGGAGATGAATGAGGCGAATCGGCAAGAGTTGCAGGCCATCAGACACGCGGTACGAGATACGAAGAGAGTTGCGACCACCCTGGGCTATGGTCCACGTTTCTTGCATTCCACCGGCCAGCTCCATAAGGGCGGTCCGAACACCGGGGTCTTTCTCCAGATTACCTCAGACGACGCCCAAGACCTGTCCATTCCTGGTCAACGCTACAGTTTTGGGACCCTGAAACGATTCCAAGCCCAGGGGGACTTTGAGGTCCTGGCCGAACGTGGCCGCCGCGCGCTGCGCGTGCATTTGGGAGCAGATGTGCAGGCTGGTCTGCAAACCTTGCGAGAGGCCATCGCCAGCATCCTTGCGTAAAGAGGCTGTAGCGTCATGACGACATAGCCGTTTGCGAGAGTAAAGATCGGAAAGGATTCCGTATGATTGAGCAAGAGCGTGCTGAACTCACCAGCATCAACACGATACGAACACTCGCTATGGATGCTGTACAAGCCGCGAATTCCGGCCATCCTGGAACGGCCATGGCCGTGGCACCCGTTGTCTATTGCTTGTGGCAACGCTTTTTACGATTTGATCCAGCCGATCCGATTTGGCCGAATCGGGACCGCTTTGTTCTGTCTATTGGGCATGCCTCCATGCTGCTGTACTCCGTGCTGCATCTGTGTGGAGTCAAAGCCGTCAACCCTAAATACGAAACGCTGGGAGAACCTTCGGTTCCACTTGATGATATTAAGCGTTTCCGCCAGCTCGACAGCCGATGTCCCGGACACCCGGAATACCGCTGGACTTCCGGTGTTGAGACCACAACCGGTCCGTTGGGCCAGGGCGTGGCCACCAGCGTTGGGATGGCCATTGCAAGCAAGTGGCAGGCGGCCTATTTCAATCGGCCCAATTTCTCCATGTTCAACTACAACGTCTACGCGATATGCGGTGATGGCTGCATGATGGAAGGTGTCACTGGAGAGGCGGCGTCACTGGCCGGACATCTCAAACTGTCCAACCTATGCTGGGTCTACGATAACAATAAAATCACCATCGAAGGGCATACCGACTGGGCGTTTAGTGAGGACGTGGCCACTCGTTTTATTGGTTATGGCTGGAATGTGACCCGGGTCGGTGACGCCAATGACCTCGACATGTTGGAGCGCGCGTTCCGGACGTTTGAAAACACTACCGACCGCCCAAGCCTGATTATCGTTGATAGCCATATCGCGTACGGTTCGCCCAATAAACAGGACACCCACGGAGCCCACGGGACCCCGCTGGGTGATGACGAGATTAGGCTGACCAAGCGGAACTACGGCTGGCCTGAAGACGAAAAATTCCTGGTCCCGGACGAGGTGTACGCGCACTTCCAAAACGGCGTTGGTAGCCGTGGTAAAAATTTACGTGAAGCCTGGATGGCCATCTTTGCCGATTATAGGACCAGCCACCCTCAGCTTGCGAGCCATCTGTATGAGATGCAACATCGTGAATTACCGGAGGGCTGGGACCAGGACATCCCCCTCTTCCCGGCTGACCCTAAAGGCTTGGCTGGCCGAGCAGCCTCAGGCCAGGTGCTCAACGCCGTGGCAAAAAATATCCCGTGGTTGGTTGGGGGGGCGGCCGACCTAGCACCGTCAACTAACACACGACTGACCTTTGACGAGGCTGGAGATTTTACGGCTGACCATCCGAGTGGACGCAACTTCCACTTTGGCGTACGCGAGCACGCCATGGGGTCGATCCTGAACGGGCTGTCTTTATCGAAGATTCGTCCCTACGGATCAGGCTTCATGATATTTAGCGATTACGCGCGGCCGGCCATACGACTCAGCGCGCTTATGGAGTTGCCGACGATCGCTGTTTTTACCCACGACTCTATTGGCGTTGGGGAAGACGGGCCAACGCATCAACCCATTGAGCAACTTGCCTCACTCCGGGCCATCCCTGGCTTGATTACCCTACGCCCGGCGGACGCAAACGAAGTTGCCGAAGCCTGGCGAGTGATCATGCAACTCAAGCATGAACCCGTTGCCCTCATTCTGTCCCGACAGGCAATGCCGACGTTTGATCGTAAGAGATATGCGTCAGCCTCTGGCGTGGGAAAAGGGGCGTATATTCTGGCTGGTACTGAGGACGACAAACCTGACATTCTCCTGCTTGCCACTGGTAGCGAGGTGGCCCTGTGTGTCCAGGCCTATGAACAACTCACGGCAGAGGGCATCAAAGCGCGTGTTGTGAGTATGCCCTCCTGGGAGTTGTTTGAGCAACAGGATCAAGACTATCGAGACAGTGTTATTCCGCCTGATGTCACTGCCCGTATTGGTATTGAGCAAGCGGCCACCTTTGGCTGGGATCGCTATATTGGACCAGCGGGCCAGATCATAGGCATGCAAACGTTCGGAGCGTCAGCTCCGCTGAAAGAACTCCAAAAGAAGTTTGGTTTTACCACAGAAAACCTCCTTGCCGTGGCTAAAGATCTGGTAGCAAAGCAGGTGAGTGAATCAACCAACGCAGAATGACCTGTACAACTTACACAACCTATACAACCTGCGCTGCGTGTGGCGAGTAATGTATGAACACAGCGGAACGCGCACTCGAATTTGTGAAAGATGGTGATGTGGTTGGGCTGGGGACGGGCCGGGCGGCGACTGCTTTTGTACGCGCCCTTGGGATGAGAGCCCAGGCCGGCTTGCGTGTCCGCGGCATCCCGACCTCTCAAGTTACGACGGATCTTGCTCAAGAGCTCGGTATTCCACTGACAACCTTCGAGCAAGTCGACACGATTGACGTTGCGGTAGATGGGGCGGATGAGGTTGATCCGCAACTCAACCTCATCAAGGGCTATGGCGGCGCGCTTGTGCGCGAAAAAATCGTTGCAACAGCGGCCCAACAGTTTGTTATTCTGGTTGGAACAGAAAAATTGGTAGCCACATTGGGAGAGCGGGGCAAGCTCCCCGTTGAAGTTGTCCCGTTTGGACTTACAACCTGTTGTCGTCATCTGCGCGCATTGTCCTGCAATCCGACTCCTCGGGAAACCGAGGCCGGCTTGTTTGTGTCAGACAATGGAAATGCCCTCATAGATTGTGAGATCGGTACGATTGCCCATCCAGCCGAATTCGAACAGAAAATCCTGTCAATTTCTGGCGTCGTTGGAACCGGCCTGTTTGTGGAGATGGCGCATACCGTCCTCATTCAAGATGGAGAATCAGTCCAGGTGCGAGAACGGAATACAATCAACTAACCAACTGGGGTAACGACAGTGCCCTAACTGTGGAGAGAACAGACAGACGTATTGCACACGTACTGCGAAGGGGAGGGAGCACGATATGGCGGTACTCCCGTGTAACAACCGACTGAGAGGAGCCAGCGCTATGCAACTGGGTATGATTGGTTTAGGCCGTATGGGGGGAAACATGGTTCGCCGGCTGATGCGTGGCGGGCATGAATGCGTTGTGTTTGACACGAACGCGGATAATGTCAAACAGTTTGAACAGGAGGGCGCGAGTGGTGCTTCTTCGCTTGGAGACTTTGTGCAGAAACTGACTCCGCCACGAGCCGCTTGGGTCATGGTTCCCGCCGGTGCTGCGACCGATCAAACCGTGGGCGCACTTGCTGAGAAAATGGAAGCGGGCGACATCGTCATCGATGGCGGGAACTCCAACTTTAAAGATGACATCCGGCGCGCCAAAGAACTGAGCCCGAGCGGTATCCATTACGTCGACGCTGGTACAAGCGGTGGCGTGTGGGGCGTGGAGCGCGGGTATTGCCTCATGATCGGTGGTGACAAAGAGGCGGTGCGACGGCTGGATCCCATTTTTCGAACGCTGGCGCCTGGCGAAGGTGATATCCTCAAGACGTCTGGTCGCGAGAACATGAACGGGACAGCCGAGGAAGGCTATTTGCACTGTGGTCCGGCTGGCGCCGGCCATTTTGTCAAAATGGTCCACAACGGTATTGAGTATGGACTGATGCAAGCCTACGCTGAAGGTTTTGATATCATGCGTGGCGCGAGCGCCGATGGGTTAACCTATCGCTACGAGTTGAATTTGCCGGATGTCGCCGAAGTGTGGCGACGGGGCAGCGTAGTCGGATCGTGGTTGCTGGACTTGACGGCCATGGCGCTTGCCGAGAGTCCGGACTTGGCAGACTTCTCCGGCGAGGTTCAAGATTCCGGTGAGGGCCGTTGGACGATTGAGACGGCGATTGAAGAAGCTGTGCCGGCCGATGTCCTGTCGGCATCTTTGTACACACGTTTTCGATCACGCCAGTCCCATACCTTTGCAGAAAAAGTCCTGTCGGCTATGCGATTTAAGTTCGGCGGACACGTGGAGGCGCCTAAGGCTGGATGAGGTTGGTAACCGGTGAAAGCTAAACAACAAGGATACAGCAGTATCAATACGGAGACGGGAATGAAAGCAGAAGTTCATGTTGCCATGAATGTCAAAGAGGATCCTGGCCATGAGCTTTTTCGGGCCAAAGATCCTTTCACCTTGGTGATTTTTGGCGCATCCGGCGACTTGGGCCGGCGTAAACTCATCCCCGCTCTCTACCATCTGAATGAGACCGGCTATCTGCCTGACCGCTTTGCGGTAGTCGGCTTTTCCCGGACAGAGATGACAGATGATGCCTACCGAGACACAATGCTCGGAGCGCTTCGGGAGTACGTTGCGACTGACTCCAGTGCCGTGCAAGCGGATAATGCCTTGGTCCAGGCGTTGTACTACCATCCAGGCAATAATGACAATCCGGAATCCTTTAAGACCCTCAAGGCGAAGCTGGACGCGATTGACACAGAGCGTGGCCTGCCCGGCAATCGTCTCTTCTATCTGTCTGTTGCGCCTGAGTTTTTTATCACGGTGATTCGTAACTTATATGAGGCTGGACTCATCCGTGACACAAACGCCGACACGTGGTCTCGTGTCATTATCGAAAAACCGTTTGGTCACGATTTGGACAGTGCACAGACGCTGAATGCTGATGTTACGGGGTTACTAGATGAGGGCCAGATTTACCGCATTGACCACTACCTGGGCAAAGAAACGGTTCAGAATATTCTCAGCTTCCGCTTTGGGAATTCGATCTTTGAGCCACTGTTTAGTCAAAAATATGTGGACAATGTCCAAATCACCGTAGCCGAGACCCTGGGCATGGAAGGCCGACGAGGCGCATACTATGATACCGCTGGCGCCATGCGGGATATGGTTCAGAACCATATGCTGCAGCTACTGTGTCTCATTGCTATGGAGCCGCCGTCTGCGTTAGATGCACAATCGATCCGGGATGAAAAAGTAAAAGCCTTACGAGCCCTCATTCCGTTGTCCCGTAAAGAAGTGGCAGCCTCAACAGTCCGTGGTCAGTATGGGGTTGGAGAAAAAGACAGCGCAATGGTGAAGGGCTATCGCCAGGAAGAAGGTGTTGATCCACGCTCGACAACGGAAACCTATGTAGCGCTTCGGACCAAGATCGACAATTGGCGCTGGGCAGGTGTTCCGTTCTTGCTGCGCTCAGGCAAACGGTTGCCTAAGCGGGTGTCTGAAATAGCGATTGAGTTCAGACAACCTCCGCTGCACCTCTTCCGCCAGCTCACCAGTGTGGACGATGTTACCCCGCCCAAGCCTAAGTCCAACGTGTTGGTTATACGCATTCAGCCAGACGAAGGGATCAGCCTTGCCTTTGCGTGCAAGCGTCCGGGCATGCGGATTCAGCTGGAAGAAGTGAATATGGACTTCTTCTATCGTACCTTTCAGCAGCGTTCGCCAGAAGCCTATGAGCGGCTGTTGCTGGATGCGCTCCGCGGCGATGCATCACTCTTTACGCGCTCGGACGAGGTGGAATATGCATGGCGATTTATTTCGTCTATCCACGAAGGCTGGGCGAACTTGCCTCCGCCGAAATTCCCGAATTATTATCCTTTTACCGATGGCCCTGATGAGGCCAACCGGTTGCTGGAGGGTACCCAGGCCCACTGGCGATCCTTGAGCGGGGTGTCGTTACTTTAAGCCGCTCAACCGGATGAGTTCACAATGACGATCTATGTGCTTGCTGGGGACATTGGTGGAACGAAGACCAATCTCGGTCTGCACGCGGTCGAAGAGTCGAATCAGATTACCCTCGTCCGTGAAGCGTCTTTCCCCAGTGCTGACTATGACGGGCTAGAGGGAGTAATCCGCGACTTCCGCCAGGCTGGACAAGAACCCATAGCAGCTGGGGCCTTTGGCATTGCTGGACCCGTGCTCGAGGGCAAGGTCGTGGCAACAAACCTGCCATGGGAGGTGGAAGCTCCAAACCTGAGCAAAATCTTGGGCGGTAGCCCGGTCCGTCTGATGAACGACCTTGAAGCCACCGCCTATGGCGCGCTCTTTCTAGCGGACGAAGAAATCCACATCCTGAACGCGGGCAATCCTAGAAGCGGCAACTGTGCCGTCATTGCTGCAGGGACCGGTCTCGGCCAAGCTTTTCTCTTTTGGGACGGGCAACGCTATATCCCGACTGCGACTGAAGGAGGGCATGCTGATTTTTCCCCTCGGGACGAAAAAGAAGTCGAACTCCTCCGCTTTTTGCAAAAACGACACAAGGGACGGGTGTCTTATGAACGGGTGCTCTCGGGTCCGGGACTGGTAAGTATTTTTCAGTTCCTCGACCATGTCCTCCACCGGCCGACTTCTGCAGAAATTCGAATGCGTATGCAGGCTGAAGACCCTGCGGCAGTTATTGGGGAAGCCGGCGTGTCTGGCACCTGCGACGTCTGTACTGAAGCCGTGGACATATTTGTGAGTTTGTATGGCGCGCAGGCCAGCAATCTTGCGCTGACAGTCATGAGTGTGGGCGGTGTGTACATCGGCGGCGGCATTGTGACCAAGATGATGCCCAAGATGATATCTGGCCTATTTATGGACGCTTTTGTCGACAAAGGACGCTTTGCCCAACTCCTCCGAGACATGCGGGTCAGCATCATCCTCAACCCCAAAGCGGCCCGAGACGGCGCTGCGCATGCTGCGCGAGAGTTGCTGCGCTAGTCAGCACCAACGAGTCCTCGGGTTCCCCGTTGTCATTCTCAGCCAGAGACGAAGAAGCGTATGGGCTCCCAGTAAATGACAAACGTTCATATTTGCACGGATAAAACCGCCGTCTTCTCAAACGCTGCAGACCTCTTTGTGCAGTTGGCGAACGAGGCAATTACGGCCAGAGGGCGATTCTGTGTTGCGCTATCGGGTGGTTCGACACCACGAGGCGTCCATACCCTGCTGGCGAGTGAGGCGTACCGACCGACAGTTGCCTGGGAGAAGGTGCATTGCTTTTGGGGCGATGAACGCTGCGTATCACCAGCCAGTAATGACAGCAACTACCGTATGGCTGATGAAACCTTGCTCTCGCAGGTGCCTATCCCGCAAGAGAACGTGCATCGGATCAGGGCCGAATATGACCCTGCTGAGGCGGCAAACAGATACGAACAGACGCTGCGGCAGGCATTTGCCGTACATCCGGGAACACAGCCCCGATTCGATCTGGTCTTTTTGGGTATGGGAGCCGATGGACATACGGCCTCGCTGTTTCCGGGCACCACTGCCTTGTATGATGAAGCGCACTCCGTCGCCGCTAATTTTGTTGAAAAGCTCGATGCCTGGCGAGTCACGCTCACTGCCGCAGTGATTAACAACGCCGCGCATATCGTTTTTCTCGTGAGTGGAGAAGATAAAGCCGCAACGCTCAAAGCGGTAGTCGAAGGCGACTACCAACCCGAGCAATATCCGGCTCAGCTTATACAACCGACACGCGGCCGTTTGTTATGGTTGGTCGACCAGGCTGCGGCAGGTCAACTTTCATATAAAGCGCGGGGTATAGCGGAATGAGGCTTAGCCACGATACTATCTACGGCACTTACCTCATACACGTACCATAACTTCGTGCGTTCAATCCAGTTATTAAAATTCAAAACTTTTACCCATTCGGGTAACGTACTGTATATTAATTCATATTGGCGCCCGGTCTCGTTTATCAAAATCTGCTTCCTTGTGACGAATAAACATGCCTGACCACTACCCAAGTCGATTTCGTGAATCGAACGAATTCCCCGTATCTCCAAATTGGGAGGTCTATAAAACAAAATATCTAATTTCACTCTTTGATAGGGACTGCTTCCTATGTAGTACAATGTAGCCGGGCCTTTATAGTTATCGAATATCGTCTTATATAAAGCAACATTGGGTTCCGCCGGACGGAAAGCGATAATTCCCAAAATGATGATATTGACGACCCAAAAGGCATTGACAGCTTTTCTGAATAGAGCCGCCTTGAGCAGATTGCTCCACCATCTCCGTTGTATGATCTCAATAGATTTAATAATGAGTATCGGTACAAAACCAATTACTGGAAATAAGTAGCGAGTTTCTTTGTGACCAATAAGACTTTGAACTAATATAAAAGGTAGTATCGTCCAAATAAAAACCTCTTTCCTTTTGTATATCAAAACAATGAGAAGGCTCAGTATACATACAATGCTAATAGGAGGAACTGCCTTAACAAAAACAGCTTCAAAATAATACCACCAGGGATCGACACCAAATTCTGATAGTTTGCCTACCACCAGACCCTGCTCGAAATAATTCCACGCTGTCAGCGTCCACTCACCGTAATACCACCGGTCTATTACTACACCGATCGTGACAGAAAAGATGATACCTACACTCAGCAGGATTAAGTGGAATATATGTTCTCTCTTGATTAAAAAGAGCCATAACATAAATCCGGCGATTAGCAGGCCGACTTGATATCTAAATAAGAAAGAAAGACCAAAGAGAATGCCAATAAGTAGACAATGTGATTTGCGGTTCGATACTTTTAGAAAAAATAACGAATACGCTATCAGGAAAACAGAGCCGGACCAATTCTCCGAGGAAAATCTGACATTATTATATACGGCGAACCATAATAAGAAGGAGAGTAGTAAAAACCATTTCTGTAGTAACACGTCTTCTATTCGTTGCCGGTAGGCTTTGTAAAAAAGGTGGATGCTAAGAAAAGAGAGGAGGCCGGACAAGATTCTTAGAAGCGTCGCTATTATAAACGGATCCGTTATCTTTACCAGGCTGAGGATTGGGTAGATCAGTACTACGATTGCCGGCTGTATTGCTGCACGCGTTTGATAGTGATATTCCCAAGGTAAACTGGTAGTGGCCGTCAGGCGTAGCTTGAAACCTGCAAATTCTAAAATTTGAAAATGTTCATCAAATTGGTGATACCCTGAAGAAAATAGTGCAGTAACGAGGAGAAATATTGCACCGATTACATATATAGATTTGTCGCTCATGCTACTCCCGTGTTCAACAAGGGTCAGAATACATACCGCTTCTAGCTTTTACCCTGAGGGTGAAAGGACCGCAAGGAAGAATATATTCGACATGGGATACTGTGTCCCTAGTCCGGGCAATTTCTGTAGTCGTTTGAAGTAGGGTTGAGAGGAGAGTAGATGCCAGCCAATTACGTCATCGACATGGACGGAGTCATTTATTTGGGCAATGAAATCCTACCTGGAGCTAAGGCGTTTATCGACCGACTGACACGCGGCAACCACCGGTTCACCTTTTTGACGAATAGTTCGAGCCGCACTCCTACTGGCCTGCAGCAAAAATTGGACACAATGGGGATCAAGGTCGATGTCGGACACTTCTTTACCTCCGCCTTAGCAACGGCCGATTTCGTGAGTAGTCAAATCCCACGCGGCAGAGCCTACATTATTGGGGGAGACGGTTTGCGGGAAGCATTGGAAGAGGTGGATTACACCATTGCCGGTGAACACGTCGATTATGTCATTATCGGTACGACCCGTACGTATAACTATGACCGCATGGAGAAGGCGGTCAAACTCGTCCAAGAAGGCGCTCGGCTCATTGGTACCAATCCGGATGTCACGGGTCCCTCAGAGCACGGTATCATTCCCGCTTGTGGTGCACTTGTCGCTCCTATACAGCTTGTCACCGGCGTGCATCCTTATTTCGTGGGTAAACCTAACCCGCTTATGATGCGCACCGCCCTACGCCGTATCGGCGCCCACTCTGCAGATACATTCATGGTCGGCGACCGTATGGACACTGACATGATCGCCGGTACTGAAGTCGGCATGCGGACTATCCTTGTGCTCTCTGGTGTGACTGCGTATGAGGATATTGAAGCGTACGCCTTTCGACCGGACTACGTGTTTGAACACGTGGGCGACATCCCGGTTGAAACGATGACTTGATCGGCCCTGCCTCAATAGCTACCGTAGCAAAGAGCTTTTTCCTCACCGGACGCGGAGGAAGCGCGCCTAAGCGTTGCTTCCTAACGGTAAGCTTCATACCGTCTTCAGAACCTTCATTAGTGACGAGGAGCGCATGTCAGATCCCGGAGTAGAGCTTTCGATCATAGTGCCCACCTATAACGAAAGGGAGAATATCTCTGAGCTGCTTTCCCGGATTGCCTCCTGTCTGGCGGGCCAGTCGTGGGAAGTTATATTTGTCGACGATGATTCTCCGGACGGAACGGCAGACCTGGTGCGCGCACTGGCTCAGGATGATCGCCATATTCGTTGTATACAGCGCATCAACCGGAGGGGCCTATCGTCCGCATGTATCGAAGGGATGCTCGCGAGCTCTGCTCCCTATCTCGCCGTTATGGATGCCGACCTGCAACATGACGAGCGGTTACTGCGGGCGATGCTGGAGACGGTGCGAGAGGGGGAATGTGATCTCGTTGTCGGGAGTCGTTACTCCACTGGAGGAGGTGTGGGTGACTGGGATCCGGCGCGTACCCGTATCAGCCGCTTGGCAACCAAACTCAGTCGTATAGTGCTCCGGGTTCCTCTCTCCGACCCTATGAGCGGCTTCTTTATGATCCGCCGTCGTGTTTTCTTGGGCAGCGTGCGTCAACTTTCCGGTGTTGGCTTTAAGATCTTGCTTGATGTCATGGTGTCTTCTCCACAGCCGCTGCAGCTGAAAGAACTCCCGTATATTTTCCGCTCCCGCCAGTTTGGTGAGAGTAAGCTCGACGGACAAGCCGGCTGGGAGTATCTCTTGATGCTCCTAGATAAATGGCTTGGCCAGCTCATCCCCATTCGCTTCCTCTCTTTTGCCCTCCTTGGCGGACTCGTCATGGTTGTTCATCTTCTGACTCTTACGTTCCTGTTCGAAGGAATGAAAGTCTCATTTCTAAACAGTCAAATAGTTGCCACCTTCGTTGCGATGACCTCTAACTTTGCCTTGAACAACGTGTTGACGTATCGGGACGTCCGACTGCAGGGCTGGCATTGGCTTCAGGGCTGGGCTTCCTTCACTTTCGCCTGCAGCATCGGCGCCTTTGCCAATGTGAGTATCGCTTCCCATTTATTTGAAAAAGGGACAATGTGGATTATTGCTGCGCTCGTCGGCATTACCGTAAGCGCTGTATGGAATTACGCTGTGACCAGGGTGTATACCTGGAAGAAACCGCAGGCGGTTTGAAGAAATTCTCTTTTACCAAACACGTGGCAAACCTGTCGTTCCGTATTATTCCGTTTTGGATATGACCTGCAAGGCATTGAGCGCGACTGTTCTTTGCTCAGGATGCAGAGTCGGAAAGTCCTGCTTCGTCCGGAACGTCACAATATTTTTTCCAAGATGAAGCCAATCTTGCTTGAGCGGGATAGCATACATGCGCCAGCCACGATGCAGAAATAATCGCGCTGCCGCTTGCCCATTGATGTCTATCTCGACTGGGTAGCAGGCAAACTCTTTAGACTCAATAAACGGTCGCGTTATGAACTGTAACGTATCAACACTCACTTGGGAGAATTGAAGAGCTATATTGGCCTCGCCTCGCTTCGCCCAGGAAATGGGGCCCAGAGGTTCGCGTGTATGCGTCTCCCATGCCCCATTTAAACTGCCTGGTGGGGCGCTACTTCCGAAAGAGAAAGTCAAGAATGGTGGGTCCTCTACGTAGTGACCTGACGGTAGAGTACTTCGTAGTTGGGGGAAAAAGTAAAAACATTGGTAGCAGATAAATAATCCAAGACCTAAAAGAGTTATGGCATGTCGTTTCCGACGGAAGTAAGACGAGGCGGGGAGGGTGAAGAGGAGCCAAGCACTCGCAAGCAGGAGACTGCCGATGATATCGCTGAGCCAATGGTGAGCGAGGTAAATACGTTGCCATATAATGACACCTGTGAGAGCGAATAACAGTCCGCCGCCACAAAGTTTGAGCCATTTTGCACAACTAAGGCGATCGAGTAGGAGCACTAGGGTGCCAGTGAGAAGGACAGCCCCAACCACGTGACCGCTTGGGTAGCTATTGCCTTCCAAAATAGAGGGAATCACGCTGGGCCGGGCACGTTCAAAGCCTGTCTTCAGTACTTCACACAGGAATGTCCCAATAATAACGACCAAGACAAGGTAACATGCTTCAGTAGAATATCTTTGCATACGCATGCTCAAAAGAGCTATACAGCCAAGCAGACTGAGACAAAAGAGTGGAAGGTTTTTTAGTACTGTTGCATAATGATCGAGAGTACATGAGCGTTGCCCTTGTGCCCAATGGTACATCGCAGCGTCGTAAGAGACGATAATATCAAGAAAAAATATCTCTCCGAGGGCCAGCACAAAGAGTGCTATTGGCAATATCTCCGTGTGCGTACGCGAATACAGAGAAGGCCACTTGTCCGTTTCTTCCAAGCTATTACCTTTCAAGGAGAAGCACGAAGGTAGATGATATCATAAAGGTCTTTTCTTCAGGAGAAGGGCTCTTTCCAAGATGATGCCAGCCGTTTCGAATTCTTTAGGCGGAGTCTTGGCGCCGACTGGATACAGATAAAAGGGTCTTTCTTTTGCTGTAGGACTTCCATCTAAACTAATCTGCAGATGCCTATGGAGGTAGGCGTGAAGCTCCCAATCTCCCCGTTCCGAGGGATGGATCCCGATAATGCTTCCTGCAGGAACAATTCGACTGATAGCCTGAAGATCGTGAAACACATCCGTATCCCTGTAAGGTCTATTTATCAGAAAGAGGGAAACCGTCCCTATGCACAGGAGCGCTCCGATCGTTATTTTATACAGAAGGCGGAATGATTGATCCTTCCAGATTGGTATTCTCCTATCGAACATTCTGGAAAGGGACGGGCAGAGGAGAAGACTACAGGCAAGGGCAAAGAAAGGGAGAGTCGGAACTATATAATATGAATGCTGCTTATAGCTGAGGAGGATAGGCAGACTGCCAGACAGTGCGATGAGTAAACACGCTGCGGCTTTGCGATTCATTTTCTCAGGTAAGGACAGTGAGTTGTCATATCGTGCGAAGATAAGGACGAGGGCTATTATGACAAGGCTGGGTATGAGCTCCTTGGTCATAGAGAAGACAAATGACAGCCGGCCGATTTCGTTGATGCCAGTCTGAGGTTGTCCCCTGAGGGAAGCGAGAACTTGATGGCTGAAGTATTGATTGAGCTCGGCCCAAGCGGGTTCGTACAGCAGAAGCAAGCCGAATAATCCGGCCACAGAAAGTATGCACACCAGCGTGACCGAAACCCCTTTGCGGATGTTTGTATGATCTACAACGAGGACATATAAAAGCGGTGCCGTGAGAGGAAAAAGTCCAACAGGGCCTTTGGACAGAAAAGCCGCGAAAACCATCAGCCCGGCGCAAAAAGTATATAGGATTCGTCGAAAGAGGTGAGGTGTATATAAAGCCTGGAAGCTGCAAACAAACGATAGCAAACAAAAGACTGTGAGCGTATTTTCAAGAATATTATTTTGATACGCCCACTGCCATCGAGGCATAGCGAGCCAGAGCAATATGGGAAGCCACGTATAGCGGCGAAAATTGTCCTCTTCCTCTGTTAAATAAGACCAAAGGCATATAAGGGAGATCAAAGACAGGAGCATCGTTGTGAACGAATACAATTTTTCTACCAGATAATGGTCACCAAATAGTGTAAAGAAAAACGACTGAATAACGAACACTAATGGCGGGTGTTCATAAAATTCAGGATGTAATGTTGCCGTGTAATAGGGCTTCCACCACTGTCCCAGCCCTATGGAGAGGTTCCTGCTGATAGTTGCATACGTCACACCATCATGAAACATGCCCCAAGCCGCCAAACGAGGTAGCAAGATTCCTGCTAGCAGAACCCATACGAATAGCCAGCTTATCCGATGAAAACTGGCCACGGAGGGTGAGTTGTTTGTCATAGTCAGAGGTTAAGACGGGCAGTCGCAGGCAAAGCTGGAAAGCATATGGCTCGCCCCCTTCGGCTTTGCTCAGGACAAGCTTCGACAAGCTCAAGGTGAGCGGAGAAGGTCCCACCGGTCGGGGAACCCGTCCATGCTGAGCCTGCCGAAGCATGAACGCGAATAGCGAATGATCAAATGGAAACCATAGAAGACGTGTTCCTCGTCTTGAGACTCTCGCTGTGTAAAGCACCCCTTGCTGCCTGACTCGGTGAGCCTCTTACCCCTTTTTTACCTTCCCCGTCTGTGTCGTCTCGTAGCCATCGAGCTGCTCAACGGCTTGCTTGAAGGAGTCGGAACGAATGACTTCGACGAGCCGTTGTCCTGTGCCGCTCTTGAAGAAGTCTTTTTGAAAGACGAGATCGTATTCTTCACGCTCGATGGGAACAAAGTCGAGGCCCAAGGCTTTAGCCGCTGACTTCACACCCAGGCCCGTATCAACCAGGCCGCTGGCAATGGCCACGGCTACGGCCATATGGGTAGTTTCTTCGCGTCCATAGCCTTTGATGCGCTTTGGCTTGATACGCAGCTTGCTGAGCTTATAGTCCAGCAAGACGCGCGTACCGGCGCCGGGTTGGCGGTTGATGAAGGTCACGTCTTTACGGGTCAGGTCTCTGAGGTTTTTGATCTTTTTTGGGTTGCCCTGAGGAACAATCAGCCCCTGTTCTCGAATGACCAGCGTCATCACGACTGACTTGGCCAACAGTTTTTGTTTTTTCAGATCCGGCAGATTGTACACGCCAGTGGCAGGATCAAGCAGGTGGGTGCCGATCATATGCGCTTCTCGGCGTTTGAGCGCCACGAGACCGCCGAGCGAGCCGATATTGCTGGCTGAGATTTTTAGGCCGGGATAATGGGCCCGGAGCTGGTCGTTGAGCAGGCCTATGGTGAGGTCATTACTGCCGGTGAACAAAATCGTGTTGTCGATTTCTTCAGCCGGACGCAGCAGTTCGATTGCGACCTCTTGCCCCGAGTTCAAGCCTTCGTCCAAAGCGGGAATACGCAAAACCCCGTCGGCCTTGACCATGGTGGTGATGACCCCGGCACCGCGTCCAATGGGGTTGGCAATGATCTTGTCTCCAACCCGGCCGAGGTTCACTCGCACAAACTCTTCCAGACCGAGGCGTGAAGGGACCTTACGTGGCAGTACAGCTAGGATCTTTTGCGGCTCTTCTGCCGGACGGCCTAGATAATGGGCGATGAGTTTGCGCAGAACCTGCTGACAGATGACCACAGCCGAGACCGGATAGCCGGGCAGGCCGATTACAGGTTTGCCGTTAATCACCGCGAGAATCGCCGGCTTACCGGGCATGACATCAATGCCATGCACGAGGATGTCACCCTGCGACTCTAAGGCTCGGCTGGTAAAGTCATGCTCACCGGCTGAGGAACCCGCGATGATGATGACAATGTCATGATTCTTGACCGCCTTTGCCAGTGCGCGGGTAATGGTTTTGAGATTATCAACGACCTGCGGCAGACGTTTTGGCCTACCACCCCATTCTTCAACAAATGCGGCGGTCATCCGCGAGTTAAATTCAATGATCCGGCCTGGCTTGGCAAGGTCGCCGGGCTCGATCAACTCAGAGCCGGTTGGAATAATACCCACGGTCGGCGCGGCAACCACAGGAATTTCAGTATGGCCGGCGGCAAGTAGCGCACCAAGGTCATACGGCCGCAGCTTATGCCCGCGTGGCAAGAGTGGCTCGGTAGCCACAATATCTTCTCCCACGAGGCGCACATGCTGCCACGGGGTAGAGGCGTCCCGAATCTCAACTTCTTTTTCATTCTTTTTGAACACCCGCTCAATCATGATGACCGCATTGGCCCAGGTCGGGAGCGGGTTGCCTGTGTCTACGTATTGAAACGGTGGTTGAGACGCAGCGTCTTTGTTCTTCTGACTTCGCTGTCTGTTTTTCGCGACTCGGTCGAGAATCAGCGGGGAGAATTCACTTGCCCCAAAAGTGTCCTCAGCGCGTACGGCAATGCCGTCCATGGCTGCCCCGTGATAATGCGGGGCGGACAAAATTGCAAAAATGGGCCCAGCCGTGGTGCAATGCAGTGCTTTTTCAACCGGCACCCGGTTGGCTTTGGTTTGTGGCGCGACCGCTCCTAGGAAGACGTCGAGCGCTTCGCCGAGCGACGTCTTTTTGAGATAGCGTTTGCGCTCCGTTTTGGGAGATGGATGTCCAGCCGTATGAGGGTCGTGCATAGTGAACACTAAAATAAAATAACCTCAACTTCTTCCCCAGCCTCGCGGCCTTCTTCGTTATGTGGGATACAGACCATCCCATCGGCTTGAACAAGGCTGAAGATCGCGCCTGATTTTCCTGGCAAGGGCTGGGCAAGCTGGGCGCCGGTGTCCTTGTGGAGTCTCACCCGCACATAATCTTCGCGTCCGGGTGCTGAAGCAATATTTTGGGTAAGCCGTGCCCGGACTGTCCGTGGCGGGATAAAGGCGATGTCAGCAGACTCGCCACCGAGCATGCGTACCAGCGGCGCACCGAACAACGCAAACACAACCAGGGCGGATACGGGATGGCCCGGCAGGCCCATGACTGGCTTGCCTGCTGCTTTGGCAAAAATCGTTGGTTTGCCCGGCGCTATAGAAATACCATGAAAGAACAGCTCGGAGCGCGGGAAGGAACGAATCACATCTAGGGTCATGTCTTTTACGCCAACCGAGCTGCCACCAGAAATCATGACCACGTCGGCAATTTTGAGCGCTGTGGTCATGGCTTGGCAAAACTCCTGCGGATCGTCTTTTATGACTCCTAGATCGGTCACCTCACCGCCACACTCGGAAATCATGGCCCGCAACGAGTATTGATTGACATTCCGAATCTGTCCCGGTCTTGGTGTCTTTTCAGGTGGGACGATTTCATCCCCGGTTGAAATGAGAGCAACTGTCGGACGGCGGTATACGGGAACCTTGTTAATCCCCACACCGGTGAGTGCGCCAATGTCCTGCGCACGCAGGCGACGACCCAGCGGAAAGATGGGCTTTTTCTTTTTAATATCCTCGCCGACCCGCAGAATATTCTCCCACGGGGATACACTGCGCAAGATCTCAACGGTACCGCCACCCAGCTCTTCGGTATACTCAACCATGACCATAGAGTTTGCACCCGGTGGCAACATCCCGCCGGTGGCAATCCGCATGGTCTCGCCCTTTTTGAGTTTATATTTGGCCTCTTTACCCATCTCTATTGCGCCGACTAATTTCAGATAGGCAGGCAGACTGGCAGATGCGCCGAAGGTGTCCCGGGCGCGGACGGCATACCCGTCCATGTTTGTTCGGTTGAAGTGGGGTAGATCGACGGGCGAGGTGAGGGGCTGGGCGAGAATGCGTCCGCCTGATTCTAGCACAGGGACGTTCTCACTCTGTGTGTGGGGAGCAAAGGCCGCAAGCTGCACGCGGGCCTGGGCTGAGGTGACCACACGAAAAAACGCCTTAACCGGGGCGGGTGCTAGAGCCGCCGATGCACGAGGCACGGCAATTCCCTCCTGACTTTTTCAAGATAATCGAGATCG
>CAZBUD010000044.1:36629-36982 GCA_964495015.1 uncultured Enterobacteriaceae bacterium | reverse complement strand
CTCACGCACGCGCCTATTGATCGCGTTGCGCGACTCGGGGCGGTTGATGGTGATAACGGCAACACGTCCACGATTCTCATACAAGATGTCTTCCGACATGGGTGTACCCTTTTTCTTCTGGCGTAGGCGAGCCCGCTCACTTTGCGCCTGGCCCGAGGCCTGGTGGCCACTGCGGGTGTTGCGGCAGATCGTCAGAGATGGTGAACCAGGATACCTGGTTTTCTGCGTACATGTGACCGACAATGGTCAAGGCCGGATCGCCATCCAAGGTCCCAGCCGGAATGGCCTGCGTGTCGTCGCAAGTTTGGCCATGAACGAGGATATGGGTCCCGCAGCGTTCACAGAAATCGCGA
>CAZBUD010000044.1:9698-36619 GCA_964495015.1 uncultured Enterobacteriaceae bacterium | reverse complement strand
AGGATTCATAAGACTTGAGCCGCTCTTTACCTTGGACCCAGACCAGTTGATCTGGCCGAGCTACAACGTGCGTTGAAAAGGCTGTACCGTGAGCCTTGCGACACATAGCGCAGTAGCAATGAATCGCGCTGAGATGTTTGCGTTGAATTTCGTATCGAATCGATCCGCACAGACAGCCACCGGTAAATATCATCATTTCCCTCCTCGTTACGTTGGATAGCATTGCCGATAGGTGCAAGCTAGTTGCCTCCGGCTTGGAGATGCTAAGAGAACGGGCAGTTTCCCCTCGCTCCCTGAACTGAAGGATGGTAATCTTTTGCATCACGCGGAAAGAAGGCAGATATGGATCCCGAACAGATACTCGAATTCTGGTTTGCCGATACGGCGACCGATGCGCATAAGGCGAAAGAACGCTATGACTTTTGGTTCAAAGCGACACAAGAAATTGACGAGACGATACGAATACGTTTTGTAGACCTGATTCCCCAAGCCCAAGCCGACGCTTTAACGGCCTGGGAAAGGGGCCCGCGTTCGTGGCTTGCTCTTATTATTATCCTCGACCAGTTCCCACGAAATCTCTACCGTGGGACGCCTACTGCGTTTGGGACTGATCCACTAGCGCAACAAGTCGCGGGACGGGGATTTGACCACTGTTTGCATTCATCCTTGAGCGTCTTGGAACAATTGTTTTGTGCGATGCCGTTTCAGCATGCTGAGGATGAGGAGTTGCAAGAGGAATCCGTGCGGCGAGGGGACGCGCTACTCGCCGCTGCTCCCACCGAATGGGCAGAGTTCATCGAAGACTTTCAAGGCTCAGCACGGAAGCATCTTGCTATTATCCGACGTTTCGGGCGTTTTCCGCACCGCAATGTCCTGCTTGGACGGGAGTCCACTCACGAAGAACAGGCGTTTTTAGACTCTGGGAGCGGCTCGTTCGGTCAGGCACCAAAAAAATAAGACGACAGCTTAGGCCGGATAACCTACCTCTTTTTACTCAAACATGCCCTCTAGCGAGTCGAATGTGTCTACGTCCTCTCGCTTCTGTCTTTTCTTCAGCGGTTTGGCCGTTAACTCGTTTGGTACGAGAACAGGAAACGGCAGGCCACCGCGTAGACAAATCTGGCGATAGAATAGCCGGATCGCTTCTGTAGGGCTGAGCCCAAGCTTGCGCAAAACGCCCTCGGCCTGCTTCTTTGTTTGGGGCTCTATACGTGCGTGTACAACAGCCGATTTGTTCATGCTCCCAATGTGTCACGTATGCAACACCGTATCAAACTTCTTCTTGCTGTAACCAAAACAGTACAAAGCGAGTTCTCCCGATCTTGATCCGTTCTCTACTCCAGTGCTATGGGTTTCTCTGCTTCGTAATCGATTTATTTTGTATGCTGCCAAGGAGGACAACAATGTCAGCGTATTTTATTCTTACTCAAACGATTACCGATCCCGAAAGATATCAGAAGGAGTATATCCCGGGGGTGCTGCCTTTTCTGGCAAAATACAAGGCGGAAGTGGTTGTGGCGGACTTTGAGGCAACGCCGGTTCAGGGCGATCCGGCTCGAGGCGTGGTTGTTTTAAAATTCCCGTCTGAGCAGGCAATCACAGATTTTATGGATGACCCGGAGTACAAACCGGTCAAGGACATTCGTCTGGCCATCACGACAAACGCAAACGCTGTCATGGCACACGAATTCAAGTCGCCGCCAAGCTGATTATTACTCAGCTGGTCCTGCTCAGAACCACCACTTCGGTGCAGTGCCAATAATGCGCGCGAGTTCGGCATAGCCCGCACTCGAGGGATGGGCTCCGTCGTTTTCCTTGACTTCCTACTTGTACTCTTCGTTTGCAATGAGCGCAGGCAGGACTGGGACATAGGGAACGTTTAATTCGTTTGCAAGGTGAGAGAACGTCTCCGAAAGCGCGTGGATGCGTTCGTTATGAGCAGCATCAACGATAGGCGGAGGACCGGCCCACAGGGCTGTGTACTGTGTCGGAACTTTCTGGAGCATGAGACGAGCGTTGTTCAATGATTGCCGCAGGGGAACTCGTTGGACGTTATTCTCAATCACGATATCGTTCACGCCAAAACGAAAAAACAATACGGCAGTCAACGGATTCTCACAACTCTGGCAATCTCTGAGCACACTCTTCTTTTCAGCGCTGAAGAATATCGCGGCTCGTATTTCGTGTGATCCCTAAATTATAATACGTAATCGACGAGCCCTTGGCCTGCGCTGTTGCGCACAATCGGCCTGCCCAGCCGAGGGCGCCTCGTCGCTAGTGCCATTTACGACCGAATCGCCAACAAAGCGGATACGGCTGTCTTGATCCGCACCCACCCACTATAAACCCAGAATTTCCCGGTCTATTGCAGCCCGCACATGACACGGGGAGCCGGCCATTTCTGAAATGCGTAAGTCAGCGGCAACGCTAGCGAGCATGGCAGCTTCTGTCTCATTGACTCCAGCTCGCTCAACGAGGAGACGGGAAAGATCTTCTAATGCGCTCCGGGCTGCGATTTCTGCGGTTTCTCCATCTCCCATGGTAAGGACTTCATCTTTCGTAATCACAAGTGGTCGCTGAAGAGGAAGTTCATCAGCGATGCGACACCGCAGCGTTACCTCGGCTGCGATTTCAACAGCCGACGCCGTTGCTTCTCCATCGCCCATTCGGGCGTGGATGTCTTCTATGGTTAACATTCCACCCTCGACACTCACAGGCAGAAACACGGTTGAACCGGGGCCAAGTTCACTATTGCTGAGTTGGCCGCCAAAAGTGCCGACGGCGTTACTCGGAAGTGCTCCATCCGCAGGGGCGAGGCCAATTTTACTGACGTTGGGAATAAATGGCAGGCTGATGGTGTCACTGTAACGAATACGATTGCCCTCAATCGGAAGAACCTTCTTGCAGAACTCGATTTGATCTTTGAGTAATCCATAGCCCGGAATCGCCACTACATAGCCGAAGCCCTGAGTGGGACGGATGTCCAAGACTTCGACCGCCAGTGTGTGGCCAGGCTGGGCGCCCTCTATGCAGACGGGTCCGGTCATAACGGACAGTTGCTCCATTGGCCATTTGCCGCCATCGTTCCAATCATGGAAACGATCGTTCGTTTCCATGACAAAGACTTCTCCTGGCTGGACTCGGGCTGCCGGCGGATGGGTGGCGTCAAAGGTACGGACAACGTGTTCTTTGCTTATTGTTTGCATGATCGTCTCCTTAGCTTGTGTTGCGAACGTTGGGAAAAAAGGTTGTGTATACTCTCGATCGATAAGCTTTCACGTACACATCAGGCTCCTACGGTCTTATTCAGTCCTCAGCCAGCCCTTCTTTTGCTAGCGCCCGCTCAAAGTGAGGATCCAGTTTCTCGCATTCACGCGCCAAACGACTCCGCTCGAACTGTTCGAGTATTTCTTGGACCGTCTCTTGGATGGCCCGGCTGCGCCTCGGGAAGACGTGTGTCTGTACGAGTCAATCTAAGCGCGTTAGCAGGGCGTTATCAAGACTAATCGCGATTTTTGAGGCGTCCATATCATTTCCCCTGGTATGACTCATCGTACTTAGCCTCCCTTTAAAACCTCATCTTCTCTGCGTAAACTGCCGTCGATGACAAAAGGTCCAAAAGGCAAGAGCGCAGCCAAGAGAATACGACCAGACTTTTTGAGGTTCCAGCCGGCCGCGTCTTTTGCGTTGAGCAATACGCCGCAAAACCATATAAACAAGACGCCGTGAATCATCCCGACAAATCGGACCGCCAGGGGCTGTCCCCACATATATTTAAGCGGCATGGCGATACCCAGAAGAATGAGAAAGGATAAGCCTTCTAACATTCCAACCAAGCGAAGTCGTCCGATGGGGGTCTGCGTCATAGTCATAAAGTCTATTCCCGAGACATGACACAGAGCGTCAGGCTTCATTGTTCCGGTGTAATACGGCGAGGTTTTCGGAAATTGGCCTCGGTTGGGAACATAGCCGATACCCTGCTCGTTGATTTCAAGCAGCATCTTCTGTTCAAACGGTAAGTGGCAGACGCTGCCGTTTGCGCGACCATACGATCGCGTAGGCTTTCGGGAACACTGTGGTTAATAATGTAAAAGAAACCAATCTGTCCGAGCGTATGATGCATTTCCGCCGCTCCGTCCTCGCCCGCGAGAAACGGCCCAAGATCAAGGATAGGAATCTCTTCGTCTGGCACTGCAAAGTTAGCTTGGAGTGTGGGCTTGTCTAGCGTGATGTTCATAGGAGCCACGGTCTGTTCTCAATAGCTAGACGGCGTAGGTCGGATTAGCGTAGCGTAATCCGACACTCTATGCTTCGTGCGCAGGGCGCATCCTACTACCGTGCCCATTTTAAGCTGAGCACCGTGCCGTTCATACTTCGACGGAACTCAGCACGAACAGCCAAGTAGGCCAAGGCTTTTCCCCGGTCGCCCTGAGCTTGTGGCAGGGGAACGGGGGTGGGACCACGCACGGTTTTAAGGTCGGCACGCTACTACTGTTCTTCCTGCTCTGGCTGCTCTTTTTGAACAAGCGCTTCATACATCTCTGGACGCCGGTCAGGCATGAAATCCCATTTTGCTTTGTACTCGGTAATCGTATCAAGATCGATCGTCGCAACGACCAGCTCATCACCGCTGGTTTGGGCCTTGGCTAATACCTTGCCTTCAGGCGAAATGATTTCACTGCCGCCAATATATTCGGCGCCGTCCTCAACGCCGGCCTTTCCTGCAGCCACAATAAAGAGTTGGTTTTCAATGGCCGCAGCCCGCAGCAGCACCTCCGCTGTTTCATGACCTTCCTCCCGAGGCCGGCCAAATGTGGGCGTATTGTACGGAATACAGATGAGTTCTGCACCACCGAGAGCAAGGGCGCGATAGACTTCTGAAAAGCGTCGGTCGTAACAAATCAGCGTACCCAGCTGGACCTTATTCTGGGGCAAAGTTGTGACTGGAAAACCTAGATTCCCCCCGGTAAAATAGCGTTTCTCAAAGATATCGAGCCCTTCCCACCGCGGCTCAACCACGCCAGGAATATGAGCCTTGCGGTATTTTTGCACAACCTCCCCATCCGGATTAATCAGCGCCGCCGTGTTGTACACGCTTCCATTCTCGCGTTCGGCATAGGGGAGAATCCAGTGCAGTCGGGCCTGACGCCCTGCCTCAAAAAGAGGATGGGTGACAGGCGAAGGCAGACTGTCTTCGGGCAGATGCTGCCACGACTCCTGTACCCGCGTGGCAAAATACGGAGTAAGCGCCAGTTCGGAAAATGTCAGCAGCTCGACGTTGCGCTGCCCGGCTTCTTCGAGGAGCGCGACCATGCGTTTAACGGTTTCCTCTTTTGTGTTGGAACTCGGACCGAGCTGGGCCGCAGCAACTGTGAGAGAACGCGTCATAAGATTCCTCCGTTTTCTTACTCGACATAGCCCATGGGTGATTTTGAAAAATCCCAAGCTTTGATCTTTTTGGGGATAATCTTTATCATCATCCGCTCCTCATTATCTTTGAAGAGCTGACTGGCTTGCCCGTCAGGCTGGGAGAAAATCTCGCCAAACGACTCCTCGGTGAAGCCGACTGCCCCATCGCGCTGCGAGAGGCCATAGCGGCTACCCAGCCAGCCCAGCATTTGCTCTGTCGGGTGCTCACCTTGCCACGGGCCGGCTTCAATGCGCATCGTTTTCCCTGGGCCGACCTCCGTCATTTCGGCATCGCCCTTAATAATCACGGCCTTCGCCAAATTACTGCGCATGCCCATCAGCGGACGGTCGTCCATGTCTATGACAGCCGAGCAGCGCGGATCTCGGCTCAGGTGCTTGAAAGCCAGTCGGTTTCGGGTCAGGGCGAGATACAGGCACTGCCCGTCCCAGTAATACCACAGCGGGGTGACGTGCGGATATCCATCTCGGGCAAGCGTGGCCAGGCGCACAATCCAGCGGCCAGACAGGAAATCGTCGATCTCTTCGGTGCTCATTGCGACTTCCGGATGCCAGGCCAGCGCCCCGCTTACTTTTTTCATTTATGCCTCCAAGTACCGTCTATTTGGGCCAATCCCGTACGTCGGGTTAGCGAGGCGTAACCCGACCCCTCAAGGCTATACAACTGGCCGCGATATCACATCACCCGACATATACCGCTTGAGCCACCGGCCATCAGTTGAACTCCCAACCAGCTTCCCATTTTCAACAATGACCTTGCCGCGTAGCATGGTCATGACCGGATAACCCTGGCACGCAAAGCCTTCCCAGATGCTGTAGTCAGAGTCTGCGTGCAGATCATCAAGCGTGAGCGTCTTGTGCATCTTTGGATCAATCAAGACGATATCGGCATCGCTGCCCGGCTGAATTGCGCCTTTCCGTGGATAGAGCCCGAGCAGTCTGGCGGCATTGGCCGAGGTGATATCGACGAAGCGCTGCAGGGGCATATCGCGCTCTGCCACGAACTTGGTAAACGAAACCGGCAGGCGAGTCTCAATGCCGTTGTGTCCGCCGCACACGGTCTCGATGACGTCACCCCATAGCTTGGGTCCTTTATGGGTGGTGTATTCATCCGTGGCCGTGGTTGCCAAGCGGCCGTCCATTAAACCGGCGATAAGGGCGTCTCGGTCATCGGCGAACTTAATAGCCGGGTACGTGTGGATCGCCGTTCCGCCCGGTTTTTTATAATCCTCGCACGTGAATTCGAGATAATTATGCAGCGCCTCGCCGTACACCGGCTGTCCGTCGTTGCGCGCCTCGGCAATGGCGGCCACACCTTCTTTGGCCGTGGTATGAACGAAGTAAATGCCTGTGCCCGTTTGCTTGGCCAGGCGGATAATATTGCGGAAGGCTAGATCCTCAGAGATATTATTGTGAACGAGGTGTAGATTATAACCTTGATCTCGGTTTTCACGCTTGAGCTTTTCGGTCATATAGCGAACGATCTCGTCTTCCTCAGCATGCACGGCCATGATCCCGCCGTGTTTGGCGACCTCGGCAAAAATCGCCCACAGGTGCCCATACGGGACACGGATGGGATTAAATGTGGTGAAGATTTTAAAGCTGGCGATTCCTTCCTGTATGGCTTCCCCGATCTCACTGATCGTCTCAGGTACGACCTCGCCAGCCAGAATATAGTGAAACGTATAATCGGTGTACGCGTGGGTGCGAAAGACCTCACGCCGCTCCTCTATAACCGACATAATCGTTTTGGGTGCGGCGCTTTCGACAACATCAAAACTCAGGTCGCCGGCGAAATCAACGATAGTCGTGACGCCACCAAAGGCTGCCGCACGGCTAGCGTCTTGCGGTGGCTGGGTCATGATATCCGGCTGGCCGGTCCATTCGCTCGGCACAGGAATCCCAATATGTGCGTGCGGCTCTATGCCTCCGGGTATGACAATTTTGCCGCTCGCGTCGATAACGCGGTTAGCATCAGCGTCTAAGGTTCCCGACCACCCTACCGCGACAATTTTTTCGCCCTGAATACCAACATCCATCTCTCCAACGGCTTGCGGGGTGACGACCTGACCGCCCTTGATGATGAGATCGAGCATGGTGTCTCTCCTTACTGAATGGATAAGGTGTTATCGCAAAGTCTACGGCGTTCAGTCAAGCTTTTTCTCAACCTTCGTTTACCTGCTCAGGCTCAGGCGTGGGTATTCACAAAATCAATGACAGTGGGAGCCGTCTGTTCAGGCTGTTCGATCATGTGATACGTCCCGCCACCGTTGTCGATAAGTTTCACTTCGGCATGTGGGCACTGGGCAGCAAAGGCTTCAATTGTCGCGGTCTGGTTCGGTGTCGCAGCGCCAAGGTGTCCGGAAATTTCCATCAGTAGCATGACCGGCATGCTGAGCTTGGCCACATCGACCGACAGGTCACAATGGGTAAAGGTCTCCAAGGTTTTAGCCAACACGGGGGGGGAGAAATTGCGCTTAAAGGATTGGATTTCAAACAGGGTCATTTCGTTGGCAAGACAGCCGAACACATTGTGCTCGGCCCAGCCTATCCATTGGATCAGGCGTCCGAGCGCCTGACCCAATGGTCTCAGTAATCTCCTGAAAAAGCGGGAACATACGTCTACCGTCTGGTGAGGATGAAATCCCTGGATAGGTGATAATGCTTTTGACGCGCCGCCTATAACGCACAGCAAAGCGTACGTTGAGTGGTGTGCCGGTCGAGGTGCGCGACAGATGTATGCGGTCGAGACCTGCGCGATCGAGAACCACTGACAGGTCGTCGACCCAGCGGTCTAATGGATAGCCGCCAGGCCAGGCGCGGTCGGACTGCTCGGCGCCGCGATAGTGCCAGTCTATGACTTGGAGCTAAGGTGTGAGTAACGGGCGAATCTTGGCAAATTGATCATGCAACAGACCAAATCCGCCCGTCACCGCGAGTGGCTCGCATGTCCCGTTCACGCCGTACCATAGCGCGATGCCGTTATCGTTTGCATACGGCATGCCCCGGTTCTCCTTTCAGCCAAGGGTTTCAATTTGACTCGTACAAGTGTTTAGTGAGCAGGGCCAATTATTATTTTCACAGGAGGGAAAACCTATGGTCAAATTTGTGGGATGTGTGCGCCGTAAAGCTGGCATGTCCACGGCTGAGTTTCAGGACTATTGGAAAAACAATCATGGCCCGCTGGTCAGGAGCGTGCCTGAGTTTTGGGGCTATGTCCGCAGATATGTGCAGGGCCACACAATCAGCGATCCTGTACCGGGCTTTCCACCCTCAGATGAGGCTCCATTCGATGGCATAGCTGAACTCTGGTTTGACAGCGTAGAGGACATAGGCAAGGCGTTTAGCCAGCCACGGTATCTCGAAATTATTCGTCCGGATGAGGCGAAGTTTGTCGATTTTGCAAGCTCCAGAATCTTTCTCGTCGAAGATGTCGAAATCCAGTAACCAGGCACATCGACCTGGCATCAATCCGGAGCATCCAAATACCGATCCAGCACCTGGTGCATATGCCGAATACGGACCTCCTGGTAATGGCCGAGGGTAACGCCGGGTTTGCGTGTTGTTTTGAGTCCGAGCTGCACACGCGACATATTGGCGGTGTCCTGATCGAAGACCAGACCTAGGGCACCGAGCTCGGCGGCATCTGTCCAGGTCTCTTCTGGTCCAAGGTGATGATGCTGAGCTGGGGCTGGACATTCGCCGTTTTTCGGACCAGGCATGAGAATCATGACTTCCATCAGGCAGGAGTCTGGATCATTCCCATTCGGACGAAAACGATAGACTAACGGCGTCCCCAGGCATGCCCAGGGAAAGAAATTAGGGAAGACAAAATACTCGATCAGGTCCAGCATCTCCGATATCGTGTAGCCGGATAAATTTGCCCCCGTCTTTTTTTCGAGCAGGAGACGGTACTGCTGAGCCAATACCTGCCGAGCGGTCATGCCTTCGGGGACCTCTACGGGCCCAGTAAGTCCTAAGAGCGGAGCACCCATATTCGCGAGGTCTTGCTCTGGAATTCCTTTTTTGCTCGATTGGGTAATACGCGGACTAGGCACGAACACGGCGTTGTAGAGTCGGCTGTGCCCGCCTGGGTAGACGTCATACTGAGCGTTCCAGTCTCCAATGAATGCCTCCACCTCCGGATGGACGTCCGGCGCATGAAAGGCTTCCATGAATGCTTCTTGAGCGACCTTCCAGTTGGCCTGTACGACTTTACTGACGTGTGCAGCGAGGTAGCGTTGTTCGAGCGGCCAGGTCTCGAAGTGGCGCCCCACTTCACCGAGATACTCCTCTAAGGGAACACACTGCGGGTCCATATTGATGAACACAAAGCCGCCCCAGGTGGCGACGCGCGCTTCAGGTAGCCGAAATTTCTCGTCTTTGAGCGTTGGAAAATCCCAGCGGCAGGGGACGCCCTTTAGCCTCCCGTCCAGGCCCCAAGTAAACCCGTGGAAAGGACAGCGAAAGGCCTGAACGTGGCCGCCCGCGTCCCGTAGCCGCGTGCCGCGGTGCAGACAAGCGTTGTAATAGGCTTTGATTTCCGTCTCGCTGCTGCGGGTCACAATCAGGCTATCATCGGCAATTTCATATAAAACGTGGTCGCCGACGCCGGGGATCTGCTCGACCCGGCCTACCATCTGCCACACCTTGCGCCACATCTTCTCGACCTCACGGTCATGGAATGCGCGCGACGTATAGCGCTCTAACGTTAGGGGCTGGTCGCCGAGATCGAGGAAGCTTTCTTCTTGCAGAACAGCCGGGACGGTCTCGTTATCTGCTTTCAGAATATCCTGCATGGAGGGGCCTGGGCAGCGAGGCATCTCCGCTGGTGGTGGCATATAGGCCATACGATTATTTCCTCGTTCATTGAAAGAGGCAGTACTATAGCGCATTCCGTATCCCCGTCCAGCTGGTATGCCTTACCCTTGAAAAAATGGGTCACAAGCGTGATTCTTTTTAGTACCGGACAGTGGGCTACAGAACGGACTTGACGTATCTGTCACTCTGAGGAGCATAGCGACGGAGAACCTGTCCCCAACTGTGTCGCCGAGAAATTCTTCACCTTCGTGCCACTTCGGTTCAGAATGACACTATGCTTCTTCACTGCAGTTAAACATCAGGATGAGTCGAATCAGTACAAGAAAGGAAAGGATCTGCCATGAACTTTGGCGTTAGTTTGCAGTCGCATATTCAGCACAGTTGGAAGCACACTGTGCTGGCTGAACAAATGGGGTTCACCAACGTGTGGTTCGTCGATACCCAGATGCTGGCCTCAGATGTGTATGCGTGCATGACTCTGGCTGCGGAGCATACGAACACGATCCAGCTTGGCACAGCCGTGGCGATCGCCGGCACTCGGATTGCCCCGGTCATTGCCCATTCGATTGCTACGGTGAACCAGCTCGCTCCAGATCGAGTCATCCTGGGGTTGGGCACCGGCCACACGGCCTGGCGTGCGATGGGCATGCCGCCAGTACGTCTGGATACGTTCCGGCATACTATTGAAGTATGTCGAAAACTACTGCGTGGCGAGGCGGTTGAGTATCATGAACGCGGACGCCAAAGTCAGATTCGTTTCCTCGACCGGGAGCATGGGTATGTTAACCTGGACGATCCTGTCCCGATCTATCTGGCCGCTTCCTATCCCAAAGCACTCGCCCTAGCTGGAGAACTCGGTGATGGGTTGATTACGGTGAGCACGCTTTCCCCTGATGCGCTCATTGCAACGCTGGCGAAAGCGGCCAAAGGTAGACAGCCGGCGCCAGTTCAACATGCAGACTGGCCTGTCGTGACTGTGGGCGTATCGTGCGTGCTGCGTCCGGGGGAAGTGTTGGATAGTCCCCGGGTGCTGACCCGGGTAGGACCGCGGATTGCCGTGGGCTTGCACTATGCGTATGAGGTAGTCCGGCAGGGCAAACGTGCGCCAGCGTATTTTGAGCCATTCTTAACTCCACAATATCAGGCTTATCTGGACGAACGCTGGGAGGAGATTCATGTCACCCACTCGCGGTTTCTGCACCCAGGCGAAGAGCAGTTCATTACTCCGGATGCCATTCGGGCTATGAGCCTTACTGGAACTCGGGACGAGGTTATCGAGCGGCTTAAACAGTTAGAGGCGGAGGGCCTGACCCAAATGGTGATCTCACCCCCGTGGGGCTATGTTGAGGAAAGTATTGTTGAGTTTGCGCAGGAGATTATCGCCCAGTATTAGAGCGGGTTTCGGTGTCGCCACTAGGCTGAGGCGTGGATGGTGTCGATGTGATAGGCTTGCGACTATGCCGGCGTAGCGGGTGTTTGGCGCTTACCCCGCTTACCAAAAGGAGAGAAACATATGACAACTGCCGTCGCTGCTGAAACAACATCGTACAACTTCGATGATCGCAATATCCGGTGGCACGAATTGGGAGATTTCGATCATTTCGTTTTTGCCATGCTCGACGTCGATGTGCCAAAGAAGCTGGTCGATTTGATTCTCAAATTCGAGCCTAACGAGAAGATCTTTTTGCACCGTCACCTGGCGCTCACGAACACACTGGTTGTCCAAGGCGAGCATCGTCTGTATGAGCCGAATGGGGCATGCAAAGAGATTCGTCCCGTGGGCAGTTATACCTCCAGCCCTCCAGGTGACCCGCATCAAGAGGGTGGCGGAGATGAAGGTGCCATCGTCTTTTACAGCATTCGCGGAGAAGATGGAGTTTTATTCGAAGTGCTTGACCACGACCTGAACGTCGTTGGTACGCTCAGCATGCAAGACTTCGTTGGCGCATTCGAAGAACACCAGAAGGCCTGAGCTTGTTTTCCCGTAGTGGACCCGGGCCTTCGCGGGCTACACCTGCAGCCCAAACAGCTCGGCCGTGTTACCGATCACCATTTGACACACTTCGTCTTCCGGTACCCCGACAAAGTCCTTCGCGATCTGCTGCTTGGATTTGGGAAACGTACCTTCGGTGTGGGGATAATCGGCCCCCCACATGAGACGATCCACTCCAATGAGTTCGCGGGTCAGAATGCCAGCTCGGTCATCCTCAAAAGTGGCCCAGAACTGGCGCTTGAAATAAGAGCTGGGCGGCTCATCGAGCTTGGGTTGCATCCAGTGGCGATGGTCTTCCCACCAATGGTCCATTAATCTCAGCAGACACGCAATCCAGCCGATCCCACCTTCTGAGATGATAAATTTCAGCTTGGGATAACGCTGGGGCGCGCCGCTCCAAATCAGCTCAGTCATCGCATTCATGGGTTGAAATGCCTTTTCATCCATAAACGCCATACCTGGGCCAATCCGACGTGCTTTTTCGTGAGTGGAAGCACCAATATCAGCAGCTGTACCCGAGTGGGCAACCGCTGGCAGCCCGAGTTCTTCAAGGGATGCCCAAAACGGCTCATAGTCCGGATGGATATACGGACGGTTCGGGACGACTGCCGGGATCATGACGGCTTTGAGTCCGATCTTGGCTGCCCGCTCGGCTTCCTCGGTAGCCCATTCCAGCGGTCCCTGCATAGGCAAGATAGCCGCGCCAAGTAAACGACGAGGCTCGTAGGCGCAGAACTCGCTAAGCCAGTCGTTATAAACACGAACGGCGGCCCGTTGATAGTGGGCATCGGCAGTACGGTAGAGCATGAGGCTCCACTGGCCGGGATAGATCATCTCGGCTCGCAGATTGTCCAGTACCTGGTCTTTGAGGCGCTGCTGTGGGTCTGATGCGCCTGGACGTGTGTCCGCGTGACGGGCCACAGGCGACTCAACCTTGCCGGCGATCTTGCTCTCCAAGGCCGCGCCATCAAGACCCACGGCGACCGGGTCGAGCCCGTCTATGACGTAGAAGTCGACGGCCTTGCGCGTCTCAATGTGGGGCGCTCGGTCGCGAAAGCGTTTATCGATTCTCGTCGTCCAGAGATCGGCCGGCTCGACCACATGGCCGCCGGCTGAGACGTATCCACCTGCAAGGCTCGTTGGCATTGGTACTTCCGGTTTTTCAACTACCGATGCGCTTCGTCTAAAAGCGGCTTGAAAAAATCGGGCTGGGCGATCCAGTCGTCTTCACTCGCCATCTCGCGAAAAAAGCTGGTGTCGATCACGACTTCGTCGATTCCGGCTTCTCTACACTCTTTGAGATGCGGCAGCATCTCGTCCGGGGTGCCGGTCCAGCTCGGTTGCATGAGTTGGTCGCCAATTTTTTCAATACTGGGCAGCGCCGGAGCGGCAAACACACGCTGGACAAGCTGCAGCGGGCCGCGATCAAATCGCTCTTTTGCTATCTGGTTAATCTGTTGCATCCGTGTCACGGCAAGTTCTACAGTGTGGCCGGCAGGATGCCATGCGTCACACAACTCAGCCACCCGTGACAGGCCTGCTTCACTCAGGAACCCGCCCAGAATTGGTACAGCCGGGTTCCCTTGCGCATCTTGCTGGACGGGTTTTGGGGAGGTTGATCCGCGTGGAATGGTATAGAAAGGGCCGTCGTACTGGGTTGGATTCTGTTTCCAGGCTGCGCGTAGGGCACGGATAAAGTCGCTGCAGCGCGCGCCCAGTTTCTCAAACGGACTGTCCATCTGCGCATACTCCTCGCGCGCCCAGCCGATGCCAATGCCGAGATCGAACCGCCCGCCGGACAGGAGGTCGATGGTCGCGATTTGTTTAGCGAGCGCGGCGGGTCGATGATAGGCAAAGACCAAAACGGAAGTCCCTACGCGGATGTTCTGGGTTATGCCCGCAACATAGGCAAGTGACTCCAGCGGCGACAACAGACTTTCATACGCCTCAGGCCATGGAACAAGTTTGTCCGGCCCGAGCACGGCTTGATGGATAGGATGGCTTTGGATGGGCTGTTCTGGATACAGCAAGTGATCTTGGACCCACAGCGAGTCGTAGCCCAATTGGTCGGCACGGACGGCAAACTCATGCACCGCGCGTTGGCTGGCAAAAGCCGTGAGCTGCGGCATATTAAATCCGAGTTTCATACTTTCTCCTTTATTGGGCGGTATATCCGCCATCAATCACCAGCTCGCTACCAGTCACAAACGAGGCTTCGTCGCTGGCTAGATACAGGACGGCATAGGCAATATCCTGCCCTGTGGCTAAGCGTCCTAGCGGATGGGCCAGGGTGGCGGCGTGGCGCGCTTCGGGGTTGAGGACGTCCAGCATCTCTGTATCGACCCCGCCCGGATGGACGGAATTGATCCGAATCTGGTCCTTGGCATATTCAATCGCTGCCGTTTTGGTCAGCAGCCGCACGGCTCCTTTGGTCCCGTGGTAGGCGGTTGCCATACCGGCGCCTACGAGACCGGCGACCGAAGAGATATTAATGATGGATCCACCCCCGGCCTGCCGCAGAGCAGGCACGGCGTGCTTCATACCCAGAAATACGCCCGTTTGGTTGATGGCAATAACGCGGTTCCACAGATCGAGATCGGTGTCTTCCAAGCCTTCAATCGGAAAGATGCCGGCATTATTGACCAGAATATCCAGCCTACCGTAGGTCTGAACGGTCGTCTCTACTGCCTGCTGCCAGTCTGTCTCTTGGGTCACATCGAGTTTGACCCCGGTCGCCTGCCCAGCTTGTGTGTTAAGAGCGTCCACTACAGTCTGTTGCTGCTCAACCAGGATGTCGCCTAAGACAACCTTTGCGCCCTCGGATACAAAAAGCCGGGCTTCGGTTGCTCCTTGTCCACGCGCCGCCCCCGAAATCAGAGCGACTTTTCCGTCACATCGTCCAGCCATGATCAAGCCTCCTTTTCCAGCACTGTTACTTTGGACGCGCCCCACTTCGTTCGGCAGCATATTCGTTGCTCGCTTTTTCAATCGCATGGGCGGTGGCTGCGGCGAACTTTCCGTCGGCGCGGACGATTCGGTCATAGGACGCTTGCGGGGCAGCTGTCTGGCCTTTGAAATGTGGCATGACGTATTGGGCAATCAATTCGTACGAACGCAGCGTGCCTGCCCAATCTGAGTAATCGGCACCGATCGTCAAATACGTTCCGAATCCGCCCGATTGCTTTTGGAGGCGCTCAATCTGGGCAATGGCCATCTCTGGGGTGCCGATCACACCCGTGCCCGCCGCATTCATTTCTTTGACAATCTCCTCATAGGTTGTCGGGCCTCCCTGGGCTATTGGCAGGACATGCGACAGATAGGTCATGATGGACAGAAAACCCGGGCGACAATCTTCCAGGGCCTGCTCTTCAGTTTCCGCCACATACATCGGGCCGACCATGCGCCAGTTCCGGCGGTCGACGGATTGGCCGTGTTTTGCCGCTTGTTCTTCGGCAACTTCCCAGTGATCCGCCAGCATCTCAAAGCCAAAAGGATTCGTCGCGGCAACCGACAGCAGACCAGTGCCAAAGCGGCCGGCCAGTTTGGCACCGGCGGGGGAGACTGACGCAGCGACCACGATATCGAAGCAGGGATGGCTATACGGTCGTAACTGCAATACGCCTTCCTCAATGGTGAACCAATCTGTTTTCCGTGTGACCGTTTCGCCTTGGAACAGGGCCATCATAACTTCGAAGCTTTCTTCCATCATGCGGCGCTGCTCGTCGGGCTGAATGCCGAGCATAAAGGCGTCCGACGTGAGCTGGCCAGGACCGGCGCCGAACATCGTCCGACCACCCGTAATGTGGTCGAGCATGACAATGCGATCGGCCAGGATAAGCGGATGATGATAAGGCAAAGAGTTAACCCCGGTACCGAGCAGAATGTGGCGCGTTCGTTGAGATGCCACGCCAATGAAGACTTCCGGCGACGCGATGGTTTCGAAGCCAGAAGAATGGTGTTCCCCAATCCAGGCTTCGTCAAAGCCTAAACGATCAAGATGCTCGATCAAGTCGAGGTCTCGTTGGAGCGACAGGGTGGGGTTCTGCCCAACAGGATGCAGGGGGGGCAGAAAGATCCCAAAGCCTAATGGGTGTGGTGTATTCATGCCGCTTTCGTATCCAGGCAAAGATCCGAGGTCAAGAGACGCAGCCGTCGATCACGCAGCAAAAGAAAGGGCAAATACAGGCCTCGCTCCCGCATCTCTCAGCACACGTTGTCTGCCGGCCCGATTGTGAACCTCTTACCGTTCCCCCACACCTTCCACCACGATCATCTTGCTGCGTGAGGCGCTGTGGCGAATGCCTTTTGGCTCGCGGTATTCTTCGGATGAGTGCCAGGCCTTTGCTTGTTCAACACTCTCGAATTCGAGTACGACCACCCGGTTGGGTACCCAGTCGCCTTCCATATTTTCCGCATTTCCTCCACGTACTAGAAACTTTCCGCCATAGGCTTCGATGGTCGCGGGCACGAGTTTGGTGTAGCCCTGGTAGGTCTGCGGATCGGTTACTTCAACATCTACGATGATATAGGCAGACACTGTTTCCTCCTTATTAATATAGTCGTATCAACCGTGCATGCCGGCCTCGAATGTGTCGCTCGATTCCTTCTTTCAGCTCCGCAAGGGTCTTTGCCTTTGGAGGCCCTCTGGGGAACAGGGTTCGATGCACGTTATCGGACGCAAACGTTCCCGCTTTTCGGACGACGATCCTATCTCCCGCTTGATGCCATTCGCGCACAGTTCCGGGTCCTCTCCCGAGCCTGCGACGGATCTCGGCGGCGACATAGATTTATCCTTGTGCCGTGAGCCGCGATTGAGCGAAAGCCATACCTGCTATAGTGCCCGGGCAAGGTGAATGCGGCAAGGTGTGTGTGTGATCAGTCTGACTGGACAGGAGCAACGGTATGGGCGAATCGAGTTTGAGTATTGATAAAGATGTCCTAGTCCCAATGCGGGATGGGACGGTGTTACGAGCCGATGTCTATCGCCCGGCCGCATCTGGCAAATACCCGGTCATCCTGCAGCGTACGCCCTATAATAAAAACCTGCTGGCGGGCGTGGTCTTGATGCTCGACGTGGTGCGCACGGCGAGTGAGGGCTACGCGGTTGTTCTTCAAGACACACGCGGACGGTATGCGTCCGACGGAGAGTTTTATACCTTTCGAGATGACATCCTGGACGGTTATGACACCGTAGAGTGGTGCGCGGCGCAGGCCTGGTCTGATGGCAACGTGGGCATGTATGGTGCATCCTACGTCGGGGCTACCCAGTGGCTTGCGGCAATCAGCACCCCGCCGCATCTCAAAGCGATTTTTCCCCTCATCACTGCCTCGCACTATCACGAAGGCTGGACCTATCAGGGTGGGGCCTTTGCCCTGGGGTTTAATGCGAGTTGGACCATGGCCCGCCTCGCACCGGATACGTATATGCGCTTGCTGGAAACCAAGCCTGAGGTGGGAGACCGCTTCAAGACGATGCTGGGAGAAATCGATGCCTTGTCTCAGTGGTTCCAGCACTTGCCGCTTAACGATTTTCCATTCTTGGACGAGGCTGCTCCGTATTTCTCCGACTGGCTCGCCCATCCTGATGATGATGTTTACTGGGCGCGCTGGAATATGGAAGCCCAGCACAACGTCGTCAACGTGCCGGCCTGCAATGTGGGAGGCTGGCACGATATTTTTCTGGGCGGAACACTGCGAAATTATCTCGGTATGCGTGCAAGTGGGGCGACCCAGGAAGCGCGCCAAGGACAAAAGCTGGTGATTGGCCCCTGGTATCACACCTTGCCCCTCGGGAATGTGGTCGGAGAAGTAGATTATGGCTTTCTCAGTCATGCCATGGTGGCGGATCTGGATGGCCTGCATATCAAATGGTTTGACTACTGGCTCAAGGGTAAACAGAACGGCCTGTTAGAAGAGCCGCCGGTGCGTATCTTTGTTATGGGTGAGAACACCTGGCGGACGGAGAACGAATGGCCGTTGGCCCGGACTGTGTACACCAAGTATTACTTTCACAGCAACGGCAATGCGCAGAGCCTACGTGGCGACGGCGGATTGAGCCCTGACCCGCCGCGCAGTGAACCCACGGACGTGTATGTCTCAGACCCGCGTAATCCCGTGCCGACCAGAGGCGGCGGGGTGACGGGCTGGCCGGCGGCTATGCCGGGCGGGGCGTTTGATCAACGACCAGTTGAGGCACGGACTGACGTGCTCGTCTATACTACCCCAGTCTTGGAGCAGGATGTAGAAGTCACTGGCCCAGTCAGCGTGACTCTGTACGCTGCCACCAGCGCCGTGGATACGGACTTCACGGCCAAGCTGGTGGACGTGCAGCCGGAAGGATATGCGCGCAATTTAACGGACGGCATTCTGCGCGGTCGCTACCGGGAATCGCGAGCCGGGGCGAAACTGCTTACACCAGGAGACGTGTACGAATACTCCATAGATTTGTGGGCCACCAGTAATGTGTTCAAAGCGGGCCACCGTATCCGGATTGAGATTGCCAGCTCGAACTTCCCGCGCTTTGACCGCAATCCGCAGACGGGGGAGGGCGCAGCCGAAGCACGACGGCTTGAGCCAGCCTTACAGCACGTGTTTCACGATGAGGCCCGGCCGTCACATATCGTGCTGCCTGTTATTCCGAGGCCAGGCGAGGCTAGACCGAGGGATGCAGAACCGGAGCCCTCCTTTACCGGGCCTGTGCGTGGACAGGCGCGATGATGTTCTGAAGGACTCCCCCTACGAAAAAATTGATTGCGTCTCCAGCGCACTTGGGAGTGAGAAAGCACGCTAGAGATCCGTGGCAAAGAGGATAGAGGGCCGGCCAGGTCCGACCCCTCACAAACTACGTCCACGCCGATTCATTCTTTTGTTGAAAGGGGAAAATGTGGGCTAGCCTGCATATGCCAGTCGGTCGCCTGCTGGTACGCATGTGCAGCGCGCAAGATCCGGGCTTCTGCCCAGGCCGGGGCTATGAGCTGCATGCCAACCGGTAGTTGGTCTTCTGTAAACCCGCATGGCACGCTTAGCACGGGCACTTGGGCCAAACTGAGGGGATAGGTGAAACGGGCGAGGAGTCGGGTCGTTTCTACCCCTTCACTCTCTTCAATGACCGGAGCCGGAATCCCACAGGTCGGAGCTAAAAGGAGATCGTAACGCGTAAAGGTCTGCTGAAGTTGTCGTTGCCAGCGACGCTGTTCCTGTCGATTACGCCCGTACTGGCTACCGCTTACCTGGGCTCCAATCCGTAGCCGGGTCAGGACGTCCGGCCCGAAATCTTCTGATCTTTCCGCAAGCCGGGCTTGATGAAAGGCTGCGGCTTCGGCTAGGAGCATTTCACTTGTCCGTTCAACCGTGGCTGCCGCGTCGGGCAACTCCACTTCCTCGATGTGGGCGCCCAAATCTTCGTATACCTGGGCCGCTTGGGCGATAAGCTTGACCACGCCAGGCTGGGGCTCCTGCTGGAAGTGTCCACCGAGGAGTCCCACCCGCAGGCCACTCACGCCTGCGTGGAGCTCGGTCAGGTAATTGCCCACCGGCTGATCTACGCAGGAGAGATCCTCGGGGTCATAGCCCGCGAGCGCCTGTAGCATATGCGCGATATCTTCTGCTCGTCTGGCCAGAGGACCAACCGTGTCAAAACTCCAACTGACTGGGATGACGCCCTGGTTGCTCACCCGACCCATAGTAGGCCGGAGACCGCACACTCCATTCAGGGCAGCTGGAATACGCACAGAGCCGCCGGTGTCTGTCCCTATAGTGGCCAGCGCCATATCGGCAGCGACTGCTGCGCCCGAGCCGCCGCTAGAGCCGCCGGGAATGCGCGCCGGATCCCAGGGATTCCGACACGGACCGTAGTGCGGATTGCGGGTAGTGCCGCCAATGGCCCACTCATGCATATTGAGCTTGCCCAAAATAATGGCGCCTGCCTGGCGTAGTCGAGACGCAACCTCGGCATCGGCTGTAGCAACGTGATCCCTCAAGAACTTGTTGCCTCCCGTCATCCGAACGCCGGCAACTTCGCAGTTATCCTTCAGGGCAACTGGAATTCCGTGTAGGGGTCCTAGCGCATCTCCCGCAGTCAGGGCTTGTTCCGCAGCTTTGGCCATAGCAAGAGCCTCGTCCGCCATGACCGTGAGGTAGATGTTCAACGAAGGATTGATCAACTCAATGCGGTCGAGATAGGCCTGAACGAGTTCTACAGGGGAGAGCTGGCGTGCCCGAACCATGCTGACAACGTCAGTAATCCCCAGCTGCATACAATTAGATGATGGCATAACAAACTACTTTGGGGCTCATCGGGAGCGACCGTATTCATCGTCTTTACTGGATCTGCTCCTAGCAGACCCGCGCATGAACGAACGTGATGATTTTCTCCAGCGCTTGTTCAGAGGCCGACGATGACGGATTTCTGATGATAAACCCTTCCGCCTCACCCTCGTACAGCTCCAAGTCAACTTGCCCCCCAGCCCTGCGGTACTGCTCGACGAAGCGGTCGAGGTCAGGACGCGGATGCGCTCTGTCGTTGGTGCCTTGCACGTAGAGCACGGGTGGCAGTTCAACCGGTTCGCCACGTTCCAACGCGCGTACTGGGTTGCCCTCGGCCATGGCCTCTTCGGTTTTCCAGTACTTGTCGTGCAGGGGCAGGACCAAGTCTATTAAACCGGGATACGGTTTGCCGCCCGCTTTCAACTTCTTGGCATAATGGTAGCGGGCCAACGGATCGATAACGGGCCAGCACAGGACGGCGCAGCGCAGGCTAGCATCAACGTCCGGCGCTCCGGCGGGAAGCGCGATCGCCGCGTATCTCGGATCGGCTGGTCGCATCCCAGCCAGTATGGCTTGGTGGGCACCACTGGAGCTGCCTAACACTCCCACGAGGTCGGCACGACTAGCAAACTCCGTCGCCTGGGTCTTGAACCATCGTATCGCGTAATTAATATCAGCCAGTGAGCCAGGATACGATGCCTCGGGCGGCACGCGAAAATCCAGCGCCGCCACCACCACGCCGCTCTTCGCCAGCGGTTCGTTGATAGCAACGTCCATCAGGCGGTCGCCTAAACACCAGGCTCCACCGTGGAGTTCGATGATGGCCGGAAAGGGCCCAGGGCCGCGCGGCTTGAACAAACGTGCCAGTAATGGCTTGTCGCCGTGACGGAGATACTCGACGTCTTCTACCTCGATTTCATAGGTCTTCGGTGGATTGGCCGTCATGGTACTCCTCCCTTTCTCGTACACGACAGTGCGTACGGGTGCGTCTATTCGTCGGCGAACAAAGTTTCTGCACTTGTCCTAGCCGATTTACTCTTTTGGTGAAAGAGAAACGTCAGCTACCATTCCTGCATGAGTATGTGGTAAGTGGTGAAGGAAAAGGAGGCGCATGCATTCTATTTTGAGTCTGTTGCAGTTGCTGCGCGGAAGCCAAACGAAAATGGTCCTGGCGGTCTCCTGCGGCCTGTTCTTTGCCGGCACCGGCCTGATTCCGCCGCTGCTCATCCGCCGGATTATTCAGTGGATCACCGAAGGGGGTGGAACACAGCAGGCACTCGTCAGTATTTCCGGCCTTCTACTGCTTGTCTATCTCGGGCGCGGGTTATTTCGGTATGGCTACGGCCGTTTTTCTCACGAGGTTTCTTTTGATGTCCTGCACAGCCTCATGGTCCGGGTGTATACCCATCTGCAGAGTCTGCCCCACAGTTTTTTCCATACACAACGGACCGGAGGGCTGATTGCCCGTTCGATCAACGACATTGAAGCCATCGAAGACTTTATCGCGCATGGGATTCCGGAAGCGGTGAACGCCTTTGTCCTGCCGACGGCCATGATCGCCGTCCTCTTCTATCTGAACTGGCAACTCGCCCTGGTGGCTCTCGTGCCTCTCCCGCTGGCCAGCTGGATTGTCTTTCATTCGATTTCAAAAGTGCGAACGGAGTGGCGGCCGGTGCGGAAGCAACTCGAAAACCTGACTGCGCAGGTGCAGGATAACCTGTCCGGTGTCACGGTTATCAAGTCATTTGTTCAGGAGCGGTCCCAAGCCCGTGAGATCGAGACCCGCAGCCAACGGCTACGGGACAATATGCTGCGCGCCAGTACGCTGTCGTTCGTTCCGGTCGGCGTGATCGAAGTCACTAGCGGAATAGGCGTTGTGCTGATTGCGCTGGTGGGTGGCGCTATGGCTCTCGGCGGCAGTGTGAGCGCGGCTGATTTGTTTGTGTTCATCGTCTATCTGACCCAGATTTATCAACCCTTCTTACAGCTTGCCAACATTAACGACACGCTCCAGAAAGCGACCGTGAGTGCCGAGCGTGTCTTCGAATTGCTCGACCTCCAGCCTGATATTGTGAGCCCAGCCGACGGCTTGCGGCCGACCCACATGAGCTGGGACATTACGCTCCAAGATGTCATGTTTGGCTATCAGCCAGATCGGCCCGTACTCTCCGACATCAACATCAATATTGCAGCGGGCGCTATGGTGGCGTTGGTTGGTGCGACCGGTGCGGGCAAAACCACTGTAACCAATCTGATCCCACGGTTTTACGATCCACAGCACGGAGCCATCCGGATTGGCGGACATGACGTGCGTTCTTTAGATCTCGACTTTCTGCGCAGCAATATTGCCGTGGTGCTGCAAGAGGTCTTTCTTTTTCATGGGAGCGTGCGTCAGAACCTCCTCTTCGGCCGTCCTGACGCCTCGGAGGCGGAAATGCAAGCGGCGGCGCGCGCGGCCAACGCAGAAGAGTTCATCCTCGATTTGTCTGACGGCTATGACACGCTCATCGGCGAACGTGGGGTCCGATTGTCCGCAGGTCAAAAGCAGCGTGTGTCCATTGCTCGGGCACTGCTCAAGGATGCCCCGATCTTGGTTCTGGATGAGGCGACTTCCTCCGTCGACACCGAAACCGAACATCTGATCCAAGAAGCGATATCGCGGCTTACCGCGCAGCGTACGACTGTGGCAATAGCCCATCGTCTCAGCACGATTCGTGACGCCGATCTCATCGTGGTCTTGGATGACGGGTCTATTGTAGAGCAGGGCACGCATGAGAGTCTGGTGGCGCACGACGGCCAGTATGCGCGGATGGTGCGTGCTCAGGACCTCTCTCGTGCGTGGCAGATCGGCCAATTCGAAAATAGGTCTGCGCCGGCTCTTGCCACGGGGAGTGATTATTGACGCTACGGTAGTAGCAAGGAGAGAAGCAGCAATGCCTTACGATATACTGATCAAAAACGGCATGATCGTCGATGGGAGTGGGGAGCCTGCCTTTCGGGCTGACTTGGCACTAAGTGCGGGACGCATCGTCGAGATCGGCGCCGTCTCGGGCGGAGCCGTGCGAGTGATCGACGCCTCGGATCTCATTGTCGCCCCGGGCTTCATCGATCCGCATACGCATTACGATGCGCAAATTTGCTGGGACCCGCTCGTCACCTGTTCGTCGTGGCATGGTGTGACGAGTGTGATCATGGGCAATTGCGGCGTCGGACTGGCGCCGTGCAAACCCGCAGAGCGTGACGTTGCGATGTCTAACCTCGTCCATGTTGAGGCGATTCCGTACGAAGTCCTTGAGCAGGGCCTGCCGTGGGATTGGGAAAGTTTCCCGCAGTATATGGATGCGGCCGCTCAGCGTGGGGTTGGTATCAACGTTGGCTTTCTGGCCGCGTTGTCTCCATTCCGCCAATTTGTGATGGGGAATGAAGCGATGGAGCGTGAGGCGACAGCAGTCGAAACCGAGCAGGTCCGCTCTCTTTTGGCTGAGGCACTCGATGCGGGCGCGCTAGGTCTCTCCCTTACGGTATTGCCGCAGCACGTCGGCTACAAGGCGCAACCCCTCGCCTGTCGTCTGGCCAGTCACGGTGAGCTGCGCGCATACGCTGGGCTGCTGAGAGAACGCGACCAAGGCACGATTGAAGTGGCGTTGACCAAAAGGCCGAGCGCTGTATCCGAAAAAGAATATGGGCTGCTTGAGCTGCTGGTCTCTGAGAGCGAACGGCCAGTGACATGGTTAAATCTGCGCGATCGCGACGATGCGCCCGAGGCGTGGACTGATACGCTGGAACAGGTGGCTCCGTTGCTGGCGCGCGGCAGTCGGCCACAAGTGGCAGTCCGTCCGCTGGTCGTCGAGTTTAATTTACGCAATCCGTTTCTGTTTGCCAGCATGCGTTCTACAAAACCGGTGTTCGGCGAAGCCACACACGACGATCAGAAACGTACCTATACCGATGCGGAGTTCCGCCGCGCATTTGCCGCCGACCTGGAGCGCAGCCCAGTCTTTCGCGACATCTGGGGGAATACCAAAGTCAAAGAAGCTACGAACCCAGCGCTCAAGGTGCTTGAATGGAAAACGATTGCTGAGATCGCGACTGAACGTGGCGTGGCACCGCTCGACACTTTCTTCGACCTGGCGCTTGAGGACGACTTAGCGCTTGACTATATGTTGCCGCTGCTCGACATCAATGAGGAGCGCGTGGCAAAAAAATTCAGTGACCCCCGCACGCTGATTGGCATTTCGGACGGTGGCGCCCACGTTGATATGTTGTGTAACGCGGGCTATCCGAGCTATTTGCTGGGTACGTTCGTGCGCGAGAAACAAGCGCTCACGCTTGAATATGCGGTGAAGCGGATCACCACCGAGCCGGCCCAGTATTTTGGTATTACCGATCGCGGCCTGTTGCAGGCCGGACTGGCGGCAGACATCACCATTTTTGATCCGAACACGATAAGCTCGCCCGAGCGTCCGGAAATCCGTCATGACCTGCCCGGCGGCGGACGTCGATTGGTGACGCAGGCAGACGGGATTCAGTACACAATCGTGAACGGTCAGGTTTTGTACGAAGGTCCGCGCCATACCGGTGTGTTGCCAGGCCAGGTGATTCGCGGCGGACAGTAAGGGTAAAGGAGAACTCGCCATGTCAATCCAGCAAGAGATTTTGCAGGTGATTTCGGCAGATTCGCATATGGTGGAGCCGGGCGACCTGTGGGTCGAACGGCTGGACCGTAAATATCGCGACGATGCGCCGCGTGTCATTAAGAACGAGCAGGCCAAAGGCGCGCCCTATCTTTTTGTTGGGCCTGGCTTGCACCCACTTACCGTTGCAGGTGTGTTTGCCGCAGGACGGAGTGGTGATGCCCTGCGCGAACATATGAAGAGTGGTTATGAAGCCGCTCGGCCAAGTGGCTGGGACCCAGTCGAGCGCCTCAAGGATCAGGACCTGGATGGCGTCGTGGCAGAAGTCTTGTATTCCAGCCTCGGCATTGTCCTGCTCGGTATGCCAGACGTAGAGCTACAAAAGGCATGTCTGCGTGTCTACAACGATTGGCTGGCCGAGTTTTGCGCCCACGACCCTGGGCGCTTGGTGGGCATCGGCCTGTATACGCTCAACGCTTTGCCCGATGTGTCTGAGATTGAGCGCTGCGCCAGGCTGGGGCTGAAGGGCGTGATGGTGCTCGCGTCCGACACGATTGATCTACCCTACAGTGACGAGCGCTTTGATCCCCTGTGGCAGGTGTGCGCCGAGGCGGGACTGCCGATCTCGCTGCACAAGCCGCTGGTATCCGGGATGCCACGCACGGCGGCAATGCCCACCCCCGCGGATTTGCAGATTCATGTGATCCACGTTGTTGAGCAATGTCTTACCCGGATGGTGTACGGCGGTGTGTTCGAGCGATTTCCTGACCTGAAAGTTGTGTCAGCAGAGAACGATGTGGGTTGGATGCCGAACTGGGTACACCGTCTCGACCACGTCCATGCCAAGATCCCGGATTCTGGACAGTTGTCCCTCAAGCCGAGCGAATATATACAGCGTAACGTATGGGGCACGTTCCAAGACGACCCGATTGGCCCAGCGACCTGGCAGTTCTTCGGCGCGCACAACTATATGTGGGCCTCAGACTTTCCGCACGCGGACTCAACATTTCCCAATTCGCACAAGGTCATCAATGAACATTTCGCTGATATTCCTGCCGAAGTGACTCGGAACATCGTCTTTGAGAATGCCAAGCAGCTGTATAATATCGGCGTCAATGAAAATCGACATGAATAAGGAGGATGCGTTATGGATATGGCTGAACTCGAAAAACGGATGACCCGGATTGAGGATATTGAAGCCGTCAAACAATTGAAGGCGACCTACTGTGACATCTGTGACGACGACCATAACCCGGACCGAATCACGACGATTTTCGCCGAAGACGGCATCTGGGAAGGCGCGGGCTTTGGGAAAGCCGAAGGCCATGCTGCCATCCGCGAGCTCTTCCAGGGCTTCCAGAAACTCATCAGCTTCTCCCAGCACCAGGTGATGAATCCGGTCATCAAAATCGATGGCGATCGAGCCACGGGCATCTGGTACTTTTTTGGGCCGTTTACTTTTTACAAGGACAACCAGGCCAAGTGGCTGGCCGCTCGCTACAACGACGACTACGTCAAAGTGAACGGTGAGTGGAAGATCCAACATCTACGCGCACGGGGGCGCATGCAGACGGATTACGAAAAAAGCTGGGCTGACAAGGATTGAGGCGAGGCGCCGTCATTCTGCGCCGGCGCGCTTCGGCCGTGCTCAGAACAGGCTCGTAGAGGCGAAGAATCCGTATCAAGCCAGCGAGCGCAGAAATTTCAGGAGGGTGTTCTGACACTCCTCAGCCTCATCCACGTAGATCTCATGTCCAGGGCCTTCCACAATGGCAATCCGC
>CAZBUD010000044.1:0-9598 GCA_964495015.1 uncultured Enterobacteriaceae bacterium | reverse complement strand
CTCAGCCTCATCCACGTAGATCTCATGTCCAGGGCCTTCCACAATGGCAATCCGCGCGTTGGGAATCTCGGTGCGCATCGTGAGCTGATCGGTCAATGGGGTGATAGGGCTGCGCGCAGGCGCGAGGATGAGGGTTGGTACTGTAATTTGCGGGAGGAGGGGCGCGGTGTCCGCACCATCTAACGTCCGTGTAATTCCTTGCAAAACGTGCGTCGGCGTCTTGGCCCATTCATTTTCAACCCACTCGATGTGAGCGGGATTCTTGCCGCTGATGACTTTTTGCTCGATCAAGATTTGCACCCATCCCTTCGATCCGCCTGTGGCAAGGGCGTTCTTGACCTCTCCATGCTGACCGGACAAGGCTTGTGTCCCTGCTGGGCGGATGGTCGTGGGAGAATTGCAAATCGTCAGGCTCTTGAGCCGCTCCGGCCAGCGCGTGGCAAAGAGAACACCGAGAATCCCGCCAATGGACTCTCCTACATAATGCACCTGCTGCAGGTCAGCGGCGTCCATGAAGTCTCGCATATCCGTCACTAACTCATCTAATGACCAGTGATGGTCCGGACCAGGGTCGGCAGACTCGCCATGCCCTCGCATATCGCGGCGCACGACCTGGTAGTGCCGCGCAAGGGCGGGCACCCAGTGATACCAAAACTTGGTGCTCCGACCGACGCCGTGTTGGAGCCATACGGTCTCTTTTTCGGTTTCCCAGGGATCGGTGAAGTCATCGATCTCGTAATACATCTCGCAATTATTGGCAGTAACTGTTGGCATGATTTTCTCCTTCGACTAGGCTGCTTCCCGTAGCTAACACAGTCTCGCCGTGTCGGTCTATCTGCGATACATGACGTCTCACTCTTGAGTTCTACGTTGCATTGTGGTCGGCTAGGATATCGCCGAAAGGAAGTAAGCATGTTCAAGATAGGCAAGCTGTTCCATCTCACGCATGTGGTGGACGATCTCGAAGCTGTGGACAAATGGTACGACGACCTGTTCTCAGTCACACGTTTCTATAATGGGTATGAGGAACTGGCTGGGCGTAATGCCTCCCTGATTGCGATCGGGGACGTCATCATGGAACCGATGATGCCCGCCCGCGTGGAGCCCCTCAAGAATCCATCGGTGAAAAAATTTCACGATCGCTTTGGGCAGCATTTTCATTCCATTGCTTGGTACGTGGATGATGTCGGGGCTATTTCCGCCCGTCTCGACGAAGAGAACTTCCGGCTGTATAACATCGTCGGCAAACCAGTGGCGCCACCATACAAGACGGCCGCCATTTGGACACATCCGAGACAGACGCACGGCCAGCTGGAGTTTGCTCTGCCTGGCGATTATATAGCAGACCCACGACTGGAATCAGGCTGGTCTAACGAGCCCTGGCGCCGGCATCCGCTCGGCATCGAACGCGCCTCGCATATTGGTGTTGTTGTCCGCGACCTGTCAGCGGCGAAGCGGCTGTACTGCGATGTCCTTGGCGAGACGCTGATCCACGAGGAGCAGGTCGGGCGCCGTAAGCACAGTGCCTTTGTCGCCGTTGGGGAAGATACGATCGTGGAACTGATCCAGCCCCTGTCTCCGACTAGCCCCGAAGGCCGGGAGCTGGAGCAGAACGGCGAGGGTATCTACTCGCTCATATTCAAGACCGCAGATCTTGGCCAAGCCCATGCTTTTCTGAAATCCAAGCAGCAGCGACCGGAGCAGGATGACGCGCATACGATCATTCTCGGACCGGATCAGGCGTTTGGGATGGTGGTGGGCTTTACCCAGCGCATGCTTCCAAACGATCCACGTTGAATCCAGTTGGTTCAGGCAGGGCAGCGGTCGTAGGGGGGGTACGCTTCGCTAACCCCACAATAAGCTGGGGTCACTCGCCTACCGCAGCCACGCCATCTCGGACAAGCGTTTTGATCTCCTCTGCATCGTAACCAAGATCCTGCAGCACTTCTCCGGTATGTGCGCCAAGCTGGGGCGCAGCAACTGGAGGCTGCTTTTCACCTTCTGATGAAAAAATAGGACTGCTGATTGTCGTGAGCTTGTCATGACCAGAGCCATTACTTGGATAGTCAACGAAAGCACCGGCTGCACGCATCTGCGGATCCCGCACAACTTCATCGAGCTTTGGCAAGGGCGCCCACTTGATGTCAGACTGCTTGAATAGTTCGCGCCAGTCGCCCAGATCCCGCGATTCAAACTGACCCTGGAGAATTGCGAATAATGCCTCGGCGTTTTCTGTTCTGGCGTCATTGTTGACAAAGAGAGGACTGGTCGCTAACTCCGGCTGGCCCAGCGCTTTGCACAGGCTGGGGAATTCTACGTCGGGGTCAAGCAATACGACTAAGAAGGCTTTGCCATCACGACTCTTATACCCAGCGGCCAGCGGGTTGGGCGGTGTGCCGCCTTCACCTTTCTGCGGAAACTCGGCCTTACAGAATTGGGCTTGTAGGTCACACGCATTGGCCCACGCTCCACTCGCTATAAGCGAGGTGCCGACTTTTGAGCCACGCCCAGTTCGCTCGCGCTGGTACAGCCCGAGCATAATCGCACCGAAGAGCGACACTGACGTTGGATGATCGCCCATGCCCGGTCGTGGCCCTCCTGGGGTACCGTCAGCCCCTACCACGCCCATCATCAGGCCCGAGCGCGCCCAGTAGGCGAGGGCGTCAAACGTGGGAGCGTCCGCGTCCTCACCCGTGTCTCCGTAGCCGGTGAGATGGGCATAAATGAGGCGTTCATTCTCCGGCCGGAGGTCGTCCCAAGTGAGCTGGAATTTTTCGAGTAGCGGGTGCTGGTAGTTAGTCACAAACACATCGGCTGTCTTGACCAGGCGAATCAGGACCTCTCGGCCCTGGGGTGAGCTTAAGTCGAGCGCCACACTTTTCTTATTCCTGCTGGTCAGAACCCAACCCCAGTTCACGTCTGACTTGGCAAACCCGGGGAGATCAGCGAGGTAGCGGTAGAGATCTCCGCCTTGTGGGCGCTCGATCTTAAATACCTCTGCACCAAAATCCGACATAATGGTCGCTGATGCAGGCCCAGCGACATAGGTGCCACAGTCAATCACACGTAGCCCAGAGAGAATTCCATTTGGCATAGTTGTTCCTCCCACTTTTAGTCTAAATAATATCTGCGGCCTGAAGTTCGGCCAGTTGTTCTGCTGATACGCCGACTTCTTTCAAGATCATCTCAGTATGCTCGCCAAGCGCAGGCGCAGGCAGGCGGAGCTCGGCGGGTGTTTCTTCGAAGCGAGCCGGAGGGCGGGGCATGCGCGTGCGTCCCACGTGCGGATGCTCGGATTCAACGATCAAGTTGTTGGCAATGACCTGCTCGTTGTGCATGACCTCTTCCCGGCGGAGTGCGGGCGCGCAGGGCACTTGCTCTGCGTCGAGACGGGCGAGCCATTCGGCCGAGCTACGCGTTTCGAGGACTTCGGCCATCAACTCGAGTCGTACGCCGGCATTTTTCATCCGACTTGCCGGTGTCTGGAAACGTGGATCCTCTAGCCACTGGGGCTGCTCCAAGGCACGAACCAAACCTTCCCATTCTTTATTCGACATTGCGCCGGTCGTAATAAACCCATCCGTTGTTTCAAAGAGAAGGTCGCGACGTTTTTCGGACGCAGCAGCCTCTCGCGGGTCGTCGCGCACTATGGTTTGCGCGGCCATGCCTTCCGGCCACACAAAGGAGACAACGGCATCCAGCATGGCGAGCCGTACATGCTGCCCCTTGCCGGTACGTTCTCGTGCCAGGAGCGCGGCCGTAATGGCCTGAGCCGCCGTCAGCGATGTGACCTTGTCTGGGATGACTAAACGCATCATATGCGGACGACCGGTCTCCTGATCGCGTTGCACATCCGTTAGGCCTGAGAGGGCTTGAATTACTGGGTCATAGACGCGTTTTTTGGCGTATGGGCCAGACTCGCCAAAGCCGCTAATCGAGACATAAATGAGATCGGGCTTCACGCGGCGCAGATCGTTTGCGCCAATTCCCATCCGTTCAACGGTTCCGGGGCGAAAGTTCTGGACAAATACGTCAGCCTCGGCAACCAACCGTTTCAGCAGTTCTACACCCTGCCGCGTTTTGAGATTGATAGCCACGGAGCGCTTGTTCCGGTTAATCATGGTAAAGGTCGGTGGGATGCCGCTGCTGCTAAAGGCACGGGTGAGATCGCCTGATGTCGGCGGTTCGACTTTGATCACGTCGGCGCCTTGATCTCCTAAGATCATGGTCGCCATGGGGCCAGACAACATTTGGGTCACATCAATGACGCGATAGCCTGCGAGTGGTCCAGACATAAGAGCCCTCCTTCTTTAGGCGCCTATCCTACGCGAAGAATGAAATTTATACGAGATCGTTTCATAAATCATTTTGCCGGAGTGTCGCATCAATTGCCGTGCGGTCAATTTAGTGGCACCATGCGAGCAGATTCTTTGGTATTGATCGTAAAACCCAAAAGGAGCAGGTATGAAATTCGGACTCATATTGGTTCCCCAAGTACGCGACGGACAACCTGAGCCCTTTGATAAGCTCATCGAACAGATTGAGTACGCCGAGGAGCTTGGCTACCATTCTGTGTGGCTGACCGAGCATCACTTCAGCCAATATGGGCGTGCGTCGGTGCCTGTGCTGGCTGCCCAGGCTATTGCGCGTACTTCGCGCATCCGTGTCAGCACAGCTGTGGTGGTATTGCCTTTCAATGATCCGATCCGGGTGGCCGAAGATTGGGCGACGCTTGACCATATTTCTAAAGGCCGCGTTGACGTGGGCATCGGACGAGGGAATCAACCTGCGGAGTTTTTAGGTTTCGACGTGTCGATGAATGAAGCCGAACAACGCTTTACTGAGGCGCTCGCAATCCTCCGCTTGGCCTGGACGCAAGAGCGGTTTTCGTATGACGGTGAGTTTTGGAAAATCCCAGAGCTTTCGGTCGTGCCCAAACCGTATACCCAACCGCATCCGCCCCTGTGGCAGGCGGCGCTCAGCGATTACACTGTGAAAAAAGTCATTGATCGAGGCATCAACGGCCTCATTGGTCCGTACCTCTGTCCATATGATGTGCTGAAAGAACAGTATTTTGATGTCTGGCATCGCGCAGTGGCTGAAGCAGGTCGAACGGATCTACAGATCTGTCATAACGAGTTCGTCTACGTTGGTGAGAGCGATGCACAGGTCAAGGCCGACATCGAAGAATCCGTCATGTGGTATATCCGCACAGCGGCCAAGATCTGGGGGGAGCGCAACCGGGACAAGGTGACTGAACAGTATGCCAACTATACCGATATTCTGGAGTATCTCGACGTCGTGCCTTTTAGTGAGGTGTACGATCAGCTCGGCATGTTTGGCACGCCAGATAGTGTAGCCGAGAAGATGCGCTGGATGCGGGATGAAGGCGGTGTTGATTACATGATGAACTTTATGTGGTTTGGCGGCTTTGATCAGGATAAGGCGCTACGCAATATGGAATTATTTGCTAAAGAAGTGATGCCCAGCTTGGCAGAGCCGGAGGCCGCAGGGACTGCAGCCTAGCTAGTGGACATTGCCACTATCATCGGCCGGACCTGATGTGTACATTTCGCGAAAAGGGTAGGTCGGGTCAGCCGAGCGTAACCCGACACCTCACTTGCTATTTCGCTACGGATAAATGTTCTGATTGGGCCGCACTTATGCCAACTTCAGTGTGTTCGGGAATCTCGCATACCTTCGGGTCGGCATCGAACACGCGTAGCAAGCGGCCAAAGGCAATGTCATAGCCAATGACTATGCCGAGCTCTACTATCTCCGCGTCAGAAAAATGCTGCTGCAGTCCGATAAAGAAATCGTCGTTATCAATCGAGTCATAATCAATGGCCAGCTTCTCGGCGAATCTGATAGCGCTCTTCTCGCGCGGGGTAAAAGCTGGGCTGTTTTCATAATCTTCGAGCTGGGCGATTTTGTCTTCCGTCAGTCCTTTTTGCATCACCGATGCATAGCGGAAGCCCTGTCAAAATAAACACCCATTCAGATAGGCAATTTTGATACGCACCAGCTCTTTGAGTGGTGGCTCGACGATCCCGCCCTCAAACATATCGACATAGGCCTTCCACATGGGCTCTACGACTTCCTGACGGTGCGCCATCATGCCCAGAAAATTGACATACCCGTCAGCGTCCTTTATCCGTTCCACCAGTCGCGCATACTGCGGACTCATCTGCTTATTGTCGACGAGACTGAGCCGTGCCATAGTGGCCCTCCTTGATATAAACGTTTTCTGCTCCTAAAGACCTCCCCAGGCCTCCGTCCTAGTGCATTGGAATGGCGGCTGTCAAGGGAAAAGACCTCTCCCAACACGTGCCTTCCCCTTGTGATAAGGAGAGGGGCCGAGAGCCACAAGGTGAGAGATATCAATATGTCTTGGTTGTATGCGTGAAAGGAACGCCCACGATGAGCGAACGCCCGCTCTTCGAAGAAAGTACCCTCCCGTATCGGGTCAGTCCGCAGCTGGTGGTACGGCTGATTGAATTACGGCACGTACGGCCCGATTTTTCCCGCTGTGGCTACTGCGGGGCCAATGACTATTGGCATCTCGCTTGGCCAGCCAGCTTGGCGGTGTCGCAGTACCTGGCCTCAACACAGTCTGCCGAATGGTGGCAGGGGAAGCGGGCATTGGTCATTGGCTGTGGCGTGGGGCTCGAAAGCGTTGTGCTTTCCTCACTCGGTGCTGGGGTGACTGCACTCGACCACATCCCAGAGTTCCTACGACTCGTGCAGCGTAATTGTGAACTCAATGAAGTCCCACGTGTCGAGGAACGGTGTTGTTGCTGGTTGGATGAGAACAGCAGGCACCAGGTTGGCCAGTATGATGTGCTGGTGGGGGCTGATGTGTTGTACGACTCAGCCGACGGCGTCTGGATCCATGAATTGCTGACTACATTGTTGAAGCCTGGCGGGCTCGCCTTCTTTGGGGATCCGCAGCGAGAAGGTGTCGCAACGTGTTTGGACCAGCTTGGGGCCTCTCACTTTCACGTCCAGGTCCACCACCGCGATACGGAATGGATGGCTGGACGTGAAGAAGTCGATGTCTACCAGATTACGCGAGGAGTAGGATAAGCCCCGTAGGGCGGATTACGCTACGTTAATCCGCCCTACGGGGCTTAGAGACGCCTACGCAAAAATCTCGTCAAAAAATGCACGCATAGCCTGCCACGAGCGCTCGTCTGCTTGCTTGTTGTAACAAATGCCTGGTATAGAACCGTCGGCCTCCGGATTGGTAAAGCTATGCACGGTGTTACCGTAGCTCGTGACCTGCCAATTAGCGCCAGCTTTGGTCATCTCTGTCTCAAAGGCGTTGACTTGCTCGACTGGCACAAAGGGATCGTCCGCGCCGTGGCAAACGAGGATCTTTGCTTGTACCTTCCCTGACTCTGCGGGACTTTCCGTTTCCAGGCCACCGTGAAATGAAACCACGCCTTTGATCGGTGCGCCGTCTCGTGCCATTTCAAGAGAACAGGTCCCACCCATACAATAGCCAATAACGGCCAGGCGGTCCGTGTCAACCTGCGGCAGTTCAGCCAGTGTATCGCGCCCCGCGCGTATGCGTTGCCGGAACTTGGTCGTATCCGCGCGAATGTTTCCAGCGTGTTTGATGGCTTCCTGGAGGTCAGCGACCTCCAGGCCGTTACCATAAGGGTCGCCAGCTAATGCCGCATACCCGAGCCCGGCCAGTCGCTCAGCACGGCCCTTAGCCTGCTTGCCCAATCCAAATGCCTCGGGCATCACCAGAATGCCCGGACGCTTGTCATTGTTTCGGTCGTCAAGCGCTACAAACCCCTTTAGGGTTACATCGCCATCTTGGTATTCAAGACTTTCTGCCTTCATAGTATTTCTCCTTTCGTGAGAGGCTAGCGAGCCATGCTGCCATCTTTTGTATCGATTGTAAAATCGTGCGCAATTTGCAAGTTCAACTTTGAAATTACACCAGAAAGAGAGGAATCGGCTTATACGGATTTTTGGTTGATAAGTGTGACCCAAATGAGTAAGTTTGCTTGCAGAGTCAACCGGAGTACCGACAGCCTGGCTACGGCTAGGGCTAATAACGAGAGAGGAGGGTTCAGCATATGGCGCTTACATTGGAGGAAGCCAACCGCATTATTGAAGGAGCCATAGCCAAGGCTCAAGAGCTCGACATTAAGATCAGCGTAGCCGTGTGTGATGCTGGGGGGCGCCTGGTGGCTTTCAACCGCATGAATAATGCCCTGTGGGCCGGCGTCTTCGGCTCCCAGGGCAAGGCCGTCGCTTCAGCCGGTTTTGCCCGGCCTAGTGGCGCGCTGCAGAAAATGGCCGACAGCCCGATCGTGCGTGGTATTGTCGCGGCAGAGGGGGGCCATATGATTGCCAGCCAGGGGGGAGTCGCGATACTACGCGATGGAGTGCTCGAGGGTGCGTGTGGTGTCGGTGGAGGCACGGGCCAGCAGGACGAGGAATGTGCTCAGGCTGGGGCGGACTTGCTCTAGTCTAAATGATAGACCTGGGTGGCCTTCTCCTCCTCTGTACACTTTGCCCGTACCTCTTCCAGCACCTACCGCGAGCGCGGGAAGGTGCATTCTTGATGCAGGTAATCTGACCCCCACATGAGGTTGTCAACTCCGATGAGGTGCCGGTCGCGGATGACTAGGGCATCTTTTTGCAAGCTCAGAAACATATTCTGACGGAAATAGTCACTGGGCAGCATATCGGTCTTGAATTTCTTCTTTCTCCCGCTCATAAATTTCCGGTGAGATATAGCAATATCCAGGGAGGTGGCGCGCTCGGGGTAAGGGTGCTCTGAGGGGAGCATATACCCGTTCTACCGTTGCCATACGGTCTGACCTCCTTTTTGAATAGCATGCCGGCTCTTACCCGTTTCCCCTCTCAGGCTTCACTTGCATTGCAGGCATGTTGAGGAGGCGGTATCGTGCAGATTCTATTTGTCCTCTATGAAGGCGAGGGCGCGCAATGGACAAAAGAGCAATTCCCACGGAAGCTCAAGAATTCGTCACGGCTATCATACGGGAAAGGGTAGGGACGAAGCTGAGCGAGGATGCGCTAAAAGAGCTTGCTGCGTTGTATACCCAATTAACCGAGGGACTGGATGCACTCGACGCATTGGACCTGAGTCAGGTCGAGCCGGCTGTGAGCTTTGCTGTGGCGGAGGCAGATCAGGATGAAGACTGAAGCGTTGGCCTTTACGAGCGTTGCCGAGCTAGCTCCTCTGATCCAGAAGAAAGTAGTCTCGCCTGTAGAGGTGACCCAAGTTCACCTTGACCGGATTGAACGTTTGAATGATCGATACCTCGCCTACCTTACTGTTCTCAAAGATGAGGCGCTGCGAGCGGCACGCAACGCTGAACAAGAAATTGTGCGTGGGAGGTATCGTGGTCCCCTGCACGGTATCCCCATCGCACTCAAGGACCTTTTTGCAGTGAAGGGCGTGCGTTTGACTTGTGGCTCAAAAATTCTGGCCGATCATATAGCAGACAGAGATGCTACGGTCGTCACCCGACTCAACCAAGCTGGGACGATTCTGCTAGGCAAACTCAACATGCACGAGATGGCCATGGGCGGCACCAACGCTAACCCCCAC
>CAZBUD010000043.1:0-37139 GCA_964495015.1 uncultured Enterobacteriaceae bacterium | reverse complement strand
GGCGGCCTCGGACACTCACGCCGCCGACCGAGACGAGCTCGTCGCCCGGCAGCACCCCTGCCACCGCCAGCGCAGCCGTGGAGTAGCTGAACCCGCCGCCGTCGAAGTTGCACTGGTGCAACGGGTGCTGGCAGATGCCGACGCTGTTGCGGAAGGCAGCCAGGGAGATCTCGTCGGCCGACGCACCGGTGGGGGCCAGCGTGGTCACGAGGGCGAGCAAGAGGGACAGGACGGTCAGGGCGGTGCGGGTGGTGCGGGTGGTGCGGGTGGTGGGGGAGTGGGCCAGCCGGCGCTGGTGTCAATGCAATACAATCGGGGCGTGGTCTTGGCGGTTCTTGGGGATGGTCTGTGGAGGTGGAATCTGCTCGGCAAGCAGGCATCCCGCTTGTTGTGACGTTAGGTGGAGGCTATGCGCGCGATATCAACAAAATTGTTGGCGCACACTGTCAAACGGTGCACATGGCACGTCAGCAAGATTACCAAAACAAGTGAAAGAAATTAGGGGTGAGTGACTTTCCAAGCAAGCACCGCAAGAGACAAGAAGAGGCCCGTCCCAATGGCCAGGGCAATCCATTCGGTCCCGCTCATTGCAGCTCCTTCAGTTCACGGATAAGAGATCTAAGTTTTCTCTCCTGCACCCATAAGAGAGGCAGTCACTCACTTTCAAGTTTAATTTGTTCCTTCAGCGATTCCATCTACTCCACCAGCGGCAACTCTTCTCCCTGCGCGAGGCGGGTCAGAAAAGCGCGCAGATCATTGTTTGAGAGGCCCGGGATATCAGACGTAGCAAGGAGGAGTGCCACATTTTGGTCAGAGGGCGATAGACTCGCCAATTGAGCCTGCGCGCGGCCGCGAATTAATGGGCCAATAAGTCGGGCTAGTTCAGAAATAAACTGCGAGGCGAGTAAAAGTTTTTCCCCAGCACTGTTCGCCTGGCTCTGCATCTTCCGGTGGACGGCGGCCATCCCCGCATGCAGGACGAGTTCGTTATCCGTTAGTGCCCACAGCTCTTTTCGTACCGTCCCCCATACGAGCGTTAGTTCATCCGTCACCGGCCAGAGTGTTGTGTGTAGGAGTGGGGTGCTTTCCGCCGCAATGAGACGGACGAGCGCGGCTTTCCAATCTGGAGAGAGCAAGGGATCTCCGCGCATGGAACGCGGCTTCGAGTCGGGCGACCGCTCGAGAATCTCTCCCTTTTCATCAAGCACCAGATGATCTTCGAGCGCGTGTCCTAGAATAGTCAGACTTGCCACATAGCGCCGCTGTCCATCTTCAGTCTGTAGCACCCGCAGTCGATGCGCTTCAGTCACAAGATCAGCCCGGTAATACGTATGGCCGTGATCATAGACTTTTTCGACTCCATCGCGCAGCTGTACATACGTATGCGCGGCAGGATAAAAACATTCATAAGGTGCAGGCTGCCAATCAAGCGCCGCCTCAACCATGGTCATATGGCTGGCGGCTTCTTCCGCCCCATGTGTAAAACGTTCACGATTTGCACCAACGTCTCCCCCACATCGAAACGACTCTCGCAATGTGGAAAAGAGCTGGCCGCTCGGATACGGACCACGATAACGAAGCGTTCCTTTCTCCTGATCTTGCCCCAGCAACGCAATCACATTGAGTATTGCCGAGCCGCCGCCATGCGGCAGACGGACTGGGTCATCTAGAGGCGGTAAGGCATCGATACTTTCATAGGCTACCGAACGAAACAGGGTCATTGAACGAGCAGATTCAAACCCGCCCTCTCCCTCTAACGCCCAAATGACATCCGAAGCGCCCCAACCAAGATGCGATGCAGTGGCCCGAACAACGCCTAGAAAACGGCCATCCAGGTTGCGCACCTTGAATTTTTGCAGCCTGCCGTCAGCTCCATAGGAGAGCAGCAGAAGCAACCGCCCATGTCGATCAAAAGTTGCTAACCGAGACGGCCCAGGAACTGAAACAGACGGAGCCAAAAAGAACGTCAGTGTCCCGTGGACGGTGTGTTCAATACAGACGTGTTCATTCACGTACCAGGTGGACCGGCCAGATTTATGCACCGGATCAGTAGAACTCAGCGTTGAGCGAAAAGCTGCGATACTCTCTGTCGTGACAGCTTCGGTTTCTAAGATCTGAAGTGCAAGTTCGAGTGTCTCGGAGGAGAGCGGTACAGTCATACATGCTTGCGTATTTCAGGCTGTTTGCAGCGCAGCAATCTGGCTTGGGGATAAATATTCCGCAAGGACTTCCGGCGCAGCTTCGCGCACAGCATCAGGCGAATCAAATCCTGCAGCAACCAGGGTCTTTACTTCCGCTCGGTTGAGACCGATCAGGTTGGCACGTGCGAGCCCCAGCCCCTGCGTATCGACTCCGCACCGTGCCCGCTCGGCAAGCTCGGTGAGTTGCTTGGCCGGTGCCCAGCCCATGACTTCGGCAATCTCGGCCGCCGCATTCACCAGCCAGCTGATTTCATCCGCCAGGGTTAGGATGGTTCCAGCGTAGCACTGGCAGCGGTTTTCTAAAGAAGACAGCTCATCGCCATTAATCCAACCCATGAGCAGCAGAGAGAGTTTGGCTGCCCTGGCCTCTTGTGTCGTCGGCAGCATGCGTGCGTTCAGCAATTTCTGCAACTCGTGGCCGGGCTCATGTCCTCGTTCGTGCATCCATTCGCTGACTTTGCTTTCGTACCCCCGGCCACGATGTTCAGTAGCCGACAACGGAACGTGCATTCTTTGGCCGTCTTCGGTCAGGCTTAATTCATAGAAAAGCTCCAGCTCGGGCACCTCGCGTCCCTGAGCAGTTTCAAAAAACCGCGCCAATTTTACAGCTGTGGCAGCGCGGATGCCCTTGCGCGCAGCAACCTCGCCAAGGGTTGAGGCTTCCAGTCGTCCATCTTCGCTCGCATTCACGAGTTGCGCCTGGGTCAAAACATCGAGGGTACTATCTGCCTCGGCAGACAGGTTGGCATCTTTGCCATGTTGCTGACATCCAAGATAGGTCCGTTTTAAAAAGGCGTGCAGTTCATCTTTAGATATGCAGACTTTGGAGGCGACCAAATTGAGCACCCGGTCCGCTAACCCCGTCTGCCCAGGTGCGGGAGTGAACTGCTCTTGCTCGCCCATCACATAACCACGCCACAATAGGTCGGCCTGAAATTGATTGGTAGCGATCAAAACCGACCGCCCGAACTCCACATCCAAGCCTAGTCGTCCGGCACGCCCGGAGATATTCTCATATTCCGCCCATGACAGGGGGATCTCGATTGCCGTACCCGTCCGCTTGTCCATGTCCCATTTGACCGCTTCGATGAACACGGTAGAGGCAGGCAGATTGACGCCAAAAGCCAGCGTTGTGGTACACGCAATGACGCGCACTTCACCCCGTCGGTAGCCTGACTCAACAATAGCCCGCTCAGCCGAAGTCAGATCCGCATGATGGAAGGCGATTCCACCGCTCAAGGCGTCATGAAGTTGCGCCTTCAGTGACGTCTCTTCAAGCGGTTCGAGTGCGGCAAGAGCGTCTTTTGCCGGCGACAGCTGTGCAGCTTCTGCTAGTTCGAGGGCGCATCGAATGGTATCCCGCTTGCCTTTCAGAAAAATGAGGACCTGCTCTTCTTTCTGGGTAAAATGCTTCACATTGGCAACCAGGATCTCGTGCGGGTCATCGGATTCGCTCGCGGCAAGCTGTTCTTCACCTTCTTCGCCGGTATTATACGTGCGGTAACGAAAGCGCTCGCCGAGCACGACCCCGCGATAGAGTTCAACCGGACGCTCGTCCTGAAAGAGCAGATCCGCGTCCAGCCATTCAGCGACTTGGTCAGCTTCGCGCAAAACCGCTGACAAGCCCAAAAGTTGAGGCCGGGGCTCAGAGCTGAGGAGTTTGGTCAGGGTCAGTTCGAGTCCAGACCCCCGGTCCGGATCTCCAAGCATCTGGAGTTCATCAACTACGACAAGGGCAACACTGTGCAACAAATGTGGATGACGAACGAGCAGTTGTGCCAGCTTTTCATACACTAGGACAGCCAGGTGGAAATCGCCTTGCTCAATGTCTTGATCAAACTCGCGCCGGTCCCGCGTGGCGACAACCACCTTAACCCCATACGCACCGTACCGAGCGCGGAACATGTCATATTTTTCTTCTGCCAAGGCACGCAGCGGCGTCAAATACAGCACCCGTTTTCCGGCAAAAGCTGAACGCATGGCGGCCATTTCGCCTACAAAGGTTTTTCCCGAGGAGGTCGGAGACGAGATCACAAGGCTCCGGCCTTCCAAAAGCCCGTAGCGTCGAACCGCGACTTCTTGCACGGGCAGCAGAAATTCGCCCTGCTGCTGTTCCCAGATTTCGAGCAAAGAGTCCGGCAACTCGTATTTACGCAGGTCTCGAATGCGTCGCATGTTATGAGTCCTCGTGTGCTTATGCTACCAGCCCGGACGGGGAGGGAAAAGGGAGAATGTAGGAAGGAAAGATGTAGCAGGCTCGTTATTTGTAGGGGCGAGGTTCCCTCGCCCCTACGGGTACACCAAGAAAGCTGCCAGTTCTTATTCCACCAGCCGCGCTTGTACATAGCCTTCTATTCCGCCACAGGCGAGAATTTCAATATACTGGTCAGATAAGTCGCGAATCGGATAACGCGTGCCTGCGCTCATGGATTTCACTACCCGACTATTCACGTCGATCCGCAATCGATCCCCAGTTCGAATCTCACCCGCTTCCCACAGGGTGAGTGGCGGTAGCCCGATGTTGATACACAGCCGAAAAAACGGCCACGAAAAGGCTGGGGCAATAATACCAACAACATCATTCCGTTTGAGTGTCTCAGCCGCCTGAATGCAGGGCTCGCCTGCTCCGATCTCCCCGGTCGCCAAGAGCATGCTCCCAGGCGAGTCGTAGTTCCCTTCGGCTAGACCAGCCAAAATAGCCTCGCTCGAAAGTGCGCCCCGCACCGCCTGTACGCGCGCTGTCAAAATGAGTCGGTCAACGTTCACACGCCTGTCTCCAGACTGGAATAACGCCCTTTCGATAGCGAGCAGCATGCTAGTTGTGCCCTCCTCCGGATACTTGATGCCTGGCCCTTGTCTGCCTAGCCAGCTAGCGGCGTATCCACCTAGCCAACTCGCTGCATGCGCGGAATGCGATCCGCCTGAAACTGATCCAGGGTATCAGCGCTCAGACGGCCCACCGTCTCCCGGCATACTTCAAGGCCAACAATAAAATCCCTCAATTCAATGCCAAGAAACGCAGGCGAGTGTGGGATTATTTTGAGTAAGCCTTCGCGCAGCAAGGAGCGGGCTCCGTCCAGGTTGCGTCGCCCCAGATGATAGAACGCCACAGCGATCTGGATCAGCCCCTGCAGGAAACTTTTCACGTCGCCGTGCTCTTTCATCCATTCAGGCTCCAATACTTCATGTACTTCAAAGAACAGGTTATGGTTAAAAAGCAGAACACCTTTCCGCAAGGCGTGAGCGAGGTCGGATTCGCCCCTTTCGTCAGTCCATTCTTCCAGCACGGCTCCATATTGAATGAGCTGGGATCGCAGCTCTGGCCATTCAGGTACAAAGCCGGAAGCAAGACTCACCTGTCCTGATGAGGACTGCCGGTCCCAAGACAGCAGCGCGCACTCCCGAAGTCGTTGTCGTGTGCGTTCCCGATCAATAGGTTGGGCAGACGGCAACAAATCATCAACGACTCGTGTATGAGGCCCGGACTCACAGGCTCGTCCGTATGCTGCGAGACAGCGTACGGCGGCGGCGGTAACAGGAGCGTCCAGCGCCTCAACCAGCAGTTCCGCTAACACGTCGCGGGTGGAGACTCTCATGCGGTCAGTTCCACCACGGTTGCACCACTGCCACCCTCACTTTGTGGCGCTTCGTTAAACGCCGTGCAGTACGGCGAATCCGATAGATACGCTCGAACTGCCCGTCTGAGGGCGCCGGTTCCCGTGCCGTGGACAATGCGAACGGTTGATTCGTTGTTGAGAATCGCCTGGTCTAAGAATACTTCCAAACGTGGCAGGGCTTCATGCACGCGCTGGCCGAGCAAATTGATCTCAGGCTTGCCCGGCGCTTTTCGTTCCACTGCGACATGAACACCCCGAGCCTCCTTTCTCTTAGCGGCACGGCGGATCTGGGCCACAGGCACTTCAAACGTCATCCCACCTCGGCGAATCCGAGCTTTAGTCCCATTCAGCGTCAGCAGGGTCCCTTGGATTCTTCCATTCCGGATTTCTACCTCGTCTCCAATCTGCGGCAGCGGCGTATCACTAACCGGGTCGGTTCGAAACGTTCGTTCTTTCTCTTGAATGACCTTTTCTTGCTCATGCAGGAATTGCGAGAGTTCACCCCGCGCCCGGCCCGGCGATATATGCGACGCACGCAGATTTTTACGCAGTTGCGCCAGGACTTCCCGGCCTTCTTCCCGGAACCGACTGAGCAGGAGTTTGGCTTGGCTCACCTCTTCCTGCCACACCTGACGATGTTTTTGCTCAGCTTCTACAAGTAAGTGTTGCTGGCGGATACGCAGGGCAGTAGCTTGTTCACGTTCGGCACTGACCTGGGTCCTTTCATGCTCAAGCGTGACATAGGATTCCTCCAGCCGGGCAAGAGCCTCTGAAAACTGGCGTGTCTCAACAGAGAGCATGGTTTCAGCCGCCACACACACCTCTTCGGGTAAACCAAGGCGGCGGGCCATGGGCAGGCCCAGACTTTGACCCATCACGTCGTACTGCAACTGATACTGCGGCTTGAGTGTTTCCAGGTCAAAGGCTACGGCGGCAATCTGATAGCTGCCATCTGCCGTGGCGAAAAGCTTAACCGGACGCAGGTGTGTGGAAATAGCAAGGGAGACATTACGATCTTTGAAAAAGGTCAGCAGTCCACAGGCTAATGCTCCGCCTTCTGCCGGGTCTGTGCCACCTCCAGGCTCGTCGAACAGAACTAAGGCCGGCTCCGAAAGAGTAGCCAAGATGTCGCTCACGTTCGTTATATGGGCTGAGAAGGTTGAGAGGCTGTGCTCCAAGGACTGCGCATCTCCGATATCAGCAAATACACTCCGAAAAATGGGGATTTCGTTTGCTTCGTCTACCGGAATCAATAATCCGGTCTGAGCCATAAGGCACATAAGCCCCAGGGTTTTGAGGGTGACCGTTTTTCCACCCGTATTCGGGCCGGTGATGATAAGGCCGCGTTTGGCCTCCGGGAGGATGAGGTCTATGGGCACGACGGGCTTATCCGCTGCAATGAGCAGTGGGTGCTCAGCCGACTGAAGCCGGATCGTCGCACCAAAGCGCGGTTTGGTCGCTCCGTATTTCCCAGCAAAGGTGACTTTTGCGTGCAGTACGTCAATTTCGGTCAGCGTTGTAAACGCCTGAGCCAGTTGAGCAAGCTCCTCACGCACCAGGTCGGTCAGCCACACGAAGAGCCGGTGCTCCTCGGCCGTGACCTCTTTCTGGGCAAGGAGTAAACGGTTGTTGAGTTCAACAGCAAACAGCGGCTCGATAAACACCGTCTCGCCGGTCCCAGAACGGTCCTGCACAATGCCGGGCAGACGGGTCTGAAAATTCGGCCGGACTGGAATGACAAAACGATTATTTCGGATAGTGACATAGTGGTCGGTGATGACATCCTTGGCCTGGCTTGAACGTAAAGTATGCTGCAAGCGTTGCTCAATATCATCCCTTACAGTCCGGATCTGACGCCGGAGCGAGCGCAGGGTCGGACTCGCCTCGTCCTTGAGTTTTCCGTTTTCGTCTAGACAGCGTCGCAGCGTGGCTTCTAGGTCCGGGAAACTTGGTAAGCGCACGGCGTATCCCTTGAGTAAATTCTTTTCTGCCGCTTCTCGACGGAAGAACGTGGCAAGGGTTCGGGACAGCTTTACGACCTCAAGAATGTCGAGCAGTTGCAGTCCCTCCAGTGCTGCACCGCGATGATCCGCCCATTCAAACGTCGGACGGATATCAGGAAACGGCCGTATGGGCAGGTGTAAACGTTCTTCGAGCAAACGAAAGCACTGCCACGTGCGCTCGCTGTCTTCTTTCACCACAGGCTCGACAATCTGCGGCTGTAAGGCTAGGCAGGCTTCGTGTCCGGCAGCAGAAAGCGAGTAGTTGGCGAGTAACTGCAGTACTTTGTCGAACTCTAGAGCGAGCAGGTCTCGTTCACGCATAGAACTCACACTTGCAGCCACTAGCGCCCCATGCTAGCGAGACACACACATACAAAAAAGGAGGCGCTATGAGTGCTGACAATGAACAATTCGTGACGGATTTTTGCAACTCATTGACCCTTGGAGATATGAGCAGGGTCGTATCCTATCTGTCAGAGGACGTCTTTTATCACAATATGCCCTGGGCTCCGGTGAATGGTCATGCGGGAGTCCACGAAGTACTTGATCCGTTCGTCAACACGAACTTGCTGCAAAAAATGGAGATCAAACACACTTCCTCATCGGGTAATGTCGTCACAAACGAGCGACTCGAAACCTGGGTCAAAGGTGATGTCCGCGTCCTGCTTCCTGTCCTCGGCGTATTCATCCTCACAAACGGTAAAATAACCAAATGGTGCGACTATTTTGATAGCGGCACCATGGCACCATTGATGGAGGCCCTTCAGTAGTCCTAGGGAAAATCTTGCTTCACTTCGGCGGCGGTCACGGTACAAACGATACTTTGATCGCTCCTGAAGTCTTCTTGCTCGCCGCTTCAGTCAGCGCTTTCCGATACTGCTCAAGTGAATATTTACGAGGCCGGATCACTCGTAAATCTGCTCGCCGACGAGCAATGAGATCAACCGCACGTACGAAGGTATCTTGACGTTTGCCGCGAAATGTCTCGGTCCCGTAGGTCAGGCTGCCGACAACGGAAATCTCTTTCATCCAGATCGGCGTCCAATCTATCCCGTCTGGCATGGCCGCCAGACCGAGAATAATGACCGAACCTTTTCCTTGTGCCATGCGCAGAGCTTGATTTAACGTGACCGAACTGGTGATGGTGTCGTACACTAAGCGCACGCCGCCGGCTAAGATTGCGCCGCCGCTAGAGAGGGGGTAGACCTTGGTCTGTGCCAGTTCGCCGACCCGCTCCATCACATCGTTTTTTTGGGCATTGATGATGTGATCAGCTCCGAGCTTGCGTGCCAGCCTAGCTTGAAAGGGATACTTGGCAACACACGCCACCTGACACGACGGCTCGACCGCTTTAAGTGCGGCAATATTCATGAGGCCGATGGTTCCTGCTCCAATGACAACCACGAGCTCTTTGCGTCGAGGTGGATTATTCAGCACGGCCCGCAAGCAGACTGAAAACGGTTCAATAAGCGAAGCCTCATCATCGTCAATCTTATCCGGCAACGGCGTCAGACGGTGAGCTGGAGCAACAAAATACTCCCCCCAGCCACCTCCCGTGTCAGGGCAAATGCCAATCAACAGGCCGGGGCGCAATATGCCCTCAGCGAGATGTTCACAAATGTCAGAGTTGCCAGCTCGACACTGGACGCAGAGTTTCCGAAATCCACGTTCCCGACAGCCCAGCGTTGGGTCGATGGTCACCCGCTGACCGACATGGAGTCCGCGGACGTGTTTCCCAACCGCAGCGATTTCCCCGAACAGCTCATGACCCGGAATCATGGGCATATTGAAATATGGTTCTGCCGAGGGCATGGGTTTCCACTGCAGGAATCCCAAATCACTGCCGCAGATGCCCGCGATTTTACTCCTCACCACAACCCAGCGCTCACTGGGCAGGTCAGGGATTGGGACGTTCCGCAACTGCAGGTGAGACAATCCAGGCAAAAAATCAGGCGCAGGAGGGGCACCTTTGTGTGGCTTATCACCAAAAACGAGTGCTTTCATACATGCTACACTGTCCGCAAAAGCTGGCAGATTGCGTCAGTCTTCCGTACTCGGCCAAAGGCCAGGCTAAACGCTTGGAGGGCGGAACGGTGCAGGTCCGGGCTAAAGGCGGTACACCCATCTTCAGCAATAATGACCTGAAATCCACGGTCAGCGGCATCACGCGCGGTAGTTTCCACGCACACGTCAGTGGTCACTCCACTCATGACCAATGATTCGATACCCATATTGCGCAGGGTTTGGTCGAGCATCGTGGAATTGAACGCTCCACTCGACGTTTTGTTTATCACCAGTTCATCCGGAAGAGGGGCCAGGCTCTCATCTATCTGCCAGCTTTCCTCATCCACGGCCGGAAACATGCGATGGCCCAGAACGTTTACGCTGAGCTGATCCAGCGCTTTCCATATCGTATTGAGATCCTGTCCGTCTTTGAGACACGAGCCAATGGCTGTGTATACGATAGGGATATTTTGCGCCCGGAAGCGTTCCTGAAGTCGGTTGATATTTGGGACAACGGTTGCATTCACTCGCTCGCAATAGCCTGCGGTTACACCTGGAACAAGTTTCTCAAACGTCTGCATCAATGGATAGTGTGGGCTCACAAAATAGCGCTGCATATCAATAACCAGCAACGCAGTCTTACTAGGGTCTAGCGTGATCGGCTCCTCGTCTTTCAGGCGAATAATCTCGAGAATTTTTTCGTGGTCAGTCATGAATCCTCTCAGATGCGATCCGCCTCTTCAACAGGCACGAGGAATTCTCCTACCAGGCAGCGTGTTCACCCTCTTTCTTTAGACGAAGTAGGGGTTGGGTGCAAGAAAGAGGGAGCATTGCGAGAGACACGGGTTTTTGTCATGATCGTCCGGTCTGTTCGGTAGAGTAGGACAAGCAGGCCGAAGAACGGAAGGGAACGGCATGGCGCATATCACGGCGCGAGAATTCGATACGTTTATTCGCCTCTTAACAGAACACTACGGCCTCAATATCGTCCATGAGCGTCTGCTCAAGGCCAACGCCTTAGTGTCCCGCAAACGCCCCTCAGGCTGGCAACCGCTTGCCTCCCAACTGTATCAATTGAGTGCAGGTCTGCGCCGCGATCATCCTGCCCGCTATGCCGTCGAACTGCTGTGGCAGGACATGCTGTCCAGCCAAACAGAGGAAGACCAGCAGGAAACCCTGGATACCTTAGCCGAGCGAATCAATGCTTGTCTAACGGATAAATTTGCAGTCATCCCGGAGAAACAGACCGACCTCACTTTAGCCCTCGGAGCCTACCAGCAAGCGATTGCCACACTCTCGACGGCTGAGGCCGCGTACACCGAAATTCTTCTGCGCGCCTCGACTGATGTCGGCACGTTTCTGCGCGAACATAGAGAGGAGGTCCTTGCGGGCCCAGCTCTAGCAGAAAAGCCGTCAGCGAATGCTGATAAACCGAGACAGGAAGAAAAAGAATAGGAGCGAGTGGTGGCTACAAGTCCGTAGGGCTACGAACTTGTAGTGTTCTGCGCCTCGAGGCCCTTTTTTAAAGCCCGCACTGTTGACACAAAGGTCTCGCGAGCAGCACTTTTTTGCAAAGAGAGCGGCACCGGTAAGCTCACTTTGTCTTTGACAACGGCAGAATAGGTTAGCAGCGTTTTGGCTCCGTCCGGCGACGGGGTAAAATGATACTCCCCTTGTATGTCGCTCAATTGACTTTCAACGCTTTTAATCAGCACCCGGTTTTCGTGTGGAAGAAAGGTAAACTCCAGACTCAGGCGCTGCGGCTGTCCGAGCAATACCAGCTCAAAGAGCACAAGCTTACTACTTCCTTGGGCCTTGAGTAGCCGCGATATGCGGACGGTCTCGCTAAATTCAGCGATCCGTTCCGGCTGGGAAAAAGCCTGCCAGATATTGGCAATCGGCCCGTCAAGCCGGGAAGTGAACTCCATCGTCATGGTATCGGCCTGCTTATCGAGTTTCTCGGTCAGGATTTCCTCAGACGGGCCCTCCCATTCAAGTGCGGCCGTCCGTATCTCATAAAAGCGCAAGCCGATAACACCCAGACCGACGATGAGCACGGCCGCAAGGCACAGGAATATCTTTTTCATCTAGAAAGCTGTGCTGTTCTGGAAGGCTCGGACGACGGAGTCAGCGTCCTGGCAGTCGGCGTCATCAGCATGTTACCAGCCGATGGAATAGGAGCGCTAAAATAGATCGTCTCGTCTCCTCGGATATGACTCCGATTGAGGATGTAATCTCCACCCAGAGAGGGATTCCACACCCGCTCTGCGATTTGAAAATTAGCCCCGGTCAACACATACGCAAAGCCGCCGGTAATGCCACCCAGGGTGGCATAGGCGAGTTTGGCCGGCACATAAAATACGTTTGCTGCCACCGTTGCTGTTCCTACGCCCACATCTTCAATATAATCGGCGGATACAGGCGCCGGAGCGCCTAACACGAGTCCTAACAATGTCCCACACAACCCTATTCGTAATGCTTGTCCCATAACTTCCTCCTCATCAACCTTCCGTTTTCACCACACACCCTTGGGGGAGCAAACTGAGTAAATGGGTAAAGGCCCGGTCAACGTAATTCTGATCCTTTGACTCAAGCGTAATTTTTACCCGATATTCCGGATCATTGTTCTTTGGATAAGACCCGAGCAGCAAGTCTGGAAATTCACCCATAGTTTCATTCAGAAACACCGCTATCCTACTCTCATATTCTCGCGTGTACAATACTTTGAGATGATACGGGTCGGCGGCGAACCGGCTCTTGAGAGCCAAAAACTTCTGTCGGAAGATATCCGGGATACCCGGCAGGATATAAATATTCTCGGCTTTAATTGTCGGAAAGCGGACCTTCCCATCTGCAATTAGCTCAGCGCCTTCGGGCGTGTCGGCCATCTTCAGGTAAGCATCATTCGCCGGCCGGCCGTTGAGATATCCTCGCAATTTTTCTTCTAATACCGGATGACGAATGACCTTGCGCTGCAGTGCCCGCGCAACCCCTTCGATAGTAATATCGTCGTGCGTCGGGCCAATGCCTCCAGAGGTAAACACGACATCGAACTGTTGGTGAAAATCACGAACAGTTCCCGCGATCACATCGAGCTCGTCAGGAATGACGACAACCCGTTTGAGCGTGACCCCAACCTGTCGGAGTTCCTTGGCTAAAAAAGGCGAATTGGAATCGACCGTCTTGCCTGACAGGATTTCATTTCCAACGATAACGATCCCAGCATCAAGTTCCCGCACAGCTTGCACTATAAACCGATTTTTCGTTGCCTGGCAAGATTCACGCTTTAGCCCCTATCAATCAACCAGGCCAATATTCAAATCTGTCAGGTCAGGGATCTCGCGCAGCAAATACTCTTTCAGCTTTTTCTTTAACCGGCTTTCGAGCTGACGTACCCGCTCGCGACTAATCCCATATTGATCACCAATATCCTGGAGCGTCAGGGGCTCTTCGGCTATAAGCCGTTGGTTGAAGATGGCCTCTTCTTTGCCTTCCAGCGTACATGCAAAGTTGGCCATTTTCTGACTAATCAACTGCCGATACTCAGAGGTCGATACTTCTTCTTCTGCGGTTAAACCCTTATCAGCGAGAAAATCTAGAAAGGTTGTAGACGCGTCTCCGGCATCGATCGGAGCATCAACCGAGAGATCTCGGGCCGCCATCCGCTGCTCCATCTCCACGACCTCACGTTCTTTCACCCCGAGGTTTTGAGCGAGCAATTTTGGCTCCGGCGAAAATCCCTCAGCCTCAAGTCGATCTTTTTCTCGTTGCAGATTGAAAAATAGTTTTCGTTGAGCTTGGGTTGTGCCCAGTTTCACCATACGCCAGTTGTTCATGATGTAGCGGATGATATAAGCTCGAACCCACCAGACGGCATAGGACGGGAACCGGACCCCACGGTACGGGTCGAACTTTCGTACGGCATCCATCAGGCCGACATTGCCTTCTTGAATCAAGTCGAGCAAATTGCGAAACGCGCGCTGATAGCTACGGGCAATCATGACCACTAAGCGCAGATTGGCAGTCACCAGACGGTAAGCAGCCTGTACATCCCCGTACTCTTTATACTGCACTGCAAGCTCATGCTCTTCTTCGGGAGAAAGCAGAGGATAACGACGAATCTCGGCCATGTAGCGGCTGAGGGAATCCGTAGGAACAAGAGCAGTCTCCGTCTCCGCTGTGTCTTCCTCTATGGTCCCAGTGGCTTCAACAGGCGGAGCAGCACTCCCTTTTTTCTCCGCCAAAAAAGGCTCTGAGAGGTCGCCTTCAGCGACAACTGGAACAGTAGTACTATCAGGGACCTGACGTTTCATTGAATAAACAGTCTTTACTGAGCGGAAAGATAGTATAAACGGCTTGCTCTATGCCGCGCGTTTCACCAGATCTCGCCAGATCTCAATGAAACGAAGGGTCTGTCTCTGCACACAATGCGGCACAAAGCACACAAGCCTACGTTTCTTCGATCGGTTCCGGCGGGGCTTCCTTCCACACTTTTCCTGCGGCAATCTCGCGCAGTGCCGTCACCACCTCTTTATTATCGGCTTCCACTAGAGGCGGAGATCCTTTGAGTAAGTCTTTGGCCCGTCGTGAGGCAACCACGACGAGTTCAAACCGGTTAGGAATTCGAGCTAAACAGTCCTCAACAGTAATACGCGCCATTCTGACTTTTCCTTATGCGGGATTAAAATTCGGGACTCAGCTGTGTATTATACCAGCTTGTCAGCCAAAAGGAAGGAAGCTGGAAGCTGGGGATTTTCCGACCTTGACAAGCAATACAGTGCACGGTACTTCCGGTCCGGGAGAAAATTATGGGGTTTTGGGAACGTCTTGTTGGCTCTGAACAACCACAGCACAAAGATCAGGGCCTTTTGTTGCCGGAGCTTTTGGCAAACTATCAAGCCGAAATACAGCTTGCCAAACAAATCCAGGCGCATTCAGAGCTTTCGCCGCATCAAGCAGGAGCAGACCAGCTCCGGGCAGCAGCGCAGGAACAAGAACGCATCGCCACATTTCTTCAAGACAAGATTGTTGACCTTGGGGGTGAGTGCCAAGAAAGTGACACGACTCCCAAAGAGGGTCAGAACCACTGGGCCCGGGTGGTCCTCGACCTGGCGGACAGCAAAGCAATCACGCAAAAATATAACGAACAGGCCATCTTTTGGGATCCGGATGTCCCGGATGCGGCGGTGTTCTTCCTTACCCTCGAAAGAGACAAGCAGCGCTTGAATGCCCTGCTGCGTGATATCGCGCTCCGAGCCGATCCACACGCCATCGACTAGACACTGTCGTCTTCTCGATCTTTCTGTGTAGGCTTTACTCTTCATCTTCCTGGGCGACAAGATGATCCCGACTCATCGGGCGGGGTGCAAAATGGCCCTGGACTGATGCCGCGGATGGGGGCGTCCAATTTTGTCCCTGTCCAGGGCGGGGGACGTTCTGCTGGCCCGTGGAGCGCACGTTTGCTGATTGATCTCGTCGCCACGGCTTATTTCGGCCTTGGCCGCCGCCCGACGATTTGAGTCGATTCCCAATGAATCCGACCCGCTCTTCGATCCGACGCAATGTTCCTGCCACTGACCCGAGCTGCTCTCCAATATTCTTCTGCATGAGCTCTGTAAACAAAGAGCCCAGAGTCTCTTGTGTTATGTCTGCTTTTGACGACGTCGCTGTCATCGCCGTCCGCAACGCTCCCATTCCAGCAACAAGCGTTGATAATCCCTGCGAGAATTTCTCTTCCAATGCTTCCAGCCGCTGCTGTAATGCCGCGATCTCCGCCTGCACCGGAGGCTTAGTCGTAGCACGAGCCCGCTTTACCGGACTCTTTCGCGTACGACTACTCGTCTTTTTCACTGCAGCAGTTTTTTTTACGGTTGATCCGTTCGTGGATTTCGAAGCTGCCTTTGCCATGCCGTTCCTTTCTTGTCGCTCATACAAAGTCTACCGGATAGGGAGAATACCTCCCTATCCCTAAATCATGTTTGTCGAATACTCTAATAATTCCCCAAGTTTGCGAATTTTACTGGCTCGGGCCGCCCATTCAGCGAGTGGGGCTTGCCCAAATTCTTCAAGATGGCGATGGAGGCTGTGTTCAAGGATCTCCACACAAAGAATTGCCATCGCCAGTTCCTGCTCACGGCGGCGAGCTTGCAAAACGTTGCGCAGATGAATGATCTCAGCCAAGATCTGAACTCAATCTGTTTAGTCCCCCTCCTATGACAGAGGACTCCTGGGTTGCTCGTGGAAACGCCAGCCACCTTCAGCATACCACTCAATTTGATGCGCAATCCCAAGGAAGATACGCACGTCTCGATCCTCTAACCCGGCCCTACCCAGAATCCGACGCAAGGCATGCATGATATGGTCGGGATTATCGCGGTGTAAAAACCCTACCTGTAATAAGGCGACTTTGAGTCTTTCGTACATGAGCTCTTGCCGCTCAGCGGCAGCCAACGGCGCAGGAACTGCGGGAAAATCCTCGGTTGGCTCATTTCCGACGGCTCGAAAGACAGCATAACAACACAGCAAGACTGCTTGCGCCATGTTGAGTGAGGCAAAGGCCGGATCAGTCGGTATCGTCAGGAGTTTATGACAGCAGCGCAAATCCTCGTTGGTCAAACCACTATCCTCCCGACCGAAAACAAAAGCAACACGATTGGTTTTCAGCGCTGCAGCGATTTCAGGCGCAAGCACTTCAGGGAAGCGTGCCCCCTCTCGATACAATCCGGCTCGGCACGTCGTCCCAACCACTAAGCCACACTCACTCACCGCTGCACGCAGGGAGTCGTGCACCTGCATACTATCTAAGACATCTCTAGCATGGACCGCCATAGCGTCGGCCCAGTCGCGTCGAATTGGGGCCGGGTTAACGAGCATCAGATCTTCAACACCAAAATTCCGCATTGCACGGGCCACAGCGCCAATATTTCCGGAATACTTCGGTCGGACAAGAACAATGCGCAGCCTTGCTAAATTCATAGACGGTACTGACCGACAGCCTGATTGGCATCATGTCGATCGTGAGCGGGAAGCCTAGATGTCCAGCGAGTGCGGTGAGGAAACAGTCACCACACCGATGCTGCTAACGCTTATTGACAGAGACTCTCGGTGAGTTGCTGTCACTCTGTTGCTCACGGAGCCAACGCATAAGCGCTTCTCGTTCTACATACCGCCTACGATGATGTGCATGGCCTTCCCTGTAGACGATATCCGCTTCAAGTAGTTCTTCGAGATAACGATGGAGTGGGTAGGACCCCTCTCCTTCCCCCATCCCCTGCAATACCTCACGGAGGCGTTCCAGCCACTCGCCGTCGAGTTGCATCTCGACTCGCAACGGTCGACCAATGGCCAGCACTTTGGACCGGATCTTTTTCTGCATAAATCCACCATATTCCGTGGGAGCCCGTAGTATCTCCTGATTCTGCTCGCTTTTGCAAGACCCGGGGTTGATTCAGGGGACTAGAATTTCAATATGTGCGTTGACCCTGACTAGGGGATCGACTACAACTCCGCATACGTTTTACGTCTGCTCTGCACTCCAAGGCCCCCTATGAAGATTATATCGTTTGGCGACGTACACATGGTCACTGCGCAGATGGAAAAATTGGCTGCAGAATTAGCCACCGCAGATATGCTTATTCTCTCAGGCGATCTGACAGACTTTGGGGGCAAGACGGACGCCCAACAGGTCATTCACGCTGCCCAGGCGTACTGTTCGTCTGTCCTTGCTCTGCCCGGTAACCTCGATCAACCGGAAGTTGTTGATTTTCTTCAGATGACACGGGTGAGCCTGCACGGCGAAAGTCGACGCTACGGAAATCTCGTCTGCTACGGTTGTGGGGGATCAAATCTCACACCATTCCACACTCCGTTAGAATATACGGACGAAACGCTCTGGCAGCTTCTCCAACAAGCCTCTGCTGACATTCCGCCTGATACGCTACAGATTATGGTCTGTCACACTCCACCGTATGCCACCATGGTTGATCGGCTACTCGACGGCCGACCGGTCGGCAGCCCGGCTGTCCGACAGTTTATCGCCGAAAAGCAGCCGCATCTGTGTCTGACCGGCCATATTCATGAGTCGCCAGGAGTAGACATGATCGGGCGAACAAAAATCCTTAATGCCGGCCCTTTCGCAGAAGGAGGGTATATCGTCGTGCACTACGAAAACGGCACCCTTGACGCAGAACTCCGGTTTGTATGATCACGGCCTTACCAAGGCCTCAGCCTGACAAGGAATGATTATAGCGACAGCGTTTCATCATATCCTACGCAAAGCAGCCTGACCCATCTGGAAGGCTATTTTTTCCCACCCTTTTACCGAAGAGCTCGGAGCCGGCACGCTAAGCCGCGAACGCTTTCTTTTTTGTCCGCCAAGATTATCTGTATTTACAATATTTCGCCCGTGTCCTGTGCCTGGGAGGAACAAAGGCAGACTATTTAGACACCCTCCGTGTGTTGGCCGAACATGCCGCAACCGTGGTCCAGGTGGAACGCTATCTTCAAACCAACTGGAGCAACAAACTCGGCATCACAGCGCGGAATTTAGACCAAGCAGAGCGCGCCTCAGTCATGCAAGCCCAGACGCACCGTCTCTTCGCCGTCGCTCATAGCGGTACGGCGACCGAAATCGTTGCAGCCGTTCTGCCGTGTTTTTGGATCTACTGGTAGGTAGGCAAGAACCTGAATGTCTCTCCCCCGGCTGACACCATCTACCCCGAATGGACACAGGCGTACAGCGGCGAAGGGTTTGGTGCACACACACAGCAGCAACTTGACCTTATTGACCGCCTTGCCCAGGACAGTTTGTGGGCGAACAGAAACAGTGGGAGGAGCACTTTGTGCAAAGCAGTCGATATGAATATCTCTTTTGAGCTCAAGCCTATCGAACCGAGAAATGGCTAGTCCAAGACAACGGGAAATTGCTCTAGGGCAATTCACAATTCGTGTCCGTGCCGTTGGTACACGTGTCGATGCCTTGCCCCCCGTTCACGGATTCTACGCCTGTACTGCCATCAAGTATCTCATCGCCGCCGCGACCCCCGACCAATTTGTCAGCATTCGGCCCACCATGTAGGACATCGTCACTGTCCCCCACAAAGATATCGTTTCCGTCAAAGCCACAAATCAAATCTTTGCCCCTGAGACCGCGTAGACGGTCGTTGCCATGTCACCCAGGATGGACATCATCCCCCCTCGTTCCGGTCACGGCCTGGCCACTCTTATTGGCCTGACAGGGTTGGTCAGGCATGCCATCCACGCGGCAACCCAACGTGGCCACCGCTCCCTCACACGGGTCACTGCTGGACGTGCTCACGGGGGGCGGCTACACGAACACATCTAAGGTGCTATTCGTGTCCAAAGAATCTAGGTTGCTAGCACGGCTTTCAAACCCCACCACCGGCACATCCGCACTGAGCTGGGAGGAACTGGAGGGCCAATCACCACTGCCCGTGCCGGCACTGTTCACATTTACTAACTCCATCGTCCCGGCCTGTAAGTCTCACACGAACACATCACTGCGAGTATCCGTATCCAAGGGATCCAGGTCGCTCCCATAGCTCGCAAATACCGCAGAGCGCCCATCCGCACTGATCTGGTGGTTACGAGATCAGCTATTACCACTGGCCGTGTTGTTACTGTTCACGCTCACCAGCTCGGCCGACAGCCCGGGTGAGGGACTCAAACGCGCGTGAGCGGACAGACGTAGACGGGTACATGAATCCTCCTGAGGAGCGAGGCACGAACGGCGAATGAAGGCTCAAAAGGGCGTAGGAAACAGGATCATGGTCGAGGAGGAAGCAGAGGACTTGAGTTTCGTTCGGACCGAGTCTATGCCATAGTCCGACTTTATAAGTCGGGTACGAGAGCAAGAGCAGTGCCAGGGGACCCACTGATAGAGCGGTAAAAGCGGCTAGGGTATGGCTCAATCTATACGGATATCTGTTTCCAGGGGAATATTTTGCCGGGCTAAGTTGCCATCTGCCCGCGCTCCCTCCGGTATTGAAATGCGCCCCTACCGAGGTTCTATACACAGGCGCCTCCCTATTAAGTGTCTCACGCAGCGTGCCGATCCCTACTCAGAATGCCAAAAGACCCCAGGGAGAAAGCATGAAACTCGTGAAAATCTTTAAGCCAAATATGAAATTCGTTGCCCTTGCTGGTCTCCAAATGATCATGTCTCCTGGTTCCTCTGACACTCCAGACGGTGAGACAAACCAGCAAAAGAGTTTTCAGTGTGAGTATGGGGACTTTGATCAATACCGGGAGCAGTGTGAGATAGGTAATGGGGATAGCCGCTCAAACCTTGGCGTGATGTATGTGAACGGCGCGCGCGACTAGCGCGATGAAGTCGCAGCAGGCGAACTCTAACAAAAAGCGTGTGACCTCAATGCAGCGCAAGGTTGCTAAGCACTCTATTCGGCACTTATCCATAGCGTTGGTATGCAGAAGGATACACCCCGTGCCACGACTGCGGCCGAGAAAGCTTGTAGACTAGGACACGAGGATTCCTGCACATTTATACGGCGGATAAGACCCGTTCAAGGTTCGTCACGCTGAGGATCCCACCCGACCCCTCCGCTAACATGCCTGGCCGGAGAGCGAAATGCCTGTGTAAAACCAAGTAAAGACAGCCTTAGAAATGCTTGAGCGGGGACTTCCCGATCGGAAAGACATTAAAGCCCAGTTCAAATAACTGTCTGTGATCCAAAATATTCCGCCCGTCAAAGAGAAACGCAGGCCGCTCCATGGACAACAGAATCCGCTCGTAATCGAGATTCCGATACAGGTCCCATTCCGTCATAATAGCAACCGCATGTGCACCCTCAGCCGCCTTGTACGGGTCCGGTTCAAAGGTCACCCGGTCTGCGACACCGGACAGATCATCCTGTGCATTCTCAAGAGCTTTCGGGTCGGTTATGACGACGTCAGCCCTCTCCTCGGCTAGGCCACGCGCAACATAAATTGCTGGCGACTCACGCGTATCTCCCGTATTGGCCTTAAAAGCAAAACCCAACAACGCAATGCGTTTCCCGGCAACGGTGTTGAACATGCTTTCCAGTATGGTCCGGACAAAACGGTTTTCTTGCCATTCATTTATCTTGACAACCGACTCCCAGTAATCGGCGACCTCGCTAAGACCATAGCTTTGACTGATATACACCAGGTTCAGAATATCTTTCTTAAAGCACGAGCCACCAAAACCCAAGCTTGATTTCAGGAACTTTGACCCAATGCGTGAATCCTTCCCAATTGCATAGGCCACTTCATCAACGTCCGCCTCTGTTTTTTCGCACAGCGCCGAGATCGTGTTAATAGAGGAAATTCGCTGGGCCAGAAACGCGTTCGCAGTCAATTTCGAGAGTTCAGAACTCCACACATTAGACTCAATAATATTCTCTCTCGGAATCCAGTTTGCGTAGATATCGACGACGGCTTTCCGGGCTTCGATACCTTCAGGCGTCTCTTTTGAGCCAACAAGCACGCGATCCGGATCTTCTAAGTCGACCATCGCGCTGCCCTCGGCGAGGAACTCTGGATTGGAGAGTACGTCAAAGCGGATATTCTTAGTATTAGCGTTCAAAATCCGCTCCATGGCTTCAGCAGTTCTGACAGGCAAGGTCGACTTTTCTACAACAATTTTGCTGCGATTTGAATGCTCAAGAATCTGTCGAGCCGTTTTCTCCCAATACTGCAAATCCGCCGCTCGTCCGGCTCCTTGGCCAAATGTCTTCGTTGGCGTATTGACCGACACAAAAATGATGTCAGCGTCATGAATGCCGCGATCCACCTCAGTCGAAAAAAAGAGATTACGGTCCCGTGATTGCTTGACCACCTCATCAAGGCCCGGTTCATAAATCGGGAGCTGGCCACTATTCCAGGCGTCAATACGCGCCTGGTTGATATCGACCACAGTGACCTTGTACTGAGGACAACGGGCCGCAATCATGGCCATGGTTGGGCCACCGACGTAGCCGGCTCCGATGCACAGTATATCCTTGGCAAATTCCACAATGCCTCCTTAAGACACGCAAAAATAAAGGGAGCCTGACTTCAGGCTCCCTTGTATCATACCGGATAGAAGGAGGTGGTTGCTACTTAGCCGTGGCCTGGACTGCTTCTCCACCAATTGTCACTGGCGCACCTTCGCTTTGGAGCTTGGGCATCACTTCTGCGGCAAACAGCTTCATGTTTCGCTCAGTTTCTTCTGGTGGCATACCACCATAGCTGAACACTGAGATTAAGTGATCAAAGCCCACCTTTTCTTGCATGACATGGATCTGTTCTAAGCACTGGTCCGGCGTTCCAGCGACTTGGAGGCCAATAAAATCTTGCACGCCTTGCTCAGGCGTCGTGTTCTTTGCGTTGTCAGCAATCACCCCATAGTGCTCGTAGCCCTTCACCTGCTTGAGATGGCCATCATTAAAATGATAGTGGGCGTCTGCTGAGCCCCAGTAGCCCCCCATATTTCGGGTTGCACCTTCTCGGGCTTCTTTGTCGGTCTCCCCGACATATACAAAGCTAGCAACGATGGGTGGCACAGGCTCCTTGCCCGCCGCCCGGATGATTTCGTCATGCCGCGCCACATCCTGTGCGACCGCGTCCCACCCATGCAAAGGCACCGCAACCAATACGCCGAGGCCGAGCTGCGCCATACGCTCAGCCGTGTCCGGGCTGACTGCCGCACCATACAGGCGTTGCTCGGGATGAGAGAAAGGTCTTGGTCGAATGCTCGTCTCAGGAATTTGAAAAAACTTCCCTTGGTGAGAAAAACGCTCGTTAGACAACGCTTTGACTACCACCTCGGCTGCCTCGACAAAGCGATCGCGAGATTCTTCCATCGGCACCCGGAAGCCATCATACTCCACCGTCGCGGCGCCACGGCCAAAACCAATAGTAACACGCCCGTCGGAGAGGAGATCAAGCATAGCAATCTCTTCTGCCACCCGTACGGGATCGTGCCAGGGCAAGACAATAACCATAGACCCCAATTCAATCTTCTTCGTCCGGCCTGCCATATAGGTCAGAAACTGGGTCACATTGGGCACCATAGTATACGGGGTAAAATGGTGCTCTACACTCCATAGCGAGTCAAAGCCGAGATCTTCAGCTTGATCTGCCAAACGCAGGTCATTTTTATAGACCTCGTAGTCAGACCACCGCTCCCCAGTGTTCTGCATAAAAATGGACATACCAACTTTCATAACACCCCTCCTTGCACAGTGAGTTTACGTCGGTTCTCAACATCGCTCCCCCCTCATGCATAAGCCGAGAAGCACTCCCTTGTTTTTCTCTTTATGATTCCTTTTACTCGGGAATGCAAGAGAACAGGAAAAGAAACGGAGGCAAATACACAGCTTTGGGTTTCTCCGCCTTAAAGGTGAAAATCTCATGCGCCGCGACCGTTCCAGGTTCTGCAATAATCAGGAACTGGATGAGATCAAGCATCACCCCTGCCAGGAACCCTCCGACTCCGGAAGATGCTTTCACACTAAAAGTGACGACTGAAAAAAGAAACCTTCTTGGCGTTTCCCTGTCACGAGTTCATTCTCATCGACGGTATCGGCAATCATGAATGGGATCAGAAGGTCGATGGCCACCAAGACAGTCCCTAGTAGTGATCACATGGTCAGCTATGAGGAGCAACAGGCTGGGGTGTCCGTTTTCGGGCAGAAGACCGAGGAGACGCAGAAATATCAAAAGTGGTGCAAGAAGGATGGCAAATGTGGCTAAACCAAGAACCGGTTGTCTTTTGCCAAATCGTTCAGTCAAGAAAAGAAGACGGTGAGGCTAAGGCTACCGCAGCCGTTAAGCACCTTTGGAACACAGGAATTCCTTTCCCTTTATTGGAAATTTACCATGTGCCCACCAACCGCAAACTCCGTAATCGATTCAACGCTGCAGCGATCTCAAACCGCCGGGCGCGGGCGCGGTCACCGAAGCCCCGGTCGGTAATGCTATCCAGATTATTTTTTTCGATCTCAGCATCAATCCGATCGAGCAACTCAGGCATACTCTTTTTCCCGTCACACAGCCCACGCGAGCATTGCAACAACACATCGCCAATCATGCGGCATTGGGCAGCATCAACGAGTTGATACAAGAGTGAGACATCTATCTCTTCGCTGCCAAACTCGATCGCTCGGGTTTTTACGCTCCGCACTCGTTCCTGTTTACGCCCGCGGCTAGGGTCGAGACTACGTGGGTCGGGCCGACGTGGCTTTGATTCGAGCCATGCCCCTGGTGCTCGGGGACCAGAGTCTTTTTGGGGCAGTGCACGAGTGATCTCTGCCGCCCGACTCGTCACATCTTTTGGCCGATACTCGTCCATTTGGATTACCGTATCAGCAACATCAAGATAATCCCCGGCGCCACCAACAACGAGAATGGACGAGACCTGCCTTTCTTCCCACAGCTGACGCACCCGATCGAGATACGGCGTGATTGGTTCTTTCTCACTCGGCACAAGGCGCCGCATGCGTGCGTCACGAATCATAAAATTCGTAGCGGCTGTATCTTCATCAATGAGCAACGCAGTCGCACCAGCCTCTAGAGATTCAATAATGGCTGCAGCCTGAGACGTACTGCCCGAGGCGTCATCAGTATCGAACCAGTCCGTTTTTCGACCAAGCGGTAAGGCATTAATAAATGGCCGCAAATCGACTCCGCGCACGGAGCGGCTGTCTTCCGCTCGTATACTCACCGCGCTGGCTGTTGCCACACATCGACTCCGGCCATCTCCAGGAATGTGATCATACACACCATTCGCCAGAGCCGAGAGCAAGGTTGATTTTCCGTGATAGCCACCACCGGCAATGAGCGTCACACCAGTCCGAATCCCCAGACCACGTAGCCCGCCTGCATGCGGAGCGTCCAGTTCACAAGCCAGGGCTTCCGGTACGTCGAGGGGAATAGCTTTGTCCATCGGCCGATCATCGGCACCACTGCGGCGGGGTAAGACACTGCCCTCAGTTAAAAAGGCCACCAAGCCATGGTCATCGAGCTGCTGACGTAGTGCGACTTGATCTTCGACACAGTGGACGTGGTGTTGGAGTCCACGAAGATCTAACTTATCAAAAACGCTGTTCAAAACATCGGGAAGGCGGCGTGTGAGAAATTCAGCCGCTTCTCGCCCGAGGATACGCCGTCCGGATGCGGGCAGTCCTACGCTCAGTCGGACTCTCAGGGCTCCGTCCGTGGTTACAAGAACGGCCGTCCGCTCTAGCACCTGCTGGCCCACGGTCATGATTTCGAGCAGGCCGCTCTTGCCACTGCCCAGCTTGCCCCGCACGGAGGACAATTGACGGAGCAAGACGCGGTGTACAAAGTCAGCGCTCGCCCGCCGCGCGTCAGCCCCAGCATGCGACCAGTCTGGAAGCTTGGCTTGGTTTGCCGGAATATCAATTCGAATGCGACTAGGCGAAGCAAAAGGATCGCCCTGGATATGGTCAAAATTCAATCGATATGGACCCACCGCATACGGTCGCCCGTGCAAGTCTTTATAAAACCCATACGGGCGTCCATCGATGCGTTGGACATCGCGGCCCAAATCGGCTTGGAGTTCAGCCATGCTCTCCCACCTCAAGCGAAAACAAGGCGACTGACGACAACACCATCGTCATCGCTAAAGTTTGCGTATCCATCGACCCGCCTGTGTTGCTTAGCCCAAAAAGATAAGGGCGCTGTTGTCAGCGCCCTTCCTACTTCTGTCAGATGTAGAAGGCAGGGAACAAACGCCCCCTGCCTCAGTTTGGGTTTCCGAGCTACACACCGTTCCGCAGCAACCTGCCGGGGATCGCGCCAGTGTTCTTGTCGTTCTCCAGCGTGATTTCCCCGTTCACTAGCACGGCTCGGTAGCCCTTAGCCTTTTGCACCCGCCGCCATTCTTTACCCGGCAGATCATGCACGACTTCCATAGGCAGGACTTCGAGATTGTCGTAGTCATAGACTACGATATCGGCCGGTGTACCTTCGCGTAGCACGCCACGATCTTTGAAGCCCCCACACGCGGCCGGCTGAGCACTCAGACGCCAGTGGGCCTCTTCCAAGCTCATCATGTTCAACTCGCGGACCATCCGCGTGATAGATTCCGTGGAGTAGCGCCCACCACAGAAAAATTTAGTATGTGCGCCACCATCCGACACACCCAGCAGCGTTGAGTCGTTCACGATTTCTTTGAGATATTCGTTCTTCTCACCAACTGCGGGGGAATAGAACGTCGTGGCCATATCGTCCGCAACCGCGAGATCGAGCATGGCATCCACGGGATGCTTGCCTTCCCGTTTGCCGGCTTCGCGTAGCGTCAGATTCTCCAGGTGCTTCATATCGTCGCGCTTCACCTCAAGAATGATGATGTTGTCAAATGAGGCAGTAACCGCACCCGTCGGGTCGTTCTTTAAACTTGCGCGTCGGGTCGGGTCCGCCAACTTCGACTTCCGTTCTTCTACTGTGCCCAGAGTCGCTTCCCGCCAGGCCGGATCATCATCCCACAAATTCCAGTCGTGAAACGTGAAAGTAAAACCAGCGCTCGTCGAGACCAACTGGCCATAAATGCGCAGTCCCTTTTGGCGGCAGCGTTCGATCCACCGTAACAGACTCCGGTGACGCTCAGGATCGGAATCCATGGCTTGAATGGCATTATACAGAATGGGCCGACCGCTAGCCTCAGCCAGTTCTTCGTAGCTCTTCTCGATTTCCGCCAAGCCTGCCACGCTTGGGATGAGCGACATCTGTATGAAGCCTTCATTCCGTTCCGCTAAGACTTGAGCCAATTCGAGACACGTTTCCTGGTGCATGATATCCGTTGGCATAGGCGTCCCGTCATAATCACACTGTACACTGTCTTCCCCAAAACGCTGGGCCGACCAGCCGCAGCCGCCCGCTGCCATGCCTTCGTGCAACAACTGCACCATCTTCCTATGCTCATCGTCCGTCGGCAGCCGGCCTGATTTCGCCGCCTCTCGCCCCATCACCCACACCATCAGCGGCGCAATAGGCACGTACGGCAGTATGTTCAAGCCTTTTGGTGTCCGATCCACGCTGTCCAAGAATTCCGGAAACGTGACCCAATCCCACGGCATGCCGGCCTTCATCGAGTCGTAGGGAATAGCCTCGGTCCGGGTCATGGTCAGCATCGCCCGTTCCTGGTCTCCCGGCGATACCGGCGCAAAGCCAAACCCACAGTTGCCGATCACCACAGACGTGATGCCGTGCCAGCCCGAAATCGTCAGATACGGATCCCAGAACAGCTGGGCGTCGTAGTGCGTGTGCAGATCAATGAACCCCGGCGCCACTATGTGGCCTTCCGCATCCAAGGTTTTCGTCCCTTGATGGGATTGCAGGCGGCCGATTTTAGCGATCTTGCCATCTTTGACACCAATATCTCCCTTGTAGCGCGGCAGCCGTGTGCCATCGATTACCATTCCGTCTTTAATCACGAGATCATATTCCGGCATAACGTCCCTCCTTACAAATTGAGAATTTTTGCCCGCGGTCCCGTCGGTCAAACCGAAGCTTTCCTGAATCTATACTGCCAAAACCAGTCCGTCACAAGACTTTCGCGCAGAAGATGTGGGGAAGGGATCTGTCGAAACTGAAAAGCAAGGGGCAAACGCCCCTTGCTTCAGTCTTGCGTTTCCGAGCTACGCGCCGTGCCGCAGCAGCTTGCCAGGGATCGCACCGGTGTTTTTGTCGTTCTCCAGGGTCATCTCCCCGTTCACTAGCACTGCTCGGTAGCCTTTAGCCTTTTGCACCCGCCGCCATTCTTTGCCCGGCAAGTCATGGACCACTTCCATGGGCAGCGTTTCCAGGTTGTCGTAGTCGTAGACCACGATGTCGGCCGGCGCGCCTTCGCGCAGTACGCCTCGATCCTGAAAGCCCGCACACGCAGCGGGCATGGCACTTAGACGCCAATGCACCTCTTCGAGGCTCATCATGTTCAGATCACGAACTATCCGGGTGATTGCCTCGGTGGAGTAACGTCCGCCACAGAAGAACTTGGTATGGGCACCACCATCAGAGACACCCAGTAGTGTCGAGTCGGCGGTCACAATCTCTTCAAGATATTCATTCTTCTCACCCACGGACGGCGTATAGAAGGTCGTTTCCATGTTATCGGCCAAGGCCAGATCGAGCATGGCATCCACCGGATGTTTGCCTTCCTTCTCCGCCGCTTCGCGCAGAGTGAGATTCTCCAGGTGCTTCATGTCCTCGCGTTTTACCTCAAGAATGATGACATCATCAAACGAGCTGGTGACGGCACCGGTAGGATCGTTTTTTAAAGCCGCTCGCCGGGTCGGGTCCGCTAACTTCGACCTGCGTTCTTCCACCGTGCCCAGAGTCGCTTCCCGCCAGGCCGGATCATCATCCCACAAATTCCAGTCAGTAAAGGTGAAGGTGAAACCCGCGTCCGTTGAGATCGTTTGGCCGTAGATGCGCAGTCCCTTTTGGCGGCAGCGTTCGATCCACCGTAACAGACTCCGGTGGCGGTTGGGATCAGCATCCTGGACCTGGATGACGTTATACAGAATCGGCCGGCCACTCACCGCGGCAAGCTCTTCGTAATGGCTCTCAATGACTTCCATCGGCGCTACGCTCGGAATGAGCGACATCTGAATGAATCCCTCGTTCCGATCGCCGAGCACCTTGGCAAGTTCGAGGCAGGTCTCATTGTGCATGATATCCGTTGGCATAGGCGTCCCGTCATAATCACACTGTACACTGTCTTCCCCAAAACGCTGGGCCGACCAGCCGCAGCCGCCCGCTGCCATGCCTTCGTGCAACAACTGCACCATCTTCCTATGCTCATCGTCCGTCGGCAGCCGGCCTGATTTCGCCGCCTCTCGCCCCATCACCCACACCATCAGCGGCGCAATAGGCACGTACGGCAGTATGTTCAAGCCTTTTGGTGTCCGATCCACGCTGTCCAAGAATTCCGGAAACGTGACCCAATCCCACGGCATGCCGGCCTTCATCGAGTCGTAGGGAATAGCCTCGGTCCGGGTCATGGTCAGCATCGCCCGTTCCTGGTCTCCCGGCGATACCGGCGCAAAGCCAAACCCACAGTTGCCGATCACCACAGACGTGATGCCGTGCCAGCCCGAAATCGTCAGATACGGATCCCAGAACAGCTGGGCGTCGTAGTGCGTGTGCAGATCAATGAACCCCGGCGCCACTATGTGGCCTTCCGCATCCAAGGTTTTCGTCCCTTGATGGGATTGCAGGCGGCCGATTTTAGCGATCTTGCCATCTTTGACACCAATATCTCCCTTGTAGCGCGGCAGCCGTGTGCCATCGATTACCATTCCGTCTTTAATCACGAGATCATATTCCGGCATAACGTCCCTCCTTACAAATTGAGAATTTTTGCCCGCGGTCCCGTCGGTCAAACCGAAGCTTTCCTGAATCTATACTGCCAAAACCAGTCCGTCACAAGACTTTAGGAAAGAAAATATTCACGGCTTTTTTCTCTTTTTCACACGCCTGGATCCCACTGGATCTCAAGTCGAGACCGTATAACGAGGAGTAGACCAGAAGAGAGACGGATGAGAGGGTCGCTGCCTGGCTAGGGAGCCCAGCAAAACGGCTGGATCATATCCCTACTCAGACAACTGGGTCCGAATATGCCGCTGATAAATCTTGGGCAGCTCTAACGGGAGGGACGGAATATCCTCAAGCACCATGTAGCGCGACGGAGCACACATCTCGCGTAGATAATCATGGCCACCTTTATCAATGGTCAGACAGAACGACATAATATTCTCTCGCTCTGCTTCCCGCAGGGCCATCATGGTATCGCGCAAGCCGTACATAGGGGCGTTCTCATCTCGCCCGTAGTCAGCGTCTTCCGGGCAACCATCACTCAACAACACCAACAGCTTGGCACGGCTGGCAACGTCTTTGAGCTTCCGGGTGGCATGCCGCACAGCTGCGCCCATGCGGGTACTCCGTTGCGGCTCCACCCCGCTGATGCGACCTTTGACGACATCCGACAGCTTTTCGTCAAACGCTTTGACCGGATAGATCTCGATGTTGTGCCGGCCCGCACTTGAAAAACCATAGATGGCATACGCATCGCCAATTTCTTCTAGTGAGACAGACAACACCACTACTGCTTCTTTGAGCACGTCAATAATCCGTACACCACTGGTCTCACTGTCTTCCGGCTCTGTTTCCTTCTGAATCCTCGTGTCGGTGGAAGCACTCAGATCTAACAGGAACAGGACAGCAACATCACGTTCCCTAGGCTGCCTGGCCGCGTATAGGCGCGTTGACGGCGCAACCCCGGTATGCAAATCAACCCGGGCAGCAACCGCTGCGTCCAGATCGATCACTTCCCCATCTTCCAGCCCCTTCACCAGCCGGTATAGTTTAGGGCGCAGTTGTTGGAACTCACGCTTAATGTTTGGAATGACCTCAGCATAGCGTGAAAGCGTGGTGTCAAAGAATCCGCCCATGTCGCTTTGTAAGGGGACTTCGTGCAGCTCGCACCAACGGGCGCGGTAGTCCTCAATCAAAAAATCCCACTCGTCATATAAATAGCGGACGCCGACTACAGAGTGTCGACGACGCAGTTGTTCCTTTTTATGTTCGTCCTGTTCGGCTTCGTCGTCTTCCTCATCCAACGCATCCAGCGGAATGTCATGGATCGCGGCAGGCCGAGTCTGTCGGATCTTCTTCTTTTTTTGATGCTCGCGCAGCGTCAAAAGAATCCGCTGCAGCATGGCCTGATCTCGTTGAGACAGCTCGGGCTCACCAGTCTTCTGCATCATATTGTCCGCTGCGCCATCCATGCTATCGTCTGCGTCTTTTCCCTCCCTCGATAGTTGTGCCGCATACTCGGGCAGCGAAGCATACAACTCAGTTGCCATGAGCAGAGAGGCGGCGACAGTCGCATCTTGGCTCCAACCCGGCTTCAGGGCAGCATTCAGGTAAGGCAAGACCGACTGAATAAGCGCAGGGAGGATACGCGTCTGCTCCGCCGCCCAAGCCAGGTCTTTTTGCAATCCGTGATAAGCCCCAGCCAGGCAGGCGGCTATCCGTTGCCCTTCGACAAACAGGAACAGCGCCTCAATCTGTTCGGGCTTGGGAAAGAGTTTGAAATACTTACCAAGGTCCTGCGGGGGATGATCATTCGTATTGGCCCGCTCATGCACGAAGGTTGGCACCTGCGACCAGATATCCGGAATAGACAACGCATACGTGCCAAACTCGACCCGACCAGCCTGGTGGGCGGCCAGCACGCAGTACAAGCGAAAGTTCTCCTCAAAGGTTGAAAATAAATCAATCTCAGCCGGCAACGGCAGGAATTCATCTTCCTCATCAATATCAATGGTCGCCAGCGGTGGCGGAAAAGACAGGTCATCGATTTCTTGAATGCTGACCGCTTGCCCGCACAACATATGCATAAATTTGATTAACACGCTGTGCACTTCAGCCAGCAGCACTACGGGAGACTCATGCCGCAGCACTTGGAAACTCGTCCGCGATTCGAGGGTAAAGAAGGCTTCGGCCGCTTGCGGATTGCGCTGCGCAATCTCTTCTCCGGCTTGAATCCAAGTGAGAACCCCTTCTGTCCCAACCTCTTCATACGCCCGCGACAGTGTCCGAAAGAGCCGGGCAATAGCAGCAGGAAAAATACGAGACAGTTCAGCAATGCGCTCGAGTACAGACAGCTGGCTGTCCGGTGCTAAGCCGTCGAGCGTGGGCCCAAGAAAAGGAATCACACCGGGCAGCGGCTCAGGATCAAAGGACGCAGCGGGTTGGAGACAACGGAGTAAAGCGCTCCGAAGCGGCGCTGACACATTGGCCAGAATTTGGGGCAAGGCATGATAAATACCGGCCGCCGCATGGCGTGAATGGTACACGGCAGATCGACCCAGACGATAGATACTGATCCGTTCCGCACGATCCAGCGCGCTGAGTCCGTCGGGCAGACGCGCAAAATCATCGGCCCCGTTGATCGATTCAATATCCAGCAGAAAACGGATCCATTCAAATATCTCCTGTCGGGTCAAAACTGGCAGCAGTGCCGGAGTTGCCGCAAACATAGCGGACGAGAGCATGGCGCCGCGCTCTCCAACCGTTTTACAAACATGCAAACCTTGTTGGACCCATTCTTGGAGCAGCTCTGCGTCCAGCCATTCCTGTACAACTAGCTGCTCTACCTGAGCCAGTGCACCAAGTAGTATCGAGTGCTGCGTTGGAGATAATCCATCTAGGGCAGCCTGAAACTGCTGCTGACTTTTTTCTTCAAGAGCGTACGGGTCGAAAGGTGTTACGGTCATGTCTTTCCTAGACATCTACGCAATCCGTGCAATCGGCCGTGTTTGGGCACAAAATGATCCTCTGCTGTATCGGAGCACGACTCAGAGATCAAGCAAGAACGCACGCGGTCCACGAGTGAGTAAGACATAGTGCCTACCAGCGTGCAATGATCTTTTCGCCAAATTCTGTGACAAACTCTTCAAACGCGTCGAAGGTGGGAATAAACGCGACTTGTTTCACGCCAGCGTGCTCTAAGGCGCGTAGTCGTTCCAGGAGCGCCTCGGGCTGGGCGGTCAGCGTTGTTGCTCGAATAACGTCCGGCGTCACAAACTGTTTCTCTTCCGCCCGGACGTAGAGGCAATGACCGTCATGAAGATCGAAATAATAATCGTCTTTGGCTTGTAAGCGCCGATCCATAAAGGCTTTATATTTGGCAAAAGTTGGTTGTATAGGCTCGGGTGCAGCTGCGGGATCTTGCACGGTTTCATACAACGAGTGCAAGGCGACGGTCGTCCACGGCCCAGCTTGCGCCTGAACCCGCGCCGAACCCAACCCTTCCCCGGGACGTAACAGGCAAGCTGTCGTAAACAGGACCGTATTCAGGCTGCCGGGATCTTTCCCGGCTTTCTTCGCTCCTTGACTGACCCGTCCCCAGGCCTCTTGCCAACCCGGAGCGGTATTGGTGCGGGATGTCAGCCAGCCAGCGCCGACTTCCCCGGCCAATGCCATCGCTTTCGGGGCATTGGCTGCAACATAGATGGGAATCGGATCACGCGTATTGATGAATGCATACTCTTTATGAAAGAATTGTATCCTACGCGCCTGCGCTCCCTCTTGATACACAACGTCCCGATTGTCTAAAAGGCCGCGGACAATTCGTATATATGCGCGCAGCTCACGCAGAGAGCACGGCGGAAGACCCATTGCGCGCCGCGCACTATTACCCGTCCCAATTCCAAGAATAACCCGTCCTGGGGCCAATTGATTGACCGTAGCGATGGCATGCGCCGTTACTGGCGCGGTGCGCGTTCCGACAACGGCAACGCCAGTGCCGAGGATGATCCGTGTGGTTTGCTGAGCCATCAAGCCGAGGCAGAGATACACATCGCCGGCCATCATGGGCGAGTCTTCAACCCATACATGCGTAAACCCACATGTCTCGGCCAGCTTGGCATGTGCTGCACACGTGTCGGGCTTTGGGAAAATCAGAACACCAAGGTCCATTACAGCCTCTCTCTTTTCATTCGCTTCATTTTCTGCGTATGTTTATTGTTCTACGCATGTCTATGATTTTCTCTCTCCAGCCGCCCCGGAGCCTATTCTGAATTCGTTTAATGTGTCAATCCGAACATAGGCTATACGCACGGATTCTTTTTGGATTCTTAGCGTTCCTTTAGCCCCGCAACTGTGGTAAACCTCGAGAGAACCAATCAACTTTTCACCACAAGAAGAAGGAGGGAGTGTTATGTCGCATAAAGGTTTTTCTCATATTGGGCTGTCCACCCTCGATTTGGATAAGACGCGCGATTTCTACGAAAACATCCTGGGCTTTAAGCCCGTGCGCTGCGATACCATCAAAGTCAAAGAGGGCGGCCAAATCCGCCATATCTTCTTTGACACGGGCCGGGATCAGCTGCTCGCTTTTATGGAAGCCAAAGGTATTCCTGGCGTCCCGGTTGAATACGACGCGGGGATTAACCGTGGTCTTGGTGTGCCGAGCGCATTCTATCACTTTGCTTTTGAGACCGGCACCGAGGTGGCCTTAGAGGAAAAGCAGAAAGAACTTCAGGCCAAAGGCGTCGAGGTATCAGAGGTCGTAGATCACGACTGGGCCAAGTCAATTTACTTTAAAGATCCAAACGGCATGCAGATGGAATACTGCTGCTTCACTCGCGACTTCGCAGATGAAGACGCAGTGATGGCTGAACGCTTTGAGCTTCCAATCGAAGCACTCGGGTTAGAGGACACTCCAGATATTGTTTCGACAAATTCGCCAAGGTAATGCCCAAAAATTGGGGGCGTGTCGTTCTGCGCCACGCCCCTTTTCCCTTTCCCTGGCTTTCAGTAACACTGCAGACTAGCTTTCTCCCCGCCCCTCTTCCAACAGCTGATCCACCATCGCCTTATAACCTTTGACCGCTGGCGAGTGGTAAAAGCGCGAGCGCGTAAAAAGCGGATCGCCGGCATAGAACCACTCATACTGCAGCTGGCGGCTGCCGAACTGGTCGCCGAGCATGTCCCAAGCGAGCTTAAAAAGCTGAACTCGGCTCCGAGCGGGAATATTTTTTCCTTGCAGATAGCGTTCCAAGTAGGGTGCTATCTCCGGGTTCTGAAAATCCCCCTCAGTCGGCGTCATAATAAGACCGCTTCCGCTGACCTGGCGAATCACTTCAGCAGCGCGCACTTGGGCCTGTGGAATAAAGACCCAGAGTGCAGCAGCCAGCGAACGAAGCGACCCTCCGTCCCGACGATTGGTCACCACATCTTGAGCGGAAGCACGCAGCAGGCCGTTGGCAATTTCGACATTCGCCACCAGCTCACCGAGTTGGGCTTGGACATGCGGCGCTTTTGAACGGCCTATGGCTTCAGCAACCGAACATGCCAGACCGGCCATAAAACGCAGCTTGACAGTTCCACGAATAACGGCCTGCAGCAGTGCGTATCCAGGCGCACGTCCCAGGATGTAGTTCGACGCCTCGATATCGCCGTTAATGAAAACGCGTTCCCACGGAACCTCAACATTATCGAAGATCGCGAGGGCGTCTTCTTCGTCAAACCGAAACGAGAGAGGTCGGTCAAAAGCATTCCGGCCCGTATTATACGCCTCCCGACAGATAAACTTCAGCCCTGGCGTGTCTATCGCAACCGCAAAGCACAGTGTATAGGCTTCCTCTCCCGGCTTGCGGGGATAAAACGGTCCCACCCATAATTCATTAGAAAAGGGCGCTAATGTAGACAGCATGCGCGCGCCGCTGACCAGAATGCCCTTGTCCGTCTCCCGCACGGCATGCAGGGCAGCCTCAGGGTCGGGCTGCTCGGCCGGCCCTCTTGAGCGGTCGATCTGTGGATCGACTAGGGTATGGGTCAAACACCAGTCATTATCCCGACACTCTTCATAATAACGTCGGGCATTCTCCCCAAAACGCGGTTCACGTTGACCGATAAACGGAGCGGCAATCGCAGCGTCAGTGACCAGCGCGTTCATAAAATCCGGCATGCGCCCCATCAAGCCATAGGTGGTCTCAGCACGGAATTCTTCTGCCCGGACGCGGCGTTCAACGTCTTCGGCCGTTTCAGCCATCAGGAACGACAACCCCACCGGCCGGCCATCGTTAGGCGATGGATAGGTTAACGTCGACTGGTGGGTCACATCGTGTTGGAGGTCGTACAGGGATGCCAGGGTATCGATCACACCTTGGAATGGCGGGTAGGTCGTGACATCTTTGACACGCTCGCCGTTGACGTACACACTGCGCCCGTCCCTGAGGCTTGCGCGATATTCTGAGCCGGTCCGAATGCCCATGGGTGCTCCAGATTGTAAGGTATTGTGCCTGACTGTAGGTGCGACTCTGTGTGATCGCCCGTAGAAAAAGAGGGGCAGCCACGCAAGGCTGCCCCTACTCCTCAGAGGAGTCGCTTATTGTTTTTCTTATTGCCGTAGCTGGGCAATCACATCTGCCAGGCCACGGTCGTTTTGAGCGTATTCCAGCTTATCCATACCCAGATAGGCATTCGGCATACCGGCATATTCTTCGATAGGATTGTCACAGTAGACTTCGAGCTCATAGCCATCCGGGTCACGGAAGTAGACGCTCTTAGTCACGCCGTGATTGACAGTGAAATTTACCGGTACGTCTTTGGCTTTGAGTTCTTCATAGGCGGCCTGCAATTCTTCCTCACTCTGGAGCCGAAAGGCGATATGCGCAAGGCCTATTTGATTCGGTTTAGGTGACTCAGCGTTCGGCCCAATCTGAAATAGGGCGATTTCATGGTGATCACGGGCATGATTGGCCAAAAAGACCGCGCCGATCTCAGGCACGCCTTGCATGACCTGCATGCCGAGCACCTCGGTGTAAAACTTCTTCGAGCGTTCAAGGTCACGAACCTTAATCACCACATGGCCAATGCGTTCAGGGCGTATCATACCAACCTCCTTTTTGTGTCGCTTGAGACTATCGCGTCTATTGAATTTGTTGGCTCGACTCTACACACTAAATCATGCTGTGGAACAAATTGAAATGGCTCAGGCGCATGATCTTAAATCTTTAGCGCAAGACTCCGGATAGGACTCTGAGCAACTCTTAGAAACTCTTGGAAACCTGTTTATGAAAGCGCCCGGACAGGATCGTGCTACGGCAGAACAACCACCGCGGTACCAAGTTGATTGCGCGAGGTCCGACCGGCCATAAAGGTCAAGTATTGGAGCACATCGGGTACCATAGTGTAGTCATCAAGATGATGGCCAACTTTCCATAACGAGTCGAAGCCTAACGGTTCAACCAGGTCAGCCAATCCTTGTTCTTCCCAATCCATCTCGTGGTCCGGCTTAGGCCGCCCCAGGTTTTGATTAATGATATTAGCGCCGACTTTGATAGTGGCCTCCTGTCCGGAGCTCCGTTCTCACAGGCGCAGCAAGTTTTTAACTGTGGCGCGCGGTAAACCGCTTAATATCGTACCCGTCGACGACGCTGGGTTGACCGAATTGCTCAACGGCGGGGGCAACTTCAGCCAAGGACAAGGTCAGGTGAAACAGCCGTTTGGCGTTCTCGGGAAGTTCGTCCAAGGAGAACTTTTCTAAATACGGCAACACTTCTTCCATCCTTGCCAGCATGGCATCGTAAAATGCCTGAATGTCTTCCATAGTGCTGGCTTGACGTTTGTCGCTGCGTTCTATTTCGGTCGCCAGCGACCAATCCGTCCATTTCTCAAGGTCCTTGAACGTCTTCGGTAAGGCCGCCTTAGGCATGGGCGGCCGCCTTGACCCTCGTGGAAAGCGCAGCATCGACCGGCTGACTGTTGATCATTTGATCGATAACACGGTGGCTGTG
>CAZBUD010000042.1:30699-37342 GCA_964495015.1 uncultured Enterobacteriaceae bacterium | reverse complement strand
TGTGGTATAGCAGGTCTTCGACTGTCGCTATGCCGAGCCGGGCCAGTTGCTCCGCGCGACGCGGGCCAACGCCTTTGACATATTGAACCGGCTTCTTGAGCGAAGGTTGAGACGAGCGAAAGGAGTGGGAGGGGGAGGAAGCAGCAGCAGAACGGCGTGCCTCGTTAGCCATGGTACTCCTGAAGCGGACATACCCCAAGCAAGCCTTGCTTGAGGCGCACAATCCCTTCGACCGCAGCTTCCGCCCCTGCAATAGTCGTAAAATACGGCACTTGATACTCCAGCGCGTTACGCCGAATCGAAAACGAGTCCTTTAATGACTGGGCCCCTTCGGTTGTATTGATCACCAAGGCAATCGAACCGGCTTGCAGGGCATCCACGATATGCGGCGAGCCTTCTAGCACTTTGTTGACGACCTCAACCGTCAGGCTTGCGTTTTGGAGATAGGTCGCAGTCCCACGCGTTGCAATCAACGAGAATCCGTTTGCAGCCAGTTGCTTGGCGATTGCCAGGGTCACAGGCTTATCTCGACCACGCACGCTCAAGAACACCTGCCCGGTCTCGGGCAGCAGAGTTCCAGCTGCAATCTGGGCTTTAGCAAAGGCCATGGCAAAGGAATAATCCACACCCATGACCTCTCCGGTCGATTTCATTTCCGGACCAAGAACCGTGTCAACGCCGGGGAATTTAATAAACGGAAAGACGGCTTCCTTGACGCTGACGTGCTTGGGGATGACTTCCTGGGTGAAGCCGAGTTCGTCCAATGTTTTTCCCACCATTACCCGGGCCGCTATTTTTGCTAGTGGAATACCAGTCGCCTTGCTGACAAACGGCACGGTCCGCGAGGCACGTGGATTCACCTCAATGAGGAAGACCGTATTATCTTGGACTGCGAATTGAATATTCATCAAACCAACCACGCCGAGCTCCTGAGCTAAGAGTGTCGCTTGACGGCGAATCTCAGCCTGTACAGTTGAGGATAGCGTGCGAGGCGGGAGCGAGCAGGCACTGTCCCCCGAGTGGACGCCGGCCAACTCGATATGCTCCATGATGCCCCCGATGACGACCGTTTGCCCATCGCTCAGGGCATCCACATCGATCTCAGTCGCATCATCCAGGAATTTATCAACCAGCACGGGCCGCTTTTCTGAGGCAGACACTGCCTCGCGCATATAACGTCTCAAGCTGGCCTCGTCATACACAATCTCCATGGCACGTCCTCCTAGCACATAGGAGGGACGGACTAAGACAGGATAGGAAATGTCTTGGGCAATCGCCACCGCAGCCTCAACAGACCGGGCCGTGCCATTCGCTGGCTGTCGTAAGCCCAATTGCTCAAGCATGTCCTTAAAACGTTCGCGATCTTCCGCTCGATCAATCGCATCCGGCGTCGTACCAAGAATCGGCACGCCAGCTCGTTCAAGCGGGATAGCCAACTTGAGCGGCGTTTGTCCGCCAAATTGCACAATCACGCCAAATGGCTTTTCGCGGCGGACGATGCTCAGCACGTCTTCTAGAGTCAAAGGTTCAAAATAGAGCTTGTCAGACGTATCATAGTCGGTGCTAACCGTCTCCGGGTTGCAGTTAACCATGATGGTCTCAAACCCATTCTCTTTGAGCGCAAAGGCGGCGTGCACACAGCAGTAGTCAAACTCAATGCCCTGACCAATGCGGTTTGGGCCGCCACCCAAGATCATGACTTTCTTACGCTCGGTCGGCTGGGATTCGTCCTCCTCTTCATATGTAGAATACAGGTAGGGTGTATGCGCTAGAAATTCAGCCGCACACGTATCCACGGTTTTATAAACCGGAATGATGTCTAATTGTTCCCGCACCGCGCGCACGGCATCTTCAGTCACCCCGAGCAGACGTCCAAGCCGTACGTCTGAGAAGCCCATCTGCTTAGCCCGACGTAACAAGGAAGGGGCTATCAATTCAGAAGAACGACTTTCAACTTGGGACTTTGAACTTTGAACTTCCTTTTCAAAGGCTATGATCTGCGCGATATTGTCGAGAAACCACGGATCGATCCGAGAAACCTGATAGAGTTCGTCTACGTCCATCCCCATCCGTAGCGCTTCGGCCACATACCACAGTAATTGCGCATTCGGCGTCTGCAGACGTTTACGAATAGAATCAAGAGAAGTCTCAATGCCACCGTTTGTCGTCTCAAATCCGTAGCTGTCGATTTCGAGTGAACGCAGCGCCTTTTGAAGCGCCTCTTTAAACGTCCGGCCAATCGACATGGCCTCCCCGACCGATTTCATTTGCGGGCCGAGCGAGTCGAGCGTTTGAGGAAATTTATCAAAAGTAAAACGCGGTACCTTCACCACCACATAGTCTATCGTCGGCTCGAAAGAGGCCGGCGTCTCCCTGGTGATATCGTTCGAGATTTCATCCAAGGTATAGCCCACGGCGAGTTTGGCCGCGATTTTGGCAATCGGAAACCCTGTAGCTTTACTCGCCAAGGCGGAAGAGCGAGACACGCGCGGATTCATTTCGATCACCACCAGCCGGCCAGTCTCAGGCTGCACGGCAAACTGGATATTCGATCCGCCGGTGTCCACCCCAATTTCGCGGATGATGCGTAGAGCTGCGTCCCGCATGATCTGATATTCTTTGTCCGTAAGCGTCTGAGCAGGGGCAACGGTAATCGAATCGCCCGTATGCACGCCTAGCGGATCAAAATTCTCGATGGAGCAAATGATAACGACGTTGTCCTTCACATCGCGCATGACCTCCAACTCGAATTCTTTCCAGCCCGCAATCGACTCTTCTATAAGGACTTCGTGCGTAGGAGACGCCTTGAGACCCCACTCCACGATTCCCTGAAATTCCTCCCGAGACTCGACAATTCCGCCACCCGCACCGCCCAGCGTTCGGGACGGGCGCACGATAAGCGGCAGACCAAGCTGATCGAGTAAGAGCTCAGCTTCTTGCAGGGAATGGATACAGCCACTTTTTGGTAGATCCAGGCCAATCCGCTCCATACTCGTCTTAAACAGATCACGATCCTCGGCTTTTTTGATCGCCGGCAGCTTGGCACCAATCATTTCCACCTCGTAGCGATCAAGAATGCCGGCCTCAGCAAGATCAATAGCCAGGTTCAGTCCGGTCTGCCCGCCTACGGTCGGCAACAGGGCATCCGGGCGTTCTTTTTCAATAATTTTCTCGAGTATAGGCAAAGTCAGCGGCTCGATATACGTGCGATCGGCAAAGTCCGGATCGGTCATAATCGTAGCAGGATTGGAATTGACCAATACAACCCGATAGCCCTCTTCTTTGAGCGCCTTGCAGGCCTGGGTGCCGGCGTAGTCAAATTCACACGCCTGACCAATAACGATAGGGCCAGAACCAATAAGCAAGATGGAATGCAGGTCGGTACGTTTCGGCATAGTTGTTATGAGCCCGCTGGTAAGTCAGCGGACGAGTCTACAGAATGGTCCGTTACGCTTGCATCCCCAGATCGGAAATGTTCCATGAGCGTAGTAAAACGTCTGAATAGATAATCGGCGTCATGCGGACCGGGTGAGGATTCCGGGTGATACTGCACGGAAAACAGCGGATAGTGTCTATGCCTGAGCCCCTCAACTGTCCGATCATTCAGGTTGATGTGGGTCACCTCCGCCCGCCCCTGCAAGGAGTCCACATCAACACAAAAACCGTGATTCTGAGCCGTAATCTCAACCTTTCGAGTCGTCAGATCCATGACCGGTTGATTCCCACCATGGTGTCCGAATTTGAGCTTATACGTCCGTCCGCCAAGAGCCAGGCCTATGATCTGATGGCCAAGGCAGATACCGAACATCGGCACTTTGCCAAGCAGAACCGCAATATTGTCCTTGGCGTAGGAGACGGCGTCAGGGTCACCTGGCCCGTTTGATAAAAACACACCGTCAGGCTTCAGGCTCAAGACCTCAGCCGCCGGCGTCTGGGCCGGGACTACGTGTACCCGGCAGCCCGCTTCGACGAGATGGCGCAGGATGTTAAACTTGATCCCAAAATCATAGGCGACAACGGAGAAAGCTTGGTCGGATTCTCCATTTTTTTCTCGATAGCCTTTTTCTAACTCCCAATTGCCCTGAGACCAATCATACGCGTGAGCGCAGGTTACTTCTTTTACGAGATCGTGTCCCACCAAACTCGGCGCAGCCTGTGCCTTCTCCACGAGACGGTGTGGATCGAGATCAAGAGTTGAGATCACCCCTTGCTGGGCTCCGTAGTCACGTAAACGACGTACCAGGGCGCGCGTGTCAATGCCCTGAATGCCAACGATACCGTGTTCATGCATATACGCAGCCAGGCTTTTTTGGGCACGCCAATTACTAGGCCGTTCCCAATATTCCTTCACCACAAAACCTTCAACAAGCGGCTGGCTGGATTCCACATCTTCAGAGTTCACACCAACATTCCCGATCTCGGGATACGTCATGGTAACAATCTGGCCCTTATATGACGGGTCGGTGAGAATCTCTTGATAGCCGGTCATCGAGGTATTGAAGACAATTTCTCCAACAGCCTCTCCCTCAGCACCAAATGCCACCCCTTCAAAAACCGTTCCATCAGCAAGGGCCAATACCGCTTTGTGCGTCACGCTGCTCCGACCTCCTGTTTCTCGCTGTCATACACAACGCGACCGTCGACCATGGTGAGCCGCGTCTGCCCTTTCAGTTCCCAACCTGCAAAAGGCGTATTCTGGCCACGTGACCGGGATAAGAGCGGGTCCACGCGCCACATCGCGTCGGGGTCAAAAACAGTCAGATCCGCAGGCATACCAACCGAAAGGGTTCCGTAGGGAAGGCCCAGAATACGAGCAGGATTGACAGTCAATTTCCCAACCGCCTCGGACATGGACAAGACCCCTTCCCGTACCAGATTCAGCGTCAATGCCAGGGCCGTCTCCAAACCCGTTATTCCGTGGGCCGCCTGGTCGAACTCAACCTCTTTTTCATCCCGGCGGTGGGGAGCATGGTCAGTCGCAATAGCATCGATGGTTCCGTCCCGTAAGCCGTCCTTCATCGCCTCCACGTCCTCAGCCAATCGGAGCGGAGGACTCATCTTTGCATTCGTGTTGTAGCCCTCAACCGACTCTTCCGTCAGCGTAAAATGGTGCGGCGCGACTTCCGCCGTGACGGCTACGCCTTCGGCTTTGGCCTGACGCACCAGATCCACAGCTCTGAGCGTACTGACATGGGCGATATGCACGCGCCCTCCAGTCAGACGAGCCAGGGCAATATCACGTGCGACCATCACCTCTTCGGCTACACTAGGCACACCCCGGAGGCCGAGCCTCAGTGCCGTCGGGCCTTCATTCATACTACCGTGGGCTGACAGGTTGACGTCTTCTTCATGCACGCTGATTGGCACATCAAACATGGAGCAGTATTCCAGTGCTCGACGCATGAGGTTGGCATCCATAATCGGTCGCCCGTCGTCAGAAATTGCGACCGCTCCTTCATCAACCATTTCCCCAATTTCCGCGAGCTCTTCTCCTCTGAGCCCCTTTGACAGCGCGCCTATGGGAAAGACCCGGGCGAGCCCTGCCAAACGCGCTTGCTCAACAATGAAGCGGGTGACCGTGCCATTATCATTGACTGGCTTCGTATTGGCCATACAGGCAACCGCAGTAAATCCGCCGGCAACCGCGGCTTGGGTTCCCGTCAGCACAGTCTCCTTGTATTCATAGCCCGGCTCGCGTAGATGCACGTGCATGTCGATCAGCCCTGGAGCGATAGTCCAGCCGGAAACATCGAGGCGTTCTGCTTCACGAATGGCCAAACTCCCCGGCCGGCCGAACTCACCAATCAGACCATCTTCGATCAACAGATCAAGGCTCTCTTCCCGCCCATTTGCCGGATCAATAACGGTTCCGCCACCTACCACAATGCGCATCTTCTATTGTCCTACAGCTCGTTTGGGTAATACGGGGGAAATTTCTTGCACCGTTGCAGACGAATGCTCCGCAGGGCGGTCAAGTCGATCAGACTGACCTTGAGAAGCAATACGTTCTTGGGTAGTCAACAAATAGAGGACGGCCATGCGAGCGGCGACCCCGTTGGTAACTTGTTCAAGAATAACGGAATACCGACCGTCTGCGACCCGAGAGTCGATCTCAACACCACGATTCATAGGACCCGGGTGCAGAATAATGACCCCAGGCTTTGCCTCAGCCAACGCCTGTGTGGTTAAACAGAAACGCCTGGCATATTCATCAAGGCTCGGGAAAAAATTTCGGGTTTGTCGCTCACGTTGAAGGCGAAGCATCATGACCACATCTACTCCGGCCAGCCCGGATTTCAAGTCCGTATGGACTTCTACTCCCCATAGCCGAAACTCCGGTGGCAGTAAGGTCGGAGGGCCAACCAGGCGGACATTTGCCCCGAGGGTTGTCAGGGCCAAGACGTTCGATCGGGCCACCCGGCTATGGAGGATATCGCCAACAATGGCAATCGTTTTGCCATCGACCTCCCCTATATGTTCGCGGATCGTCATAATATCCAGCAGCGCCTGCGTGGGATGCTCATGCGTTCCGTCACCGGCATTGATGATCGGGCACTTGTCCAGTTGGGCAAGGAGATGCGGCGCGCCGGAAGCAGGATGACGAATGACGATGGCTGCCGGACGCAGGGCACATAAGTTCCGG
>CAZBUD010000042.1:12685-30689 GCA_964495015.1 uncultured Enterobacteriaceae bacterium | reverse complement strand
GCCTTTGTTCACGCTACTGGTGGAAGCCGAAATGTTAATCGCATCAGCCGAGAGACGCTTGGCCGCGATCTCAAACGACGAGCGCGTTCGTGTACTCGATTCATAGAACAGGTTAATAATGGTTTTTCCGCGTAAGGTCGGAACCTTCTTCACCTCTCGTTCAGAAATCTCTCGAAAGGATTCGGCCGTTTTGAGGAGAAACAGTAGCTCTTCCCGAGACAGCCCTTCAATTCCGAGAAAATGGCGTTGGGTAAACGTCATAGCATTCCCCTCTCTACTCCTCGCTCAATAACGACCTGTTCGCATCCGTCATGCTCAACAAGACGCACATAGACGTGTTCTTCGTGTGAGGTTGGTATATTTTTCCCGACATAGTCAGGCCGAATAGGCAGCTCACGGTGTCCACGATCGACCAGGACGGCAAGTTGGATGCTCGTGGGCCGCCCAAAATCCACCAAGGCATCCATGGCGGCTCGGACTGTTCGACCCGTGTACAGCACATCGTCAACGAGCACGATACGCAGCCCATCTACCGCGAACGGAATAGAAGTACTACGCACCTCAGGCTGGGTACGCGTGCGTCCAACATCGTCCCGGTAGAGGGTAATATCGATCTCTCCGCACGGAGGACGAATGCCTTCGAAGATCTCAATCTTCTCAGCCAGGCGCCTTGAGAGATCCACTCCACGGGTGTGTATACCAACCAGGGCGAGTTGATTCACACCCTGATTTCGCTCGAGGATTTCGTGCGAAATCCGGGTGAGCGCCCGTCTAACCGCAGCCTGGTCTAGGACAATTCGTTCTGCTCCACTACGCATAATCCACAAAAAAGAGCCCCCTCGGAAGTCCAAGGGGGCTCTGACTACTTTTTTAAACTTGTGAAGAGAATAAACAGCTTCATATTCGCCCTTCCTAACCTCTCTGGGTTAGATTAAAGGTATCCCTTCTCTATCGCCCTTCCTCTCTACTGTCAAGACACAGACTCTCCAACTCCAGCCAATGCGAACAGCCGCCACCAGCCTTTTAGAGAGATGTTCTTAGGCGTCCGCAGCCGGATGATGAACCCGGCTGCGGTCCAACGTCCAGAGGACGAAACCGCTCCTCACCGCTCAGCACACGGCTAGCTTTCGTCGGCTTCCCTACCAAGACCTGCTTGACCCCCAGGATGCAGCACCAGGCATCATGCCCCCCTTTTAGTAAGACGAACTAGTTGTTGCGATCAATACCTCGCCCTTTGAGATAGCCTTGGTTCTCAGTAATCCATTTAACTGGGAATTCATTGCGCTCCTGAAAAAATGGCAACACCACGAACAATCCATCTCGCTTCTCGTGACCGAGCCAGAGAATATTCTTGCGTTCTTTAAGGAAGGTGGAGCAGCGGCGAATGAACAACTGAATCACGATCTCCTGAATCACGTCTCGATCTCGGATATGGACGAGGGGCAGGAACAGGCAATAGAGTCGGGGCCTGTTATCCAACTCGCAAAGCCTTGTCGGCCTGCCTCCTTCTGCAAATTTTACCCTGTACCGGGCAAAAGGCTGTGTCGAGTGCAATGAAATTGGGTACAACGGGCGCGTCGATATTCACGAACTCCTCGTTCCCAATGCTGCTATGCCTAAATCCATCAACGCCCGTGGCATTACTGCCGAAGAACTGAAACGGCAGGCGGTTGAGGAGCGCAGCACGACCACATTGTACTGGAACGCTACGGAGAAGGTCTGAGAGGGCCGGTGTTCGATTGACGACGTTCTGGCTAAGGTGCGCATAGACGAATTTGACGCTCGTCCCGAGTGGCTGTTTGCCAAGCTTGGCCTATCGGTTCCTGACAGTCGAGATACGCTACCCTTTCTTCGCGACTCCACCTACCCAAATGCAGCCTAGCCAAGTGGAGAAACTGCCTATCTATACAGGCCATTCTTGTGTTCGGTAGGCCATTTCCCAGAACAGATACTCGTACCGGGTGCTCGTTTGAAAGATACGCGTCAGCTGCTCTTCGTCTGTTTTTGGAGCCAGGCTGTCGAGCAATTCTCGTAACCAGGCCGAGAGATCCGCAAACTCCGGCGCGGCGTACATATCAATCCACTTTGCATAATCTGGAGCAGCAGCTGGCTTTCCCTGCTGCGCAAGCATCTGGCCAATTTCACTATAGCCCCATTGGCACGGCAGTAATCCGCACACAATTTCGGCCAGGTCTCCGAGCGAAGCGACCCGGACCAAGTGATTCGTGTAAGCCTGGGTTGTTGGAGCTGGTTGTGTTGCGGCCAGCGTTTCCGCACTGATGCCACACTCCGCGGCAAACTCACGGTGCAGCGCCATCTCTTGATTCAGCGTCACGCCAAGCAGATGGGCAAACCGACCCATAGTCTCCAGGTCCGCCGCTTTTGCCGTTGCGAGCGCAAGCGTGCGGCTATACTCGATCAGGAAGACATAGTCCTGACACATATAGAAACGAAACCGATCTAATGGCAGACTGCCCTTTCCCAATTCGACCACAAACGGGTGTCTCAAGGTTTTTTGCCAAATCGGTGCAGCCGCATCGTGCAATTTCTGACTCAGTGACATGAGCTCCTCAAAACGTTCTTCAAGACGTTCTCACCTTTTTTGCAAATAGAGCAAAAATTCTCTATTGCCCTTCGGCCCGCGCAACGAAGATTCTATAACGCCTTTCACATCAACCTGCCAGACGTCGGTCTGCGTTTGCAATTGCGCTAACACTTCCGCATGCAGGGCCGGATCCCGCACCACTCCGCCCTTCCCCACATGTCCTTTCCCAACTTCAAATTGCGGCTTGACTAGGGCAACGACCTCCCCTTTGTCGGCAATCAAACTTAAGACCTTCGGAATCACCAAGGTCAACGAAATAAAGGACGCATCAATGACCGCAAGACTCGGCGTCTCAGGGAGTTCGTCAGAGGTGAGAGCGCGAATATTGCGGCGCTCTAGATTCACCACACGCGGATCTTGGCGCAAGGACCATGCCAGCTGTCCATATCCTACGTCAACGGCAAAAACCTTGGCGGCACCATGCTGCAGCAGGCAATCGGTAAAGCCTCCGGTCGACGCTCCCACGTCAAGGGCGACGATGCCGGTCACATCCAAACTGAACGCCTCTAGTCCGCCAGCCAGTTTGTGTCCTCCTCGACTCACGTATGGAGAGCGTGCGTTTTCTTTGAGGCGCACGAAAGCTTCCAAGTCGACTAAGGTGCCGGGCTTATCGACTCTCTGTTCACCCACAACCACGGCACCCGCCATAATCACCCGCCGGGCTTGCTCCCGGCTTGACACGAGGCCGCGCTTAACCAGGAGCAGGTCAAGGCGTTTGCGTTGGCTCACGTTTCAGACGGGACCGCCCGCCCAACAACAAATAGTGCAATCTGCCTGAGCGGCTCGGCTTTGGGGCCAAATGTCTTGAGCGCGCTGAGGGCGTCATCGAGCAGTTCGCGCGCGTACTGTTTCGTTTTCTTCATCCCAAGCGCAGCAGGATAGGTCGCTTTTTGGAGCTCGGCATCTCGTCCCGCCCGTTTTCCAGTTTTTTCGGTTCCGCCTTCAATGTCAAGAATATCGTCCGTTACCTGAAAGGCCAAGCCGACTGCCGTCCCATACGTATCGAGCCGTGCGAACTGTCGTGACGTTGCCCTGCCAACCCGTGCCCCGACGCGGACTGAAGCCCGTAGCAAGGCCCCGGTCTTTCGAGTATGGATGTATTCAACGATTTTACGAGTGGGCTTTTTCTGCTCTGCCTCAATATCTGCGACCTGTCCACCGACCATGCCAGCCATCCCAGCTCCGGCAGCCACCTCCCATATAGCCTGCAGTGCGGCGGTCCGATCTTGCCCCCGACGAAGCGCACCCTGGGCCATAATCCGAAAAGCCTCAGTTAGCAGCCCATCTCCGGCCAAAATGGCCATGGCTTCACCAAACACCTTATGATTGGTCGGTTTGCCCCGACGCAGGTCGTCATCGTCCATAGCCGGCAAATCATCGTGGACTAAAGAGTACGAATGGATCATTTCCAATGCGCAGGCAAAGGGCAGTATACGTGCTGGGGGTGCGCCTACGGCCTCTCCAGTGGCGAGGGCGAGAATAGGCCGGATCCGTTTCCCGCCGGAGAACAAACTGTACTGCATGGCTTTGTTGAGGATCCGAGGCGGTGCATCATGCTCAGTCAGGAGCTGCTTTAGAGTCTGATCAACGAGTTTGCGGCGTTGTTCTAAATACTGTTCGAGATTCACACTTCCTCTTCTTCATGAGTTTCTGCATCGGTTTCCAGGCTTTGAGTGTGAAACAGCCCACTATTGTCGCGGGTTAAGACTTCCACCCGTTTTTCTACTTCGGTCAGCTTATCTTCAAGAAAACGTACCAAGACTACGCCGTCTTCAAACGCCTGTAAGGCCGCCTCAAGGGGCAGGTCTCCAGCATCGAGTTTCTCAACCAATCCTTCCAGATCTTGAAGCCCGTCTTCAAATTTCCTGTCGGCTTGGATCTCCATCTATTTCACAACCTCTTCAATCCGGGCCGCTGCCTCTCCGTGAGCAAAGGTCAAGCGGACCCGATCACCACGGGTCAGGTTGGCAGCCGTTGTCACGAGGGTGTTGCCAGGTAGGGTTCGTGCGAGACTATATCCTCGTCCTAAAACAGCAAGGGGACTCAAACTATTAAGCGTTGCAGCCAAGTCCTGCACCTGCGCCCGCGCGTATTCGTTTTTGCGTCGAAATGCCGTGCGCAGACGTGAGACCGAGATCCGTAGCTGTTCACGCAGTACTTCAATCTGATGCTGCGGATTGCGGATCCGCTCGGCAAACCGATCCACCCGACCATGGGAGTCGCCTATATACCGCTGCATCGTAGAAGCCAGGGCACGCGCGTTTCCAGCGATCTGACTGGACAAGTCCGTCCATACAGGCACGACTATTTCGGCCGCCGCCGTTGGCGTTGGCGCCCGGTGGTCAGCCGCAAGGTCGGCAATGCTCAGGTCAATCTCATGACCCACCGCAGCGATAACAGGCAGAGAGGAATCGGCAATAGCTCGGGCAACAACCTCTTCATTAAAGGCGTTCAAATCTTCCTGTGAGCCTCCACCCCGGCCAACAATAATGACCTCGGCCTGGCCGTGCTCGTTCAAGTCGTGTATCCCTGCTGCGATCTCCACACCCGCAGCCGCCCCCTGGACCTGAGTGGGCCTGACCACGACTCGGGTATAGGGACAGCGGCCGTGCAGAATCGTCAGGATATCGTGGATGGCCGCTCCACCGAGTGCGGTGACTACCCCGATACAGCGTGGGAAGAATGGCAGGGGACGTTTACGCTCTGCAGCAAAGAGCCCTTCTGCCGCAAGCTTGGCCTTAAGCTGCTCCAACGCCAACTGTTGTTCCCCCAGCCCACGCGGCTCCATGGTTGCCGCATACACCTGCAGATCGCCACGCGCCGAGTAGAGACTCACACGCCCCTTGACAAGGACGGCAAGCCCATCCTCCGGCTGAAAGCGCAGCAGCCGCGCATAACCACGAAACATCACGCCCCGCAACTGGCTCCTGTCATCTTTGAGTGTGAAATACAGATGGCCGGACGCTGGCGCACGCAGTCCAGAAATTTCCCCCACGATCCAGACTTCGCCAAAGTCGTCCTCAAGCGTCCCCTGGATCCGGCTCGCCAGTTCAGTCACCGACAATGCCGCAGATCGCCTATCTTTAAAGGCAACAGTGGACATAGAAAAGTGGAGGGAGAGAGAAAGCGGGTAAACCGCCTCCCACCGGACCTAGCCTTTCGCCTCAGCAACCGTGGTTTGAAAGACCCGCCAAGATTTAAGCAGTTCGAGCGCCCGGTCGAGCTGAGGGTCTTTCCCTAATTCGCCTACTTGAATATCAGGCCGGGCTTGCGGCGCGGCAGGGGTATCAGCCGGCTCGGAGCTGTCGCCCTGCGCCGCTTGCTGCGTCTGCCCGCCCATGCCGTCAAAATGCCCTCGTAAATTCTCCTCACGAATGCCGTGACGCCGGCGCACGGCAGCCAGCGCATCCGGGAGGTTCTCCAGTTCAATATCCGGAGCAATACCGGTCACCTGGATTGACCGGCCGTTCGGTGTGAAATACATAGCCGTAGTTAAACGCACGGCAGCCCCCCCATCCACCGGCAAAATCGTCTGGACCGACCCTTTGCCAAAGGTTTTGGTTCCAAGCACGACCGCTCGGCCATGATCCTGAACTGCACCAGCAACAATCTCTGACGCACTCGCACTGCCGCTATTGACCAGTACCACCAGCGGCACCTCCGTATATCCTCCGGGGTGGGCGAAATATTTCTGCTTCTGACTTTCCAGCCTGCCTTTTGTATAGACAATCATGCCGGTATCCAAAAAGAGGTCTGACACCTTAACCGCCTGGCTCAGCAATCCCCCCGGGTTATTCCGCAAATCAAGCACAACGCCTGCAAGTTTGCCATTTTCTTGGCTCAGCTTCTTAAGTGCGTTATCCAGGTCAATACTGGTTCGATCCTGAAACTGGGTCACACGGGTATACGCATAGCCCTTTTCCAAGGTTTTTGATTTGACGCTCTGAATCTTAATGACTTCCCGGATGATGGACACATCAATAAGCCGCGGGACATCCCCACGTCGAACCGAGATGGTGATCTCCGTTCCCTTCTTCCCCCGCATTTTCTTAACAGCCCCAATGAGCGACATATCTTTTGTCAGCTCGCCATTAATCTTGACAATCTGGTCCCCGGCCAGGACACCAGCCCGGTACGCAGGAGTATCTTCAATGGGAGAAACAACAGTCAGAACACTGTCTCGGATCGTGATTTCGATACCAAGACCACCGAAACTGCCCTCAGTGTCGACTTGGAGTTCTTTATAGGAGTCGGGCGTGAGATAGGCACTGTGAGGGTCAAGCGCACCTAACATCCCGTCAATCGCGCCCTCTACAAGATCTTGTGTCTCGACTTGTTCAACGTAGTTCTTCCGGACGATGGCCAGAACGCTGGTAAACGCCTCAAGATCTTCATACGTACTGCGATCGACGGCAGAAACGAGATTGAGCCCATGCCCGCCAAAGAGGACCACCCCAATTCCCACGACACCGGCAATCAGCCCCACTAAAATTCGTTGCCGTTTTGCGTGCATCATATTGCCCCTCTATTATCCGCCATTTGCTGTATCTCGTGCCTCGTTACACGTTTCCTACTATAGCATACTTGCCACCCATCGATAGCCAGCGGCCCTCCGTCAACCTAAGAATCACTTCACATTTTCCTTACGAGTCAGGGCCAAGACGGGATCCTCCTAGAGGGGTCTAATAAGTGTCTCTGTGGCCAAAGCCCGCACGAAAACGGAATGACCTAGGCGCCCGAAGCAGCCATATCTGTGGGATATGACGATGCAGGGCAACGCTGTACACGCTGGTTGCAGCCGGGCGACGCCCAGTATGGACTTTCTGGACACCCTCTTAAGGTCGAAGTGGTGTGTGGTCACCTTGAGGTCGCGCCTCGGTATCGACACTCCATATCCCGTTTTGAACCAGACGACGCAAGGCTGTCTCCATACGCGGCTGCACCCAATTATTGTAGCCAATGTGGTGATAGACGATCTGCCCTTGCCTGTCGATGATAAAAGTCTCAGGATAGCCGGTGACTCCATATTTCTTTCCAACTTCGCCTCGAACGTCAAGCAACACAGGAAAAGTGTACCCGCCTTCCTGAAGATATGGCTCAACGGTTGTCGCGCCGTCCACGTCCTGACTAACGGCCAACATGGCAAAGTCCTCACCGTGAAGTCTTTGGGCAAGTGCCTCCATGGTCGGCATCTCTTGCCGACACGGCCCACACCATGTCGCCCAGACGTTCAGCAACACCACTTTCCCCTTGTGTTGAGACAGGCGGACGGCTTGTTCGTTGAGATTCGGCAATAAGAAATCAGGGGCGGGTCGGGGCAAGTTCGGCTGCGACGGGGTTTGGATGAGAACCACCAAGCCGCCGAGTAGGACAACGAGGCCGAAGATCCCAGGCGTGAGCCATCTTTTGGTGGCTGTCATGGCTACTTATCTCACACGAGTTAGGCGCCTACGCCCTGCGTCTTTTCGCCTCTCAGCAACAGCGTAGCCCCGACAACGATTAGGCCTATACTAATAACCTGGGCTTGGGAGAACTCCCCCATAAGAGGAGGATTGACACGAAAAAATTCCAAGGAAAACCGAGCAATCCCGGCCAGCGCGAGATACCCCCAAAACAGGTCACCCGAACGATGCGGGACCGACCACCGACTCCATAACAAAGCGGCAATCGCAAAATACGCTGCCATTTCATACAGCGGAGTAGGATGAACAAACACCTCAGCTGGGTAATCCCAGCCGATAATGGCATCCGGGTAGGCGACACCCCAAGGCAATGTGGTGGGCGGCCCCCAGTCACCATCGCCGGCCAAGTGGCAGCCTATCCGGCCCGTGCCATGACCAAGTGCGATCGCCGGGGCGACAACGTCCATGATTTCAAACCAGGGTAGCCGATAGCGGCGTATGCACAGGCTGATGCCGACTATGCCGCCAATCAAGCCCCCGTGCCACACAAAACCGGCTCCGGTCAAAAGAAAAGACAGAGGATCAAAGAGAAATGCAGACCAGTTGTCGAGTATAAACAGAATGCGAGCCCCGAGCAGTCCGCCAATGGCGGCCCATAGCACCAAGGTCGAAGCCAGCTCTCGGTCTCGGCCTTGATGAGCCAAACCTTTCCCCAACAGCCAGCCTGCAGCCACAAAGCCCAGCGCCATCATGATGCCGTAGCTATACACAGTCAGGGGACCGAGTTCGAGGACGACAGGATACATGCCGCAATCATAGCTGAGGGTCTGGTTTCATACCAGGTCCGTTCTCGTCCCGTTCGATCTCATCCAGCCCCATCTTGTCTCGCCTTGTCTCATATGGGCGACTCAGCTAACTGTTAAAATTCGGTAATACAGAGAGAAAAGAACACCATGCGTGCCGTCATCCAGCGAGTCAGTGAGGCCCAAGTCTCAGTCAATGCAGTAAGCGTTGGACAAATCCGACAGGGCCTCGTCATCCTGCTGGGCGTAACGGCCGACGATACGTTAGCGGAGGCCGAGTATCTCAGCAACAAAATTGTCGGGTTGCGCATTTTCTCTGATGCGGCCGGGAAGTTCGCCCATTCGGTCAAAGACATACAGGGTGAACTCCTGGTCGTTCCGCAATTCACTCTGTATGCAAACACTCAAAAGGGCCGTCGCCCTTCGTTCACAGCCGCGGCAGAAGCAGACAAAGCCCAACCATTGTATGAGCATTTTGTCACATGCTGCGAGCGCCATCAGATTCCGGTTGCAACCAGTCAGTTCCAGGCTTCTATGGCGGTTCAGCTCATCAATGATGGGCCAGTAACGTTGATTTTAGATACAGCGGAGCGCCGAACAAAAGGGAATGGGTAAACGGCCATGCCACAAGCCGGTTTCTGGGCCATAGACCCAACACGCAAGATACACTTTGGAAAAGACGGCTGGTGGTATGCCAATGACGAACGTATCCAGAACCAACGGATCAACACACTCTTTAGCCAATGCCTCCATCAGACTGAAGCTGGATCGTATGAAATTGTCATTGGCCGGGATCGCGCCGGCGTTGAAATTGAAGATACACCCTACGTTGTCACCCAGGTCACTGGGGACCCGAGCCAAGGTTTCACTCTGCGGCTTAACGATGAAAGTGAAGAGGCGCTCGCTCCCCAGACGCTGTCTATCGGTGACAATGACGTCTTATACTGTCGAGTCAAAGATCAAGAACACCCTGCCCGCTTTCTACGCTCCGCCTACTATCAACTCACAGAGTATGTACATGAAGCTGAGAAAAGCGGGGAGTTTGTGCTGCGGTCGGGAGAGGCCATCTATTTTATCCAGTTCCAAGGGCAAGAGTAAGACACGACTAGCAGGACCGATCCCTTCTCCCCATGCACATCGTCTTTGTTGAACCCGAGATCCCACCGAATACCGGCACCACCGCACGTCTGTGCGCTGCCACTCAGACCACGTTTCACCTCGTCGGGCCACTCGGCTTCTCTTTAGAGGACCGCTATCTCAAACGTGCCGGCCTCGACTACTGGGCATATGTCGACGTGCTCGTGTACGAGTCATGGAGCGACTTTCTGGCACGTCGTCCTACCGGACGCCTCCTTGCCTTTTCAGCACACGCAGAGCGGTCGTACACGCAAGCAAGTTACGCCGAAGACGACCTGCTCGTCTTCGGCAGTGAGACCCGGGGCTTATCAGAAACGATCCGCACGGAGTTCACAGATACCCTGTATACCATCCCTATGCAGGGTGAGCAGGTGCGAAGTCTCAACTTATCAAGTGCCGCAGCGATTGTGTTGTATGAGGCGTTACGCCAGTTGGGGAAGGTGTAGGGGCCTTTGAGCGCAGCAACTGCAGATGCGCACTATTCGCCGGTGGTCAGCATTGACGCTCGTGCTTGCCCGTAGTGGGCGTCCAGTTGCGCGCGGGCATCTTCCGGGTTACGGGCAGTGACGTGGCTGGTCAACCTCTGCAGACTCGTGAACACGACGTCAGCTACCTCTGTCGTCACGAATTCGGAGTAACGCCTGAACAGAACGTGGCGGAGCATGCACGCCTGTGCCGACAGTGCCCGGCTGTGCGACGCGTCCACCAAAGCCGCATGTAAGTCCATGCTCTTGCGGACAAAAGCCTTCGTACTTGCCACGAGTTGGGTTTGAGGTTCGCCAGCTTCAGCCGCTTGAGTTTCACGTCGGAAAATACATTTTCACCGAGAGTTGTAGAAAAACCCATATGAGCATCGGTTCTTGGCGGTCACCACAGACTGTCCTGGAATGCTTCGCTTCTATCCAGTCCCGCCAGTCCGAAACAACCAGCGACTAAAAAACTGTCGATTGCGCGCCACCAGCCAATAGTCGATCTCAATACACCAAATCAGTGGCGGCAAACGCCCCACACGAGCCAGACGCGGGTAGCCAACCTTCTCCAGCACATACAAACAGGCCCGTCCGGCGGAGAGAATATCGCCCTCTTGTGTCAACACCTGCACGGCCCGTTCGCACCGCTGGGCCAGTATATCCGTCATCGGAGGCCGAGGGGCTTCTTGATATGGAACGGCCTGAATCTGATCAGTCGCATCACGCTGCTTAACCCAGGCAATGGCCCGCTTGCAAAAGCCGCATTCACTGTCCCAGAAAAGCCAGATGGGTTGGGCCACGGAAGATTCCATCGTTCTATTTCTCCCCTGCAGGCCAGGCCTCTTCAGCAAAGCAGACCTCCTGATGACCTCCCATCTGCCGCAGCTCCTCTAAGACCCGCTCTCGGTGGGTTGCTCCCCAATACACGCGAGGACATTTTTTGCAGCGGAGAAAGGTGGAGCGTGTTTGCCACACATATTCCGGCACGTGCTGCTGGACATGCTCCCGCTCTACCGCCGCTAATTCCTGGTTACACACACTGCAGCGAGTGAAGAGATGGGTCGAGACATCAAGCTGCAAGTCTGCACACACCTGCTTGAGCTGATCGCGGAAACGATCACTTTGAATGAAAACAAACGGCGGAACGTCTTTCTGGTTCAGAAAACGCGTACTCCGCGTCAGCAGAAGGCGGCCCTGACGGCGGGCTTCGCGCTTCACGCCTTCAGGCGAGAGCTGCGGCAGATAGACCGTGTCATACCCAATAATACGGAGCCATTTCGCTAATTTGCCGACCATTCGATCCGCCAAAAAACGGGGAGGTATAGCTGCACACTTGTCCGGGGCAGGTTCGGCATTCTGGTCAGAAATCATGACGAGAAGACTTCAAAAATTGTTCTACGACTTGATTTCACCGTAGAGTAAGAGGATAGGCAAGACAAGGGTTCTAGACTGTATGAAACGTGTCATCAGTATTGTAATGTTCTGGCCGGCCATGGTCGGTATACTGGTTCAACGTACCGTGGGCAGCCTAAGTTATAATTTACGTACCAATGTCATAACATTTACATAGAGGCTATTAACGCAACATCCCCTCTATTACAAAGAGCGAAGTAAAGACCTGCCCCCGCCCGGTCTCTTGTATGATAGTCGCCAAATAGGCTAAACCGCTCTTCATCCCAATACCCAATAAGGAGACTGCTATGAAGATGTACAATTCCCTCGGTCCGAACCCGCGTTGCGTGCGCATGTTTATGGAGGAAAAAGGGATCAAACTCGATACGATAGAAATCGATCTACTCGCCGCAGAGAATCGACAGGAGCCCTATACGCAAAAGAACCCTGGTGGTCAGATGCCGGCCTTTGAGCTGGACGATGGCAGCGTATTAGCAGAGACGACCGCCATGTGCGAATACCTCGAAGACAAGCACCCGAGCCCGGCCCTGATCGGTTCGACTCCGGAAGAAAAAGCGGCAACTCGCATGTGGCAACGCCGTATCGAACTCCAGATTACGGAACATATGTATAACGGCTTCCGATACGCCGAAGGCCTCGACCTGTTTAAGACCCGTATGCATTGCCTGCCCGAAGCCGCAGTTGGACTCAAGGAAATCGTGCAAGAAAAGCTGACCTGGTTGGACGGCCTGATGGAAGGCAAACAGTTTATCGCGGGTGATCGTTTTACCCTGGTCGATATTATTATGTATTGCGCCTTTGATTTCGGCGCAGGCATGGGCCAGCAAATCAGCCCGGACCTCAAGAACCTGACCGCCTGGTTCGAGCGGGTTAACGGCAGAGCCAGTGCATCTTCCAGCCTCCATGAGAAGGCTGGCGCCGCCGGGATGCGGGCGTAGATCCACTCTATTTGTTCTTCTTCGAGCAGGGGTGCAGCACGTTGCACCCCTGCTCGGCTTTGCCACACTATTCCCATCCGTTTCGCCCAAGCCGATGCGGACACCCAGTCTACTTTTCCAGTCGTTTTCCAGGTTCGTCCGCCTCTCATTGATGCTGAGTTTGTGGAACGTGTCCGACACCTCCAATAGGCCAGCTATAAATTTCTAGTTCTCGAAGATAGCAAGGTACAGGCAGTGGTAGGCTTTTGTATTTAGGAATCACTGGCCTTGGATAAACATTTGCATCTAGATGACCTGGTAACTGACCAGCCGGATCGATCAGGCGGCTACGGACAGCAGACGTTCGATTGGTTAGTAGCCTTTGCGAAAGAAAAGGGCTGTAAACAATTTCACTCGGACTGCGGGGTACAGCGGTTTGGAGCACACCGTTTTTATCTTGAAAATAGGATGATTATCGCATCCCATCACTTTTCTTCTGATGTATTACTGCAGGTCCGGCCTGAGCTTCTGCGTGATACTTAATGTCTCGATACACCGCCTCAGCCGGCTCTAGATAGCCCGTCTGTCCGTCAGGGATCCACTCCGATGTTATCCGCTTCACCCAATTGCCTCTTGCATCATACTCAAAGGCGTAGACTTCTTTTCGCCGAATAGAGCCATCGGCCTTATACGCGATCCATTTCCGTTCGTTTCCTCGCTCGTCGTAGGCATACACCCAGCGCGAGGCCAGGGATCCGTTTCGGCCGTGCGTCGTTACTTCGTTCATTTTGCCCAGCTTGCCATCTGTCTCATATGCATACACATTGCTGGATATCCGTGATCCGTCCGCATCCAGCAGAGACCGTGCGACAATCTTACCCTGAGGATTGTAGGTATAGGTCGCCCGATGCAAGAAGCTGCCATCTGGGTCATGGTGATCAACCTGGCTCGGCTGCCCAGCCTGGTTATAGGCGTACACATCCCTGAACCACACATCGCCGTCAGTATCTGTACTGACCACCTCAATCAATTGTCCCGCCTCGTTATACGTATAGGTCATCTTTCGCCACAGGGTATCGCCAGGGTTATACAACTGTTCCGTCTTTACCCTGCCCGCGTCGTTATACGCACGAACAACCCGTACAGCAGACGAGCCATCAGGGTGATACGCGGTTCTTTCTTTGAGCTCTCCGTCCACTTTATATTGGGCGATTTCCGTAAGTATCCGTTCGCCCTCAACCCACTTCTCCGGTTCTCCGGGTGGATTCACAAACAGCGCTTTTTCGGTTTTGACGGTCTGTACAGATCCGGCGAAAACCGCACCCGCGCGATCTTCCTTTGCACCCATTGCTGCGGTGACATCGCCCCGCACGTGAACGGGGAAAGAAGCGGAAATAGAGAGTGAGGTAATGAGGCCTAGGGCGATCTGCATAAGTTTCGGGTAGCGTGCGCCATGCGCACGCAGCGGCCTCAGCATAAACGAGCATTCCTCTTTGCCATTGATTTCATTCCGCTCTCAATCGAGCGAAGAGAAAACAGAGAGCTCTCTCTCAGGACTAGGATGCCCTTTCTTGTGTTCCTTGACACTTCCCCTCCTTCCGCAGAATAATCTCGTTCAAGGAGGAAAGCCTTATGCGAGACAATAAACTCAAGAAAACCATGAAAGCTGGCGAGTTCGCCCTGGGCACCCTAGTTTGGGATACCAAGAGTCGCGGCGCGATCCATACCCTGGCTCAGGCTGGGATGGACTTCATCATGATCTGCACGGAGCACTCGTCCTATAACCTGGAAACAGTCGTCGACCTTGTTACGTATGCCCACGCCGCGGGCATCACACCGGTGGTTCGGATTCCCGATCTTGAATACGAGCACGTCACTCGCCTGCTCGACAGCGGTTGTCAGAGCCTCATTGTACCACATGTCAGAACCGGCGCCGAGGTCCAGCGATTCATTGAGACGGCGAAATACCATCCTGACGGCAAACGTGGGACGGCCATCTATCTTGGACCCAACACTGATTATGAAGACGTCGATACCGTCACGGCGATGGATCACGCCAATATCCACACCCTACTCGGAGTCATTATCGAGACCAAAGAAGCGGTGGATAATATGCACGAAATTCTCATACCCGGTATCGACCTAGTCCTGGTCGGACACCAAGATCTGGCCCAGAGCCTTGGTACGCCGGGTCAGTTCAGTAACCCCGAGATGCGTGAGGCCACTGCCCGTGTGAGTGCGTTGAGTAAAGAGCGCGGCATTGCCACCGCCGCTGCCGTCACCCAACTCGACAATGTCCAAGTCCTTCTCGATACTGGGGCGCAGTATCTGCTGTACGGAACCGACTTGATTTTGCTCCGCAAAGAAGCGCAACGCGCAGCCGCAGCGTTGGCCCCATTTCGTAACAGATGATCCGTTTGCCTCTTTACCCTGGCCCTGTAGTTGGGATACAGACAACAAAGCACTTCGGGAGCCCACCCGCATCGGACGTGACAAAAGGAGGTCAGGATGAAGTTCGGTATTTTTTATGAATTATCCGTCCCACGACCATGGGACAAAGAGGCTGAGCGTACTGTCTATATGAACGCACTGGAACAGGTCCGGCTGGCTGACGAACTCGGATTTGAGCAGGTCTGGGCCGTCGAGCACCACTTCCTAGAGGAATACTCGCATTGTTCCGCACCCGAACTTTTTCTGACTGCGTGCGCTATGCAGACCAAGAACATCAATGTCGGACACGGTATTGTGATCTGCGTGCCGCAATTCAACCATCCGGCTCGGATCGCCGAACGTGCCGCTGTGCTCGATATTCTGTCTGGCGGACGGCTCCAGTTTGGGACCGGCCGGTCAGCCACGTGGACCGAGTTAGGCGGTTTTCAAGCCAACCCAGACGAGACCAAGAAAAGCTGGGACGAGTTTGTCCACTGCATCCCCAAGATGTGGACCCAGGATCGGTTCAGCTATGAAGGCCAGTATTTCTCGATGCCGTCACGAGCCGTGCTGCCCAAGCCGTACCAAAAACCACATCCACCCATGTGGGTTGCCGTGACTAGCCCAGGCACGGAACTCGACGCAGGAGACCGCGGCATCGGCTGCCTGGGAGTCACCTTCTCGAGCTTTGCGGAACAGGAAGCCAAGGTCAAAGAGTATCGGCGACGAATACAGAATTGTAACCCGGTTGGCTCGTTTGTGAATGACCAGGTTGCCACGGTCAACTTCCTGTATTGTCACGAAGACAATGAAACTGGAGCGAAAACCGGAATGAATATGATCGGGCATTTCAACTATATGGCAGCCCAGCTCGATATGGCCAAAGAAGCCTATCCGGCCAAATCGTACCCTGCAGCCGGCCTACTGCCTTCGCTCCGCCGTCAAGCTTCAGCCCCAGGTGAGCAGGCCAAAGCGCCGGAGGGCATTGCCGTGGGCAATCCTGAACGTCTGATCGGTGAACTCAAGAAATGGGAATCAAGCGGTTCCGATCGAGTCAATTTCTTACTCAACGCTGCGGAAATTATTCCGCAGGCACAAGTGCTGGATAGCATACGGCTGTTTGCCAAAGAGGTCATGCCGGCGTTTGCAGACACCCCATCGCAACACGCGGCCGCAGGGGGAGCCAGCTAATGCCGGTATTTGGAAAACAAGATGTTGAAGCCGCAGCGGCCCGGGCTCCCCTCATGACCGGCTTCGACACGGATGCCTGGGAGCTCAAAGGCGCGCAAATCCTTCAGCTCAGCTACGAGATCGTCGAGGAACCGGCGGAGTGGTTGATTCCTCCGGCCCTGCACCCGAGCATTCCACCCTATGTCACATTGTCCGTCATGCAGTATCCGGACAGCCCGGTCGGGCCGTTCGCATTGGCCCAGGTCCGCATTATTGTCCGCGCGGGCATTCGGCCACGCGGCTACCTCTTGGGCGCATACGTAAATTCGGACACCGCGGCTCAAGAGCTACGCGCCCGCTGGGGCTTTAGCGTCGAAACTGCCATAGTTTCACTTCAGTCGCGCCATGACCGAGTGACCGGCACGGTCGAGCGTAACAGCGAAACTATCCTCGAAATCGAGCTGAAGAACTCCGAGCACATTTCAGGAACAGATGTCACCTACCTCGCCAGCCTGCACTTGGCCCGCGTCCAAGACCAGAATATGCCGATCATCGTCCAGGTCGATCCGGAGTATGTGTTCCACAATGCTCAACGAGGTAGGCCCCGTATCACCACGTTTAAAACCGACGCATGGGGCGGGGACGAAAGACTGCGTTACACCACGCCGATCATTGCCACCATGACCCAATGCGATACCGACCTACCCCATTTACGCTTCGCCCTTGACCCATCCAAGCCTGCTGCCACTGGCGGCCGGAGACTGGCAGCATAAGAAATCGGGAGACGGATAAACCGTCTCCCCAAATTCACACCTTTTGTTAGGCAACGATAAGGGGTTGAATATTGAATCCATGCCGAATCTCTGCAAGCGGCACATTGAGATATTCTTCAAACGATAACCAAAGCTAACGTTTTTTCATTACGAAACACCTTCTTAATACACGCCGCACAATAATTAAGGACTGCAAAGATGTGGCGATAACAAGTTTCCAGCTCAATTCTTTGACAATCTCATTAGGCCCCAGTCTCGAATACGCAGCAATGTGTTTCCAGAAGCCCAGTGTTGTGCCGAACGCCAGCCACATTTTCACCATGCCTTCATTCTAGGAATTCAGGAGCCTCACGCCTCAGGGCCCGCTTGATTGCCTCCAGATGGAGAGAGGCTTGTTGGCCGCCCGCTTCAAGCTGCTCGTGCGTCCGACGGCACACAAGATCAGGGATCCGCCTGAGTGGCGAACCCGTAGATTGGGCCAACACCTGAATCATGCACGCCCGCTCCAGGTAGTATAAGTCGTCAAAGGCTGTCGCAACGTCTGGCCCCGTAACAATCACACCATGATTGGCGAGAAATAAAACCTTCGCTCGGGTCAGCTTCTGTCTGATCCGCTGTCCCTCCGCCTCATCCAGGGCAAGGCCATTGTACTCCTCTTCGTACGCCACACTGTCGTAGAAGCGGAGAGAGTTCTGGCTGATCCATTCGAGATGACCGCCGTCGATGGCGCATAGGGCGGTCGTGTACGGCATGTGGGTGTGCAGCACGCACTGAGCAGACGGGTTGCCGAGGTGAATCTGAGAATGGATAAAGAACGCTGTCGGCTCGACCTTCCACTTCCCTTCGACCACATGGCCGTCTGGATCGACGATGAGCAAGTCGCT
>CAZBUD010000042.1:0-12675 GCA_964495015.1 uncultured Enterobacteriaceae bacterium | reverse complement strand
ATACCTTGGGGATTGAGCAGAAACCGATCTGTCGTGCCTGGGACGACAAGGCTGAAGTGATTGCAGACGCCCTCACTCAACCCGAGCCCGTCTGCCCAGCGCAGTGCGGCTGTGAGATCAATCCGAGCCCGCCGGGCTTGATGACACGAGGACATCGTTTCCTCCGCGGTAAGGTGACTCATTCCACAGCGTCGTACTAGCTCTATCCGACGACAAAATTACTCAGCGTAATAAACGTTGAACACTACGATCAAAACCGTCTCTTTTCCAATGCTTCAAAGGCGGCATCCTGCAATTCGTCTGTATATCCTGAGATCCACTCAAGGTTGTTCTCAAATGCAAATGGCGTATGCGTATAAAGAAGGTTCACGCGATCTTGCATCCGGAGACCGTGCCGTGAGCAATAATTTCCATCAAGTCCTCGTACGATCGTTGCTCCGCCAAAGGTGTAGGTGAATTCTTGATCAAGCGCCTCTAGCAAGTCCCGATAAGTCGTTTTAGACCGATCGCGGACATACACTTCGATCCTTGCCTTTTCGGACAGTGGCGACAAATTGCGTCTTCGTTGGGTAAACTCCTGCATACGCCTAACGGATTTTTCCGGAGTAAGTTTGGCTCGTTCTGGTCGCCCGATCTCTAACTTACTCGCCTTCTTTTGCTTCTTTACCTTACGGGCCCCCTGCAATGTTTCGTGTAGCCTCGAAACTGCGTATCACCTAGCACATTTAAGAACCCCAGCCCATCCTTATATCTCTCCACTTCATGACAGTAGTCAAACTTGACCAGTTCCGACAACGCGTGCCTCACACGGACAGTTTGAGCTCGGGTCTCGAGAATACCTATCAGCTCAATGCCTTCGACGAACTCCTCACACTCCTGTCGCTCGTCGTCACTCAACTGTCCTTCATTGGCTTTTGCTGTTCATCAAGCCGCTCCTGTGAGTGCGAGTCAAGTTGAAGGTTCACAATCTGGTGAGCGACCTCTGGGGTCAGGCACTCGGCGACTGGCCTCACAAAGCGATCGAGAACAGTTTGTTCCAAATTTTCTTTGTAACATGGCCTGCCGGGGAAAATCAGAAGAAAGACTAAGTTGGACGCAGTAGCGTTTAACGAGAGAAGAGGGTCACAGAGTGTCAATGCGGCCCCTGCTTCATGGGAAGAAGAACTCACGAACGTTCTGTGGATGGCTGTTCGCACGAGAGTCGTACCCCCTCCAAAAGTATTCCACAAGCTCGATTTAGCAGCAACGTTTGGTATAAGAGCCGTGCCTGTACTCAGTCTCTGGCGTGGCGCTCTCGTCAGCGCCCATTCAGCAAATGTAGCGGCCTACGATACGCTTTTTGTTGAACTCGCAGAACGAGAAGGATGCCGCCTGGCAACCTTTGACTAACCCGCATTGAAAGCCTTCCCGAAAATTCCAAAGCGACCCCGATCTGGAGCCGCGTCCTAGTGTAAAAATCCTCAAAGTTAAGAAAGTTGCAACATCCTCCACGCTTCCATTTGCACGGAACTGCAAAAAGGGCAACAATCTGGTGCACCGCGCGGATTAGCCGGTGTTTTCGCCCTGTGCAATTTTCTCTTCGAGCCACTGCCAGACTCCTTCATTGACCAGTTCCGGCTTTTCCATATGGGGAAAGTGCCCAGTTTCTTTGATCATCACTAACCCCGCATCGGGGATCTGTTCGGCCAGCACCTTGCCAGAGGTCTCAAATGGCACGGGTTTGTCCGTATCGCCATGGACAACGAGAGCTGGTACCCACACCGCGGGTAAACGCTCAGTAAAATTGAGGCGGAAGAACCCGCGACAAGTGGCTTTGCTGGCGTAGATCGGCGGCTTGCAAGCTCCTGTCTGAATCATCGCTTGGATGTCCACACCGTAGGGATTATATTTGGCGAACTTCTCATGGGTCACGAAGGTCTGAAAAACTTGCTGCCTACCTTGAATGGTCTCGTAGAAGTGCAACACTTGCCCTTCAGTAATCGCCAGTTGGGTTCCTGCCGAATACGACCCGAAAAAAGCCAGCCCGGCGACCTCATTTGGATAGTCAAAGTAGTATTGAAGTGAGATCGGTCCGCCAAAGGAATGCCGAAGGTGTACGGCCTTTTTGACGCCCAGTGCTTGCAAGATGGTGTGGAGGTCAGAGGAATGGATGGTGGTGTCATACACCTCGGATCGAGGTTTGTCGGATAGGCCACAGCCGCGCAAATCATACAGGATGCAGCGATACCTTTTACGGAAAATACGGGTTTGCAAGAAGGATTGTCGCCCGAAGCCCATATTGCCATGGGTAAAGACATGCGGAAATCCTTCGCCTTCGACTTCATAGTGGAGTTCCACCCCATCTGATGCGGTGACAAAGGCCATATCACCCTCACCAGTTTGGGTTCATGAATGGCATGAATAGATTGATCTACAGGACAGGTTCTAACCTTTCCCAGCGGGTCCAGCGGGAGAGGGAATCAGTGACGGTTAGGCTTACGGATCAACCCGCGCAGAGGCATAGCCGCTAATCACCACGACCCCATCTTGATTCACAGCCGAAACATCCAAATCAACGATATGGCCGCCCTCTTCTTCTCGAATTTCCTTCACCGTAGCTTTGGCAGTGAGGTTATCACCTGGCCAGACCTGGCGGGTGAAGCGTACGCCGTATTTTGTGAGGCGCCCGTCACCAACATAGTTGGTCAGCATCCTGCCCGTCATGCCCATGGACAACATGCCGTGGGCAAACACGGACGGATATCCAGCCACCTTGGTGGCAAAGATCTCATCCGTGTGGACCGGGTTGTAATCGCCCGACGCGCCAGAGTATTGAACAAGCTGGGTGCGCTTGAGATTTTCGACCACTTGTTCTTCGTGCGTATCTCCAACTTTCAGTTTGCTTGCTGATAATGCCATTGCTTTTCTCCTATTGATCTACAGGACGCTCTGTTTGCACCCCAACGCTCCGCGCGGTGACAACGAGCTCGCCGTCCTGATCGCGGTACTCGGTTACGGTCTCAGAAAAGAGCAGCTTGCCTGAGCGTTTGCCCTGTTTCTCCCACTTCTTACCTGGCTTCTCAGTCGCAGTGAGGACATCGCCAGGTTTGGGATGGCGGTGGTATTCATAATGTTGTTCAGCATGCAGACCGCCACCACCACCGCCGCTGCCAGCCTCTTTTTTCACACCCGTGGGTTCTTTTCCCGAGCCGAACCACGGCTTGCCCGGTTTGGGTCGCAGAGAATAGTCAGGGTCGAATTGGGCACTCGCCTGGACAAAAGTCGGCGGGGCAATGATGGACTGCGGCTCAGTCGTCTTGGCGTACTCTTCATCAGAGTAGATCTCGTTAAAGTCGCCGACTGAGCGAGCAAACATCAGAATATGGCTCGCCTCGACGGGGAATTTTTCAACTGCCATTGGTGTATCTCCCTTTGTGATTATTGGTGCGTAGGGCACTTGTCCACGCCACGATTCAACGACACGCTAGTTATTCAAATGTTGACCGTAGAAAAGCAGGACGCGGTGCCACATATCCTGAGCCGCGACCGGATTGTAGCTGTCCCGGTAATCGGCGAAAAAAGCGTGTCCGGCATTGGGATACATACGCATCTCATACGTCTTGCCATACTTGTCGAGTTCTTCTTTGAGGCGGTCGGCGTGTTCGGGTGACGGGTTGGGATCTTCTTCGCCAAACAGTCCTAGCAGGGGGCAGGACAGGTCGTTGACCATGTCGATCGGGGAGACGGGCCGGGTGGTGGGGAAATCGTCTTGAATAATAAAGCCGCCCGCTGAATCCACTGCTGCATCCAGATTTTCACTCGTACAGCCAAACATCAGCGTGTACCGTCCGCCTGAACAAAAGCCTATTGCGCCGACTTTTCCATTCGAGTCTGACTGGCCCTTAATATACTGGGCGGCGGCATCCAGGTCGGCCATGGCTTGGGAGTCTGGCACGGAGAACATGATCTTGATCACATCGTTGATATCGGTGGGGTCCGGATTCCCTTCACGCGTATACATATCCGGCGCCACTGCAATATAGCCTTCCCTGGCAAAGCGATCGGCTACGTCTTTAATATGATCGTTCAAGCCAAAGGCTTCCATAATGACGATCACACCCGGGTGCGGACCATCAGTAGTTGGCCGGCTCAGATAGGCGTTCACTGGCGTGTCACCCTGGCCCGGATACTGCATCATACTAGATTGAACTTCTGGTGGTCTCATAACTTCAGCCCTCCTCAAAATGGATAATGTTACCGAGAGCATATGTCGTGGCCCTGTAGGTTTCAAGCCTTACGCACAGCGAGCACGGCCAAATGGAAGGGTAAAGCTTGTTACCGTCCAGGGAAGGTGGTAGGACGCAAAGAATAACGCTCAGACTCATAAGGAAGGATGAAAATGAGTCGTACCTATAACATTATTGATTCAGACGGCCATGTGTTAGAGCCGCCCGCCTTTTGGGGCGAATACATTGATCCGCAATTCCGTGATCGCGTGCCCGAGCTTTTTGTTGATACTGACGGCAAGGAGCGCTTCCGTGTCGAAGGAAAGGTCATCGGCGGACAAAAAGGCCTGGGCTTTGCCGGCGCCATTGGCGCCCGAGACGGCAAGGTCTCAACTGATATTAAGTATATCGAGGGTCGCAAAGGCGGCTTTGATCCGCACGCCCGTATGCCGGACATGGATCTGGACGGTATCGATGCCGCGTTTCTGTATCCCACTTTGGGCCTCTTCTCTGGTGCAATAGAGGACGTACCGCTCGCCGCGGCCATTTGCCGTGCCTATAACCGTTGGCTGGCTGATTACTGTCAACCCTACCCTGATCGACTTTTTGGCGTGGCCATGCTGCCCATGCAGTCTATCGAGCTTGCTATCGCGGAAATGCACTATGCCCGGAATGAACTTGGCATGCGAAGCGGCTTTCTACGGCCTAATCCCTACAACGACCGCATGCTGGGCAATAAGGATTACGACGTATTCTGGGCCGAAGCACAAGAACTCGACTTTGCCATTGGTATTCATGAAGGCACTGGCGGGATGCCGGCGGCGGGAGTTGACCGATTTGAGGCGCTCGCTCCCCGACACATTGTTTCGCATACTGTGGAAATGATGCTGGCGAGTTTGAGTATCATTTGGGACGGTGTGTGTGAGCGTTTTCCAAAATTACGAATTGCCTTTCTCGAATCAGGTGGGGGCTGGATAGCCCCTTGGCTGGATCGGATGGATCGCCACTGTGATGATCACGGCGTATTTACCGAATCGCCCTTGTCGATGTTGCCCAGTGAATATTTTAAACGTCAATGCTGGATCTCGTATGAGCCGGTAGAAGGCAGTTTAGAATACCTAGTGGACTATGTCGGTGCTGAGAGGATTCTGTGGGCAACCGACTATCCACACCCGGACGGGTTTTTCCCCGGTGCGCCCCAAATGATTGCCGAAAAATTGTCGGATGAGAATAAGCATAAGGTCCTGGCGGAAAGCGCCAAGCAGTTTTATGGCCTCAGTGCATAAGGAGGACGGCTATGAGTCGCACCTATAACGTCATTGATGCAGACGGCCACATATTAGAGCCGCCCGATTTTTGGCGCGAGTATATGGATCCCGCATATCGTGATCGCGCGCCGGAACTCTTTGTCGACACTGACGGCAGAGAACGGCTGCGCATAGAGGGCAAGATCCTGGGCGGCCCGACCGGGCTGGGTTTCATCGGTGCCATCGGCTCGCGCCAAGGCGAGACCTCGATCCACATCAAATACACCGAGGGGCGTAAGGGCGGCTTTGATCCACACGCACGCATCCCGGATATGGAGCTGGATGGCATTGATGCTGCGTTTCTGTACCCGAGTCTGGGCCTGTTCGCGGGTGCCATACAAGATCCACCGCTCGCGGCAGCTGCCTGCCGTGCCTATAACCGCTGGTTAAGCGACTATTGCAAACCCTACCCGGACCGGCTTTTCGGGGTGGCCATGCTGCCCATGCAGGCTATCGAGCTTGCTATGGAAGAGATGCGCTATGCGCGCAATGAACTCGGCATGCGGAGCGGTTTTCTGCGCCCCAATCCCTATAATGACCGCATGCTCGGGCATCCGGACTACGACCCTTTCTGGGCCGAAGCCCAAGACCTCGACTTTCCTATTGGTCTGCATGAAGGAACAGGAGGCATGCCTGCGGTCGGCGTTGATCGCTTCAAGAGCCACAGTGCCAAGCATATCATCTCGCACACCATGGAAATGATGCTGGCCTGCCTCACCGTCATTTGGGATGGCACGTGCGAGCGATTCCCAAACGTGCGCATTGGATTTCTGGAGTCGGGCGGTGGCTGGATCGCCCCGTGGATTGACCGTATGGATCGCCACTTCGATGATAAGGGACTGTTTAATGACTCTCCGCTGACGATGCGGCCCAGTGAGTATTTTCAGCGTCAGTGCTGGATATCTTACGAGCCGGTTGAGGGTAGTCTGGCCTATCTTGTGGACTACGTCGGTCCGACCAAGATTCTGTGGGCAACCGACTACCCACACCCGGACGGCTTCTTCCCTGGCGCTCCGGCTATGATTGCCGAGAAACTGTCCGAGGAAAATAAGCGCAAAGTTCTGGCGGAAGGGGCGATGCAGTTTTACGGATTGAGCTAGTTCCACTCGCTCCCTTCCGTTTGCCTCTTATTCGGCTGCTTCCGTTTGGTGCGTCTCAAGCTCAATCGGCTCAGGCACGACCAGGAAATACAAGACAAGCGCAGCCACAAGCAGCACCCCAGCAATAGCCAGGAAAGGCAGGGTCCAGCTCCCCGTAGCCGCAACCAGAAAGCCCGCACTCATGGGTCCGAAGATCCCGGCGAAATTGCCCGATCCATTCATCACTCCAGAGATAGCGCCGATCTCTTTTGCGTTCAGCTCGATCGGCACCGCCCAGCACGCCCCGCCGCCAAGATTCGCCAGAAACATATACGCGGCTAAGCAAGCGACCGACACACCCGGCCACGGCACATAGGCAGCCGCTACAATCGCCGGCACTCCCAGAAAGACACACAGGGCCGGCGCCTGCGCCCGCGCAAAACGAATGCTATACCCGCGCCGTAGCAACAGATCCGACATAGTGCCCCCGGTGATGAGGCCGCCAAATCCGGCCAGTGTCGGAATCATGCCCAGGATGCCCATCGCCTGCATCGAGTATCCGCGTACATTCACCAAATACGTGGGCGTCCACAGGATGATCATCCACAAGCCATATACCATGCACAAATAGGACAGAGATAAGAGCAGCACTTGTGGATGCTTCAGCAGCTGCCAGGGAGAGACCCTGCTCGCCGGCCGCGCTGCAAGCTGTGATTCAATTTCCTGTCGTTCGGCTGGGCTGACCTGAGGGTGTTCCGCAGGTGTGTTTGTTGCAAAAAACAGCCAGGCGATGACCCAGACTCCACCCAGAAGCGCGTTAAAGTAAAAAACCATCGGCCACGCGAACGTGAGCACCATCCAAGTCGTCAGCGGGTAAGCGAGCGTTTGGCCCAGGTGTGAGCCGGACAAACTGATGGTCTGAGCCCGGCCGTATTCATGGCGGGGAATCCAGCGGGCATTAATCGCAGCATAAGCCGGGAAGCTGACTGATTCAAATAACCCCACACAAAAACGGATCGCCAGCATTGCGCCAAAAGCCCCCGCCCCCAGCGGGGTCAAGGCTGTAAAGACAGAAAAGCCTATGCACGCAGCGGCCAACACCCTGTGGGTGTTCCAGCGGTCGGCAATAATGCCGCCGGGAAACTGGAGCAACGTATAACCCAACAGGAAGGCCGAAAAGATCAGGCCGAAACGAGCCTCATCCCAACCGAGGGCGGCCATGATGACCGGCGCCGCGACGGAAATGTTCACACGGTCGGCATAATTCACCATGCTCCCTGTCGCGAGCAGTCCCACCATTTTGTAACGAACAGGCCACGCCATCAATGCCCTCCTTATTCCTGCGCCTGGGGATCGTGGGAAGGGATCCTATCCTAGGCGATAGAAAAAGGTCAAAGGACTCAGAAAAACCGAGTAAGACAGTTAGGAAATTCGGTAATTTAGTGTTAGAAGAGCATCTTTGGCTCCGACGGGAATAGAGAACGGGTGTCGCTAGCCCAAACGATAGGCACTACTGAGGAGGAAATCCATGCAGGGTCTCGAAGGGGTGAGAGTTCTTGAGCTTGGCCATCTCGCTGCCGCAGCATACGCAGGCAAACTCATGGCTGATCTCGGCGCGGATGTCATCAAAGCCGAAGAGCCCGGCGGTGATAGCTCACGTCAGCGCGGGCCATTCCCAGGCGGTAAAGCGGACCCAGAGCAGAGCGGTTTATTTTTATCCCTGAATACTAATAAACGCAGTGTGAGCGTCGATTTCACGCAGGACAAGGAGCAGTTATCCCAGCTGGTGCAGTGGGCTGACATCCTTGTCCATAATTACGCGCCATCCCAAATGGCCGAGTTCGGCATAGACTATACCGCCTTTCGCGAGCTCAATCCACGCCTGGTCATGTGTTCGATTACGCCCTTTGGGTTGACCGGACCGTACACAGACTACACCGCCTACGACATCACCGTTGCCAATGCCGGTGGCTGGGCCTGGCTGAGCCCTGGAGCCTCAGACTTTCCGGATCTGCCGCCCCTGAAGGTGCATGGTCATCAGACGGGCTTCCAAGGCGGACTAGCGGCTGCAGTCGCCACGCTGGGCGCCTATTATCGCGCGTTGGAAACCGGACGCGGTGAGCACATCGATCTCGCGATTCAGGCATACGTGTCCTCTTTTATGGAACAGAGCTTTGTGCATTACACCTACAGCAAGAAAATCGCTTCTCGCTTGGGCAAGCGGATGCTCTATCCGTGGGGTATTTACGAATGTCAGGACGGGCTAATCTTCGTGGTTGTTGTGGAAGAAGATCAGTGGGAGCGCCTGGTTGATCTGATGGGTCATCCGGAATGGGCAAGTTGGGAGATCTTTCAAGGCTCGGCAGAGCGAGCCAAGAACCAAGACGTGCTCAAAATGTATCTGGACGAGTGGTTCAAGCAGTGGAAGGTCCAAGACCTGTTTCGCACGGGTCAAGAACGACGGATTTGTTTTGCCCCGGTTCACACCATGAGCCAGCTTGCCGAGGATGAGCACCTGCAGGCGCGCGATTTCTTTGTTGACGTCACCCACCCCAAAGCGGGAAAGTTAACCCATCTTGGCCCACCGTACCAGCTACGCGAACCGTGGTGGCAGATTCGGCGGCCGGCTCCTATGCTAGGCGAACATAACGCCGAGGTACAGGCCGAGCTGCAGAGTATGCCGGCAGCCCAGGCCTGCAGTCCCCAACCCCCAGACCCCAAAAACCGTCTTCCCTTAGAAGGCGTCCGGGTGACCGATTTCACCTGGGTATGGGCGGGTCCGTTCGGCACTATGCATCTGGCCTATTTGGGTGCCGAGGTCATCAAAGTTGAATCACACGCACGCGTGGACATCACGCGTCGGCTGCCCATTTATCCTGATGATATGGAGGGGGGAGTGAACCGCTCGGGTATCTTCAACGAGTGGAGCATGGGCAAGAAGAGCCTGCTGCTCAATGTCGCCAAACCGGAAGGAATGGAGATCGTGAAAGAGTTGATCGAGAACAGTGATGTGGTCGTGGACAATTTTGCGACTGGAGTGATGAATAATCTAGGTTTGAATTACGACGAGCTGAGGAAGATCAAGCCGGATATTATCGTTGCTTCGATCTCGGGTTACGGTCACACCGGCCCGATGCAGAAGTATATGGGCTACGGCCCTGCCATGGGCCCGATCAGTGGCCTGTCTTCGTTAACGGGCTATAAAGATGGTCGCCCACAGGAAGTCGGCATTTCGTATGGCGATCCCAATAGCGGCATTCATACTGCCGCTGCGATCTGTGCCGCCCTGGCCGCCCGGCAACGCACCGGCAAAGGCCAATACATTGATGTGTCTTTGTTCGAGGCCATGTCTGTTCTAGTGTCTGAAGGCTGGATGGACCATGTCATGAACGGCACCCAGCCGCAACGTGATGGCAACCACGATCTATTCATGGCTCCGCACAACTGCTTCCGCTGTACGGGCGAAGATGCATGGGTGTCCATTGCGTGCAGCACAGATGAAGAATGGCGAGCCCTATGTCAGGCCATCGGCTGGTCCCAACTCGTCCTGGATGCACGCTTTAGCACCGCCGCGGAGCGCAAAGGCAATGAAGATGAGCTTGAAAAGATCCTGACCGAATGGACCAGCCAGCGTGACAAGTGGGAGGTCACTAAGATTCTTCAGGAGGCGGGAGTGGCTGCATTTCCTGCTATGAGTGCCGAAGATTTAGCCCGGGACGAAAATTTTGAAGCGCGCGGGGCATTTTCTCGCCTGCCTCATCCTGAAGTCGGACCCCGGCTCCACATGGGCATCCCGTGGCTTCTAACAGAATCCCCAAACGGCGCACGCTCTCCCGCCCCGCTGCTGGGACAGCATACGGACGAGGTCATGCGAGAGGTCTTAGGGTATTCGGACGAAGTAATTGCGCAGTTAAAAGAAAAGAAAGTACTGGATTAGATCCGAGGGGCACGGAGTGCTCCTCATGATTATTCTTCTCCACTCCCCTCGGCCAGTTGCTTTAATTCGGATACCAATAGCGGCCCATTAATCGGCGTGGTCTGGAGTGGATCTATATGAGATAGACGGTCTAAAACCGCCTGACCAGCTTGCTGTCCTGATTGAGAAAATTTGTCTACGCTCGGCACCTGATTACCAGGACGAGCCGGTTCTATCTCCTGCCCATGTTTCAGGATATTCGCCGTCTCCATCATCTCGACCATAAAAGTAATTAGGCCTTACTGTGAGGTATGGTAATGCGGCCCCAATAAAAAGGGAGAAAGGCAGGGATATGTCAAAGATCGTGGGCAACGCACCGAGGACTCGACTGCTACCCTCCAAACTAAAGTAAATTCCCACCTTAGTGGAGAATCCCTAAGAAGTGCTGGTGCCTCACACGGATTTCCGGTCGCTTCTCTGATGTACATTGTATATCCCAGTGTTGAAGTGTCTGGGGGAGCCTACAACACACCTAATTTAACTCACTTTTCCTCTCTCCGCGTGATAAATTCCACGATGATGCGCTTGGCGGCAGCTTCCTGGATTTTTCGCCATGCGACGCGAAAACAAGGTTACCCCGTCCATTCTTTATTTCGTCAACAGATGACGCCACAGTGGTGACTCTGCCAGAGTCGCGTTGAATGTCCCAGTCGCAGTGAGCCACCTGCCATTTCTTTGCTGATACACCCTAAGCATTGCTATTTCACCTAGAATGCCGTTGAGCCGACTCCGCCGCGCGTTCATGCTTCGACCGGCTCAGCACGAACGGCTCTGTTCCCCACAGTCTCTTCCCGTTCGCGCTGAGGTTGTCGAAGGGAAACAGCGATAAGACGGCTCACAGTCTTAATGCGGACGCGGCACTAGACCAGTATCATAGCTTGGACCATTCGGGCTGTATCCTGGAAAAACACACGAGACTTCGCTATGTAGCCCGTTTTTGAGAAATTGTTCTTAGTCTCAAACTAGGCTGTACAAGAAGTGCATGATCGATATAATTTTGCCAAGAAAAACACAGTGCAAGAAAAATACAGCGAAGGAGGACCTGGTGGGAAATCAATCACATGTAGACGCTCCGATGAATTATCTGGTGACTGACATGGAGGAAAAGCCAACCTATTATCTGTGCACCCCACCCCCCGGCGTACCGCAGCGCAACTCGCGGCAGGCCAAACACACCATGTCGATTGAGAATGCCCGCGAGCACCTCAACGAGATCTCCTTGGACAAGCAAGGCATTACGTTCACTAAGCATGAGACGGCAGTCAAGAATTTCTACGATGCTGAAGAAGTAAAGGCCGTCTACTATCCAGAGGTTGTCGAGGTAGTCAAGAAGATCACAAGCGCCGAAAAGGTGCATGTGTTCGACCACAACGTCCGCTGCAAGCCCAAGAGTGAACAGGGTGAGAAGGGTGTCAGCGAACCCGTCAAGTTTGCCCACAACGACTACACGCTCAAATCCGGTCCACAACGCGTACGTGACCTGCTGCCGGCTGAAGAAGCCGAAAAGCGCCTCAAGCATCGCTTTGCAGTCATCAACGTCTGGCGACCGATCCGCGGTCCTATCCAGGATACACCCCTGGCCGTATGCGATGCCGAGAGTATGACGCAAGAAGACTTTAATGAAACCGACCTCAAATACGAAGACCGGACCGGTGAGGTCTATTCGGTTTCCTACAGCCCGAACCACCGTTGGTTTTATTTCCCGAGTATGGAGCGTAACGAAATCATGTTGCTCAAGTGCTACGACTCCAGCACCGACGGCCGGGCTCGCTTTACCGCGCACTCCGCGTTTGAAGATCCAACAAGTTTGCCGGATGCCCCAGCCCGTGAAAGCATTGAAACCCGCACTCTAGTCTTTTTTCCACCTGAGGCGTAGACTGAACGACTTCCAGCATAAGCGGGCCACACAGCCCCTTTACTTTTATTATCCCTCTGCCCTTCCAAAATCGGTCAGAGACTGACATAAATTAAAGAGTCGCCGAGAGTTTGTCACAACAAGGAGTAGAGTATGGAATTTGGCATCTTCTATCTTCCCGCCATTGGCAATAAGTCTGAACTTCAGGAAGGTATTGCCGGTCGGCGTACCGATCTGTATCAGCGTATGCTGC
>CAZBUD010000041.1:0-37364 GCA_964495015.1 uncultured Enterobacteriaceae bacterium | reverse complement strand
TAAGACGTGGGTCCTCACCTTGTTTATTACTCTGAAATTGTCAGTTTAGCTTCACCAATGTCCTCATCCATTTCAACATGAGGAATTATTTACGATTGATAGAAGAGACCAAAGATACGATAAATATACATAGTGTGCAGGAATTTTGCTGCCAGTATAAAGCCGCGCTCCAATCCTGCCTCATACTGCTGGTACGCTTCAAGAGGCATATGCGGCCATCCTTTCCGGTTACCAGTAACCGCTGGTGATTCTTCGCTCTTTCTCCCATCTTCCTCTGCCACTCGCCTCTTATCTCTCGCATAGAAAAGGGAAATGGCCTGAAGAAAAGCGGTAATGGCTACGTTAGCGATGATCCCAACATCTTGTCCTGAAGGCCGAAGGGTTTCTGCAAAACGCCCGCGTCGTCCGTTCCCTCCCCAGAATTCGTAGGGGCCATGCCTTTACCTTGCTACTTGAGGACTGTGCCAGTCAACGCATTAGGATCGCATGAACTATCATCATTCCATGGCTGGAAGATTTGTCGACTTTCAATACCGGGCCAATCAGAACAATGAATAAAGCAGGGTGCCTAAGTAAGGAGAAAAGATGATTTCACCTACGGTGAGTGAAACATAGCTTTCACGTCAACCGTCGATGAACAAATAGCCTACACAAGCTACAACAAGGCAGTAGGATGTACCCACCTAGTCAGATGGCACGGAACGCAGGCCAAATATTCGCCCACTAAGCCGACCTTGTGTCAGCTATCGTCTCATGCCATCCTGCATGACTTAGTCGGTATTCTATTCGCACTGACACTGTCAGAAACTGCCTGACACCGTATACGGGAAAGGAAGCTCATGATCGTCAAAATTTGGCAACTCGTACAATGTAGTTTCTTAGCAGTTCTCTCTGTCGGCTTTATGGCACAGGCTCATGCCGAGGATTCCGCGCTTGAAGATGGGATGTACGCCGAATTCCAGACCTCGAAAGGGACCATTACGCTCCGTTTGGAATTCGAAAAGGTACCGCTCACAGTGATGAACTTTGTTGGCCTGGCTGAAGGCACCAAAGAATCGAACAAGCCTGAAGGCACTCCCTTTTACGATGGCACCAAATTTCATCGTGTTATTGAGGATTTCATGATCCAGGGTGGTGATCCGGAGGGAACCGGCCGCGGTGGCCCAGGCTATCGCTTTCCGGATGAGATTGATCCGACGCTCACCCACGACGGTCCTGGGGTGCTTTCCTTGGCGAATGCGGGTCCGAATACGAATGGCAGTCAGTTTTTTATTACCCACAAGGCGACACCATGGCTGAACGGCAAACACGCAGTCTTTGGACGCGTTATCAAGGGGCAAGATGTCGTCGATGCCATTGCCAAGGATGATGTGCTTGAGAAAGTAAAAATTATCAGGATTGGTGATCAGCCAAAAAAATTCAAAGCCGATCAGTCTACCTTTAACCGACAGCTCACTGCTATTACAGCTGGAAAGGATCCTGCGGTTACAAAGGCGCTTAATGACGTTATGGCCGACTTAGAGCAGCGGTATCCTGGCAAGCTCCACACAACATCTTCAGGGCTCACCTATGTCGTGGTCACCCGCGGTAGCGGCCCTAAGCCGGAGCGTGGGACGGAGATCCAAGCCCATTACACGGGGAAATTGCTCGATGGTACGGTCTTTGACAGTTCAGTGACCCGCGACAAGCCGTTTGAATTCAACGTTGGTAGCGGGCGGGTCATCAAAGGCTGGGACGAGGCATTGATCGATATGCAAAAAGGAGAGAAACGTATATTAGTGCTCCCGAGTCACCTCGCCTATGGTGATCAAGGAAGTCCACCAACCATCCCACCGAAAGCGACCCTCATATTTGAAGTCGAGCTTGTCGATTTCTAGGACGGTTTTCGTTTGCGTTTACCAACGGGTTAACCCTTCGACTTTGCTAACGCTACGCTCAGGGCGAACGGACTGGGCACGGACACCACCTCCGCTGGTGCTGACCGGCGTCACGCTAGCGGCGGAGTCGAAGTACAGAGTTCTTGCCTCGCCTCTCACTGAGGGCAAACGCATCGGCAAATGACTCTAGCATCAGGTCTGCTCACGCCGCCTTGTCACACTGACAGCTGACATAATGGCACTTCGGGCACAGCGGCAAAGGTCGCAAACCGGGGTGGGAGATGCTCTGCCTGGGGTCCACAAAATTTGTCGCAGCCTCCAGGTCTAGTGCCATCAGCGGTCTCTTGGCGCACAGAACGCAGCCCCCGGTTCTGATGTTATTTTCAATGCACAAACGCAAAAGCCTTGTGGATCGACAGCCTATGGTCCGCGAAGACTCCACCCCGAAAAAATGAAAACCCGTGCCGTGCCGATTGGTGACATAATCCAACCGCGTCCCGTGTAGATGCTGGGCGCTAGCGGGATCCAGGAATGCAGTCATCCCATTCTGTACGACCACCTCATCATCCGTACCGGCGGCCGATTCAAGGTTCAGACTGTACTGGAACCCTTTGCAGCCTCCGCCCGCTACGGTCATACGGATACCGCCGCCTTGCATTCCTTTCTGCTGCATGGCCTGCTGAATCATCCCTACTGCTTTGTCGGTAAAGGAGACCCGTGGTTCGTGTGTCTGGTCTCCCTTCTCGGACTGTAGATCTTGACCCATATTCCCTTCCTGTTTTGGTCCGCGCGATTGTTACGCCGCACACGAGGCCGCGAGGCTAGACAACGCGACTCGGCGGCGACCTTCGCGTATATCATGCCGATCGAAACCATTAGTGAGATACCCGAACGAGATACCGGTCGCCGGGTCGGCCCAGCCACTCTGGCCACCAAAACCAGGATGTCCAAAGGCTTCGGCCGAATTGGTGCGTCCAAAGCCGCGCATATTGGCCTTCCCGTCCCCGCCGGCCACGGCAATGCCTAAAGCACGATAAGCGCAGTGGCCCAGAAATTGGTCTCGGAGATCTCCAGTCCGGACGCGGCGCGCCTCACGCAGCATTTCAGGCTGCCAAATTGGGGTTCCGTCATGGGCGCGTCCGTCGTTCAGCAAGGCCTGATAAAACAGCGCAATATCACCAGCCGTGGTGATGCAGCCGGCTGAGGGTGATCCGGCTTGTCTAGTCACAGTTCCGTTAAGCTCTAACACTCCTTCCTCATTGATCGCGCTCGTGGTAGCGCCGAAGCCTTTCATGCCCATCTTTTCGTAATCTTCGGCAGTCAGGGCTTCGCCGACCCAGACGAGATCTGCGACCTGGTCGTTGCCGGAAGGAGGAAGTCCGAGCCTTAGATCCGGTAATCCCAGGGGCTCAGCGATGCGGGTGCGGATGAATTCACTCAGGTCTTGTCCACTGATTTTCTCGATGATAGCGGCCACCGGCCAGAAATTGGCGGAAACATGGTACACAAATTTCTCACCTGGCGTATGGTCGAGCCGCCACTGACCAAAGCGATCCAGCCGTTTCTTGTGATCGGCCCATTCCTTTTGCCAATGCGGGGCATACGGGATGGCCGAGGTATGGATGAGCAATTGTTCAACGGTCACGACGTCTTTACCGTTGGTGCCAAATTCAGGAATGAAGTCCACAACGCGGTCTTCAGGACGCAGTTTCCTCTCCTGCATCAGAAGCCAGGCTGAGGCTGAGGTCAACGCTTTGGTCGAAGACATGATGACAAAGCGGGTCTCATTGGTGGCAGGCTTCTCGGTCCCCCCTTGCACCGCGCGCCCGAAGGTTCGCATTGCAGCGATCTTGCCGTTGCGCGCAATGGCTACCTGCGTTGCCGGCAGTAAACCTTCCTTGACTTCTCTCTCGGCGCGCGTAAAGAGTGCCTGGACTTTCTCCGGATCGAGACCGACCTCTTCGAGATTATCTGCAAAAAAATGGGTCGCTAGCATCTCCGTGTCCCTCCTTATATACTCACGCGCAGGCGGTATGGATCGTGTGTGTTTGACTAGGTATACCATATTCGTTAGGAGCACCCCAGACCCGAGCTAGATCTGGACCAGTGCTTGACCTAACATTGACCAGACCTTGATTTGCACAGGCATGCCGATTATCGCTGCCTAGGCCGGAAGCCGATCTCAGCTCGCAGTATCGATTGAACCTTGATCACAGGAGGGGATAGCATGGCACTCACGTATGACAAAATTATTGACGCAGACGGACATATCCTCGAACCCGCGGATGCATGGGAGCGCTATATCGATCCCGCCTACCGTGACCGGGCGTTGCGTATTTGCAAGCACGACGGTCGGGAAGTCCTAGAGATGAATGGTAAGCCGTCGCGTTTCTTCGATGTTCGCACGCTGTCTGGCCTGGGCGGTATGGGCAAAAACACCCAAGGGCTCGAGCAGATGATGGAGCAGCCTTACCCGGGCAGTGCGCCGTTTGGCTCTATGGACCCTAAAGAACGTGTCGCCCTCTTGGACAACGAAGGCATTGCCAAAGCTGTGCTGTATCCCAGCCTGGGTTTAACCTGGGAAGCTGAGGTTGACGACGCACAACTCTCACTTGCCTATGCACAAGCCTACAACCGTTGGATTTGCGACTTCTGTTCAGACTCGAACGGCCGGTTGATTTCCATCGCGCATATTTCGTTGGCTGATCCGGTCGCGGCTGCCGCTGAGCTTGAACGGGCAGTGCGAGCCGGTGCCAAAGGCGCGTTTGTCGCCCCGTATACGCTCACGCGCATACCGCACGCCCATCCCCATCACGACGCCTTCTGGGCCAAGGCCCAGGAACTCGATGCGCCGGTCGCCATCCACCCCATGGCCGAAAATCCCAAGATTCGCACCTACCAGCGCTTTGACGGCATGGGTAAGGCGCGTTGGATGCAGAACGCTCTGGGTATGCAGGGACCGCAGCAGGCATTGTACGGCATGTTTCAGTGGGGTCTATTCGATCGCTTCCCGCAGATTAAAGTCATCCTGCTTGAATCGGGCGCGGGCTGGATAGGGGCAGCCCTGGATCGCATGGACACAACGTACGAAACCACCTTAGGCGATGGGGTGCCGCTCAAGGAAAAACCCAGCTTCTATTTTAAGCGCCAGTGCTGGATCTCGGGTGACCCGGATGAGCGGGCGCTGGCTCATATCATCGATTACGTTGGCGATGATCGCTTTTTCTGGGCGACCGATTATCCGCACTTTGATCATCCCCGGAATTATATGGAAGAACTCGAAAGCCTAGTGGAACCTTTGTCTGAGACTGCGCGAAACAATCTGCTCGGCGATAGTGTGGCCCAGGTATACGGGATTTAGTTGGCGGGTTACACTTCGCTGACCCGCCCTACTCTAGCAGCTGAATATCTTCCATCATAACGGCCTGTTTCCACCCCCGTCGCCCCTTCGGGACGAGGGGGAAGAAGAGGCAGACATGACCTCCAAACTCATCCTTCACCACTACGACTTCTCGAATTACTCCGAAAAGGTCCGCCTCGTCCTGGGTCTCAAAAGGTTAACGTGGCGCTCGGTTGAGATTCCCCCTACCCTGCCCAAGCCTGATTATATCCCACTCACGAGTGGATACCGTCGCGCCCCCGCGCTGCAAATCGGAGCGGATGTTTTTTGTGACACGGTGCGGATCATTGAAGAACTTGAGCGCCTTTTCCCACAGCCTTCGATATACCCCGGACCAGATGCCGCTGCGCAGCGTGCGTTCATTGCCGGCCTGGAACGCTGGACTGACTCCATCCTAACCCGCAATGCAATTAATTACATTTCCTGCCAGCATGCCGACGCCGGCCGTTTCACTCCAGATTTCTTAGCCGACCGGGCGGCGTTGTTAGGAAAACCTGAACCAGGTCTCGCCCACCGCAAGGCTGCGGCATATAAGAACTTTACCCAGCTCCGTCCTCAGCTGGGTTGGATCGGCGATATGCTGAATGATGGGCGGACGTATATCCATGGAGAAACCATGTCCCTGGCAGACTGTGTCATCTACCATCCACTATGGGTGATGGATCAACTCTCTGGCCAACGTGCAGCCGTCGTCCCAAATCAAATCCGGCAATGGATGGATCGTATTGCCGCACGCGGCCACGGCAACGTCACGCCTCTGACGGCGCTTGAAGCTCTCGACGTGGCGGCGGCTACGAATCCTGAACCGCCACTGCCGAGTGAAACATTAGATGGCGACCCCAGCCTTGGGGCGACAGTCTCCATTACACCGATTGACTATGGCCGGGCCAATCCTAGCATCGGTACGCTGGTCTCTATCGACGCCACGCGGATGGCCCTCCAGCACACCAACGAGCGCACTGGGCTAGTCAGCGTACATTTTCCGCGTTTTGGCTATGGCGTACGTGCGGTTGCGACCTAATCATTCATAGAGCCAAGCTAACCCCACCTACCGGACACCAGCACTCTCTGCGCCAGTGTACGATATCTCACACGACAAATGTAGGGGAATGTTAACATCGCCAGTATAGGAGCGGCGAACCGAGAGACTTCTCGACATGTGCTCAAACTCCCTTCCACAAAGTATGCAACGCCTTTTTTCGTGCCAAAAAGCCCCGCTTCTTACCGAGACCGGCCAACGCGTATCCGGCATACGTCTTGCCTAAATTTTGGACCGGTTAAAGAAGAGCAAAGCTAGACCGATACTGCACTGCCGTCCCGTAATAATTTCAACTTCACCCTAACGAAATAGAGAAATGGAGTAGGAGATAGATGATGAAAATGTCCGGAAAAATTCGCCGGATTATTCTTTTCTCTTCCGCAAAACCAGTATCTGGACTCTTTTGAGCTTTACTGTTCTTGGTAGGCTCTTCCGTTGAGGCGAACGAAGTCACATTCATGGTTTGTAATATCCAAAGCCCAGACTGGTCCCAAGAGCGCAGGGAAAATATAAATGAAATTATCCTCCGTTATCTTCCGGATGTTATTGGTTTGAATGAATTCTCCACTAATAGCAGCGCCGAAGCCGGTGAGGATTTAGAGGCGAGCGGCTATACCGCTTATACTGGCTATACTGAGTCCACGAGATACGTTCGGGATGCTGCCTATTTGACGTATGTAGATGACGGGAGTCTAGAACTCACTCCTTGCGGGCAATACTCGTTGTCTGGCGTAGGTGAGGTTCATCGAAAACGATTCCGGTCAGGAATTCATCTTCGCCAACACCCACTTATGTGTTGATTTTTTCGAAGCAGCTGCAGGCGCACAGATCGCCGAGGCGCAGGAAATCACAGGCGAACTGGATAGCATGAACTCAGACGACGTCGTGATCCGCCTTGGTGGCGATCTGAATGGGAGTGAAGGCAGAGACATTATGGACTATTTCCTGGACCAGGTCCCATTTTAAGGCGTTGCCAACCCTCTTGATTTGGATGATACTTATGCCTTGTTTTTGGGAGATCCTGACAGCAGCAACTGTGATGGCACCGTGAGCAATGGCGGGATTAAAATCGACTGGCTCATGGTTGAGGCTGGAGAGGCAGTGACCGAGGCCTCGGTCCTCCACGAGGCTACAGGGGATGCGTCAGATCATTTGGCGGTAACGGCGACCGTCGACTTTGGCGAGCCAGGGAGTACACCTCCGGTAGCCGATGATGATATTGTGGAAACTGATCCAGATGTGCCGATAACGATCCCAGAGGCAGACTTGCATGCCAATGATACGGATGTGCACGGAGATAGCCTGAATATTACCGCAATCGACAACGCAGTGAACGGGAGAATCCATATCAGCGGAATTGGGACCGTAAACTTCATGACTGGTCGGCGTTTCTCCGGTGACGGATCCTTTCAATATACGGTTGATGATGGCAACGGTGGAACCGATACGGCCACCGTGACGGTGTCGATTCCTTAAAAAGAGGGAGGAGGTATTATGCGGCCACCGTCATGGGCGGGAAAAGTAACCAGCCTTTTTAGCGCTATTTTCGCTGGGATATGTCTGACTGCAGCGTCTAGCTATGCGGAAGATAAAGCAGGTATTTCTCAGCCTTTAGCTGGCTTTTCCGGTCTGCAGCTCAGCTTGTACGAGGCAGGGCTAGGGGAGTTCGAGCGACACTTTCGCACTCGGGATGAGCTTGGGCCACAATCTCGGGATGAGCTTGGGCCGCAATCTCGGGATGAGCTTGGGCCACAATTCAATGAAAACTCGTGCCGTTCTTGCCAAGATAAAGCAGGTATTTCTCAGCCTTTAGCTGGCCTTTCCGGTCTGCAGCTCAGCTTGTACGAGGCCGGGCTAGAGGAGTTCGAGCGACACTTTCGCATTCGGGATGGGCTTGGGCCACAATTCAATGAAAACTCGTGCCATTCTTGCCATCGTCAGCCGTCGGTAGGCGGCTCAGGTCCTCGCTATCGGAGTAATTTCAACTTTGCGCATGGTAGCGATCTGCTCGAACTCGAAGGAGGACCGCTGCTCCAAGTAAAAGCCATCCGTCGGGAACCAAGAGAACTTATTCCAGCCGCAACAACAAATTTCTCGCTGCGCAAAATTCCTCCGCTCTACGGCCTAGGCTTGGCCGAGGCCATTCCGGACAGTCAAATAGCAGCCGTCGCCGCCCAAAACGGTGGAAAGAGTGTATTCACCGAAGACGGTCGCATCCAGCGGTTTGGTTCACAAAATCATGTTGCGAGCCTCAGACAGTTTGTCACGAATGGATTTGCTCTGGAACTTGGCATTACGAAAGGCGAAAATCCTGAGATCTCTCAGTCTATAGAGAACGTTCTCAACTTTATCCGCTTTCTTGCTCCACCTCCACGTGGAGAAATAAACGAAGACGTTCTGCTTGGCGAACAAGTCTTCGCAGAGATTGGATGTGCGGACTGCCATACGCCTTCATTTGCGACTGCGCCGGGTCCGTTCACCACGGCTAGCGGTGAGGTCGTCGATGTCACGGCTCTGCACAATAAGACGATCATGCCGTATTCAGACTTCCTCCTCCACGACTTGGGTCTAGGGCTCGACGACGGCGTCCCGTTGCACGGGGGATCTAGCGCAGAATATCGAACCATACCGCTGTGGGGACTCCGGTTTCGCAAAAACAAGCTGATGCATGATGCCCGAGCAGCCAATTTCCGTCAGATGCTGCTCTTTCATGGAGGTGAGGCAGCAGCAGCAAGAGATAAAGCGATGAGTCTTCCGCGTGAAGATAGTCGGGCTTTGGATAAATTTTTGGGGTCGCTCTGAATACTAGCTAGCCCACCGGCAACCTGTCGGTGGGTGGCATACTCCATCCGTCTCCTTAAACAAGGAATTCAGCCCTCGGTGGTGTCGAGTTACACTCCGCTGACCTGGCCTACGGGACTCTATTGGCTCAGACTGGGCTACTTTCAGGGCGACCTCCTGTCCAAAAGCTATTTCAAGAACGGACGCGTTCGGTCGCTAAGCAAGACCACCTCAGTCCCGTCCGGATCAGTCCGACGATGGACTATCTGAATGCGGGCACAGGTCGCATAGAAGGTCATGCTCATTTCCATATTCGTAACGAGCAGTGGCGATATGGGTGAGTCCAATATCAGACATAGGAGGGCTCCTTCCTTCCCATGAGAAAATATCGACGTTGTCTCAAGTGGTCTCAAGTGACAAAAGGTCTTACGCTAGGTTGGAGGAAGTACCCTGAACTGCTACTAATTCCCGGTACCGTAGAAAATAGAGAGGAGTTTATTATGAGAGAAGCAGTCATCGTATCCACCGTCCGGACACCCATTGGAAAAGCCTACCGCGGCGCATTCAATGATACCACTACGCCGACCATGGCCGCGCCAGTCCTGAAAGAAGCCATTAATCGTGCAAAGGTAGAGCCTAGCGAGATCGACGACCTTATTATGGGGGCAGCGCTCCAAGAAGGCAGTCAGGGTTATAATGTGGCACGGCAATGTGGCCTTGCTGCAGGACTACCCGTCACGGTTTCTGGCCAAACGATTGATCGTCAATGTTCCTCAGGCTTGATGAGCATTTCTATGGCGGCCAAACAGATTGTCACCGATGGCATGCAAACGGTAGTTGCCGGTGGGCTGGAATCGATCAGCCTGGTGCAGAACGATCACCAGAACGAGTACCGTAATGAAGACGCCGTTGCTTTGGAGAAGGCGCCGGACTTATATATGGCCATGATCGATACGGCCGAGGTCGTCGCAAAACGCTATAATGTCTCGCGCGAGGCGCAGGACGAATATTCACTCCAGAGTCAACAACGGACGGCCGAAGCCCAGCAGGCTGGACGTTTCGACGACGAGATTATCCCTTGTACTACGACCAAGCTATTCACAGACAAAGAGACCGGTGAAACCACGCGCCAGGAAATCACGCTGGAGCGGGACGAGTGTAATCGGCCGAGCACAAACGCCCCAGGCTTAGCCGCCCTGCGACCGGTCATGGGCGAAGGCGGATTCATCACCGCTGGGAATGCCAGCCAGCTGTCAGACGGTGTTTCCGCTTGCGTCCTCATGGAGCGTAAACAGGCCGAGCAACGCGGTCTGCAGCCCTTGGGCATTTACCGCGGTATGTCGGTCGCCGGTTGCGAGCCGGACGAGATGGGCATTGGACCAGTTTTTGCCGTGCCTAAGCTACTCGAACGCAATGGCCTCAGCATGGATGATATCGACCTCTGGGAACTCAACGAAGCTTTCGCCTGTCAGGTCATCTACTGCCGCGATCGGCTTGGGATTCCGAACGAGCGGCTGAATGTGAACGGTGGGGCAATCTCGATCGGCCATCCGTACGGCATGAGCGGCTCGCGCATGGTCGGGCATGCGCTGATCGAAGGTAAACGACGCGGCGTGCGCAACGTTGTCATCACTATGTGTGTGGGCGGCGGAATGGGCGCAGCGGGCCTTTTTGAAGTGGCGTAGTGATTTTCGGCACCGGATATCCATTTTTGTAGGGGGGCTCGGCTGGTCCGGCCGGGCGCCTCGATTTCACCTACTCACCTGCTTACTTTGGACGCGGCCAAACATCGGGAACTGCCGTGACCAGCCACTGTACTAAAGCGGCGTTCACCTCAACAGGTTTTTCCTGAGCCATCCAGTGGCCTGAGCGTATTGTCTGCTGTGTTAGGTTACGACAATAGGTGCGCATGGGTTCAGCCAGCCGCGAATGGATGCACTCGCATACATAATCGTACTGCGCGGCAAGAAATAAAGCGGGCATATCGAGATAGCCCTCATTCTGCGCGGTCTCGGCGTACGCCGCGTTGGCCGTGTGATTCATATACCACGAGGAGGGGCCAAAAAATCCATTACGCTCCAGCGCGGAGGTATACACACTGAGGTCTTCCTCGGTGACAACATCAGCGTCGCGCGGAAAGTCGGGAATCTCGCGTCCGCCAAGCATACCGTGATTCCGGCGGGCCGTTGATGTGAATGCTCGCTTCCCCTCGCCCTCTGGGTCGCCCTTGCGAAAAAACAGTTTGACGGCCTTATACACATGCGCGTCCATAGACGCGATGGCCTCATCAAAACTCTCTTCATAGTGGCGCATATAATCCCACTGCGCCGCCGGGAACTCGCCTTCTGGATACAGGTCCCGATCGGCCAGGGTCAGTGCATGCTCAAGGCCGCGTTCAAGCGTGTAGTACGGAACACACAAATTTGCGACGGCACGGCACCGGTCAGGGTGGTGGCTGGCGATATTCCAGGCAACCGGACTGCCCCAATCGTGTCCTACCCATACGGCTGTGTCTTGTCCCAACGAGTCTAATAACCCCATCATGTCATGCACGATGAGTTCCTGCGCATAATCACTATGCTGATCGTATACGGACGAACGTCCATACCCGCGCATATCCGGCGCGATAGCACGAAACCCCAGCGCGGCAAGAGCGGGCAGTTGATGTCTCCAACTGATGGACAGCTCAGGCCAGCCGTGGGTAAAGATCACAACTGGTCCGTCTTCAGGTCCGGCAGCAAGATAAAAGGTTGTATGCGAGTCCGTTTTCGTTGTGTGCTCCGTCATGGGCATAGTGGGCATACAGATCTCCTTGTCTTTATATGACTCAGAAGGTGAAGGTGGTCTGGATCAGTAGCTGGCCGGCCAAGCCGGCTTCCCGGTGGACACTGATCTCTTGCACCTCGGGCAACGTGACGATCCGCATGAACTCCTCTCGCGAGGTGTATTCCATAAGCCCAACAATGTCCCACAGCTCGTCCACCTCTCCGATCACTAACCCTTGCACCTCACCGCCGAACACAAACCGCCCGCCTTCGCGTTCGACGATGACTTTCATCTTCTCGGCATAGCGTTTATAGGCCTCTGCACCCGAGACGCTGTCTGGCCGGCCGTCCGTATAAACGGCCTTATCACGAAACTTGAGCAGATTGACCATAACAAATGATCCCTGCCCTGTCTGATCCGCGATTGCCTGCATTTGTCCTGAGGTCGGATACACTGCGTTTTCTACCTTCATTGTATCCTCCGTTTGTCCATTTTATTCTCCGTTCGTCATCCGTTGATCTGGAACTAACAGCCTCAGTCCACGATACGAAGCTCACATCCACGGGCACTAGCAGCGGCTTGACCAGTTCGCCAAATCCGTCGGGCTCAAAGCCCTGCAAGTCGTCAAGGCGCGCGTCCGTACTGTCAAACGTCAGCTGAGCGATGCCGTCATGGACTACGTCGCGCTTAGGGTTTACCAGGTCGATGCTATAGCGCACCCCGTGGGTGTTCTATTGACGGCAGCCGCAACGTTGGCGATATGCACGTCGAGCCAGTATTTGTCCAAGTCGGACCGGTCGATTTCCGGCCGCCGTTTGACAAAATAGACCAGCTTCGTCATGTCGCGATCCGTGGGACAATCCACGTTGACGTGGTCGGTCACGGACAACCACGTTCCCTTACCCGTACCGGCATACTCGTTGAAGCCGTCGGCAAGGATTTCCCGCGCGGCCTCACGTCCAACCGTGGTATCGAAATAGCCTTTATCCCGAAACCATAATTCAGCCATGCCATCCAGCCCGGGATCATAAGGCGCGTCTTGGGAGTCGAAGAACGTAATCCGATAACGCTCCGGCTTCGCGATCTTGACCACATGCGGAGCGTGGACGTGCTCCCATACATCTACGAGTTCGTCATGCGAAACGTGCTCTTGCCGTCTAACCGTCGCCGTCCATTTCAGCATACTTTCTCCTAAGTTCACGTACTGCATTTTTTTCACAGCATCTTGGCCTCTTGCAAATCCTGGGTATCATACTCTTCTTTGCTGCATGCTTGACAGACCGTGCGACGTGGACAAGTGTAGCGTGAGTCTTCCTTCTTGACGGAGCATTGCCGTCCACAAAAAATATCATATTGGGGGAGAGTCCAGATTGGAGCATGTATGCAGTACACAAAACTTGGTAATACTGGCATGACGGTCTCACGCATCTGTCTTGGCTGTATGAGCTACGGGGACGGGAAATGGCGCGACTGGACCGTTGGCGAGGACGAGGCACGCGAACACTTCGCCGCCGCGCTCGAAGCGGGCATCACCTTTTTTGATACTGCCGATGTTTATTCAATCGGTACCAGCGAGGAGATCACCGGACGCTGGCTGGGTGAAATAGCCTCGCGTGACGATATTGTAGTCGCCACCAAGGTCAACGGCCCCATGGGACCGGGGCCCAACAGGCGTGGGCTAAGTCGCAAGCATATTATCGAAGCGTGTGAGAATTCCCTGCGTCGGCTCAAAATGGATTATATTGACCTGTACCAGATCCACCGCTGGGACTTTTCCACACCGATTGAAGAAACACTGGAAGCGCTCGATTCCCTCGTACGCGCGGGCAAGGTGCGCTATCTCGGCGCCAGCAGCATGGCGGCGTGGCAGTTCTCCAAGGCCCTGCACCTCGCAAAAGAGCACGGCTGGCACCGCTTCGTCACTATGCAGAACCACTACAACCTCATCTACCGTGAGGAAGAACGTGAGATGAACCCGGTATGCATAGACCTAGACGTTGCCTTGATTCCGTGGAGTCCGTTAGCGCGTGGATTTTTCGCTGGGAATCGCACCATGGAGCCAGGCCAGGGGCCGACCAAACGGGCGCAGACGGACAAGATGACACGAGCGATGTATTTCAACGACAGCGACGAAGAGGTCGCAGCCGCAGTCCAAAAAGTTGCTCAGGAGCACGGGGTGACGCCAACGCAGATTGCGTGCGCCTGGGTGCTACAGGCCCCGGGCGTGGTTGCGCCGATTGTCGGGGCGACGAAAACCCGTCATCTCCAAGAGATTTTCGAGACAGTTGATATCACGCTCAGCGCTGAGGAAGTGGCGGCAATGGAGGCGCCCTATCAGCCGCATCCCGTATTGGGGCATCAACAGCCTGATCCAAAGCGAATGGTGAAGTAATCAGCCACGCATACACCTGAGCGGTCATTAGTAGGAGAAAAGGAGAGAACACTATGGCAGGTCTTGTGACAGGAAAAATCGCGCTCGTTACCGGGAGTGGCTCGGGGATAGGGAGAGCCTCGGCACTCGCATTCGCGCGGGAAGGCGCACAGGTTGTTGTTTCTGATGTAAGTGTTGCAGGTGGAGAAGAGACGGTCCGCCTGATTCAGCAAGCCGCTGGAGAGGCCGTTTTTGTCAAAGCAAACGTGTCGCAGCCGGCTGAAGTCGAGGCGCTCATTGCCAAAACAGTTGAAACCTATGGCCGGCTGGATTGCGCCCACAACAACGCCGGCATTGCGGGGCGAACGGCGCGAGTCGCTGATGACACTGAGGAGAATTGGGATCAGATCTTGGCCATCAACTTAAAGGGTGTCTGGCTGTGTATGAAGTATGAAATCCCAGCTATGCTGCAACACGGGGGCGGGGCAATCGTGAACACGGCCTCTGACGCCGGGCTCATTGGCGTGCGGCGTACAGGAGCCTATGTAGCCAGCAAGCATGGGGTAGTCGGTCTGACAAAGACGGCGGCGCTTGAGTATGCCAAGTCTGGCATCCGGGTCAATGCAGTCTGTCCGGGACCAATCGATACCCCGATGCTCCAGCAGGTAGCCGGCCAAGTCCTTGAGAAGATGGCGGCTGCCCAGCCCAACGGACGTTTGGGGAAACCTGAGGAGATAGCCGAGGCAGCCATGTGGCTCTGCTCTGATGCCGCTTCTTTTGTGACCGGACACCCTATGCCTGTGGATGGCGGGTATATGGCGCAGTGAGAACTGAGGGACAGACACGCAAAACACGCGTGTCTGTCCCAGAAGAGCTTTTAACGCTGCGCCAACGGTCCACGCAGCAACTGCCCCGGCAAAGCGCCAGTGTGTTCGTTGTTGCGTAGAACGACTTCACCATTCACGACCGTGGCAAGAAAGCCATTCGCCTTCTGCTTCAGCCGGCGGGCGCCGGAGGGCAGGTCATGGCTGAGTTCCGGTACTTGTGGCTCAACTGTGTCGGGGTTAAAGATCGCCAAGTCCGCATTCCAGCCCTCGCGCAGCAGTCCCCGGCCGGTTAAACCCCAATGAGACGCTGGCACGAAGCTGAGCTGTCGGACAGCGTCTTCCAAGGTCATAGCCTCTTTTTCACGCACCCAGTGGCTCAATAGATGGGTCTGCAAAGACGAATCCATGATCTGCGACACATGGGCACCAGAATCTGAAAAGGTAATCACCGAGCGCGGATGCTGCATCATCTCTAATGTGCTGGGCTCATGGGTGTTCGTCAGCGGCTGCATGAAGAAGCGTTTCAGGCCCTTTTCCAGGGCGAGATCGATATATGTCTCAACCGGGTCCTGATTCCGCTCAGCCGCAATCTCCGCCATCGATTGGTACGGTGGCACGGCCTTGTCCATAATAGGAAACATCCATTTAAAATTGGCCGCTCGGGCTTCGGCTCCAACTGCGCGGCTGCCGCCCTGCTCGGGGTTATTGGCTGACTCAACTAACTTCTGACGCATTTCAGGATTGCGCAGGGCAGTTTCCTGTTCTGCCAGTGACAGTTTGCGGATGTCACACCAGACCGGTAGCTTATCGAACGAGGTCACGGTCTCAAACGACTGGAGCACACTTATGGCACGGCTGTGGACCTGTATAAACATGCGGCCGCCGGCGGCGGCGGTTTCATCTGCCAGGGCGAAGAACGGCCTCCAATAGTCGGGAGCCTTGGGGGCACTAAACATGCCAAACGTGACTGGCACCCCTGTGTCCACTGCCAGGGATTTCAGCCGGTCACAGTAATCTTTGATCCGTTCGGGATTGAGCCCGGTATCTTCACCCGCGATTTCAAATACGCCCGCGTTCAGCTCACCTAGCACACCGACCAATTGACGCACCTCTTGCCACGTCGCCAAACGACTCGCAACCGGTTGGCCGTCTGGTGTCTGATGGTTGCGCGTACGCGAGGTCGTAAAACCGGCTGCGCCGGCTTGAATGGCGCTGCGTACTTCGCGCTTCATCGCATCCAGATCATCTGGTGTTGCTTCGTCGGTAAACGCCCGGTCGCCCATCACATAGGTACGCAGTGCGGAATGACCGATATAAGCAGCGTAGTTAATGCCTTTGGGCAGCCCCTCAACAGCATCCAAATATTCAGGATAGGTGGTCCAGCTCCACTTGATGCCGGCCTGCATGGCTTCGGGCGAAATGTCTTCCGCTCGCTCCAGATTCCGTATCACCATGAGTTTGTTTTCTTCGCTGCACGGGGCAAGGGAGAAGCCGCAGTTGCCCATCACCACGCTGGTAATGCCATGCCAGCAGGAACAGGTACCCAGCGGATCCCAGAACACCTGGGCGTCCATATGGGTATGGCCATCGATGAAGCCTGGGCTGACAGCGTGGCCCTCAGCATCGATGATCTCTTTCGCGCCAGCGCGGATTCTACCAATGGCGGCGATTTTGCCCTGGACAATGCCTACATCCGCCTGAAAGCGCGGCATCCCTGAGCCATCGACAACAGTTCCGTTCTTAATCAGTAGATCGTATTGCATACTTCTTCATATAGACCATGCGGGAGACATAAGGCAAGGCTTCTCAGTGGATCGTCCGCCCCAAAACCTGTGCTCCACTTACTCGACTCGACTCAACCGACCCTGGGCTGCGTCTGCTTATGCAGTTGTCCCTTTATCAAGCGAAACACTCCTGGCTAGATCGCACCCGCTTGGTGAGGCATCGCTCACAGACTGATGAAGGAGGGAAGAACGATGAGATATCTCATCGTTTTCCACGTATTGCTCGTGTCGTTACTTGCAGCCTGGCCGGTCTGGGCCACGGTCGGAATCTCGGGCCGCGTCCTGGGACCAGCTGGGGTTTTTGTTATTTTCTCTCCAAGAGCTTTTCCAGTGCAGCGGTTTGCGCCGTCAGCCCGGTGACGAGGGCATTGCTCTGCGCTTCCATTTGGTCAACCTGATCATTGCGTTGCTTTGAGGCATCGCGGATCTGCTTTAGGCCCATCGTCGTGATAATGACGAGCGATAGCCCGATCAGCGTTGCCCCAGGCTTGCCCACGCTTGGATCCATTCTGCTGGCATACTGACCTCCAATCTCGTAATTGTCTTGCATTCCGTCCCGTGTTTCAACCCGTCTTGTCTTCCTCGGTCGGCCCGTCCTTTGCACCGGCTTAGCTCTAGGGATTTTGTCATGCCGAGACCTAGCAAATACGGGAAATCTCCCGTAAAACGGGAGAGCTATCGACAGGACTTAAAGGAGGGCAACGTCATGGCAGAGTACAACCTTATTTCAGCGGACTCACATTTTGTCGAACCGCCTACGATGTGGGCAGAACGGCTGGACAAGAAATTTCGTAACCGCGCACCCCACACGGTGAAAGGCTACAAAGGCCGGGCTGGGGAGTGGTTCGTGTGCGAGAACATCACCCCCATGTCGGTCGCCGGTTTTTTCGGCGCTGGGGTGCCTTCGGCCGAACTGCCTGAGCACAACAAAAAAGGCTTTGACGAAGCACCCAAGAGCGTCTGGGATGCTTCTTACCGCATTGCCGATCAGGACCGTGACTGCGTGGATGCCGAAGTGATTTACACCTCTATGGGCATGCCGCTGTTCGGGCTCGATGACGCGGAACTGCGCTTTGCCTGCTTTCGCGCGTTCAACGACTGGGCCACAGAGTATTGCAGTTACGACCTGAAACGTCTCATCCCACTCGGTCTCATCACGCTTGAGGATATCCCTTCGGCAGTAGATGAGCTGCAGCGCATTGCCAAGAAGGGTATGCGCGGCGCCATGATCTGGGCCGAGCCGCCCGGGGATCGCCCTTACAGCCATCCTGAATACGAGCCGTTCTGGGCTGCGGCGCAGGATCTGGATATGCCGCTGTCGTTGCATATCCTGACCGCCCGCAGTGGGACTGGTGCGAATCCGGCTGGCGGCAAAGATTTCCTACTCTCGCTGGCTAACCTGCATCATCAGATCGAGCGTTCGATTTCCGTGCTCGTATACGGTGGCGTGCTCGAAAAATTCCCACGTCTCAAAATCGTCTCAGCGGAAAACGATGTCGGCTGGATGGCCTATTTCATGTATCGGCTCGATACGGTACAGCACCGCCTGGGCGCGCTTGGCAATATGAAGCTGCCCTTGCGCGCCAGTGAATACATCAAACGCCAGGTCTATGCGACCTTCATTGCCGATCCCGTGTTCGTAGACTCGCTCGATCGCTATGGGCCGGACAATATCATGTGGTCGTCCGACTATCCGCATACCGCTGCGACCTACCCGCGCTCTCAGCAGATCGTCGCAAAGCGCTTCGGAAACCTGCCAGACGAACAGCGCCGGAAGATCGTGCGTGACACAGCGGCGCGAATCTATGGTTTAGAATGAGATGAGCACGTCGACATAGCCTGAAAGAACTGTAAAAACTTCTGTACGTGAAAAGATGAAGGCCGGGGCATCTGCCTCGGCCTTTTTGTATGCTTCGAGCCCTGACATTAGCCAACAATCGGGAGCCGACGTAGAGTTGCCCGACAGACTCGATAGTGGACGCTGCGAAATGAGCGAACTTGAGCAACTCGAACAACAGGTCTCGCAGCTCCCACCAGGGAACTTAGCGAAGTTCCGTACCTGGTTTATCGAACTGGACCGTCAGCTTTGGGATAAACAGATTGAGGCAGACTCCGGGAAGGTCGACCGTCTTATCGCCGAAGTCGGTCTGCATAGGTGATCATTACCGAGCGCTAGGAGTTGACGAAGAAGGCGGCATCAACTGGATCTGAATCGGCACTCATGCTGAGTACGACATGATTAGTAACTAAAAACCCCCTAACGATAGCCGAACTTCGGGATGCGCTTCTCCAGAAATGCATCCCTCCCTTCCCTGTAATCAGGTCCTTCGAAAGCCTCGGCGCGGAGACGGCGGCTGACCGCGTTGTCGTCTGTCTCGCCTGCGGTAATTTCGTTCACAATGGTTTTCACCGCACGGATTGTGAACTGTGACAGCTGGCAGAGTTGCTGTGCAAAGGCGAACGTTTCTCGCTCTAAGTCTTCGACTTGGAAAAGCCGTGTCGCGATGCCGCAAGCCAGGGCTTCGTCCGCCTCAATGACCTTAGCGCCCATAAGCATCTCTTTGGCTTTCGAGGGACCGACGAGATCGACCAGCCGTCTCGTTTCGCGTAGCGTGTAGGCCACGCCCAGCCGTGCAGGCGGGATGCAGAATTTGGCCGTTCGGTCCGCATAACGGATGTCACATGCCAGCGCGAGCGCACAACCACCGCCGAAACAATAGCCAGACACCAGCGCAATCACTGGCTTAGTCAGGTTAGTGACGGCGTCAAAGGTAGCCCGTGTCGTCTCCTCGGACTGTTTCACTGTTTCCGGTGTAGCGTGGATCTTAGGAAACTCGCTGATATCTGCACCGGCTGAAAACACGTGTGAGGTAACGCCACGAATGATCAGAACTTTGATATCAGGATTGTCCGCCACCTCGTCAGCAAATTTCTTTATCCCCTCCCAGACTGTTACGTTCAGGGCGTTTAACTTGTCCTGTCGATTGAGCACCAGCACGGCAACTTCGCCGTGGGTTTCAAGATAAACAGGTTGATTCTCCATTATCGTCCCTCCGATCGTAGTCCTGCTTCGAAGCAAATCGAGAGTATCGTTTTCCCCGGTGATTTCAATAGCTTACAATGGAAACGCTAAGAGGTCCCCAATCACTCTATAAAGCATCAAACATTAGCCTCCCTCCTGTGAAAGGCTTTTCTGGCTTTGAACAAAATGGTGTGGCCATGGGGTGGCCGGCTTTGCGCGCGAATCGGGCTGCTTCACTACAGCCCCACACGCAGGGGGAAGATATGGCAGACATCGATCAACTTGCAGCGACCTTTAAACAAATAGTCGCTGCGATTAGCAAGCGCGACGCCAACGCCTATTCGTCTTTTTGGCACGACCAAATCGTCATCTTCCCGCCCTTCTCGTCATTCGCGGGAGATGGGAAAGCCACTCTTCGTCAGCTCGCGGAGGCGAATTTTTCCAACGCCGAGACCTGGACAGTTTTTGCGCGTTGGACGTTCACTTTTGCAAAGGTCGCCGGAAAGCGGCAGGAGGTGGCTATACACGCCTCATATCTCCCGTCGGGCACCTAACGTTATCTGCGCCCGGAGCACGCCACTCTTTCATCAGGAGGAGGGAACGAGATGACAAAAAATGAAGGCTTTCCGCATGGCGGAGCGATTGATGCAGGTGGCCATATCCTCGAGCCGCCCGATGTGTGGGAAAAATACATTGATCCCCAATATCGGGACCGGGTGATCCGTATTAGCAAAGTTCAGGGTGGGTTGAAAATACTGGAAATTGGCGGTGGGCCATCCAAGCACCGTACGGCTGGGCAGTTAGCCCGGTCGGGAGCCATGGGCAAGAGCGGCGAAGCCCTTGAACCGCATCCCGATCGAACCTATGTGAACCAAGCCCCATTTGGCTCAATGGACCCGAAAGAGCCGGTTGCGCTCCTGGATCAAGACGGCCTCGATAAGGCGATCCTCTATCCGACTCTTGGGGTGGCATGGAATACAGAAGATGTTGAGGACCTCAAGTTACAGGCTGCCTATGCGCGGGCGTAAAACCGCTGGATAGTGGAGTTTTGCTCGGACTCGGGTGGTCGCCTCATCCCGCTTGCTCAATTGTTCTTTGGCGATCCTCAAGAGGCGGCGCGCGAGCTAAAGCGGGCGGTCAAGGCTGGCGCCAAGGGGGGTCTTTTTTGTGCCCTTTACGCCGACCAATAAGTCGCACGCCCAAGCCGATTACGATCCGTTCTGGGCCAAGGCCCAGAAACTGGACGTGCCAGTGGGAATTCATCCGAGTGGGGAACCACCCACCAACCGGGTTCATCAGCGCTTCCGCGATCTGCAGGAGTGGGCGCTGTGGCATTATAATGTCCACGGTGCCCAGGGACGACTGCCGGCGTTTACCGCCCTGTTACAGTATGGGTTGTTTGGCCGCTTTCCCAAGGTGAAAATCATTGTCCTAGAGTCTGGAGCTGGGTGCGCCGGATATTTGCTCAACCAGATGCATGCGGTATATGAAAGTCCCTTCGGGGATACGGTCCGGCTGAGAGAGAAGCCAAGTTATTATTTTTATCGACAGTGCTGAGTGTCCGGGGATCCCGGCGAAAAGGCATTTGGTCACATTGTGGACTTTGTGGAAGCGGTCAAATTCTTTTGGGCGTCAGATATCCCACGCTTCGACCACCCAGGCAACTACATGGATGAGCTGCGCGAGCTAGTGGAGCCGCTGTCTGCATCGACGCGTCAGAAAATCGTTGGAGAAAATGCGGCCCAGGTCTACGGTGTGTGACAACGCAATTGCGGACAGGCATAGCCTTCTCTCTCAAGGTGGGAGGAACTCCAAGCTATCCCCTACTCAATCGTTACGTTCCTCTTGACCCCAGCACCAGGCGTGCTAGTGGGGACGTAGTAGCGACAGGAAGATCTCGTTCGTCGTTCGTTTCGGGATAAGCACCTACTAGCCAGGGAGGGGAACTATGGCACAGTCTGGAGTTATTTCGGCAGATTCGCACTTCGTAGAGCCGCCTGAGATGTGGGCGGAGCGGCTGGACAAGAAATTTCGTGACAAGGCTCCGCACACAGTGAAAGGGCTCAATGGGAAAAAGGGAGAGTTCTTTGTGTGCGAGAACATTAACCCTATACCTGTAGCCGGATTCTTTGGCGCGGGCGTACCCACAGAGGAGTTGGCGGAACACACCAGGAAGGGCTTTGAGGCCGCCCCGGCGAGCGTCTGGGATCCCGCTGCTCGCATTAAGGATCAGGAGCGTGACGGTCTGGAGGCCGAGGTGATCTACACCTCAATGGGTATGCCGCTATACGGTCTGGACAATGTCGAGCTGCGAGACGCCTGTTTTCGAGCGTACAATGACTGGTCCGTTGAGTATTGCAGCCATGATCCAAAGCGGCTCTTGCCGCTCGGACTCATCGCCCTTGAAGATATCGAGGCAGGCACCAAGGAGCTTGAGCGCATCGCCAAAAAGGGCGTGCGGGGCGCAATGATCTGGGCCGAGCCACCTGATGATCGGCCATATAGCCATACGGACTATGATCCGTTTTGGGCGGCAGCCTCAGAGCTCAACATGCCTCTTTCTCTGCACATCCTGACCGGCCGTAAGGGCAGGGGCATTGACTTCTTTGCAGATAATCTGGCGCTGCAGGTCTCCACGCTACATCACGAAGTGGAGCGCTCAATTGCGGTGTTTGTCTTGGGCGGAGTGCTGGAGCGCTTTCCTAAGCTCACCATCGTTTCGGCTGAGAATGACGTAGCCTGGATGCCGTATTTTATGTGGCGGATGGATTTTGCCCACAGACGGATCGGAGCGGTCTCGTCGGTCAAGTTGAGCATGAAGCCGAGCGACTATGTGAAACGTCAAGTATACGCGACCTTTATCGAGGAACCCATCTTACTCGATGGCTATCACCGCTATGCTGCGGATAACGCCATGTGGTCTTCGGACTATCCCCACACAGCTGCCATCTGGCCTCGTTCGCAGGAGTTCATCAAAGACACCTTTAGTGAGTTGTCAGACACCGATCGTCAGAAACTCATCCACGACACTGCCGCGCGCGTGTATCGGATCGAATAAGCGAATAGGATTGTAGGGGCACCCCTCCCGAGAGCTGAGTGGGTGTCCTATTCCAAACATTATTCCTCTTCCTTGGCGCGGTAGCCTTGGCGGCTGCAAGCCGTCCAGGCCCTTTCTTGTCTCCATTATCTCTCTGTTGGTGATTTTCCTTTCTCGTACGGAGTGTGGTACTGTCCGCCTGACAAAAGAGAGGGGATTATCACGGCAACGAATGAACTCTGTTTTCTATCCCTGGCACAACTCGTCGAGCAGATCAAAACGCGGATGGTATCCCCGGTTAAGGTCACGCAAGCCTACCTCGACCGCATCCAAGCCATCGAATCCAAGCTCAATAGCTATATCACTGTCGGCGCCGAGCACGTCCTCCGAGAGGCACCGGCTGCTGAGGCCGAGATCAGTGCGAACGGCTATCTTGGCCCCCCGCACGGCATCCCGCTTGCGCATAGAGATATTGTTGCAACCTATTCAGGATATTTTCATGCAGAAATAAGCTAAACGAGAAGGATGGGATTGTTCGCCCTCCAACCCATCACTAACCGGGCTGCATTCGTCTACATGAGTTGAGGTATGTATGGACTATGTTTTAGAGATCTACAAAGACAACCAAGCAGAAATGTTCAAGCGCTTTCCTGACACGGGTTTCTCCAATGCCCCTTTTGCGGCAATTAGCACTGATGACGTATTGTCTACTGCTGGTTGGGAGGAGAGTGCTGGCGCTACCGAACCCGACCTTAAAATAATCCAAGTCGAACACCATATCGGCTATAACCGCCACAAGATCGTGCTGTTCACCAAATCTCGCCCAAGGAAGCTATGATTCCCGAACCACATGATAAACCCGGTTCCTCTCACGAATTTTCGTCTTCCTCGGCCCATACCAAGCAGGCGACGGTTGCTACGCGCTGCTGGTCCTCAGTTAGCTGGCGAGCGAACAGCTCCGGGAAAGGAGGCGCTGGGCGGGTGCTGAGACTAGCTGTAGGACTGGCGACATCGTTTACTCTGGCGACGACGGCCATCTATGCCCAAACGCCAAAATTTGAGCGAGTGACAGCCCGGATCGCAGCGTGGAACCTGAATGGCTCTTCAGGCATCCCACAAGATCAGGCAGAAGGGCAAGCCAAGGCGCTTGCGATCCTTGATGCAGAAATTCTTGCCTTGGTCGAAATCAATTCAAGCTCACGCGTTGAAACGCTCATCAACAAGCTCGCCGACACCGGCGTCTGCTACGAAAAGAAGACAGTCAACCAGATCGCCGGCCAAGATATAACCGTCATCCACAAATGCGATGTGTCCGTTGAAAACCCCCGGCTCGTTCCTGATTCGGATGATGGCAAGGGCCATCTCCCCAGAGCGCTGGCCGTTGATGCCCAGGTCGGAGAATTTGATTTTCTGCTCATTGCAGTACACCTACAGGCCGGCCGGGGATCACCGCAACGCGCAACGCGGGACCGTCAAACACAGGCCATTGCCCGGTTTATCAGGCGTGAGACTGACGGGCAGGCGGAAAAAGATGTCCTCCTCGTCGGGGATTATAACATGATCCCTGGCCAAGACATCAGCAACTTTCACAATCTGAGTCCAAGCGGCTTTTTGGACTTCATCTCGTCGCACGATCTGCGTGCAGCCTCTTCACACATTTCGTCTTCCGGGGCGGGCAATCTGCTCGATGGCTACGCAATCACTGCAGGCCGGACAAAGGAATACGTAGAAGGGAGTTTGGCAGTGGTGCGAGTGGATCGCGCCATGGGCAAGAGTCTGCAGCGATTCCGAATCGACGTGTCTGATCACCTGCCCCTGGCGGCCACGTTCCGCATAGACACAGACGACGACTGAGTGTTTCTTATTTCCGCCCCAGGCAAAGAGGCCTGTTCTTCAAGGAACTCATTTTCTACGTTAAAGCGTCTATGAATGCGCCCACGTGATGCGAACGCAGTAGTGCGCAAACCAGCACTAGGTCCTTGCGTCAGGCGCTGGCAGGTATACTCGTCGGCATCGAAACGACTGCTGACCTATGGATTTCCATACCTTCATACGTTCCAGTCGGCAGTTGACAAATTCGTGTGCCGTGTTCGCGCGCTGTCGAGGCCGCGCAGTATTTCCTTATAGACCACTTTTTTCGGCTTGTTTGTCACACGGAGTCAGTTACAGGCAGGCTGCGGAAAGTACATGCCCAACCATCCTGCCTACGAACTCGCAGCTGGCTCTTGTTCCAACTCCCAAAATACTCAGATTCCTCGTAGTCTCACAGGAAGGCAGCATTCTGAGTTTTTTGAGGATTATGAGTGAAGGGATTGAAGACAAGGGGGTGAGACAAGAAATGCGGGCCGGTGCGATCTGGCGAAGTACAAAAATAGCGAGGAGAGAGTCTCGTTCACTGCGCCAACACACCAGTGCCCCAGTTCGGTCTTATGGCTGCGTAAACAACGCACCGTCGAGTTTTCCTCTGCTCCATTTCTTGCTCTTATCTCAGCTGGTCCGGGAGGGGAGTCGGGTTCGTGAAGTTCTACGAGTTGATCAGTCAGGTCATTGAGGTCTTGCAGCAGCAGGGCAGTGTCTCCTATCGTGCCCTCAAGCGGGAATTTGGGCTGGACGATGATTACGTCGAAGATGTAAAGGCAGAACTCATACAAATCAAGGAACTCGCCGTCGACAAAGATGGAAAGATGCTGGTCTGGACCGGAGACGGTCAAGCCACAACTTCCCTTCAAGCAACCCCCTCACAGCCCGAAGTCCAGTCTCCAGCTACGTATACCGCCCAACACTTCGCCGAGCGTATTCGCGTCGAACAAGCGGCGCTGGAGCCCCGTGGCGCAGCGGACGGCGAACGCAAAACTATTACCGCATTGTTTGCGAACCTCAAAGGTTCCACGGCGCTATGTGAAGGCTTAGATCCAGAAGACGCTAGAGCGATTTTCGGCCCAGCGCTGCAGCTGATGATGGACTACGTGCATCGACGCGATGGCCATGTAGCCCAAGTATTAGGTGACAGCATCTTTGCGTTATTCGGTGCATCGATTGCGCATGAAGATCATCCGCAGCGGGCACTGTATGCGGCACTGCGGATGCAGGAGGAGATGCGGGTTGGTGGGAGGAGCGCCAAGAGCGGATGCGGGAGACGGTGGGAGAGAAGCTCAAGAGTTTCAATCCGTAGGGCGAACGGTCGCAGGCCCGACGAGGGGTATTCCAGTAGGTCTCTTGCAGCCGATCAGATTCTATATTATGAGCTGGAACAGCCCGAAAACCTGTGCCGTCTTCCGTTTTCTAAGATTCGGGACGGCGTGGTGCAGGTACGTATGGGAAAGGAGAATCCGTGATGTCAAAAAAAATCGAATTCGGGATGTTCGACTGGGTGGATCGCGGCCCGAAATCGGTAGCTAAACTCTACGAGTCGCGCCTCAAACTGATCGAATCGGCGGACACGGCCGGTTTCTACGGCTATCATCTGGCGGAACACCATTCGACCCCGCTCAGTATGGCGCCCTCTCCATCGGTGTTCTTCGCGGCGCTCGCGCAGCGGACGAAGCATATCCGCTTCAGCCCCATGGCGTATTTGTTACCGATGTATCATCCGCTGCGCCTCATCGAGGAAGTCTGCATGCTGGACCACCTGTCGAACGGCCGTATGGAACTCGGCATCAGCCGCGGCGTGTCACCGTACGAAATCGCCACCTACAATGTAGATCCGGAAAAGACCCGGGAGATCTTCACCGAAGTCCTCGAGATATTCCGTCGGGGGATGAGCGACGAGGTCCTGAATTACACGGGCAAGCATTTCAAATTTCAAGATGTACCAATGACGATGAAACCGTTCCAGGAGCCGTATCCGCCGCTGTGGTATCCATCGTTCAGTGAATCCGGGGTCGAATTTGCCGCCCGCGAAGGAATGCACTTCATGAGCCTTGGCCCCCCGTCGCTTATCACGAACCTCGTAGCTCGCTATCGAGAAGTCGCCGCTGACATTGCTAATGGCGGGACCGACAAGATGAAACTGGGCGCCATGCGTCAAATCTATGTGGCGGAAACCGAAGAGGAAGCGTTTGCGGTCGCGAAGCCGGCGTACGATGATTGGTACCGCTCCATCCTGGAGCTCTGGCATCAGAAGAATGATCACGCCTATGACGATTTTTTCGCGTGGGAACCCTGCCTCGCGGGCGAAACGATCCTGATCGGATCGATCGACACGGTCCGCGATCAAATTCAGCGATTGGTCACGGAGAGTGGGATCAATTATTTCGTCGGTTCGTTCGCCTGGGGCTCGTTGAGTCCGGAGAAAAGCCACAGATCGCTGGATCTTTTTACCTCGCGAATCGCGCCGCAAATACACTAGCCGACGCGCTCGTTGCGCGCGTCTGAGAGCACCTGGCCCGGGCGTCCGCGTAAGCCGCCGAACCAGTAATGGCGCCAACGATGGGGACGGCTGCCAAAGCGCTACGAGAGGACTTGGCATAGATCGAAGCTTGCTGCACCCCACAGTGACGCCTCCGACATCCTCAATTTTGCTCCCTTTTCTTTACTCCCTGAAATAGAGGCTACGCTGCCACACGGGGGAGCCTGCATGAGAACGTGCGAAAACCAGCGGGGCACACAGCCGAAACCAGATTTAAACAGCCTATGCGCGTGCACGAGGCGGATCTAAGTCGCACGAGTGATCAATTTGGGGTCGCGCTGGTACAGTGCTGACGGATATAATGGAACACATGGTACTCAAAGAGGTCGATAATGTTGAAATATGATCAAGAACCGTTACTCGAAAGTGAACTGGCCAACTGGTTAAAATGCGACAAAACAACTATCCGCCGCTCCAGCCGCAAACCTGAACGGGTTGGATGAAGACACCTTGCTCAGCGCATCTTTTGCCAAGACCGGCGTCGTGCTGGTCACCGGAGATTTTGGCGGAGCCCTGGAAGATCTGCGCCAGGGCCAGGAGTTTGAACGCCAATGGCGGAGTCGCTGTTTGATAGCAGAGCTGGTCCGGGGACAGTGCGCCGATCCCGAACTCACCCAGCGGCTCAAAACCGTCAGGGCCGACACCCTGGTCGTGTGGGGCCGGGAAGACAAGCTTGTTCCGCTACGACACCGCGAAGTTCTGGCTGAGCCCATTCCCCGGGCAAAGCTGGCAGTGATTGCTGAGTCTGGGCACACGCCGATGCGTGAAAAGTGCGAGACGTTTCAGCGCATCGTGCGCAATTTTCTGATCGGCCAGGAAGAAGACTGCGAGTAAAGACTCGATGCCCAAAACCTGGTGGGCAAAACTCAGTGCCGCTCAGAAGAGCATAAAGAGGGTTGAGCCGGGTGTAGAGGCAGGGAGAAAAATCCATTTGCCGACCGAGAGCAGGAGTCTTTTGTGTAGACTAGGCCCCCGCTTTCGGGCCACAGGAGATTGTTCATATGGGAGCACGCACCGGCCGGGAATATATCGATGGACTCCGCGATGACCGCGAGCTCTATGTCAACGGCGAGCTTGTCCGGGATGTCACGCAATATCCTCCCTTTCAGGGCGTCATCCGAGAGATGGCCAAGTTATACGATCGGCAGCATGAGGAAACGTATCAAGATATCCTGACCTATCCGTCGCCGACTTCCGGAGAGCCTGTCAGCATCTCGTTTGTCTTAGCCGAAAGCTGGCAGGGCATTGAAAAACGACGCTTTGGTGAAACAGCTCGGTGTGAGCTGACCTGTGGCATGATGGGCCGCTTGCCCGACTACATGAACGCCTTTGTGGCCGACATGGCTGCAATCAAATCCTGGCTGGGACGGAATGAATCCCAGTTCGGTAAAAATGCTTGGGCGTACTATGAGCTGTGTCGAGAAAAGGACCTCTGCCTGACGCATACCCTGGTCGATCCGCAAATCGACAAAACGAAAGGCGTCGAAGCCCAAGAAAGTATAAAGATTGTAAAAGAGACGGACGCAGGCATTGTCGTCAAAGGCGCGCGTATGTTGTCCACCCTGGCCCCGGTCAGCGATGACATTTGGGTTGCCCCGTATATGCCACGCAGGCCGGGACAAGAAGACTACACCGTCAGTTTCTCCATTCCCATGGCCACACAAGGACTCAAATTCATCTGCCGCGAGCCTTATGATACGGGTGCCGGTAATTTTGACCGGCCATTGAGCGGTCGCTTCGACGAAGGCGATGCGATCGCTATTTTCGACAATGTCTTAGTGCCGTGGGAGCGTGTGTTTGCCGCGCGAGATGTTGAGACGTATAACCTCATCGCCCCACGTATGCCGGGCTATTTTGCTTTGCAGGCTGTTATTCGGGGTGCGGTCAAACTCCGCTTTATGACCGGCCTGGCTTGTCTCGTGGCTCAGACTATCGGACGGACAGAAATCGTACGCTACCAAGAACTATTGGGCGAACTTGTCTCCTATGTTGAACTGGCGGACGGTCTGGTAACCGCCACCGCGCATGAAGTATGGACAAATGCCCAAGCCGGAGAAGGTGACGTTGAAGCGTCCTCTGAGGCTGTCTCAAGTACAAAGAGTTTCGTACCGGGGCTGGCCACGCTGTTTGGAGCACCAGACAAGGGTATGTTAGGTATCACTACCTTGCGCATCTTTTTTCCCTTCGTCCATACGCGGGCGGTTGAAATAATGCGCCTTGTGGGGAGTAGCGGTCTGGTCATGACCCCAACCGAGAAAGACTTTGCCAATCCTGCCCTCCAAGAGCTGTTGCCACGCTATCTACGCGGTCGTAACACGCCTGCTGAGGAGCGGGTACGCATTATGAAGTTGGCCTGGGATGCTATCAGTACCCAGTTTGGCGGACGGCAGTTATTATACGAGTGGTTTTTTGCCGGTGATCCTATTAATAACCGCATTCTTTATTATGGAACGGATAAACGCAGCGAATGTGAGGCATTAGTCACAAACTTTTTGGACTCTATCAAAGGCCAATAATACGGGGGGACGATCATGGCGAAATATCATAAGCACGAAGCGCGAGAGTGGGCCAAAGAAAACATGAAAGGAGTGGCCAACACCATAACCCCGACGTTTACTCAAGACTTACGCGGCCTGAATGAAAAAGCCATCCGCTACGATGTGCGTAAAGAAATCGAGTACGGCTTCTGGGGTACGCTGCTCGTTGCCGAAACCGCCACCACACTGGACGAATATGTACAATTTACCGAATGGGCCGCAGATGAGTCCAGAAGCAACCTCCACCTCATCCATCACGCCAGCTTTAATACTATCGAAGAGAACATTGAAGCGGTTCAGGCAACCGAGCAGGCAGGAGCAGACCTGGTACTGCTCTCTTACCCGCCGTTGTTTTATCCGGAAAACGCTGACGAGATTTATGGGTACACGAAGGCGTTTTGCGATAACACGAATTTGGCGGTCATGCTTTTCCCCGTACCATTGTGGGGTTTTGAGCGTATCCACCCATCGTCAGGCTTTGGTCCGGATTTGATCAAGCGTCTTCTAGACGACGTTCCCAATATCGCGGCCATCAAAGCCGAAGGCGGTATGCCGTCCATCGGCGGATTTGTGGACGTCTATAAACGTTTCAGTGATCAGGTGGTTGTGACTGAACCGATAGAGGGCAATGGCCTCCCCATGGCGTGCCTCGTACCTATGCAGTTCATGGGCACGAGCAATTATGAATACTGGGGACCGATGATTCCTAGGATTCTCGGGCTGATCCAAGACGGCCAGTTTGAGGCGGCTATGGACCTGTATTGGCAAATCCAGCCAGCACGGCAGGCAAGTATGCAGGCCATGGGCATGCTTGCCGGCTCAAACTTTCTGCACCGCATGCTGTGGAAATACCAAGGCTGGCTGAGTGGTTTTAATGGTGGTCCGCTGCGTACGCCCACTATGCGACTCAATGATCGGCAGATGAAACCGTTGCGGCAGGGGCTGATCGCTTCAGGCTTGGAAGTTCCGGTTGAGGATGACAAAGAATTTTTTATTGGGCGAAATCCTGAATAGAGAGTAAGCTATGACTTTACTCCTCACCAACAAAGACGTCGAACAAGCCACGGACATCAAGACCCAGATCCACGCTATCGAAGAAGGCCTACTCGAAGAGGCCCATGCCACGGTCGATCTGCCGCCGCGTCTCAACCTCACCACGACAACCGGCTTCTTTCGCGTTATGCCCACCGTTATGCGTGCCAGCGGCCTTATGGGCTATAAGGTCTTTCACGGCTCGGTTCAACACGGAGTGCGTTATCTCATCGCCGTGTATGACGAAAAAGACGGGAATCTCCTGTCCCTCATGGATGCCGCCTATCTGACTGCCGCCCGGACCGGCGCGACTACCGGGATTGCCACCAAGTATATGGCACCACCCGAAGCCAAAACGGTCGGCGTACTCGGCTCTGGGCTTGAAGCGCGCACGAATCTGCAAGCCGTGTGTGCGGTACGACCCATTGAAGCAGGCTGGGTTTTTAGCCCTACCCCGGCAAACCGGGAACGCTTTGCAACGCGCATGAGTGAGCAACTGGGCATTCGTATCACTGCGGTCGAGACTCCTGAACAAGCAGTCAAAGACGTCGATACGGTCGTGGTCGCAACCAACACAACCGGCGTAGACGATCTGATTGCCTACCGCGGCAAGTGGATGGAAACCGGCGGGCATGTCAACTCAATTGGCTCGACAGGCTTGCAGTTGCGCGAAGTTGATCCCGAGACGTTTCAACGCGCTCAGCGGATTGTAGTCGATTCGCGCGTACAAATGGAAGGCGAGTCGGGCGATCTCAAAGCCGCTATGAACGCAGGTATGTACGACCGTGCCAAGGTTACTGAACTGAAAGAAGTGGTCGCCGGCCGCTCCCAAGGTCGCTCCGGGTCGGACGAGATCACCCTCTTCAAATCAGTCGGTACTGCCATTCAAGACGTTGCTGCTGGGTTCGCAGTTTACAAAGAGGCCGTTCGTCAAGGGCTCGGTCAAGATGTTGGCGAGTTTCTGGAATTAAAAACGTTTTAAGGGCACTAAGCACTTCAACTGGGCTGGTACACGTTAGGTTGTCAAACCCTCCGTAACCACGTATCTCAGAGCCGCCCTATCAAACGGTCTATATTGCTCATGAGCTATAAATCCTGTACCGCTGGGACTGCCTTTTCGACAAAGTTCTGGAGATACTGTGCGGACTGCTTCCATCTCATCCCCGACCGCTTTGCTATCAAGTGGAGCTCGTCAGGCGCTCCGTCCGCAGCGCCCCTGCGGCACAACTGTCAAGAGGGGAGAGCAGCAACCCCCTGGTACGACTGCAACTCTTGACAGCAGCGTGAGGTTGCGAGTAGATGACGAAAAGGTGTAGGCAGCACGATACTGCTGCAATGGTCGGTTGAGTTGCTCTGCCTCTGCCGGTAAAAAGCAGGCAAGAGTCGTGCAGAGCTCGTGTTAAAAAGGAGGGCCGTGCGATGGGAACTCAAACAAATGGGACGAACGGGAAGAGCTGGGCGCAAACGTATCCAGAGTTGGGTACCGGGCCCGTGCCGATCGAGCCGTGTATTTCACCCGAGTATCATAAGCTGGAACGCGAGCGGATTTTTAAGCAAGTCTGGCTGAATGTCGGCCGGGTGGAGGAAATCCCCAAAGCCGGGGACTATTTGGTCAAAAACATTGCCGCAGGCGAAGCCTCAGTGCTGGTCGTGCGGGGCAAAGACGGCACGGTCCGCGCGTTTCACAATATGTGCTCGCATCGCGGCAATAAGGTCGTGCGGGATGGCCACGGTACGTGTCGGGGCCTGTTTGCCTGTAAGTTTCATGGCTGGAGCTATAATACTGAGGGCCAGCTCATCTTTGTGCCGGATGAAGATCAGTTCTTTGATTTGGATAAAACTGCCCACGGCCTCACTGCTATTGCCGCGGACACGTGGGAGGGTTTTATTTTCATTAACCTGGCACCCCAGCCCAAGGAGACGCTGACAGAATATTTAGGCGAACTCGGGGAACGGCTGCGCGGCTTCCCGTTTGACCAATGCACAACGCGCTATACCTATCAGACCGAAGCCAAGGTGAGCTGGAAGGTGGCCGCAGACGCGTTCCAAGAAGGCTATCATGTGGCGTTTATTCACGCCCGCTCTCTGCCGAGCTATGGTCCCAAGGAAAACCCGCTGGTGCACCTGCCGTGGGTCAAGCTGTATCGTGATCACCGCAGTTTTTCGGTGGACGGCAATCCCGAGCCGGCGCCGACACCCTTCCAAGCCATGGTGCACAAACTGGGCCGCTCGTTTGATACCATGCTGTCTGCCTCGACTGATGACCCGCCACCGTATCTGAACCCAGGTAAAATTACGAATTGGGGTTTCGACATTAACGTCATTTTCCCTAATTTCTTCATAGATGTGCTCGACGGCATGTATTTTACCTATAACTTCTGGCCACTAGCCGTGGACCGCACCTTGTGGGAGTTTCGCCAATACTTCCCGCCGGCCACCAGCGTGGAACAACGGTTCGGCCAGGAATACAGCAAGTGTCTGTTTCGGGATGCGTTGCTGGAAGACCTGAGCACGTTGGAAGAAACGCAGCAAGCCCTGGCCACCCGCGCCAAAACACACTTTTTATTACAAGACAATGAAGTGTGTGTCCGCCACGGGCATAAGGTAGTCGAAGATTATGTCGGTTTCTATTCTAACGGGGACTAGGGTGCATGGCAGAGGAGCCGAGTGAGAGGTGTCTGACGCACCCCGCAGTTAACACATGAGGTGGAGCATGAGTTTATTGCCCGAAGAGTTCGCAGACTTGGAGCCGTTGGCCGAGCAGTGGGCCTTGGCTACGGAGACCGAACGCAATCGTCGTCGGCTGGGAAGTCGGATGTCGGAGGTGCAAGCGCTGTACGACACCTTGCTACCGCGCATGGAGGCCGTGTTGAGCTACTTGGGCCAGTTTCCGTTGGATAACCTGCCCGAAGGGGCCGGGCGGTTGTTTCAATTGACGCTATCGCTGGCCGAGGTCGCGACCGCTGTGGAGTTTTATAAGCAGCCGAGCGTAGTGGATGGCTACGACAGTGCGCGGCTGGAGTTTTGCCACGACCGAGCAGACTGATCTAGGAGTGACGCCAGGTGCCAGCCTGGAGCGACACCAAAGTATCACATTCTGTCCATAATAATAGCGACAGTATTCGGAAAAGCCCGACGAAAAACCCGCAGCGCAGGGAGCCAAGATTACCGGCAGGGGGAAAAAGAGGGGGATGAATATGCAATCGAAGTTACACGGGCATACCCCGCGAAGGTCGGTCATACGTTTCACCGCGCTGCGGTGTGTAATAGGGTGTCTTGGGTTGTGGCTGATGGTACTAGGCGGCACCGAGGCAAGTTGGGCGGCATCTTCCGTAGTCTCTGGGACAGTGACCGATACGCATGGGGTGGCCGTACCGGGTGCGATGATTACCGTAGTTGGCCAGGGACCAGGGCCGCGTTTCATTAGCGTATTTTCCGACAACACCGGCGCGTACCACACCCCGACCCTCGGCTGGCAGGCGTCGGCAAACACGCTGAGGCTGAAGTGCCAGAAGATCGGCTATCGGCAGGCCGCGCTCACCAAAACATTAGCCGGCGACGGCAAGGTCAACGTCGATTGTACGCTGTCCGGGGTGGAGAACGTTGCTGAGCAGGTGGCGCCCTCGGACTGGTTGGCGCGCAGCCAGAAAAGCGATGAGGCTAGCCGGCGTGAGGCCCTGCTGTTGTGTGGCGACTGTCATGCCCTGCCGAGTAAGGAAGTCCAGACCATCGCCAAGTCGTTTGAGTGGTTGACGGAAGCCGAGAGAAAGCAGGCCTGGCGCGATATGGTGTATCAGATGCGCGAAGTGTTTATGCGCTTCTTTGAGGAAGAAGGAGTCGCGGCCCAGTTGGGACATGAAGCTGCCGAAAAGGCCGGTGAGACTTTTATTAATAAGGCTGACGAGGAGCTGATCACTCCGTTTTTGACCGCGCATATCCCGGTCAATTATGACGAGTTTAGCCTGCGTGACTGGAAGGAATGCTGCCAGGGCCCACCCGTGGGGGTAAAGGGAACGGTCATCCGTGAGTACCAGTTGCCGGTGGATTATAAGAAGTGGACGCGTGAGGTGGTCGTGCCCAGAGGGTCACGCTACATCTGGGCCACGGACAAAACCGGTGATCGGTTGGTGCGCTTGGACCCCGACACCGGAGCACTCAAGTGGGTGCCCGTTAAAACTGAAAATCTGGGAGGCCCACACACCTTGTTTCCCGACGCTGAGGGTAATATCTGGACCTCGCTTGAAGATGAAGGCACGTTAGCGCGGTTCAACCCACAGACCGAAGAGTGGAAAATATGGCCGCCGTTTGTAGATGACAGCGGTATTGTCATGCTGACCCATGACCCCGCCCAAACCGCTCGACGTGAAGTGGGCTTCGACCCCCAAGGACGGGTGTGGACCACATTGATTAGTCACAACATGATCGGGAGCGTGCACCCAGAGACCGACGAGGTCAAAGCCTACCCCTTGCCCGCACCCAAGGGCCGACCGGGCGCGACCTCATTTGTGTACGGCTCAGCCATGACCTCGGATGGCAAGACGGTGTGGTGGTCACAAATCCGGGGTAACCTGGGCTGGTTCAATACGCAGACGTTGGAATCGGGCATTGCACTAGAGTTTCCGCGCGGCACGGGCCCGCGGCGCATGGCTATCGACGACCAGGATGTATTGTGGGTACCACTGTATGGCGCGGGGCAACTCCTGGCCTATGACACCCAAGCGCGCAAAGAAATCGGACGGTATGATCTGCCTAACCGCAACGCCGCATCGTATGCTGTCACCTGGGACCCGCAACGGAAAGTGGTGTGGTGTGGCACCATGAACGCCAACACTATTTACCAGTTCAACCCGCGCACCAAAGAATGGATACAATATCCTATGCCGCGTGACGGGGCCCGTTTTCGTATGTTGACCCTCGACGGCGACGGTAACGTGTGGGGGACCTATGGCACGTTTCCCGGCCGGCTCGCCCGCCCGACCATGATAATGAAACTGGAGCCCGGCGACCCCGATACGTAACGTCAGGGTCGCAAGCTTTACGGAAGAACGGTTGCGGAGCGACAACCTTCGAGTCTCGAATTCCCCTAGGGCGGAAGAATTTTGAGTCTTGTTCCCTTAACTTGAGAACGCTCTCTGCGGCCTTCGATCTAGTGGCCGCAAATAAGCCTGCGTGCCCGTCGAAGAATACTGTTCATTTTCTGGCGGAAGCACGCACTTTACTCCCATTTTGCCCCAACCAAAACAAAAAGAACCAGAGCTGGCTATGCCGAACGATTGCGCCAAGCTGACTGGTAGCCCGCTAGTTGAGGACGACCCCGGCGGCCAAGGTTCAAGATGCATAGGAGGATAAGAATCTGAGGGACACCGAGGTTGACACCACTCTGAGAGTGCCTTCATCCGTCCTTGCCCGGCTTCCTAAATGTTGTTTGAGCTTCATCGAATTTCAACATGTCACTGAAACTCCCCTTCTGCGACGAGAAGGTTTGTACCATCTTTACCAACGTAGCCCCGCTCTTTGGGTTTGCGGAAGTGTATCGCTAGCGGGCTTTTGGCAGGATAGGTATGGGTCGGCATTATCGTAATACCTTTGGGTCCAGGGGACGCAAGGGCTTACCTGCGGCATCTAAGCCGGGGGCCACCGGCTGGTCGGGTGAGAAGGCTAAATATGGGGACGCTGATGGGGGCATTAAGAATTTAGATTTTCTGCGAGGTTTGTATTGTAGACGATGATCCCCATCATGCGGGTTCCGATGGTCAAAACGACTGAACCAAATAATGGCTGGGATTCCTTCTGGAAAGGCTTTACAAATATTCCCGTCAATCGCTTCGTCTTGATATCTGTCACATGCAAAACACATCGGTGGCGGCAGCATTTTTATGCTCCTTTTACAACGTCAATACGTGGCGGCCTAATGACATCTTGCAACTTCCAGTTACTTTCTAAACAATCATTCAACTCCCTGTCGATGAGCGACATGAAATCCGGGTTGTCAAATACTCCTAACATACGCCGCAACCAGCCACACATAACGCGAGCAGACCATACATGCGCAGGTGGAGACTCATACAGACTACTTAGCAACGCGCACGGTGCCGGTGCAAGCGAAAGCGCCCGTGCGGCGCGGCGTTAACTCTTCTCTCATAGCCCCCCGCTACCCCCGTAGTTTCTGTGTCGCGGAAGGCGGATCAGTGCACCGGACTCAAAATCCAAAACTGAGTTATGTCACTGTGTGTCATCCAGTGCTAAGAGGCGCGATATAGCAAGAGAATTTCTCCCTTTGTCGGTAGCGCTTCGCCTTTTCCTTTTTTTGTGTGCTACCTTTTTTAAACTGCACGATCCGCTCTATGAAGGAGACAAGGCTTTTATGGCTGCGACAGAAAGTATCATTGAGAACAACATCATCCGTAATCGCGACCAGTTGGGTTATACCGATGCCCTCTGTATTCGGCGGGTACGTATGGGGCGAGGCTTTGGTGAGGTCGA
>CAZBUD010000040.1:0-37617 GCA_964495015.1 uncultured Enterobacteriaceae bacterium | reverse complement strand
AAGGGTTTGACGAGCAGATTGCCTCGTATGGGCTGCGCCCAGCCGCGTGAGTATTGGTGCCTGTGGTTCACTTCATCCGTCTACATGATCAGCGTCGCCGCCTGCACGCCGTCGCGTTCGATCTGGACAGCACGCTGACCCAGCCCTATCTTGATTTTGCTCGGCTCAGAGCCCAGCTCAGCCTGCCTGACGGCGATATCCTTCACTGGGCGCGGTCCCTTCCGCCTGCCCAACGTGGCGAGGCTTTCATCACTATTGCAGCCTTTGAACAAGATGGCGTTGATAATGTGGAATGGAATGAGGGGGCTCGGGAAACGCTCTTGGAAATACAAAGACGCGGCCTGCCCGTGGCCATTGTGACGCGCAACAGTCGAGCTTCTTTGGAAGCGGTGTGTCGGCGATTAGGCATACGGGTGGACCTGCTCATCGCACGGGAAGATGCGGCCCCCAAACCCAACCCCGCCTGTGTCCGGATGGCGGGTGCAGGGCTCGGCGTTGCGATTGGAACGCTACTCATGGTTGGCGACTTTCGCCATGATACAGAGGCTGGCCGTGCGGCTGGGGCCATGACAGTGTTGCTGACCAACGGACGAACCCCGACATGGACGGTTGATGCAGACCTTGTGATTGAGCGGCTACCCGAGGTATTGGAATACCTTTCAGAGGAATGAGAAACCGAAAAGGAGGAATGCCATGGAGTTTGCCATCGCCTATCCGGCTAAGCCAGATGCATGGAAGGATCTCGTCGTTGCTGAGGAGAGCGGCTTTAGTCGCGCTTGGTTTTACGACTCGCAGATGATCTACAGCGATGTGTATGCCTGCATGGCCTTGGCTGCAGAACACACAAGAACGATCATACTCGGTACAGGTGTGGCCATCCCTAGCAACCGTATAATTCCAGTCACCGCCCACTCGATTGCGACGATTAATCAGCTTGCTCCGGGCCGCGTTATTCTCGGCGTGGGAACAGGCTTTACCGGTCGGAATACGATGGGCTTGCCGCCGGTCCCTCTCAGGACTGTGCGTGCCTATATTGAGCAATGTCGTGCACTGCTCAACGGTGAGGAGATTCTGTTTCAAGATAACGTGGGAACTGGCACGCGCGAACGCTGGATTCGTTTTCTGCATCAGGACCACGGGTATATTAATCTCAAAGACCGAATCCCGATTTACTTTGCATCTAACGGGCCCAAAGCCTTGGAGTTGACCGGGGAGATCGCGGATGGCTGGATCACGACGATCTCTAGCCCTGACAGCGTGCGAAAAAACCTCGACGTGGTCGAAAAAGGTGCGGCCAAGGTCGGCAGATCGGCGCTAGACCTGCCCAATATGGCACTGACAACGGGCTGTGTGTTGCGACCGGGAGAGTCTGCGACTTCTCAAAGAGTGATCGACCGTGTGGGGCCATTTGCCATGGTTGCTTTGCACGCGTTGTGGGAACAGTCCACCGTGGCCGCCGATATGCCACCAGCTATGCAGCAACTGTATACCGGCTTTCGTGACGACTATGTGGCCAAGATGCAAACACCGGAGGATCGGCGTTATCTCGAAGTGCATGAAGGCCACTTGATCTATCTCAAGCCCGGCGAAGAAGTTTATTTGAATGAAGGACTGATTCGCGGCATGACATTGACGGGTACGGGAGAAGAGATCATTGTCCGCCTCAAAGCGCTCGAAGAGGCCGGCCTGAAACAAGTCGCTATCCAGGTGGTCAACAATGGGAAAGAGATGATCGAAGAGTTTAGCCGCGAGGTGATTGCGAAGTATTAGCATGAAAGGAATTCCGGCATGGCACCGGACACCATTACCTTCGGTATCGCGATTTCTCTCAGCGGTCGCTATGCCTTGCTCGGTCGCCAAGTCCTCGAAGGGCTGGAGTGTTATATCCGTGACGTGAATGTAGCTGGCGGCATTTCGCTGTCCGGCGAGAATCGCAAGCTGCAAGTTTCCTTGTGTGTTGAGGACGACGAGAGCAACGAATCCAAAGTCCGTAGTTTGGTCGAGAAATTGATCGATGATGACAAGGTCGATCTGCTAATCGGACCGTACGGCAGCGGACTCACCTTGGCCGCTGCCGAGACCGCGGAGGCTGCGCAGTATGTGGTGTGGAATCACAGTGGCTCTGCGGACGAAATCTTTGAATGCAATTTGAACTGGGTAGTCGGGATTCTGAGTCCGGCGTCACAATATCTATGCGCCATTCTCGAATTGCTACGCGTGCTCGATCCGGATGCAAAACGTATCGCGCTGTTTAGTGCGAACACCCGCTTTGCCACCGATATGGCGAGCGGTGCACTGGCCTGGATACGACGTGAAGGCTACACCCGGGCCACGCATCAATCATACCGGTCCGGCTTTGAAGACTTCGGCTCTTTGCTCGATCCACTTAAAGACGATCCGCCGGATTGGTTGCTGGGTGTGGGCCGCTTAGAAGACGATATTCGGCTGGGTCGGCAGTTGTGCGAGGTTCGTCCACGGCTCAAGGCCGCCGCTCTCGTTGTGGCCGCCATTAGTCGTTTTAAGGCGGACTTGCGAGAGAGCGCCGACGGGTTTTTTGCTCCCAGCCAGTGGGAGCCACAGGTGGAATATCGTGTCGATTGCGGTCCGTCAGAAAATGCCTTTCTGACCCATTATCTGAAAGGGGCTACCGTCCCCATCGACTACCCCGCCGCGCAAGGTTATGCCGCTGGCGTGGTTGTACAGCGTTGTGTTGAAGAGGTTGGCTCGCTGAACCAAAAGGCGTTACGTGATGCTGCCAGCCGACTGCGCTGTACGACGTTTTACGGACCATATGCCATTGAGGCCCAGACCGGTCTTCAGACCGCGCATCCTATGCTTGTGACCCAATGGCAGAAGGGCCGCAAAGAGATCGTGTGGCCGCGTGAAGTGGCAGAAGCGGAACCGATCTATCCAGGGCCGTTTTCGGAGTAACGAAAGGAGAGAAAATATGGGACGTTTAGATGGAAAGATTGCCCTCGTTACGGGTGGGGCAGCCGGCATTGGCCGCGCGATTTGCCTGCGCTTTGCCGTAGAAGGGGCGACCATTATTTGTAATGACCTTTCGGTTGAAGCTGCCCAAAAGGTAGTAGATGAGTGCGGCCAAAAGAAACACGGCCTGGCGGTGAAAGCCGATGTCTCAAAGAGCCGTCAGGTGGCGGCCATGTTTACCCGGGTCACAAAGAAATTCCCGACTCTCGACATTCTGGTCAATAATGCGGGCATCGGATTGGACAGTCCCAAAGTCCTGGCTCGGTTTAATCGGGTGTTAATCAAACAACAGGTTGAGTTGGCCAAGTACGGCAAGGTCAAGACTCCGCTTTCCGCCACCCAGAACACGACCGATGAAGACTGGCAGCGCATGCTCAGCGTTCATCTGAATGGGACGTTTTACTGTACGCGTGAAGCGCTCAAGGCCATGGAAAAGCGTGGCTCAGGAAAAGTGGTCAACGTGGCCTCGATTTGCGGCATGACCGGCTGTGTTGGCGCACCACACTATAGTGCGGCAAAAGCCGGAATCATGGGCTTTACGCGCTCTGTAGCCCGCGAAGTCATCGTGCGGGGCGTAAACGTCAACGCAATTGCACCTGGCTATATCGACACTGCCATGACAGAAATGATGGCGGACAGCGTGCGTCAGGCCATAGCCATGGCCACTCCAGCCGGACGCTTTGGCTCGCCGGAGGATATTGCGAATCTGGCCGTCTATCTTGCGTCTGAGGAGTCGAATTTTGTTGTCGGCCAGACCATAAGCCCCAACGGCGGGAATGTGATTGCGTAATAAGGACGCTCAAGAAGAGTTGGTGCTATCGATTCGGGCGAAGCAATTCGGATTCAGGAGAATCATCTACCCGTGTTGATCTCTGGGCCTCCCTGAGAGATAAAACCCTCACACTCTTTTTCTCTGGAGGCTCTATGTTACACACGCCATTATGCCAGGATCTTGGCATTCAGTATCCCATTTTGTCTGTAGGCATGGGCGGCGGGATGGCTGGGCCAGAATTGACGGCCGCGGTCTCCAATGCCGGCGGCTGTGGAGTGCTGGGCATGGGCGGTTTGCCCGCACCCTATATCCAGCAGCAGATTCAGCATTTGCGGACGCTGACTGACAAACCGTTTGGGGTCAACATTATTCTGCCGCTTCTGCAGGATGGCCAGATCGAAACCTGTCTGGACGAAGACGTTCCCCTCCTGGTGTTCTTCTGGGGAGACCCGGCTCCCTATGTCAAAGAAGCGCACCGCCAGGGCACGAAAGTCTTCGTCCAGGTTGGCTCGGTTGAGGAAGCTGTGACGGCTGCCGAGGCTGGGGTCGATGGTATTATCGCCCAAGGGATTGAAGCCGGCGGACATGTGAAGGGTACGACCTCGCTTTCGACCATAGTGCCGGCGGTGGTTGAGGCCGTGGGACCGCTGCCCGTGATTGCATCTGGGGGTATCGCAAATGGGCGCGGTGTCGTGGCAGCCCTGGGCCTGGGTGCGCAGGCGGTTTCCATGGGCACTCGCTTTGTTGCCAGTGAGGAGATTCTCGTCACGCAGGAGTATAAACAGCGCATTGTCGAAAGCCAGGCCGAAGATACCGTCTACACTACGCTCTTTGATGTCGGTTGGCCGGATGTTGCGCATAGAGTCATACGCAACAAAGCAATGGACGCGTGGGAGGCGGCTGGATGCCCGGCCAGCGGACAGCGGCCAGGAGAAGGGAGCGTTGTTGGGACTATGCCTATGGCGGGAACAACAGTGGACATTCCTAAATATGGCATCTTCCCGCCTATGCCTGGTTTTACAGGGGATATGGAACAGACCGCATTGTATGCTGGTGAATCGTGTCAGTTAATCAATGACATCAAACCCGCCGGGCAGATCGTTCAGGATATCGTGCAAGAGGCAGAAGAGGTGCTGAAACACCTGAGCGTAGCGTAAGGAGTAGAGAGGGAATGGACAGACTCAAGGATAAAGTCAGCCTGATTACGGGTGGTGGCTCAGGCATCGGGCGGGCAACGTGCCTGCTCTTTGCCCGAGAAGGAGCGACCGTCAGTGTGGCGGATTATGATGACCAGGGCGGCCAAGAGACGGTGCAGCAAGTCCAAGCCGCCGGCGGCCAAGCCGCCTTTATTCGAGCGGATGTCTCCAAGTCGGCCGATGTCCAGAACATGCTGAACACGACTGTCGAAACGTATGGACGAATAGACGTGCTGTTCAATAATGCCGGCATTGAAGGTCCGTCCGCAAAGCTGGCCAACTACCCAGAGGATGCCTGGGAGCGGGTCATCGCTACTGATCTCACTTCGGTCTATTTAGGCATGAAGTATGTCATCCCACACATGATCAAGCAGGGTGGTGGAGTCATTCTCAGCACGGCATCAGTAGCCGGCCTAGTCGGGTTTCCGGGCAGCGGGGCGTATGCCGCAGCCAAAGCCGGGGTGATCAATATGACGCGTATGGTCGCACTGGAATATGCCAAGAAGAATATTCGGATAAACTGCATCTGTCCTGGCGTGATTTCAACTCCGATGGCGCAGCGCGTCATCGGTGGTAGACCGGAAGAGCAAGTCGCACGTATGGAACCCATTGGACGGCTAGGGATGCCTGAGGACATTGCCAACGCCGCCTTATTCTTAGCCGGGGATGAATCCTCCTTTGCCACGGGCGCGCCGTTCATTATTGACGGGGGATATGTGGCACGTTAGTGGAGACCACATGTTAGAATCGTTTATCTTATTGCTGTGGTGGGCGCTGTTTGGCGGTTCACATATGGTCATGTCGTCGCCCAGCCTGCGGCCCAAATTGGTCTCTCGCTTAGGGGAGCGTGGTTTCCGCGGTCTGTATTCGCTTATAGCGATCGCGACCCTCGTTCCGCTGTGCGTGTATTATGGCGAGCATAAACATGCCGGTCCACAGTTGTGGGTCACATTTGGGCCGTATCTCGTGGCCCGTGATCTGAACCTGCTCTTCATGCTACTAGCCTTTGCCCTGCTGGTCAGCGGGCTTGCTGCCCGTTCGCCAAGTTCCATGCTAGCGAGCGGCGAACCCCAGGCGTATGGGGTCACGCGTATTACCCGGCATCCAACTTTTGCGTCCTTCTTCGTGTTTGGTCTGGCGCATTGCGTCATGAACGTGACCTTGGCTGACTTGATCTTTTTTGGCGGGTTTGCGGTCTTTGCCTGGCTCGGTGCGCGACACCAGGACGAACGCAAGCGGGCGGAGATTCCCGGCTATCCGGAGTTTCAGACGGCAACGTCGTTTATGCCGTTTGGGGCGATTATCAATCGGCGCCAGCCTTTTCCGGCTGGAGAGCTGCGCTGGGGGATCCTTATAGTCGGTCTCATTATTTTTTATCTGGTGCGGGGTTATCACCCAGGTCTGATTGGTGGCATATTAATGACGTTGTAGGGCGGCATTTTATGAATCTAGACACATTCTATGAAACGTGGAACTGGCTCCTGAACCTCTCCAAGGTACAACTCATTCTCCTTGGTGGCGGGGTGGCTTTACTTGTTGCGGTGAGCAAGTTTTTGCGCTTTGTGTTCCTGATTGCCCTACTGTTACTCTTCCTCATCGTCTTCCTGCCGCAACTGCTCAAAAGCTATGAGCAAAGTCCGCTTCCCGGCGTAGTCGATGATGTTATCCAGCGCGGAGTAGAGGCGACGCAAGATCCTCCATCCCCAACGCCCAGGCAGGACGCAACCCAAAAGAGACCCTGAGATCGGAGACATGCCTGATCCTTCCGATACTGCTGCTCCTTCTCATAGTGCAGATAGTGCTACTCGTCCTGCAACGGAGGACAGGCTCGACGCCGCACTGCAGCGCCATTTTGGATTTGACGACTTTCGCCCTGGTCAACGCAAGATCGTTGAATCCGTATTGGCCGGCCGTTCGACGGTCGCTATCCTACCCACTGGTGGTGGAAAATCCCTGTGTTATCAACTCCCGGCGTTGCTGCGTGAAGGGGTGACTATTGTAGTCTCGCCCTTGATCGCTCTGATGCAGGATCAGGTTGATCAGCTCCACGCCCGGGGTATATTGCATGCGACGGCGCTCAATTCGAGCCTTTCACGGGCCGAGATTGAGCAGCGTTTTCAGCAACTGGCTGAGCAGCGCCTCAAGCTTTTATACGTTGCCCCCGAGCGCTTTGCTGCGCCGGGTTTTATTGATCTGCTCACGCGTGTATCGGTCAGTCTGTTTGTGGTCGATGAGGCCCACTGTGTGAGTCATTGGGGACATGACTTTCGTCCCGACTATTTATACCTACGGAGTGCCATTACCTCGATCCAACCCAAGGTTGTCTTGGCACTGACTGCAACCGCCACCCCGGCGGTGCGGCGCGAGATTGCTGTCCAACTCGGTCTAATTGACCCGTTTCTGCTTGTCAATTCGTTTGATCGCCCAAATCTCTTTTTTAGTGTGGTTCCGTGTACCACCAAGGCCAAGCCCGGGACGCTGGTGGCTCTGCTGCAAGGAACCAGCGGGAGTTGCATTGTGTATGTTGCGCGTCAGCGCGACGCGGAAGAGCTGGCCGCTCTCCTGAATCAACACGAAGTGAAGGCCGTCCCCTATCATGCGGGCTTGGGGGCGCATATTCGGCGGACGAATCAGCAAGCCTTCCTGCAAGGAAAAGTCCGTATTATTGTCGCCACGGTCGCTTTTGGTATGGGCATTGATAAACCCGATGTGCGGGCGGTGATCCACTATCAACATCCAGGCTCGCTCGAAGCCTACTACCAAGAGGCCGGCCGGGCCGGCCGGGACGGGGAGCCTGCTCAATGTCTCCTGCTGTTCGATAAGCGCGACAGCGGCCTGCAACGTTTCTTTATCCAACAGCGATACCCCACTGGTGGTGAGGTTCGCGAGATCTACCGCCTGCTGAGAACCGGGCTGTCACCACGGGAGATCTCTGGCCGGGTGCCTGAGTTAAGTGACGAGAAGGTCAATGTTGCGCTGACGGTGTTGGAAGACAAGGGTTGCATTGAGCGTCAAGCTCAGACCGTTCGGCTACGGACGGACGAAAGCCCCCAAGACTTACGGCTCGACTTTTCTTTTCTCAAGCAGCGCCAACAGGCGGACTATCGTCGCTTGGGAGAGATGCTTGACTACCTGACGACGACGGCGTGTCGACGTGTGGCGATCTTGCGTTACTTTGGTGAGCGTGTCCCAGTTGGGAAAAACTGTGGCCAGTGTGATCTGTGTACCAGGGGTACAGCGACCGCGCAGGCACCGCTGCCTGCTATCCCTGGCGCCTTAGACAGTCAGGATGTGATTCTTGGGGCCGTGCGTGACCTGCAGAGACGAAAAATGGGACGTTCGGGGATTGCTCAGGTGTTGGCCGGCAGCCGGTCGCGAAAGATGAAACAGCTCGGACTCGATGAATCCCCCCTTTACGGCAAACTCACTCGTCTCACTCAGGACCAAATTGTTGAGCAAATAGACAGTCTGATTCAGACTGGTCAGCTCCGTTTGATTCCCGGCCAGTACCCGTCTGTCATACTGGCGTCACCAGCAGTGCAGAAAAAGTCAGGCCAGACGACTGCCCAGATAGCCAATGTCGACGATACCGAACCCGTCGAAAGTCGAACCCCAGACGAAACCCCCAAAGTTGCGCTGAAACAACACACGTTATCAACCCCTCATCCCCAACCCCCAGTCCCACCCCCCCGATCCCCCTTCAACCCTATTCCAACCGCTATGGGCTGGGCCATCCTGCGTGTGGTCCAAAGCCAGGACGGTGAGCTGGCACGCGGCGGGGTTGCGCACTTCCTGCGCGGCACGACAGAAATGGGAGCTCGGCCAACAGCGAACACCACCCCGTTACCTGGCTACCGGTTTTTGGTACAGTATCCGCACCAGGAGTTGCTCACAGCTATTGATCTGTTCATCGAACGCAAGTTGCTTGTGGTCGAAGCAACGGAGCAGCTGTCGGTGTGGTTGACCCAACGCGGGCAGGCCGCGCTCACAGCCGTAAAAGCGCCGGAATAATATCGAGAGGAGAAGACGATGGAAGTCGAAAAAAAACTCGAAGAGATGGGTTTATTGCTTCCCCCTAGCGCCACCCCTGTGGCGAATTATTTGCCGCTGGTACGAACGGGTAACCTGTTGTTCGTCTCAGGGCATGGTCCCGGCGTGCTGAAAGACGGAAAGGTCACGTTCATTCAAGGCAAGCTTGGCAAAGATATGGACGCGGCGCAGGGATATGAGGCGGCCAAGCATGTGATGCTCAACATCTTGCAGTCAATGAAGCACGAGCTGGGTGATTTGGATAAGGTCAAGCGGATCGTCAAGTTACTGGGTTTTGTCAACTGCACTGCGGATTTTCCTGACCAACCCAAAGTGATTAATGGCGCGTCTGATCTCTTGGTCGAGCTGTTTGGCGAACGCGGCCGTCACGCCCGCTCTGCGGTTGGTATGAACCAGCTCCCTTTTGGGATTGCGGTGGAGATTGAAATGATCGTGGAAGTGGAAGGGGATCGAGAGGGTTTGCTCGGTCGATAGGCCGTAGCAGCTGTCATCCCAGGCTAGGCCTTGCAAACCCTGTTCACCTTGGTCTGGTTTGTTCCTCAGAGTTCATCCAGCTCCTCCAACTCATCCCGCACTAGCCAGCTGCTCAATCAACGCGACGTTTGACCCGATTTTCTCAAACACACTGAGTACTGCTTGCGTCGCCTCGACAGTATTCATATCAGCGACTTTGCGTCGTAACAGACGCGACGCTTTGAGTGTGTCCGGATCCAGCAGTTGTTCTTCTTTGCGAGTGCCTGAAGCAGCAATATTAATAGCTGGGAAGAGACGCCTGTCGGCCAGACGCCGGTCGAGCAAAAGCTCCATATTACCCGTACCTTTAAATTCTTGAGCGATCACCTCGTCCATGCGGCTACCGGTATCGATCAGGCACGTGGCAATGATCGTGAGCGATCCACCATCTTCGAGCTGTCGGGCCGCCCCAAACAGTCGTTTGGGTAATTCAAGGGCACCAGCATCAATGCCGCCGCTCATGGTGCGGCCGGTTGCTGTATTCAGATTGTGGGCTCGTCCGAGACGGGTGAGCGAGTCTAGGACGATGACGACGTCCTTGTCTGCAAGCGCTTCTCCAACTGCACGTTCCATGCAGCTAGCGGCTGCTTCCAGATGTTCTTCAAGCGACCGATCATTGGATGAAGCAAACACCTCTGCTGGGACGGCCCGACGAAAATCGGTGACTTCCTCTGGCCGTTCGTCGACCAGGAGACTGTACAAAATAGCCTCTGGCGCTCCTGCCGCAATTGCAATACACAGGTCTTTCAAGAACGTTGTCTTGCCAGTTTTGGGCGGGGCCAAGATAATTGCCCGCTGTCCAAAGCCGATAGGGCAAAATATGTCAAGGATGCGAATTGTCAGTGGCGCATCTGGACCGACCAGTGGAATTTTACGGATGGGTGCAATCGGTACCCGATCCTGAAATTCTTTCAGCGTCGCCGATGGTGGTGGTGTAGCCGGTCGTCTGCCACGTTGCTGTTGCCCATTGCGAGTTTGACGTCGTCTGTCCTGAGATCTATCCGCGTTTCCCCGCTGCCGCCTGTTGTTTCTCATTATCTGTGTATTCTTCCTGATCTGCGCGCCGGGTACAAGCCTGATCTGTCTGACCTGTTTGGTCTATGCTGATCGTTCTGAGCTGACAAGGGGAAGCTTCCTTTGTATAGTGTCCAGCATGACACAGACACACTACCGGGTGGGCGTGGATATTGGCGGCACTTTCACCGATATTTTTCTCCTGTCCGAGGGTGGCGAGTCGATTATCAGTAAGGTGCTCACAACACCGCGTGATCCTGCCGAGGCCGTGCTGAGTGGTCTGTCCAGTTTGCTGAAAGAACGAACTATTCCAGGGGACAGAATAGCCCATTTGGTTCACGGCACAACGCTGATTACTAACGCTATTATCGAACGTAAAGGAGCGAAGGCCGGGCTGATCACTACCAAAGGGTTTCGGGACGCGTTGGAGATCGGCCGGGAACGACGCTACGATATCTACGATATTTCCTTGGAAAATCCGGCGCCTCTAGTTCCACGTTATTTGCGGCGGGAAGTCGACGAACGTCTCGATAACACGGGTCAGGTCGTGACACCATTAGATGCGGACAACGCTTTACAGGTCATTCAGGGTTTAGTCGACGCAGGAGTCGAGGCGCTTGCCGTGTGTCTCTTGCACTCCTTTCGGAATCCCGAACACGAACTGCGCATCAAACAGCTCGTGAGCCAGCACTTCCCTGACCTTGTCATTTCATTGTCGTGCGAAGTCATGCCGGAGATTCGGGAATATGAACGTACTTCAACCACGGTTGCAAATGTGTATGTCAAGCCGATGGCCCGGACATATCTCAACAAGCTGAACGCGGACCTACGTGCTCTCGGGCTACCGCGTGACATGTTTATTATGCTGTCAAACGGTGGAATCACGAGCTGTGCCATTGCCGGGGAATATCCCATTCGGCTGATCGAGTCCGGTCCTGCGGCAGGTGCGTTAGCCGCGAGTTTTTATAGCAAACGCCAAAATATCAAGCAGCAGGACCAGCAGGATCAGACCGAGCAGCTCGACCGCGTGATTTCGTTTGACATGGGCGGCACGACGGCAAAGATCTGTCTGATAGATCAAGGCCAGCCGTTGTTAACCACAGATTTTGAAGCCGCTCGGGTGTACCGCTTCAAAAAAGGCAGCGGACTGCCGCTTAAAGTTCCAGTTATCGAAATGATAGAGATAGGCGCAGGCGGAGGCAGCATTGCCCGTATTGATGAGCTCGGACTGCTCAAAGTTGGACCGGATAGTGCAGGCTCAGAGCCGGGCCCGGTCTGTTATGACCGAGGCGGACAGGAGCCGACAGTTACGGATGCCGATGTGATGCTCGGCTACCTCAATCCGGACTATTTCCTGGGTGGGAAGATGCGGCTCAATCCGGATAAAGCCCAAGACGCTATTGAAGAGAAAATTGCTAAAGCGCTTAATGTTGACCTATACCGAGCGGCCTGGGGCATACACCAAGTTGTGAATGAAAACATGGCCAATGCCGCGCGTATGCACCTTGTTGAGAAAGGCCGCGATCCGCGCGGGTATAGTGTGATTGCTTTTGGGGGGGCCGGGCCGGTGCACGCGTATCGTGTTGCCGAACGGCTCAAACTCAAGACGCTGGTATGTCCGCTGGCCGCCGGTGTGACCTCGGCCTTCGGCATGCTCACAGCTCCATTAGCGTTTGATTTTGTCCAAAGCTATGTGACAACGGTTTCGGAGCTCGACTGCGAGGTATTTGAAGACATCTATGCAGACCTGGAGCAACGCGGCCGTAGCATGTTGGCGACTGCCGGGGTTGAAGGCGAGGTGACGCTCACCCGTTCTGCGGATATGCGCTACGTCCAGCAGGGCGTTGAGATTCGTGTGGCGTTGCCTGCCGGTGGACTCACACCGGAAGATGTGCCTGCCTTTCGGCACGTTTTTGAGCTAGAGTATGAGCGCCTATACAAGCGACTCAATCCAGGCGTCGATATTGAGATTGTCAATTGGAGACTGGTCGCTTCTGGTCCGCAGCCCCAGATTACGCTCCAGGGCGTTACGCTCCAGAGCGCCGCCGGCTTGAGCCTAGCTGCCGCGCGCAAAGGCGAACGCGCCGTCTATATGCCCGAGCAGGACGGCTTTGTGCCCTGCCCGGTATATGATCGGTATGTGCTTCCGACTGGAGAGACCTTTTCTGGGCCGGCAATTGTAGAAGAACGCGAATGCACTGTTGTCATTGGTGCGCATGCCCACGCTCGCCTTGATGCTGAACAGAATCTTGTTATTACGCTGGAATAGGAAACAAGGAGAAGCATGGCCAGGCAGAAACAGGCCGATTATCCGGTTCGGATTGTCCAGCATATTGTTATCCCCATGCCGGACGGGGTGCAGTTAGGCGCCATGCTGTATATGCCGGATGCCCCGGATGACGGACCGTTTCCGGCCGTTGTCGAATACGATCCGTATCGAAAAGACGACAACAAGATTGCGCGCAACTGGCAAACGCATAGTTATCTCGCCCGTAAAGGATACGTCGGGGTGCGTCTTGACGTGCGCGGGAGCGGCGCGTCAACGGGAATTGCGATAGATGAATACACCCCACAAGAACAACAAGACTGTCTGCACGCCCTGGCGTGGCTGGCTGAGCAACCGTGGTGCAACGGTGAGCTTGGCATGTGGGGCTCTTCGTATGGAGGCATTACTGCCATCCAAACCGCCATGCACACTCCCCCCCAGCTCAAGGCTATTTTGCCCATGCACGCTCTTGTCGATCGCTATAACCAGGATGTGCATTACCACGGTGGGTGTTTACCGGTGCACGAATCCGTGGCCTGGGCCGGCCGCATGGTTGGGCTCAATGCGCTTCCGCCCTTACCCGAGATTGTTGGGGAAGAGTGGAAAACTTTGTGGCTGGAACGGCTCAAGCAAACGCCGCAATGGCCTTTTGCGTGGCTAGGGCACCAAGCTCGGGACGCGTATTGGCAGCATGGCTCGTTGTGTGACGACTGGGAAGCGATTCAGTGTCCGGTGTATGCCATTGGTGGCTGGGCGGATAGCTATCACAACTTTGTCTTGCATATTCTTGAGCATCTCAAGGGACCACGAAAAGGACTGATCGGCCCGTGGCTGCATGATCGTCCACACACTGCGCGGCCTGGGCCTCAGATTGATTTTCTGCGCGAAATGGTCCGTTGGTGGGACTATTGGCTGAAGGGTATTGAGACCGGCATTATGGACGAGCCGCTTTTGGCGGTCTGGATTCAAGACTCTCGTCCCCCTGATCCACACCTGGAGACTATCCCCGGATACTGGCGCTATGAAACCGACTGGCCAGTGGCACGGACTCGTCCACAAACAGTATTCCTTGGAAACAACGGCGATTTGCAAACAGAACCACCTGCTGAGACTTCCTCAGACCAATGGAACGGGCCGCTGACGGTTGGGACAACCGCCCCCTTTTGGTGTACGGGGTTTCATCCCAGCGGGATGCCACGTGATCAGCGAGGCGATGACGCGTACTCCCTCACGTTTACGAGTGCGTGGCTACAGGACGGTGTCGAAATTCTGGGATTTCCTTACGTGACGCTGTATCTTGCGGCGTCCGAACCTATTGCCCAAGTCGCGGTCAAGCTGTGTGACGTGGCCCCAGGTGGATCGTCTCTGCTTGTCACACGTGGGGTGCTGAACCTGACGCATCGCGACGGCCATACCCAGCCTTCAGCACTGACACCAGGGAAGGTGTACTGCGTGACTATCGAACTTGGCAGCATCTCGCATATTTTTGCGGCCGGCCATCGCGTACGGCTCAGTATTGCCGGTGCGGACTGGCCGCTGGCCTGGCCAGCTCCTCAGCCATTTTCGCTGACGCTGCATCACGATGCAGAACATCCAACCCAATTGATTCTGCCCGTGATTCCCTTGCGCCACTCGAAGTTGCCAACGCCTGTATTCGACCCACCTGAAGTGCCTACTCCTCCTGCCCGGTTTGAAGGGCAACCGGGTGCGTTTAGCGTTTGCCGTGATATGGCCGATGGGACAATGAGACTAGAGACCTCGTCTGCGTTTCGGACGCATCTGGAAGAGCGCAATCTGATCATGTCTGAATCCAACCAGAAAATTCTAGCCTTGCGAGAGGGCCAGCCGCTCAGCTGTCAGGCTGCGATGACACGTCAGCTCGGCTTGGAGCGGCCGGGCTGGAAGGTGGGGGTGGAAAGCAGCCTCACGCTGCGGTGTACGCAGACCACGTTTGTGGTGGAAATAGAGCTGGTCGCTCAACATGACGGCGAGCAGGTGTTTGAACGAAAGTGGCAGGAAGAATTCCCACGCCTGTTGGGGTAAGTTGTCGGGCTGGGCCAACCTCATTATGCTACAACATTGTATAGGAATGACTCCCCAACCCGGCCAACGCTTGCCTGATTTTACTCTGCCAGATCATACGGGCAAGAGCGTTCGGCTCTCGGACTTTAGCACAATTGGCGAATTCCAGCGCCGACTCGGGTTTACCGAAGGCCGCCCGCTGGTTGTGGTCTTTTATCGGGGCTACTTTTGCCGCAGAGACCATAGACAGCTCAGTCAACTCGTCAGCTTTCATCCCGAAATACTGCTCAACTATGCCAGCCTGGTGGCGATTAGCGTAGACGCGCCTCGGGTCACCGCAGCCTATCGGGCCGGTCTTGGAGCTGAGTTTTCCTTTCTCAGTGACGCTGACCAAGCAGTGATTAAGCAGCTCGGCATTGTGGACAATACCGATGGAGAATATCCGAATGTTGCGATCCCGCACACATTTTGCTTGGGACCGGATCTCACTATCTTCAAAATTTACAATGGTTGGTGGCTGGCCGGACGTCCTTCGGTCGAAGAGCTACGCCAGGACCTGCGCGCTCTTATGCAGGGCCGGGCGGATTATCCGCATGCGGCGTGGGATACGCCAAGGGTGAAATCCGTCCGCATTCCAGCCGCGTACTGGGCCGGCCAAAAAGACGCTGTCGAGCTGAATGTTGTCGGAAAAGGAACTGGGCTGGTGCTCTGGTTTAGTGCAGGCCAAGGCCTCATCAAAGCCGACGACGGCGAAGAATTATTTGTTCATTTTACCGGGATACCCGGACTAGGCGACCGCTCACTGTCCCCTGGCCGGGCCGTCGAATTCGACATAGTCGAGGGCCTGCAGAGCCGGTATGCTGCGCGCGTCCGACATGCCGGGCACGGCCGCCGCGCGGGGTCAGCGTAACCTCGCCCGTACATCTAAAAAACGAGACTTGGAAGGCGAGACTTGAGCATGTGCAGTATTCTGATAGTGATTTCCCTGTGTACGCGCATCGGCTCAAGACCGAGCCCCGAGTTGTAGCCGGTGACGAGCATGGTGCGGCTGGAAAGATCCAGGCCGACAGTGACCTGCTCCGCAGTCGATGAGAAACCGAATGATGTCATGAATATGAGTGTAGGCTACTGGTGCTGAGCTAAGGAATGAAAGCCATAGCCGGAGAATGATGATTCCGGCGTTCCCACTCCTTTTTACGGGGTCACTCGCCCCTGAAGTCCGCGTCCTCTACGCTTCTGCCCATCATCTCCCGAATGGTGATGCGGAGCTCGTCTGGTGTTGGCCGGCCGACGAAATACCAGCCATTAAAAATCCGGTGAATGGTAAGGTCGGGTAACAACGCGAAGGTAAAGGGGACAGGCAGAGGGCCGTGAGATCTATCGGTCGTCTCGCGAATGCCGAGCGTGTCGGTCAATGACAGTTTTGTGTCACTGAGGAAGGGGAATGGGGCACCCAGACCCGCCTTGAAGGCCGCCTGGACGAGGGGCGGATCAACGGAGACAACCGCCAGCCGGCAATAGGAAACTTCTGTACGTTGATGGAACTGGACCAGTTCCCGCAGTTGCACCTGTCACTTCGGTCACCACGGCCCCCGGTAGAAAGCCAGGATCAACGGCTGACCCCCTGCCAACTCCGATATTGAGACCTCTTGCTCCCGATCATTGATCAGGCTCAGCGAGGGGAACTGCTGTCCTACTTGATACTTGAGTGCCATTGAAATCTCCCCATCAAGATCGCCGAGATGAATGTGAGACAATTATTTTTTGGTGCCACCTAATGACCCGTAACAACATCGTCTAATAATGCGTCGCAAGTAAAAAACTTCTCTGAGATTCTACACTCAATTTTCCTATCACGGTATTTCGTCCACAAAGTGAGAAAGTCTCGTCGCTGATACTCGATGGCGCCCAAATTAAATTTATAATCCATTGCCGGATGTCCCATATTCCAAAATTCGTATCCCGATTTTTTTAAGAGTAATGCCAGCGACAGCAATTGGACTTTCCCGAAGTTGCTATAATTTTCTCTATCGGAAAACCCGGTCAAACTTGTATAGATACTTCCGATAATATAACCGATCTCTCCTCCGATTAATTTTTCACCATCCCACAATTCAATAGACAGTAGTTGTAAATTGTATTTCTGCCGAGAATCTTTCAGTGCTCTCAAGACATCCAGGTAAGGCGGTATCATCCAATTATTATCATCGTGATAATGTGTTATGCTGTCAAACACCGCTTCGATATCTCTGTTGACTGAAACGGCGTAATTGTGGGCCAGTACTTTTTTACCAATAAAATCCTTTAATCGCTTTGATGTATGTAAATTATCCCAGTGCAACACGGAGTAACTAAATTGCATTTCAGGAAAGAGATAAGCGTTACCTCTCTCATCTTGTATCGACACAGAAATAAAACCTGCAAATGCAAGTGCATCGTACATCTCGGGAGACCAATCATCCGTGATATAATAATTGTCTACATCATTAATGTAGATCCCATTGGTCAGAATATTTTCATCTTGAACATCTGATAATTTTATATATTGGTACATATAAAAAAGACTATCCTTGGCTATGGAGTGGCGGGTTACGCCTGGCTAACCCGACCTACCTTGCTGCGGTCCGCCGCGATAGAAGAAGACAAGCGCAACGAGTAAGGCTACCACAGTCAGTCCGGTTTGAAGGCCATCAGAAAAGCCGAGCTCAAGCCGGGACAGGCCGAAGCTTGCGAACAGCGCAATCCCAACACCGGTGAGGGCCTCGCCCGCAATAGCCCCGGACGCAAGCAGAACGCCCGGCTGGGATGCCGTTTCCGTCGGTTGCTGGTTTTTATGAGCTAATAGAGCAGAAAGAACTCCACCCAGGAAGATCGGTACGGATAAGCCAAACGGCAGATACATTCCGACAGCAATGGGCATGAGGTGCAGCCGAAAATATGCCTGACGTTTTTCGAGCAGGATATCGAGGCCGACGATTGCCAGGCCAATAAGCACCCCAACTCCAACCAGGTTCCAGGGCAGTTGACCATCACCAAAAAAACCACGCACCAGGCTGGCAAAGAGTTGCGCCTGCGGCGCGGCAAGCTCTTTGCCCCCAATGCCGCCCGGTGTGTAATCGTGCAGTAATTGCATCACTGGGGCCATGATGAAAGCCGCAACCGCGACACCGCCAATCTGCATGATCTGTTGCCGTCGTGGCGATGCTCCGACAAGCTGGCCTGTCTTGAGATCATTACACACATCTCCAGCTGTACACGCCGTACAACACACGATGGCTGCAACGCCGAGTGTTGCTAGCATGCCGGCTGTTCCGGTGTAGCCAAAGAGCACCAGCAGCGCGCCAGTAAACAGGACGGTTGTTATGGTCATGCCCGAGACCGGGCTGTTGGAATTGCCGACCAGTCCGACGATATAGCTCGCTACCGCAGTGAAAAAAAAGGCCATCAGCAGCATGATGGCTGTTGCCGTGAGGGTCACATCGAGTCGGTTTGTAAAGAGAAAATATGCAATTCCAATGACTACCGAGCAGCCTATGGTGAGTACGATAATCCAGGCTAGCGGGATATCATCGTGTAATGCCTTTGGCGCTGAATCTGACGGCCCAGAACCTCGCGTCACCCTACGTACGGCTTCGACCAGGCCATGGCGGACGTGTATAATAGCCGTGATACCTCCAACCACCATGGCCCCCACTCCGATGTAGCGGACCTGTTGCGACCAAATCGTATACGCCGCCTCAACAGGATTAATTTGCGGAGCCGTGTCCAGGCTCAAGATCGGCAGAGCAATCAACCAGCCGATGACACCACCGAGAAAAACGAGGCTGGCAATATTGAGCTGAACGATCATGCCAACGCCTAACAGAGCGACTGAAATATCGCTGCCAAGATAATAGATACTGCGGCCCAGGACGAATGCGCCTTCGAGTGTTCCCTTGAGGACACCGACAAAACTGATAAGTGCTTTAAAAACCAAGCCAAAGACGGCGCCCTGAATCACCCGTTGTGCATCCCGCGTTCCTGTTTGTGTTTGTTGGCCGGATCGAAGCACGGCAGCGCAGGCCACGCCTTCAGGGAATTTCAGCTCGCTTGTCGAACCTCTGACGAAAACCTTACGCATCGGGATCATGAGCAGGATACCGAGCAGGCCACCGCTAAAGGCAACCAGTGTCGTCAGCAGCATGTCGAATTCGTGCCACGCGCCGACGAGGATGAGTGCAGGCATGGTAAAGATAACACCGGCAGCCAAGGATTCTCCTGCCGAAGCAGCGGTCTGAGCTTGGTTGGCTTCGAGGATGGTGCCGCTGCCGGGCAGCAGGCGTAAAAGCAACATCGACATCACTGCAGCCGGGATAGACGCCGACACCGTCATCCCGACTTTGAGGCCGAGATACACATTTGCCGCCCCCATAATAGCTGACAGGCTGAGCCCGAGGATAACCGATTGAATGCTAAGCTCTCGCGTCATGCTTGCTTTCTAGATTGAATAGGTTTCTCGCCGAAACACTAACCGCGTGCTTTGCACCTGCACCGAAGTGTTTGCCCGTTCTCGCGCGCGTGCGATGACCGTAGCACGTTGGGAAACAGAGAGATGGGCCAGAAACGTGGCAGACATAGCAGCAAAGTCAATGAAAAAGCGGTTCGTGATGGTGTCCGTGTCAGTGATAATCGCATCAAGCGAAAGCTGAGCCGCATGTGCTGCAGCGCGTATGCTTGCTTCCGTCCGTACCCTTGCAGGCAAAGGCTGCGGCCATGTGCCACACGGTTTGTTCAGATCTGACAGGGTTTGTTCGACGAGCGGTTGCCAGACTGAGGTATAATCAGGACCGACGGTTGGTTCCCATGAATGCCACCACAAGTTGCAGACAAACACGCCCCCCGGTTTCAGACAGCGCATAAGGCCGGTAAAAACTTTGGCTTCATCAAGAAGATGGAGAGCCGCGCTGCACAGGACCACATCGGCCCTGGTTGTCAGCGTTCCGACTTCTTCGGCCGGCAGTTGTGTGTAATCAGACACACGGGTTCCCAACTGCTGGCGGGCCAACGCCAACATAGCCGCAGCCGGCTCGACCAGTTGAACATGGGCCTGAGGATAACGAGACAGAAGACGCTCGGTGACAAGTCCACTGCCAGTGGCCAGGTCAATGGCTGTTCCGTGAAACGGTTTTGGAACCAGGTCGATAAGGCGGTCCGCCAAACACGAGAAGATTGGCCACGAAGCGATCAGATGATGATAGGCGGCGGCCCGTTCGTGCCAGATTTGCCAGCTTTGGTTAAGGTTTTGCGCCACGAGTAATCTTCCCTCTTCGTCGCCAAACTTAGCGTTTGTTTCCCCAGGCATCCCAATGCGTCAGTTCTTTGGCTGAGATGCGCGGGGCAACCTTGAAACCTGTGCCAGTGTAATAGGCTACTGGTAAAAGTACGCATTGATTGACCGTGTCTGGTAGGCCCAAGAGCTGGGCGGCCTCGTCGGCTTGTTTGAGGTGTACGGTGGTCCAGCAGCAACCGAGCCCACGCGCGCGGGCGGCAAGCATAAACGACCAGGCCGCTGGAATAATGGAGCCGTATGCCGTGGCCTGGTCGAACACAGAGACGCCATTGATTGGTTGCTCAATACAGAACAACACGTGAACGGGCACTTCGTGCAAATGGTTGACCAGGTATACGGCCGAGTCAATCATTTTCTCGGTCTCGACCGATTCTTTCCCGGTCGCACCATACGAAGCCTCATCCGCCTCGGCCCAATACAACTCGAATCCCTTTTTGTACAGCTTTGCCAAGCCTGCGCGGGTCTCTGGATCAGTGACCACCACAAAACGCCATAACTGAGTGTTCGTTGCAGACGGACTTTGTGCGGCGACTGTGAGACACTCTTCAATCAGCTGCGGTGGAACGGGACGGGTAAGATCGAGCCGTTTACGAATCGAGCGTGTCGTCGTGAGTAGCTTGTCGCAGACTGTAAGATCGAGGGAGGTATCCATTGAGTGTGTCTCCTTAGCAAGGGTGCGTGTAGTAAGGATTAGTAAGTATCAGGGTCTCGCAATCAAATAAAAGAGTGTGCGCGGTGCGGTTCTCTCGCGAGGAATCCCGTATTGAGATAAACAGCATGAAGAAATAGAGCGTACTTTTGGCCATATCCCAGCGACCCTGTGGGCAGTCGGTTCGCCTCACGGGTAGAACTTTCTACATCCGGCGTACACCGTCCCCTGGTCGCAGGCATTTCTGGGAGTGGACGTGAAGGGGCCGATTCGTTTGTTCTCGCCAGTGGCTATGAAGACGGTGGGGATTTTGGAGAAGCGATCTTCTATACCGGACACGGTGGGCGCGACCCGGAAACTCAAAAGCAGATCGGTCATCAACCCTTAACTCGTGCAAACCTGGCTCTCGCGCAGAACCAATTGCGTCGGCTGCCTATTGTTTTTGTTCGTGGGGCAGTTTTCCGTGCAGCATACGTCCCTGATGTGGGCTACCGCTATGATGGATTGTACGCCGTTAAAGACTACTCGTCAGGAATTGGACGCGCGGGCTTTTTTGTTTGGCGCTTTCGCCTTGTCAGAATAGAAGCAGACAGACAGATCGAGTTATCGGCGGGTTCGTATAAGTGCCTGCGAGACTGCTCATGCTCAACAGCTCAAACAGCTCTATCACTATCGCTGTCAGATATGTGGTGTTCGACTGAAGGGTCCTGCTGGACGATATGCGGAAGTTGTTCACATACGGCCCATAGAGGCTCCGCATAGCGGCCCAGGTACGCCAGAGAATCTTCTGTGTGTATGTCCGAAATGTCATGTGTTGTTTGATATTAGCGGTGTCGCGATCGCTGATGATTTCCATTTGATCGGCAGGAAAGGGCAGCTACGAGTCGATTTTCGGCACCGGATCAAGCTTGATCATTCAGCCTATCGACGATTCCATTATCCGCTCGATCCAGAGGAGGAATAAATCTGTTGAGAGCGGTTTCCCTTCGGGGTGCCGAAACGTATTATGACGCTTACCCAGAGGAGAGCGAGACTATGCAGGGCAATACACGCAAGATGATCACAACGGACAGCAATCCTGTTGCCTATGCCCTCCCCATTGGAGAAGAGCAGATTCCGCTTAATCCACTGTTAGGCAAAACCATACGCTTGGCGTTTTCCGGAGACATTCACTGCGTTGCGTGTGGTCGAAAGACGAACAAGAGCTTTAATCAGGGCTATTGTTATCCCTGCTTCCGGGACCTTGCGCAGTGCGACATGTGTATCGTCAAGCCGGAGCTGTGTCATTACGACCAGGGCACGTGTCGCGAGCCGGAGTGGGGCGAAGCCCACTGCATGCAGCCGCACTATGTGTATGTGGCGAACTCGTCAGGACTCAAGGTCGGCATTACACGTGGCAGTCAAATTCCTACGCGCTGGATGGATCAAGGTGCAGTGCAAGCACTGCCGGTTTTTCGCGTGCAGAGTCGATACCAGGCCGGCCTGCTTGAAGTGATGTTTAAACAGCATATTTCTGATCGAACGGACTGGCGGCGTATGCTCAAGGGAGATCCGGAACCGGCTGACCTTAGCGCCAAGAGTGCAGAGCTGCGTAGTATCTGTAGTGACGAACTGGACAAACAACACGAGGTCGCTGGAGAACCGGGCATCAGCCTGCTTAAGGACGAGGTCGTTCGGTCCTTTATCTACCCTGTCCTCGAATATCCGAGCAAAGTTAAAGCGCTCAATTTTGACAAAACACAAGAGGTCGCCGGAACGCTGCTTGGGATTAAAGGGCAGTATCTGATTTTTGATACGGGTGTGCTGAATATTCGGAAGTTTGGCGGGTATTGGCTACGGTTTGAGGGGTGACGGCTCCGAGGGGGAACCCGCCCCGGTCTTTGGCGGCCCGTCACTCTAAGACCTTCAGCCCCGCCTTAGCGCAGTCGATGTCCTGGTCGACTGTTCCGCCACCAACGCCGATTCCACCTACGACTTCTCCGTCGATGGTAATGGGAAGTCCGCCGCCCACCACTGTTGCCCCTGAGAAATGCGACAAGCCGACTAACAGAGATGGGTCATCTTTAATCGCATTATAAAAATCTGCCGTGCCAAAGCCGAAGAGAGCAGTGTACGCCTTACGCTGACTGCCTTCTATACCAAGAAGGACTGCTCCATCCATACGCCCGAAGGCTTTCAGATTGCCGCCCTCGTCAACCACGGCCACATTCTGCTTAATCTTGAGTTCCTTGGCCCGTGCGACAGCCGCGGCCACCATCTGTGCGGCAAGTGCATAGGTGATTGTCTTTTTGCTATAGGTTTTGTCCATGCTGTGTTCTGTAGCCTCAGCGGCCCATCCCGTATGGGGAAGAGTCATAAGGGCAAGAACAGCCGCAAAAACGGTAAGAGATATCCGCCTCGACATTGAAATCTCCATCTGGTTCATCATCACGTTACCCTCCTAGATACTTAGCGCGTCTCAGCCTAGCTCAGTGCCATATCCTGCTAAGCCCTCCGTTGCTTGTCAAGCGAAGGCCATACTCGTTGCGCCTACATCCTACAGCGGTCGAGGGCGAGACCGATAGGGAAAGAGAGTGCGGGATGTTTGGCATGGAGGTTGCGAAATTAAAGCAGCTTCGATCTAGACTCAACGGAGTGCGGGATGCAAGTTCTCTCTTCTCATCAAGCAAAAAAGCTGTGTTCTCAATGCGTTACCCGCAGGACCAGGCTACTCTTTGAAGGTCTTCTCACCGTCAGTTTTCTGACGGCCACTGGGCAACAGGCGGGGCGTCCCGTCGACCAGCAATCCTATGTCAAAGCAACTCCAGAGCGGGGCTGGCGGCAACTCCAGCGCCGCCTTGATTGGATCCAGAAAAGGCGGCTTCGGACAACGACCGTTCAATACGCAGCCCGTTAAGAAGCCGCTGCTCAGAGCCAAGGGAACGCAGCGTCGTGCTAGCGCGTCCAGGCCAGCCACTTAGTAAACAAAGATTTGACCCGTGGAGTGAGACGGGTGCGGTTATAGGCATCCGCCGCGCGTTTAATGGCCTCGGCCTGAGTGGGATAGGGGTGAATGGTCTTGGCCAGGCTGCCGAGCCCCAGTCCGCCGACCATGGCCAATGTGATCTCTGAGATCATTTCGCCTGCGTGACGCGCAACTATCGTTGCCCCGACGATGGTATCACTGCCTGCTTTGGTATGGATTTTGACAAAGCCGGCAGTCTCGCCTTCGAGAATGGCTCGGTCTACATGCTGCAGATCTTGGGTAAAGGTTTGGATTGCAAAACCTTGTTTTTCCGCCTCGTGTTCGTACAGGCCGACGTGGGCGATCTCGGGGTCGGTATACGTACACCACGGTATGGTTAAGGTGCTGGACTTCGCACGCCCCAGGAACAGTGTGTTTTGTATCACTATGCGTGCCAGGGCATCGGCCGTATGTGTAAATTTGTACGGCGAGCAAATGTCACCAGCGGCATAAATGCGGGGGTTGGTTGTCTGGAGCCGGTCGTCAACCTTCACTCCTTGTTTGGTATCAAAGTCGACTCTAGCCGCCTCTAGGTTAAGCCCTTCCACGTTGGGCGCGCGGCCCACTCCGAGCAGGACTTCGTCAACGTGTACTTCTTGGCTCTCCCCATCCGTCTCAATGTTCAGCACTTTGTCCTGGCCGTCCTGTGTGAGACCTTTGATGCTGCAGCCCAGGACGAGCGAGACACCATCCCGAATCAGGGCAGCTTGAATGAATGCGGCAGCGTCCGTGTCCTCGCGGATGAGGATTTGCGGCATGACTTCCAACAACGTGACCTGCGTTCCAAACCGCGCAAACGTCTGGGCCAGTTCGCAGCCAATCGGACCGGCACCTATAACGGCGAGCCGTTTGGGCCGCTCGGTCAACGAGAACACCGTCTCGTTTGTCAGATAGCCAGATTCGGTTAAACCCGGGATAGGGAGCGGAATTGCACGGGCTCCAGTGGCAATAACCGCACGACGGAAACGCAGTTTCTTCCCGTCTACCTCCACGGTGTCCGAATCGACAAAGCGACCGTCGCCTAAGAATACATCCACGCCGAGTTCGTCACGATAGCGTGCGGCGGAATCATTCGGACTGATCTCTGCTCGTAGCCGCCGCATGCGTTCCATGACCGCAGGGAAATTCACTCGGGTTCCCTCAGGGACTTCCACACCGTACTGCCCGGCATCGCGCACATCCCCATACGCCCGTGCTGCCCGGATGAGGGCTTTTGACGGAACGCAGCCAATGTTCAGACAGTCACCGCCCAAATGTGCTCGTTCGATGAGGGCGACCTTGGCTCCGAGTCCCGCTGCTCCGGCTGCAGTAATTAACCCGGCAGTACCGCCACCCAGGACGACAAGATTGTAACTCGGGGCAGGCTTTGGGTTCGTCCAGTCGCGTGGATGGACGTTGGCCACAAGGGATTGGTTATACGCATCTTCCGGGAGTGCAAAACTGCTGACCGACATGACTCTCCTCCTCCTGTACCACGCGTGCAAAGCAACACGCGTTTATCTACACAACTTGATAACTTGGTAACCGGTTTCTACAGCCGAAGGGTTCCTGTCTTGAGAGGCTGACAATGATTGATAACGTCTTTTCAAGTATTGAAATTACCCCAATATAGCCTCGATGGAACGGCGTGGGATCCGAGAAATGGTTGCGTAGGGGCGAAGCATTTCTCGGTGAGTCAGGACGACCCGTTCGACAGTCAACGGAAATGTTTCGCCCCTATATGCTCTGCTAATTATTAGCCCTTGTGTTCTGCCCAGCCATCTTTGAGCGGCACAAAATAATAGGCGTTGAATTTTCGTGAGCGGAACTTCCACTCACCATCGACTTTGGCATACACGTCATCGTAATGCCCCGCAGCAATCATACTCTGACCATCCTGTGTGGCACGCAGCTCTAAATAACATGTTCCGGTTGCGTGATCGCCAGCGAGATCAATGACGTGATTATGAATAAACGGACGTGGATCAAGGGTTGCGAGACCTTGTTTGTAGGCTTCCCGTAACGCCCCAGTCCCCTTTGCCGTAGGTTGTGCTCTGCCCGCATCAAACTCGCCATCTGTGGTAAAGAGGCTGACCACGGCAGGAACATCTTGCTGCCACACATAATGACAATAGCGTTGCGGAAGGTCCCGAATCGCCTCTCGGTCTACCAACTCTTGCACTGTTATCTCTAAGCTTTTCTCCGCCATAGCCTTCTCCTTTCGTGTAGCGCAGAATAGGGCACACTGCGGGTGTGATGTGTGGCCGTCTTACCAAAAGTCAGGCGTTGGGGATATGGCTGGGCCGCACGATTACTGGAGGAATAATGCGGAAATATGATCAGCAAGAATACGATGAAATTGCCGCACTGTATTATGATTGTTACTCAACCGGTCTTGAGGGCGATGTACAGTTCTATATTGAAGAGGCGCGTCGGGCCGATACGCCAGTGTTAGAGATTGGCTGTGGTACAGGGCGCATTCTGCTTCCCATGGCCGAGGCTGGCTGTGTGGTGGTGGGTTTAGATCAGGCTCCAGCTATGCTCGCTCTCACCAGGCAAAAGCTGGCCGCTACAAGCCCAGAAACCCAGGAGCGGGTTGAGTTGATTGAAGGCGATATGCGCGATTTCTCTTTGGGCAATCGCTTTGGATTGATTACGATTCCTTACCGTGCATTCCTCCATCTGACGACGCCCAGAGATCAACGCCGTGCATTGACGTGTATGCGCAAACACTTAGCCGTCAATGGTCGCCTTGTGTTTAACATCTTTGATCCCAACATAGAGATGATAGCCTCTCATTTAGGACTCCAGGGGTCCTACATGCGGAAAGATTCCGAGTTTATTCATCCGCACAACGGAAATCGTGTTGTCGTATGGACAACACGGCACTGTGACATGGACCGTCAGATGCTTGAACAGGACACAATTTTTGAAGAACTGGACGACACAGGGCATGTCATAAGCAAGACCTACCGACCACTCAGGCAGCGCTATATCTATCGCCACGAGATGCGTTATCTGTTGGAATTATGCGGCTTCAAGGTGGAGGAGCTGTACGGCGATTTTCGGCGTCGGCCTTTCCGGTATGGACAGGAGCAAATCTGGGTTGCACGCCGTGCATAGCGCTTTGTAGGATACATCACCGTTATGTTAAGGAGGCAGCGATGACCCAGATCGCGGATGTCGTGATTATCGGCGGCGGCGTGACCGGAGCGAGTATTGCTTTTAATCTGGCCAAGCGTGGCACGACCAACGTCGTTGTCTTAGAGAAGAACTTTATCGCCTCAGGTGCGACCGGAAAAAGCTCGGCCTGCATTCGCCAGCACTACTCAACTGAGATGACAGCGCGCATGGTCCGGCGTAGCCTGGACGTTTTTGAGAACTTTGCCGATGCGGTCGGAGGCTCGGCCGGCTTTACAAAAACGGGCTATCTCATGGGAGTGCCAGAGCGCGACTTTGCCGCGCTCAAAAAAGTTGTAGCAATGCAACAGCAGGTGGGGATTAATACGCGCTTGATTACGCCCGAAGAAATCCGAGAAATTGAACCCCGAACCCGTGTGGAAGACTTTGCTGGCGGAGCCTGGGAACCAGATTCGGGTTATGCCGATCCCTCGGACACAACCTCATCCTTTATATGGCGGGCGCGAGAACTGGGGGTGCAATTACATCAAGGAACCGAAGTCGTGGGCCTCAAGCTCACTGGAGGGGCTGTCACCGAGGTAGTGACGAATCAGGGGAGCTTTTCAGCTCCCACAGTCATTGATGCTGCTGGGGCGTGGGGTGATCGCATAGCGGCAATGGTCGAGGTAGCCATTCCGCTCACTGTCTGCAGGCATAACATCTGCTTTGTGAAACGACCGAGCGAAGCAGCCACCCGACATCCCATGTTTTACGACTTCGTGAGTCAAATCTATACGCGGCCCGAGGGGCAAGATCTGACCTTGGTTGGTTCGCTTGATCCGATCGAAATCAACGACAGGGTTGATCCCGATCACTACGATCATGGCGTAGGCTACGACAAGACCGTTGAGATGACGGGCTACGTGACCCATCGTTTCCCGCCTTTTGAGACAGGCCATTTCCACAGCGGTTACTCGGGGTTTTTTGACGTGATGCCGGACTGGCACCCCATTCTTGATGCGGTACCTGGGATTCCCGGCTTTTATGTGGCTGTAGGATTCAGCGGGCATGGGTTCAAGCTCGCGCCCGCTGTTGGGGAGATGATGGCTGAGCTGATCATAAACGGTAAACAGCCGGGCTCAGACCTTGATGCTTTTCGTTTTACCCGCTTTGCTGAAAAGCAACCAATTCTTGGCATGTATGATGAGGGCTTAATGGGCTAGACGAGAGAGGCCGGACACAAGGACGCATATGGTTGAGTACAAAACTTTTTCTCTCGGCAACTTTCCGCTTGAAAGCGGTATAGTCCTCCACGATGCGAAGCTGGCCTACAAAACCTACGGCAAACTGAACAGCCGAAAGAATAACGCCATCCTGTTGTGTTCGTATATTGCGGGAACCCACCAAGGCTACGAACTCCTCATCAAAAAAGGTCGCTGCTTTGACCCTTCAAAATATTTTGTCATTGCAACCAATATGTTTGCCAATGGTCTGTCGTCATCACCGAGTAATACGCCGCAGCCGCAGAATGGTCCGTATTTTCCGCACGTTGTGATTCGGGATAATGTCTGCGCGCAATACACGCTTCTCACTGAAGGACTGAAGATCAAGAGACTCAAGATGGTATCTGGTTACTCCATGGGTGCTCAGCAGACCTTTCAGTGGGCAGTCAGTTATCCCGATGTGATGGAACGTATCGCGCCGTGGTGCGGACACGCCCGGACGATGCCACATACCTGGGCGTTTCTTGAGGGTATGGCCAGCGTACCCAAGCTCGATCTTGCTTGGGCGGGTGGACTCTATAAGGAACCTCCTGTGCGTGCCCTACGAACTATGGCTCGCGTGTATTCTGGCTGGGGATTTTCACAGGCGTGGTATCGCCAAGAGCTTTACAAAGAATTGGGCCATCCAACGGTCGAGGACTTTATGGTGAACGCTCTGGAAGGCCGTTTTCTGCAGCGCGATGTGAATAACTATCTGTCTCAAGTGAAAACCTGGCAAACGCATAACGTAGGGGAGACACCGGGATTCAACGATGATCACGAGCAGGCGCTGGCCTCAATAAAAGCCAGCGCCGTTGTCATGCCATGTCAAACCGATCTGTATTTTCCGCCTGAGGATAGTGAGGCTGAAGTCGCTTGTATGCCGAATGCAATCTTAAAGCCCATCCCATCCGTCTGGGGGCACTACGCCGGTATGGGTGTGAATCCGACCGATATGGCCTTCATCGACAAGGCCATTCAAGCATGTCTTGCTGAGGAGCACGTCGAAGCTTGACATTGAGGCCCCAGTGCATGCTAATGCACACAACAGAGAAGGAGGGGGATTTATATGACATTACTCCCACAACCTGTGAATGAGGGGGCGGCGCGAACGCGAAAGACGCTTTCCCAGGCGCGTCATATGCCAGCGCACTTCTACACTTCGCCTGAGATATACGAGCGAGAGAAAGAACGTATCTTCCAAAAAGAGTGGCTGTGTATGGGACGGGTCGAAGAACTCGACCAGCCTGGAGACTATCTGACCTTCCGGGTGGCGGGTGAGCCGGTTGTGGTCTGTAAAGACGCGGATGGGAAGCTCAGAGCGTTCTCAAACGTGTGCCGACACCGGGGTACCCAGGTTGCATTTGGCGAATCCGATAGCGGCACGCCTTTTGGCAAGGGCTGTGATCGGACATTTTCGTGTCCCTACCATGGCTGGACCTATGACCTGCAGGGCAAGTTGATCAATGCACCGCACTCCAAGGAAATGGAAGGCTTTGATACTGCTGATTTTGGCCTTGTTCCGCTCCGGGTGGATACCTGGGCGGGATTTTTATTCGTGAATTTTGATCCTGATGCACCGGACCTGATGGATGCGTTAAACGAGGTCGATTTTCCCCAGACCTATAAGCCGTATCGGTATGAAGACTTTCGGCTGGCCAGTAAATTCTCGTTTGAATTGGATTGTAACTGGAAGTTTGTTAACGAGAATCTGACTGATATCTACCATATCGCGGTGCTGCACGTAAATACCTTCGGGCCATGGCAACCGCTTGAATCGTACGAGTTTCGGCCGGTGCGTGGCGGGTATCACGGCTATTTTAAGGGCAAGACCTTAGCTCCGAATGGTGACTCATTGTTCGGAACGATTCCGTGGATTTCAGGTAAATTGGCTGAAGGTGGATATTCAAGCCTTCTGCGCCCCAATATCCCGTGGTTCCCACGCCATGACTTCCTGTGCTTTATGACTGTATGGCCGGGAGAAAGCGTTGATAAAACCGTTGGCATCTCCTATCAGCTGTTTCCTAAACAGCATTTCGATCTGCCGGACTTTCAGGAGAAAGTGCAGGTCTACGACGATTTTCTCAAGGAATTTTTGTCCGAGGATATTCTGATGATTAAATCATTGCAGCAGGGAGTGTCGTCCAAGTATTTCCGGCCCGGTCCGATGTCCCGATTTGAGGTCGCCATACACAGCATTGCCAATTACTATCTTGAACGTCTTGACGCCGAGTAAGCACGGAAGGATACGAGATATACAAAGGAGTACGCCATGTTGATAACAAATCTTGGTCCGGAACTCGCGCAAGCGGCAGGAGCGATGATCCGCGAAGTCCTGTTGGTGCAGTCGGGTGAGACGGTGCTTATCACTGCTGATACGGCTTCGGACATGCGAACGGTTGAGGCTGTTCAAAATGCCGCTCGCAGTCTCGATACGCCAGTTGCCCTTCTTATATCTCCGCAACTACCGTTTCAGGGCGCGCTGGGCGATCCGTATATTTCTGATCCAGTCCGAGCGGCGGTTAAGAATTGCGACGTATGGATTGATCTCAATTTTCCTTATATGGCGGGCTCTAAGGCGTTTGATGAGGTCATGGAGAATAAGCGCACGCGTTATTATTTGGCCGCGGGGCTGAATGCTGAGTCCACGGTCAGACTGTTTGGCAAAGTCAATTTAGACAAGCTCTTTGTGGTCACTGAAGCCTTTGATGCCTTACTCGTGGAAAAGAAAGGCACCCAGGGCCGTATTACCAATCCGGTCGGTACGGATGTGACTTTCACTGTTGGGGAGCCCATGGCCATGGGAACATGCCGGGCCAACGGACCGGGCGCCCTGTTTGTACCAGGCACGGTCATGATTATGCCCAAAGAAGACTCGGTTAAAGGCGTTGTGAAATTCGATACTGTATTCCACGAATACTACACGCCATTGGAAGAGCCTATTAGTCTGACCATAGACGGAACGGTCCAAGACATTTCGGGGGGTGTGGCCGAAGGAGCCGTGCTCGAACGCTCGCTGAAACGGGCCAGCGGCGACGGGCTCGGATATATCATTCATTTCACATGCGGCATCCATCCTGCTGCGCGATATACGGGAAATTGCTTTCTTGAGGACCAACGGGTGCCAGGCTACAACGCAGTGGGCTTGGGACTGCCCTTTTGGATGCCGGGTGGCGGAGAGAACCATCCGGACGCTGTGCTGTCTAAGCAATCGCTGTGGCTTGATGGAGACCAAATTGTCGAAGACGGCCTTATTGTCGGGCCACCGGACTTAGCTGAACTCGCCCAAGATCTGCAACCACTGTATCGGTAGTTTCAGACAGGTTGTTTTCCCTGACAACGAATCTCATTCCCTTCGTGGAGAGGTGGCGTGTAGCGCCGGGGTGGGTTTCCCCTCAGGGGGATCTGTGACAGACCGCTAGTGTGACTGAAATCCCAATCCTCAAGAAACACCTCGGGCCATTTAACTTTTTTGCCATCGCCTTTGGGTCTATAATTGGCGTGGGCTGGATGATCGTGGTCGGCGACTGGCTGCAAAGCGCCGGTCCGTTGGGCACGAGTCTTGCCTTTCTTGGCAGCGCAGGGATGATCATCCTTATCGGTCTGTGCTACGCGGAGCTGGCTACAATGCTGCCGGTTGCTGGAGGCGAGATTGCTTACACGTATCTCACTTCGGGCCCCTTTCTCGCCTATGGAGTGGGCTGGTTTCTTGTTCTCGGCTATGTGGGGATTTGCGCGTTTGAAGCTGTCTCGTTGGGCCGCATTCTGAGCTTTCTGTTTCCCGTCCTGAATACGCTGACTGTTGATGTGTTTGCTTTGTCCGTTCCTGTCGGTCATGTGGGAGTTGGTCTGGGTGGAACGATCCTCATTGGCGTTGTCAATTGGCGTGGGGTACAGTTAGCCAGCCAGCTCCAGACTATCCTCACCTGTGTCCTCTTTCTCTTGACTGCAATCTTTATTGGGGCGGCCCTGTGGAAAGGCCAGAGCAGCCATCTGACGCCACTCTTTGCTGCGGAAAACGGGCAATCATCGCTGAGTGGTGTGTTCTGGATCTTTGTCACTGCACCCTTGTGGTATATGGGCTTTGACATTATTCCGCAGATGGTTGAAGAGGCTGCTCCGACATTTTCCCTCAAGCGCCTGAGTGTTATTATTCCACTCTCTATTGGTGCCGCCGCGCTCTTTTATGTCTGCGTGGTCATGGCGACCGCCAGCGTCTGGCCCTGGCGCGAAGTCGCTGGCCAGGAATTGCCGGCCGCCTATGCGTTGCGCCAAGCATTTCAGAATACCTGGCTGAGTCATTGTCTCTTATCTGCAGGCGTCGTCGGCTTACTGACCACTTGGAACGGCTTCTGCCTTGGCGCGTCGCGTTTATTGTATGCACTTGGACGAACACGTTTGTTGCCGGCCTTTTTTGCCGATGTCCACCCACGCTATGCTACACCACATAAAGCCCTGCTGTTCGTGAGTGCGCTGAGTGTGGGCAGCGTTTTTCTGGGGCGAGACGGACTCATTCCGCTGGTAAGCGTGTCGTCCTTTGGCATTGCCGTCGCATTCCTGGGCGTGACTTTATCCTTGCCTGCTCTGCGGCAGCGTTTTCCGGATCTGCCACGCCCCTACCGAGTACCGTTCGGAAACGTTGTCTCTCGCATCGCGGCTGGTGGGGCGTGTATGACGCTATTGGCATTTGTCTTACCCATGAGTCCCGCCGCCTTTGGCTGGCCAATCGAGTGGGGGCTCTTGCTATTTTGGACACTGCTCGGAGGAGTGTTGTGGGTAGCAAGCCGATCGTATCGAACGAGTCTTTCTGAGACCGAACGCAGGGGGGTGCTGCTGCAGGGTAGGCTGGACCATGTGTCTCACAATCCCTTCTGATCTCTGTATGTAATCTTTTCCCTTGACCCTGTCCGGCGCTCCGCGCTAACGTCCAGTCTGACTCTTCACTCCGAGAAGCAAGGGAGGGGGCATATGCAGTACGGAATACACGTGAATAGCGGCGCAGCGGTGACTGATCCTGCGGTGTTGCGGGACATGGCTCAACTGGTGGAAGAACTGGGCTGTGAGTCTATCTTAATTGGTGACCATGTCCTGCCGGCACGAAAAATTCGGACCCCATTCCCAATGAAAATGGATAATCCGCCCTGGCACGTGTACCAGGAGCATGATTGGCTGGACTGTTTCACAACCCTGGCATTTCTGGCTGCAATTACGACCCGAGTGCGACTGGGGGTGAGCGTGATTATTCTGCCGTATCGCCATCCGGCGGCGGTGACCAAGATGCTCACGACGCTTGATCGTTTGTCTGGCGGACGTATTATCTGTGGGGTAGGGATAGGCTGGCTGAAGGACGAATTTGACTTTCTTGGTGTCCCCTTCGAGGCTCGCGCCGCGTTGAGCGAGGACTGTCTCAAGGTGCTGAAAACGCTGTGGACGGATGAGCATCCACGTCTGACCACAGCATACGGAACGATTGATCGCGATGTAAATTTTGGACCTCAACCGGTTCAAAAACCGCATCCTCCGATTTGGATTGGCGGCAATACTCTGTCCGCGCTTCGCCGCGTGGCGCGGTGGGGAGATGGCTGGCAGCCAGTCTTTCTGTCTCCGGATGCGATCCAAAAAAAATGCGAGACGCTGCAGTTGCTGATGGAAGAGGCGGGGCGCGATGCGACTCAGTTGGAGATCACAACGCTTGTGGGCGCGCATGTCTCGGTCGAAGAAGCGCAAGCGTATCAAGCAGCAGGCGTACAAGCCTTATATATGCTGACGACTACGGACCAGCCCCACGAACTCTTTGCGCAGGTAAAGCAGTTTGTCACGACGATGAGAGAAGTGGGTAACGTTTAGAGGAGTTATGTCATGACACGAATCATTGATGCTGACAGTCATTTTATGGAACCGCTTGATCTCTGGGAGCAGTATATCGACCCAAAATATCGTTCTCGCTGTTTGCGTTTTGAACAAGACCTCCAAAATGACCGCTACACGATCGTGATTGAAGATTTTAAGATCGACCATTCGGGTGATCTCAGCATAGAAGAACTCCTTGGTGTTGCTGTGGGTTATGGACAAAAAGAAGCCGGTCAGGAGCTGAAATCCTTTGATCCTGCTGGAGCTTTTAGTCATTCGCTTGAGGATATGGACACACGACTCCGGTTTCTTGATAGCGAAGGCATAGAGAGCCAATTCATTTACCCGACCCTGGGCCTGTTCTGGGAGGATCTGGTCGAAGACCGGGAACTGGCTGCAGCCCATTGCCGTGCGTATAACCGTTGGGCGGTGGAGGTGTGTCAGGGACACTCGGATCGGCTGTATCCACTCGGACACATTTCGTTACGTCATCCTGCCGCCGCTGTCGAAGAGCTTAAGCAACTTGCCAAAGATGGGCTACGCGGTGTCTTTGTTGGCGCCATGCCGATATCGGGAAAGAGCTTTGGCCACACGGATTTTGATCCTATCTGGGCGACGGCGCAGGATTTGGATCTTGCCGTTGGCCTCCATCTGGTTGTCCACAGAAAATATATCGGCAACGAATGGTATTGTGACCGTGATCCGGGCTTCATGTTCCTGAGTATGAATGTGATTCAGGACCCGCGCATGGCACTCACGACTATGGTCTACGACGGTGTCTTCGAGCGTTTCCCGCGCCTGCGTGTGGCAACGATTGAATCTGCCAGCGGCTGGGTCGCCGAGTGGTTGGATCGGCTTGATTACCGGTTCAGCTATATGGGCCACACGACCCAAATGAAACGCCCGGCCAGTGAGTACTTTGAGCGGAATATCTGGATCTCTGCCGACCCGACCGAACGTACTCTGCCATACATGGTGGAATTGGTTGGGGATAGTAAGTTTTTTGTTGGTTCGGATTACCCGCATGCCGAAGGGTTTACCGACCCGGTAAAGAAAACGCGTGAATCTCTGAGCCGTCTGCCAGAGTCCTCTGTCAATAAAATTTTGGGAGAGAACGCCGCCAAGTTCTTCGGCATCTGAAGCGCGCCCGATCGTACAGCTGGAAGCAGAACATGAGGCGGATGGCGGGATCCCTATTTATGCTGCCTGCGGAGTAGCGGTGAGGCGGAGCCCGCGCTCTCAAACAGCCCGGATCGCAGCCGGCTTGAACGGCTTGGACACATAACCATCCATACCCGCGTCTAAACAGCGCTGGCGGTCGCCCTGCATGGCATTCGCCGTCATGGCAATGATGGGAATCCGTTTCCTGCTTTCCTCGTGTTGACGAATCGCGGCTGTGGCCTCATACCCGTTCATCTCGGGCATCTGACAGTCCATAAACACCACATCATACGGCAGCTGGATCACCATCCTGACTGCTTCCAGGCCGTTGGCTGCCACATCGACCCGACAGCCAAACTCCTCCAGCATCCCTACGGCTACCTTATGATTGACGACATTGTCCTCTGCTAAAAGAATCCGGGCACGCAGCTGGAGTGATAGAGCAGATGCTGCCGGGGGTGGCGTCGTGTGGGCTTCAGCTATGCTATGCAGAGTCACCAGTGTTGTGTTGTCGTGGCGCTGCGTGGCCCGTACCATCACCAGGGTATCCCACAGCTGCGACTGGCGGATGGGTTTGGTGAGGTAGGCGGTAAACCCCGCCTCGGTCAACCGTTTGGCATCCCCGCGTAGCCCCGCCGAGGTCACCAACACTAGGACCGTGTCTGTAAGCTGGGGATCGGTTTTGATCGTCCGTCCCAACATCCCCCCGTCTGAGTCCGGGAGCTCAAAGCCGATGTCTGGGCTACCGTGCCAGAGGAGTCAATATGCGGGTTGCTCTTTATTCTATGCTTAAAAAGACTCGGTCTCTTGAAACACCCGCCTCGCCCCAACAAGCGCTCCGGTAAGCCCAGCGGTCAGAGGTCTATCGCTCTGCTCAAGCCCAGCATCGAGGAAGGCTTGTTTCGCCACTTGAATCGCATCAAATGCCTCGTCAAAGAGGCTCGTGATGAGTGCGCGAAAAAGTGACTGTCTCGCATTGTCAGCCGCCTTGTGCGTCTCAAGGATATACAGGGCTCCGATGAGTTGTTGGGTGATCTCACTCACAGCGAAGAGTTGGGCGGAATGGTTCGTCAGCAACGAATGCTTATGCAGAAACAGACCGCGCAAGAATCGACTATACTGTTCACGCTGACGCCGGAGGTTTTGGAGGCTGGTGAAAAAGGCTGCGGGTTGTCCGTGGGCTGCGAGAGGCATAATGGATCTTCAGCTTGTTGGGTCGAGCTTTGGCCTAGGATGAGAGAGAAGGCCTGTCAACGGGGCGCGAGATCCTCTGCGTAGAGGAAATTCTTCTGGATATTCGCTCTGGAGGAAGATGAAGAGGGTGGATGGGCCATTGATGCCCCACCTCACCTACGATTAGATAGTTCTCGAAACGATGAGACAAGGATAAACCTATGCGTATTGGCCTGCTAACTGACACACACCTCCCCAGCACAATCCGCGACCTCTGGGACGAAGTGAAGACTGCTTTTGAGGGCGTAGACCTTATTCTGCACGGTGGGGATATTGTTTCGCCCCGGGTGCTGGATTGGCTCGAAGCGCTTGCACCGACCTTGGCGGCTCGCGGCAATAATGACGGTGGATGGGAAGATGCGCGCCTGGATGACATCCAGTGGATGAAGCTCGAAGGGTGGCGGATTGCCATGATCCACGATATGGAGCCTGAGGAGCGTCCGATTGCGACCCTCAAGGATGTGTATCTGAGGGGAGAACACGCGGACATCATCATCACTGGGCATACCCATTTTGAGCGCCTCGACTATCGGGACGGTGTCCTCCAGATCAACTCCGGCAGCCCCACCCATCCGCATTTATGGTCTACGCGCCTCGGGACTATTGGCTTGCTCGACATCGCACCGGGCAAGATCGTTGCACGTATAATGAGGTTGGGAGAGAGTCCTGAAATGAGAAATCCGGGGGAAGAGCTCTTCTTTGATCTTGGGGCACATTACTAGAAAGATTTACTCTCCTAGTGATTGTAGCAACTCAAGCGATGGAGCAAAGAAGTTGGCGCCTGACAATGCCTGAGTGTAGTCCATAGGATGGTTATGGTGGCCGTCGCCACTGGTCCCAAGCATCCGACGGGGCATCTTTTCAGGAATATCGTGGTCCCTGGTGTAGGCAATAAAGAACAGACCGGACTCCGAGGTCGTGCCATACGGAAAACTATGTGGCAGTATCTCAAGTTCTGCACCATTTTCTTCTATGACCACGCGGCTGATATGTGCCGTTGGCGGTCGGATGTCATTGGGTAGTTCTTCACTATCCGCCTTGCGGCGACCAACTGCCTTTTCCTGCTCGCCTTATGAGAGAGCGTTCCATTTTGAAAAATTATGGACGTAACGTTGGGTAAAGACATAGCTGTCCCCAGCAAAGTCGGCATCTTCATCTTCAAGCGCGTGGATCCAGGCGCGGTCTTCCATTTCGACACCTTCTTTGGCG
>CAZBUD010000039.1:0-37828 GCA_964495015.1 uncultured Enterobacteriaceae bacterium | reverse complement strand
CCTTTCATCCATTCCAGCACGGCATTTTCACCGGACAGAATATGATAATAAATCGTTTCCCAGACCTGGACTGCACAGCCTAAGTCTTGCAGGGCTCCGGCATACCACTGGGGGCTTTGTCCAAAATAGTGTTCTCGCCAGTCTTCGAGTGTTGCCCTCCACCGCTCTTGCCGGACAGTCTCACCCAATAGTTGATGTGCCGCTTCTACAAAATTGTTTGGCATTTGCACGGCAAGGACACCCTGAGGCGCAAGCAGGCTAACCAACCGAGCAAGCAATGCGCCGTGCTCCGGCAGCCACTGCAGAGCGGCGTTCGAAATGATTCGACCGAGCGGTCTTTCTGGCTGCCAAGCAGCCAAATCGGATTCTACAAAGTGCACATTTTTGTGGGACTGCTGAGAGCCGAGTTTCTCGGCTTCAGACAGCATATGGGGCGAATTATCGATACCCCACACCGTTGCCTGCGGCCAGCGTTCGGCCAGCGTTACCGTCAGCGTACCTGGCCCACAGCCGAGATCAGCTACTTCAGCACCTGAAGGCGAATCATAACCAGGGAGGCGGCTGAGCAGATCAAAGAATGGCTGCGCCCGCTCCTTCTGAAAACGCTGGTATTGGCGTGGATCCCACGTCACCATACTACACCGCTGGTCGCGAGGTGATATCGCCCGCGACTTTCCGCTTCAGCCACCGGCCATCGGTTGAACTACCGACCAGCGTGCCATCTTCGACAATGACCTTGCCACGCAGGATGGTCATGACCGGATAGCCTTTGCAGGTAAAGCCTTCCCAAATGCTGTAGTCGGAATCGGCATGAAGGTCATCGAGCGTAATGGTTTTGACCAAATCAGGATCAAGCAATACTATGTCGGCGTCACTGCCAGGTTGGATGGCCCCTTTTTGCGGATACAGCCCCAAGATCTTAGCCGCGTTGGTTGCAATAATGTCAGCAAAGCGCTGTAAAGGCATACTCCGTTCAACCACACATTTAGTGAAAGAGACTGGAATGCGGGTCTCCACCCCATTATGCCCACCGCAGATGGACTCAATGGTATCGCCAAACAGCTTGGGGCCTTTATAAGTGGTGTACTCGTCCGTGGCTGTGGTACACAGTCGCCCGTCGAGCAATCCATCAATCAGCTCGTCCCGGTCACCGGAGAATTTGAGCGCGGGATAGGTATGAATGGTCATACCTTCAGGCTTTTTATAATCCTCACAGGTGAACTGCAGATAATGGTGCAGGGCTTCGCCATATACGGGCTGTCCACGCCGGCGGGCTTCATCAATCGCAATAACGCCTTCTTTTGCCGTCGTATGCACAAAGTACACGCCAACGTTGGTATGATCGGCCAGGCGGATAATATTTCGAAACGCCAGGTCTTCGGAGAGATTATTGTGTGCGAGGTGCATATTGTGCGCTTGATCACGCCCCTCGCGCTTGAGCTTTTCGATCATATAGCTCACAACCTCGTCTTCTTCCGCATGTACGGCCATAATGCCGCCGTGTTTGGCAACTTCCGAAAAAATCTCCCACAAATGCCCATACGGAATACGCACTTCCGTAGTCGTAAAAATCTTGAAGCTCCCAACCCCTTCTTGCAGGGCCTCGGCGATCTGGCCAACTGACTGAAAGCCGCATTCTCCGGCCAGGATGTAGTGAAAGGCAAAGTCGGTGTAGCAATGGTCTCGAAAGATAGCCCGGCGACGTTCAAGCACATCGAGTAGAGGCCGGCGCTGTTCACCGCGCAGTGCCTTACGGGACAGATCACCTGTAAAATCGAGAATTGTGGTCACCCCACCAAACGCAGCCGCCCGGCTGGCGGCCTCAGGCGGCTGGGTCATGACATCGGCCTGACCGGTCCAATCCGGCGGCACCGGTATGCCAATATGGGCGTGAGGCTCGATCCCACCCGGCAGAACGATTTTTCCAGTTGCATTAATAGCGCGTCCAACATCAGCGTTGAGTGTTCCTGGCTGACCGACTGCTACGATCTGTTCCCCGTTAATGCCGACGTCCAACTTGGCGACCGTTCGCGGCGTAACAACCGTTCCGCCTTGGATAATGAGATCAAGCATAGTCTCTCCTTTTTGTCTCTCACTGGTTTTACCCTTTTCTTTCCGTCCAAGAAAATCCCCTCCAAATTCTTATGGGGAGATGCCGCCCACTCCCGCAGAGCGGACGCGCCATTCCTTGCCTTTCCCCTCACCGACTGATAGCTGACCGCTGATACCTCGTTAGAGGGGGAATCTCATATGCGAGCATTAGACGATATTCGCGTCCTTGATCTCACTCACGTTTTTAACGGTCCCTATGCAACCCAAGTACTGGGCTTTCTCGGGGCGGAGGTTATTAAAATCGAACCGCTTCCGTATGGCGAACGTGCACGCAGTATTTTTCCCATCCCAGATGCAGAAAAGCAAAGCTACCCCTTTGTCATGCTCAACTCGAATAAAAAAGGCATCACCCTCAATCTTAAATCTGGGCGTGGCAAAGAATTATTCAAACAATTTGTTGAACAGGTTGACGTTGTAGTTGAGAACTTTACCGCTGGAACAATGGACAAGCTCGGCCTTGGCTATGAGGCATTAAAACAAATCAATCCGCGTATTATTTATGCGTCAAGCTCGGGCTATGGAAAGACTGGCCCATACAGCGCCTACCCTTCCTTTGACTCTATTGTCCAAGCCATGTCCGGCATTATGAGCACAACAGGAGATCCAGCCGGCGCACCAATGAAGGCCGGGCCACCCATAATGGACATCATGGCGGGCATTCATTTTGCGGCTGGCATATTAGCCGCCATTCATCAACGCGACCGCTCCGGAGAGGGCCTCGAAGTAGAAACCTCTCTCTTTGAATCCGCCATTGGTCCAATGACAGCGCAAATCTCGGCCTATCGTGCCCTAGGTGGAAAGTACGAACGCGCCGGGAACCGGGCCCCGAATCGCGCTTTCTCCCCGTACAATTGTTATCCAGCGAGTGATGGCTATGTCCTGTTGCTCACATCTGACAATCAGCGCTGGAAGTCATTGTGTACCCTCATGGGTAAAGACGATATCGCCCAGGACGAAAAATTTGCCACCAACGGCTCCCGCGCCAAGTACGCAGACGAAGTAGATGAGATTGTCATCGCCTGGACAAAGCAACATCCAAAACACGAAATCATGAGGCTGTGCGGAGAAGCGGACATCACTTGTGGTGCAGTCCAAGACGTAGAAGAAGTCCTCAACGACCCCCATCTACGCGAACGTGGCATACTCAAAGACATCGACCACCCCACCGCCGGAACGGTGACCGTCCTCGGCGCCCCCTGGCGCTTCAACGACGAACAGCCTCCCAACGACGCACCGAGTCCCAACCTCGGGGAGCATAATGAATTGGTCTACAGTCGAATGCTTGGGTTGTCTGAGGCTCAGATCAGTAAATTGAAGGAAGATGGGGTAATTTAAAAGATAAAAAAACAACACCGTTGTTGATTTTGAATTTTTTCGCCAATACAATATGTCCGGATGGCGAAGAGCCCTTCCACACAGACTGTCTCCAGACGTCGCGACGCGGAAGCCACGCATGTCGCTCTGCTCAAGGCTGCGCGGGGGCTGATGGCCGAAAACGGTCCTGAAGCGTTTACCGTATCTGAGGTCGCGCATCGCGCAGGGGTTAACCGGACGACCGCGTACCAGCACTTCCGTACCCGTGAAGACCTCATCGGTGCAGTCCTGGCGGAACTATCCAACGAGACCAGCTTGATGCTCAAGACCGAGCTGCCGCCTAGCCAACTCATCGACCACATAACAGACTATTTCCTGGACCATCCCGAGATCGCCCGGCTCTGGATGTTCCAAATGCTGCTCGATATTCAACTGCCGAGTCGCGAGGGCTGGAACCGTTACATGAAGGCCATGCACAACATGGCTGCCAGCGAGCAGGCGCAGGTAGGCATTGATCCGGAAATGCTGGGTCACATACTCGTTGCCTCGATACTGGTCTGGTCACTGCACGCGCGGAACGGCCCGGAGGGAGATGCCGGGGCAAAAAAAACCACCCGCCGCTTTACCAAAGAGTTAAAACGGCTTTTGCTGTTCGGTGCGTTCAAGCCAGAAGCGTGGCCCGACTTGTATACCGCAGTCCGAGCCCCGAATGCGCCAAAACGGAACACGTCCAAGCAGAATAAGCCTAGCAAAATGAAAATATAGATGAAGATAGAAAGGAGAAGAAAACCATGCCTACTCTACCTCCTGGCCCAAAAGCTCCGCGAATCCTACAAACGCTACAGTGGATTCGCAAACCCATTCCTTTCATGCAGGAGTGTGCGCAGCGCTACGGCGACTGCTTCACTGTCCGCTGGCTTGGAGGACCTCCCGTTGTCCTCTTCAGCGATCCCGAAGCCATCAAGCAAATCTTCGCCAGTGATCCTGAGCAGCTCCAGGCAGGCAAGGCCAACTTTATCCTGAAGCCCACCCTCGGAGAGAACTCGGTGCTCCTGCTAGACGGAGCACGTCACAAGCGCGAACGCAAACTCCTCATGCCTTCCTTCCATGGTGAGCGCATGCGGGTGTACGGCGAGGTCATGCGCGAGATCGCTGACCAATCGATTGACACCTGGCCAACCGGCCGTTCCTTCCCGATCCATGAGCAAATGCAAAGCATTACGCTGGATGTCATTCTGCGTACGGTCTTTGGTATGGAAGAGGGTCCCCACTTGGGTGAGCTGCGTCAGTGTCTCATAGATTTCGTGACAACCAGTACCGCAAACCCCTTCCTAATGATCCCTATGCTGCAGGTCGATCTTGGGCCGTTTACTCGGTGGCGACGGTTAAAGCAGCTAGCTCTACAAGTGGACGAGTTGCTATACGCCCAGATTGCGCGCCGCCGCGCCGCCGAACGGAATGGGCATGACGATATCCTCGCCATGCTGATCGAGGCACGACACGAAGATGGTCAGCCCATGAGTGATGTCGAGCTGCGGGACGAGATGATGACCATGTTGCTGGCCGGTCACGAAACAACCGCAACCTCTCTAGCCTGGACCTTCCATCGGATTTTGCAGCATCCCGAAGTCAAGGAGAAGCTGGACGCTGAGCTGCAACGGGTTGTTGGGTCTGGGCCCGTTATGCCCCAGCATCTAGTAGAACTTGAATACCTCGACGCAACCATCAAGGAGACTATGCGGCTCAACCCGATCTTGCCACTCGTAGCACGGCGGCTCGAAGAACCGACGCGTATCGGAAATTGTGATCTGCCCGCAGGTATTGCTGTTTCCCCCTGCATCTATCTGACTCATCGTCGCCCTGATGTGTGGCCCAACCCCGAACGATTTGACCCGGACCGGTTTCTTGCCAAGCGGCCTGGTCCCAACGAATTCTTCCCGTTTGGTGGCGGGGTACGCCACTGCCTTGGTGCAGCCTTTGCCATGTATGAAATGAAAATTGTGCTGGCTCAGGCGTTGGCTCGAGTGTCGTTACGCTCAGCGCCAGGCCATACCGTCCGCGTCGTCCGGCGCAGCATTACCTTTGCTCCGTCTGGCGGGATGCCGGTGATTCGGGAAGCAGCGTAAAGCCAAACATCCAAACATTCTAGTCCCTCTCGGAACGAGCAGATTGGTGACCAGGTGATGGTAGCGGATGATTTTGCGCTGCTCCACGCGATTGTTCTGTCGACACTTCTCTAAGTGTCTTTTTGCCAAGGCGTAGCGCGGGATTATAAACAAGGGTTCAGGTCATCAAAGCCCGTCTGGGACCGTCTGTCCACCACCAAAATCCGTTGGGGGCTTGTCAACCTCAGCGCCCCTTAGGCTGAATATGGGATTGGCTATATGCTGCGAGAAATGATAGTTGGCACGCTGGAGGGCAGGGAATGAGGCGGAGATGGAGAAAGGCGTTGTCGCTCTTTTCTGGAGCGGGGGGCGTGGGTCTTGGTTTCGCCCAAGCCGGTTTCGAGGCTCTGGCCTGCGTGGAAATAGATCTCCATTGCTGCGAGACTCTACGCGCAGCCGATGAGCCGGGTGAACTAAGAGCAAGCATCATAGAGTTGGACATTCGATCCGTTGATCCCCCAGCCCTGATGTTTGAACTCAGATTGGAGTCTGGCGAACTGGACCTTCTTTACGGAGGTCCTCCCTGTTAGGCATTCTCACATATTGGGAAACAGCTATCACTACAGGATGAGCGGGGCCGATGGGGACAGAATCTTCCTGGTGAGTAAACCTGACCTGGCGACACGGATGATGTAGAGAACAATTTTTGAAAATAGATTAAGGATCAAACGCAGAGGAGGCACATATGCGCGGAAAAGGAGTGCTATGGCAGGCCCGTACACGAAGGTGGGGATTCGGGTCGGTATTGTGCGTGTTCGTCGTGCTCGCATTCTGGGGAGCGCTTGGTGCGGCTAGTGCCGCGAACGAGCAGAGCTATGAAGCGCTGCGCCAGTGGCTTGACCGTTATCGAGAAACCCAGCCAGGGTTTGAGCCGGGCCAGAGGCTGACGCTGAAAGATCGGCACGTATTGGAGCCGTTCCTTCCCCAATCCTCTTGGGCCTACTATTTTTTTGACGGGATGGAAATGGAGATTACGGAGCCGGGCCAGTATCCATTCCCGCCGGAGTGGGGAGAGCAGGTGCCTGCGGACTATCACCTGGATGCAGCCGGGGTCCTGATCAATTTCAAAGGGGGAGGCTTTCCGTTTCCCTCTATTAGCCCAGGGGATCCGCAAGCGGCGGTCAAAGTCATTTGGAACATGCTGTGGGAGCCGGGGACGAATGATCATTCGATGGAGATGCGAGCCTGGTCACGGAGTGAACATGGGAAGCTAGACCGGAGGTTTGAATTCGTCTCGACCCAAGCTGAGTATGCGCTCGGCGACGAGAGCCTAGTGCCCGGCTATGAGGAAGTGCGCGCCAAAATGTCCATGGAATTCCTTTCGCCGCGAGATATGGCCGGTGCCAAGCAGCTATTCATTCTCTACCTTGATCATTATAAAGAGAACAGTGGGTGGATGTATTCGCCCGTGCAGCGCAAACCTCGTCGAGTCCTCGCCTCAGAGCGAACCAGTGAAATGATGGGCATGGATTTTACCATGGAAGATATGATGGGGTTCGGAGGGAAAGTCCATGAACAAGAGTGGAGCTACTTGGGTCGCAAACAGATCCTAGCCACCATGAACCTCGAGACGAACCCTACGGCGGGCGGCCCGCACCTGTGGGTGCCGCACCAAGTCCGATGGGAACTCCGGGACACGCACGTATTGCTTGTCGATCCGAAAAAAAGCAACCATCCGTATAGCCATAAAGTTCTTTTTGTTGACACGGAAACGTATTTCGTCCACTGGATGGTCGCCTTTGACCGCAGAGATGATCAGATATTACGTTTGCAGCAGCATTTCCGGAAATATACAGAGGACTATCAGGAGGAACCTGCCACGCAAGCGCCCCATCTAAAAATGGACTTCGCGGACAACCACGGTCATCGCGTATTCCTCCATCTCGGCGAGACCGATATCAATGTCAAGAAGCCGCATGCGACATTTATGCACTGCTACACGGTCAAGAAAAAGTATTCACCCGGCCGTGCGAAGCAAGTGTTTTCGTTACGGAACATGGCCAGTGGTCGCCGCTAATCCCCAAAACCTAGGGGAAGGCGGTGACGCAGCAGTAGGAGACAAAGGTTATGAATCCCCGCGCCGATGGAAGCCGGAACTTCTAGGTAGAAGAGTATGACGTGGCTACGTGGTCCAAAACGGGAACAGTTTACGCCTCGGACTAGCTCCAACGAAGAAAAGGAAAAAGGAGCGCATCATGGCGAACCGACCGCCACCCTGGCATTTTCAGCGGTCACATGTTTTGGTTGTGGAGAAAGAGCCAATCAATAACCAGGGACGGGAATCGCGCGTTTAATGTGGGAGAGTGAGTCGCCCCGCGCATTCGCCAAAGCGCGAAGGTTGCAGCTTCAATACATCCATCAGCAAACACTGTGACAGCGGTCTCGGCACCTTCTATAGTCGCGACTAGATCCAATGCGGCGCCGGGTTTGCTCGCCGTCAAGTCACATTCCGCGATTGTTGCCCAGCGCGAGACAGTTTCGAATGCACCCGGGTAAGTGGAGAAGCCGAAAGATCCTCCGCCGAAGCGTACGGTGGTATCTGCGTCGCCGTGTATGTGCAACACGCTAACGGGTGTATCTGCCGCGCACGATATTTCCCGTTCATAGGTTGTTCCCGCGACAGACACGATGGCTGCGATATCCGCCGGGCGCTCGCAGGCCAGCGTATGCGCCATGAAAGCACCATTAGAGTAACCCACCAGGTAGACTCGGCCCGCATCGACGTTATATGCCTCCTTGGCGAAAGCGATGAGACTCTCCAGGTAGGCAACATCGTCCACTGCACTGCCGTAAAAGTTGCAGCAGCCACCGGGTATAGCATTCCAGAAGCGATACTCGTTCGCAGAGTCCTCGGGTGTCCCATTAGGGAGCATCAGAACAAAGCGACGAGCATCAACAATGTCGGATAGTCTGAAGTATTGATCCTGCAACTTCCCATTCATCGTATATCCGTGGAGCAAGATGACGAGGGGCAACTGTTCGTTGGTTCGAATCCCGGCGGGCAGTTGGACCAAGGCCAGCCGCTCGCCGTCAGAGAGGTACGCCCGATTCTTTATGGACGATATTGTAAACGCCTGCAGTGTAGTATCCCATTTGAGACGAATCTCTGCATTCTTACCGTCCACCCGGACACCATCAATGACCACTTCGTCATTGTCCATGCGCGTCGTGGCCTCTGACATATCAACACCTGGAATAAATTCTAGATCCGCGAGTTTGGCCACCACGATGTCCCTGTCGGTGGAGCGCATCACTTCGCCATTTTTTGTCGTCACCTGAATGGAGACTGTATGTCGTCCCTCGGTCAAAATTCCCCAGTTTATTTTGGTGCTAAAGCCACTACCCGCAGCTTGTTCATTTTCGGGATACGCTGTTGCTACATCTAGTCGTTCGGAGCAGCATGGGACAGTCCCTGCCTCGACCCCATCAATGGAGAAAGTGACGGTAGCTACGGGGTCAGACGCGTCCGTTGAAAACGCCCATCCATCAATCTGGCCGATTCCCGAAACTACGCCACCAGCAGGATTTTCTAAACTAGCCACAACCTGTGCCAGCGCAATACCTCTGGCTAAACACAGGATCAAATATATAACACAGCAAACAGCGAGCGCTCGAACGGACCCGGAAGTCTTAGCCTTCATCAGGGAACACGCTGACGTTTTACCGAGCGGTGCCTCAGGAGTGGGTTCCGCGTTGCCCACGTGGACTTTCGCCCATCCTTTCATACCCGGCAATATACTGGACGCTACGTGTATAGCCAAGGGGAGAGGTATCACAGAACTTCGTGCTCTCGGACGGGGAGTGAAATGTTAGGGGGATGCTGTGGTGACCGTTTGGTACAAAGGGTGGCGATCATTTTTGGCCTGCAATTTTTCGATTGGTGCGCCCCACTCTTGAATCGTGATTTCGTCTCTACCGGCCATCCGGTTCTCCTGCTTCGGGCTGATGCTTCAGCGTATTAGGCTTGACTTTGCCGGTGGGGCCACTGGCATATTTCACGACCCATTCACTTCGGGTGATTGTACTCGGAATAAGATACACATTCTTTATTCCATATTCGTCGACCTCGAGTACAGTCGGGTTCTCGTTCGTGCCAAGGCCCAAAATCTTGCACCGCTTTTCAATAAAACTCAGCACGACGTTCAAGAACGCGGGCGTGCCAGGATGGGGCTTGAGTCGCTCAATCGTGCAAGCCGGTTGCCCGGTTTCCACATCATCAATAACATGGTCAACGTACTCAACAGTCTCTGTTTGCTTAATCGCACTGCGGCGCCACGCTCCCCAGCCACATGCACAAACGGGCCGTAGTCTGCGGGCCGCAGTATGATAGAGTGGCCAACAGGAACGGCATTCGCAGCTCCGTGAGTGAGAAAAAAGGGGAGCGCTATGAGTGACAATCAATGGGAGAAGGAAAACGCAGAAGGCGCTCGGCTGTATGAAAGCGGCCACTATATCGAAGCCGAGCAACGGCTCCGGGCTGCCCTCCTAGAGGTAGAAAAGTATGGCCCGAAAGACTCTCGCGTCGCCGTTGTCTTAAACAATTTAGGCAGCCTGTCTCACAGTCAAGGCAATCGAGATGAAGCAGCAGCGTGCTACCAGCGTGCGCTGTCTATCCGAGAGGAACGCTATGGGCCCCACCACCCCTGGGTCGCGCAGAGTCTCAACAATCTCGCCTCGTTGTATCTGGAATTGGGGAAATACGATGAGGCAGAAACCTTTCTGCAACGCGCGCTGAAGATTGCGGAAGCCCTAGTCGGTCCCAATCATTACCGAATCACAAATTGTCTGAATAACTTAGCCGCCGTGTATACGGGTCAGGAACGCTACGAGGAAGCAGAATCTTTTTTCCAACGTTCTCTGGACATCAGAAAGCGGTCGCTTGGGTCGACGCACCCAGCAGTCGCGACCAGCCTGAGTGGATTGGCTGAGGTTGCCATTGCCCAGGGGAAGAATACAGACGCGGATCCCCTTTTCCAGCGCGCCCTACAAATTCGAGAAGAGAAGCTGGGAGCCAATCACCCTGCCGTTGCCATCCTCCTTGAAAAGTATGCCGCGCTGCTGAAGAAGCTCAATCGTGACACACAGGCGAGTGAGATGGATGCCCGGGCCAAGGACATCCGAAGTAAACAGGCGCACCCCCGGCCTACGGAGGTTCGGCATTAGGGTTGTGTTTCCACCAGTGTCATTCTGAGACGCAGAGCGACGAAGAATATCGTTTTGTTGCCGGGATTACGACGTCCGAGAGATTCTTCGCCTTCGCACAGAATGAAAGGTCTAGCCTAAGTTTGGATTTCGTTACTACTTCCGAGCCGGGACCATTTCATCAAGCTGAATAATAATCCCATCCGGATCTTTCACAAAAGCGCTCCGGATTGTCCCTTCTTTCGTCTTAGCCAGGACATGGGGCGGGGCGGCAAATTCAACGCCTTTACTAACAAGATCTTTATGGATCTTGTTTAAGCCTTTCACCCACACACCAAAGTGGGAAATACCGATCTGGTCGACCATAATACTTTTCCCGGTAGGCGGACTGCCAATGGGTGCAATCAGGGCAATGACCGGAGCGTCTTCATTCAGCCCGAACGGCGTGTTTTTCTTCTTACCGTGGCGCAGAATGGCAAACTTCACCTCTCGGTTTTTCTTTTTATAAATTCCCTGCTGAAATTCTCCCTCCTCGACCGTTGTTCCTTTTTGCGCCACCTGGAACCCAAGTAGATCGCGATAGAAGTGCATTGAGCGATCAAAATCTTTCGTACACAGAGCAATGTGGGACATGCCGCGTGGATTCATTCTATCCCTCCTCTTTTGCCGTACCTGCAACAACAGTCCGGCGAGCTTTTTTCTCTTGTTTACGCTACGAAGAATATCCAGGTCAAGGGACGGCCTTCTCAGGAAAGTTCTCAAGAGAAAGATCCAGGGGATTAACGCCGAGCGCAGACGCGATATAGTTGCTGCCAAAGGGGGACGCGAAATTGGTAAATTCTTCTCAAGCGGCTCAATCTGAATTTGCTGAATTTGATGTAATCATTGTTGGCGCAGGGAACGCGGCATTCACAGCCGCCCTCGCGGCCAAGGCCGAGGGCGCCCAGGTCCTGGTCCTCGAAAAAGCCACCCAAAAACTCCGCGGCGGGAATACCCGATTTACCGGAGGCGTATTCCGTTGCACGTATAACGGACTTGACGATCTGGTTGCCCTAGTCCGGAACAATGACGATCCCGGAGATGTAGCGGTCGAACCCTACACAAAAGAAGACTACCTCCAAGATATTGAACGAGTCACCGGTGGACGGGCCGACCCTGAACTCATTCAAACATTGATTACACGCTCGTATGACACCGTACGCTGGATGGCCGACCTGGGTGTGGCCTGGGAATTTAGTCGGGCCGTCGGGGCGGTGAAAATTGCAGGGAAACAAAAAACAAAATTAGCCCGAGGCGGCGCGCTCCGAGCTAAGGGCGAAGGCGTTCTTCTCTCCAGCACTTTGTTTCGGCTGGCTGCTGAAGAGGACATTCCGGTCTGGTACGAAACCCAAGCCCAGCGTATTGTGACTGGCCCCAGTGGTCACGTGACCGGCCTTGAGGTCCGCGATCCAAACGGTACCCGTACCCTGGACTGCCAAGCGCTCATTCTGGCAAGTGGCGGATTCCAGGCCAACCCGGAGATGCGTACCGCGTACCTAGGCCCGAGCTGGAGCTTAGTCAAAGTCCGTGGGACGCGTTTCAACACCGGAGAAATGACGCGGGCGGCATTAAATATCGGCGCCCAAAGTTACGGCGAATGGGCGGGCTGTCATGCCACGCCGATTGACGCGCATGCACCAATCTACGGCGACCTACGCCTGACAGACAGAACAAACCGGCTGTCGTATCCGTTCTCGGTCATGGTCAATCTGGACGGGGAACGGTTTGTCGATGAAGGCGAAGATTTCAATCTGTACACGTATGCCAAGATGGGCCGCGAAATTTTGCAGCAACGCAGCGCAACAATTTTTCAGGTCTTCGACCAGCAGACCGTGCCACTCTTAGAAACCCGCTATAATACGGGCACGCCTATTATCGCCGACACGCTGCCTGATCTGGCGGACCGGATTGAAGAGCGTTACGCAGCATTGGATTTTCGGAGAGACGCTTTTCTTGCCACGCTCAAAGCATATAACGCAGCCGTCAAGGAGGGAGAAGAGGGCAAATTCGATCCGGATATAAAAGACGGTAAACACACCAACAGCTTGCGACCCGAGAGAACGAACTGGGCTACTCGGCTCGACACGCCACCGTTTCACGCCTACGCCGTTTCCTTGGGTATTACTTTCACGTTTGGTGGGATTCGGATTAATACTGATGCAGCCGTTATAGATTACTTGGATCGGCCCATTCCCGGCCTGTTTGCAACCGGTGAAATGACCGGTGGGTTTTTCTATTTGAATTATCCCGGCGGCGCAGGCCTTATGCGCGGCGCCGTATTCGGCAGGCTCGCCGGGATCCATGCTGCGCGGTTTGCAAGGGGGGAGTAGATTCGTGCTGCAATCGACGCGAGGTCCGGCGGCACTCCGAGCCCTTCTCTCGAAAGAGGACCTCCTCATCGCACCCGGTGTATACGATGGTTTGTCCGCCCGGATTGCTGAGGCTGCAGGCTTTGCTGCGCTGTATATCAGTGGCGGAGCTATTGCCCGTAGTATGGGCTATCCCGATGTTGGTCTAGTCACGCTGACCGAAATGCAAAAGCGTCTCGAAGAAATCCGAGCGGTTACCACGCTGCCGCTCATTGCTGACGCCGATACCGGCTATGGAAACGCCATTAACGTGATTCGGACCATCCGGGCATACGAACGCGCTGGCGCAGCAGCCTTGCATATCGAAGATCAGGTCGAGCCCAAGCGTTGCGGTCACTACGAAGGTAAACAGATCGTCAGTGTCACTGAGATGGTTCAGAAGATTCAAGCCGCTGTTGAGGCACGTGGCGGAAGCGGTTTGGTTCTGATCGCTCGGACCGATGCACGCGCCGTACTAGGCGTAGACGCGGCTATCGAGCGTGGGAATACTTACGCCGAAGCGGGAGCAGACGTTATTTTTGTTGAAGCCCCGCAGTCGATTGAGGAAATTGAGCACATTGCTCGCGCAGTCACCGCCCCGCTGCTGATTAATATGTTCTGGGGCGGTAAAACCCCGCTTGTTCCAGCCGAGCAACTCGCCGCACTCGGCTACCGGATCATGATTGTACCGTCTGACCTCCAGCGCGCGGCTATTCGGGCTATGCAACGAGCAGCAACCAAAATCCGTATGCACGGCCATACTGAGGGCATTGCTGTAGACATGGTGTCTTTTAGTGAGAGAGAAGAGATTGTTGGGTTGCCTGAAATTCAAGAATTGCGGCAAAGGTTTCTAAAGGATGATGATTAATTTCCGGGTGCACAGCGCACGCTGCAATTCTTGAGGAAAATCTGACCGTGCAAGTAACAGCTGAGCTGTGCCACACCCTTACCCATATGGCCTTTGATACGCTGCCAACTGAGGTTATCCAGGTCGCCAAACGTATCATCCTCGACGGCATTGCCGTTGCGGTTGCCGGGGCGAGAGAACAGGGTCCGACTATTGCCGCTGCCCATGTGAAAAGCCAAACCGGAAAAGACATCGCGACCGTCATAGGCCACGGATTTCGGACGTCGCCGGTGTTGGCTGCGTACGCCAACGGCATCTCCATGCACGTCTTGGACTATGAACCCATGTGGAGTCCGCCGACGCATGCCACGTCGCCGACTCTTCCGGCCATTCTCGCTTTAGCCCAGGAAAGGGAGGTCTCTGGACAAGAGATTATCTCCGCCTTTGTGAAAGGCTGCGAACTCCAAGGCCATATTCGGCTCGCCTCACACCAATACGTTCCTGGTGAATTTACCGTTCATCCGCCAAGCAGCGTGGGCCTCATGGGCTCAGCCGCAGCTTCCGCTCATATTCTTGGCCTGAGTCAAGAACAGCTTCAGCATGCGCTCGGCATTACCGCTTCACGAGCTGGTGGACTCATGGCGAATGTCGGGACCATGGCAAAAGCCACCCACTGTGGCTGGGCCGCAATGTCCGGTTTGGACGCCGCCTTGTTGGCATCGCGTGGATTTACCGGCAACGCGACGATTTTTGAAGCACCAAATGGCTATGTGGAGCATTTTTTTGGCGAGCAGTTTAATCATGACGAATTGCTGCGCGTGGGCCACTCGTATCGCATGGTAGATCCTGGCTTTGTCATCAAGATGTTTCCGTGTCAGTACGGTACCCATTTTGGCATCATGGCCGGGCTGGATCTCCACAAACAGATATCAAACCCAGACCTGATTGCGGCCGTTCACATCATTTCACCGCTCATGCCGTATGTAGACCGGCCTGCGCCCAAGAGCGGCCTGAACGGCAAGTTCAGTTTTCAATACACGGTGGCGGTGGCTCTCCTGGACGGCTCAGTGACAATTCCTACCTTTTCTGATAGCCGCTGTACGCAGCCAGATATCCTGGCGCTGCTGTCCCGCACGACTCTCACCCAAGATGAGACCATTCCGGGCGTGTTAGAGGAAATGTGGGTAGAGGTCGCTGTGGAACTGCAAGACGGGCAACGCCTTTCCGCTCGGTGTGACGGGCCGCAAGGCTTTTGGGGCCTTCCTCCACTCCAGCGTGCGGAGCATTTGGTCAAGATCCGGGATTGTTTGGGAGTCCGTCTTGATGCAGAACAGACTGAACAGTGCATTCAGCTTGTTGAGACGCTGGAATCCCTACAGTCGAGCGAAATTGCACAACTTATGGCTTTGATTGGGTGACAGCCCCTCCTATTAAAAAGAATATTAATGACAAAATATCGGCAAATTCCTCCGGAGGACGATATGAGCGAAACGCAACTCTTATCTGAAGTCGTTGACCACATTGGACTGCTGACACTGAACCGGCCCGACGTGATGAACGCGTTTACCGATATGATGCGAGAGCGGCTGCTTAGTCAACTCGAACAGTTCTCGACGAATCTTGATGTCCGTTGCGTAGTCATCACCGGTGCAGGCAAAGCCTTCTGCGCCGGTGGCGATATCGCCAGCATGGCTCAGCTTCAAGACAACGGCTCGACCGGTATCGTTGAACAGCGCATGGTCCTTGGCAGTCGAGTTGTCCGACTGTTGCGACGTATGCCACAGCCTGTCATCGCTGCCGTCAACGGAGCGGCGGCTGGTGCAGGTGCGAATCTTGCCTTGAGCTGCGATTTTCGACTCGGCTCGGACCGAGCGCTGTTTGCCGAAAGCTTTGTCCGCATTGGTCTTGTACCGGACTGGGGCGGGTTCTTCTTTCTGTCTCGCCTTGTTGGTACAGCCAAGGCCATGGAGCTCATGATGACCGGCGACCGGATCAAAGCCAAGGAAGCTCTCCGGCTGGGGCTGCTCAACCATGTCTATCCTGCGGATAGTTTTCGAGAAGAGACCTTGAGTTTTGCTCGCAAGCTGGCGGCGGGACCGGCTGAAACCCTGGCCCGAATCAAAGAGGGCGTCTATCTCGGAGCGACTGCTTCTTTAGAGGAGGCCCTCGCCTACGAATATCGCACCCAGAAAGCTGTGTTTTTATCCGACGACGCGCGCGAAGGGATGCGAGCCTTCATGCATAAGCGCCCGCCTGAGTTCGGGAAAGGGTCTGAATAACACAGGAAAGGAAACTATTATGGCCCGTCTACCCTATCTGGACCGAGAAGACCTCCCTGAACTCGAACGCGATATTTTTGATGACTTGCTGCATCAGCGCGGTTCGATTGGCAATATTTTTCGGATTGTGGCGCATAGCCCCCTATTGCTGCGACGTATGCTGTATTTCAGCGATGGCCTACGCAACCAGACGAAGCTTGACCCGCGGCTGCGCGAGCTGGCCATCATGACAGTCGGTAGGTTGACCGACTGCGAGTACGAATACACCCACCACAAAGCCTTCGCAAAAACGGTCGGCGTCAGTCCAGAGCAAGTCAAACGACTGGCAGACTGGGAGACAGACTCGGCTTTTAATGAGCAGGAACGAGCCGTGATTCGCTATGCAACCGAAATGACCGAGGAGGTACGTATCACGGATGCAACCTTCGAGACACTGCGTGATTTTTTCGATGAAGAGCAGATTGTCGAGCTGAGCCTCAATACCGCCTTTTACAATATGGTTGTCCGCTTTCTCCATGCAACACAGGTTGATCTTGAGCCAGAGGCAGAATAGACGGCGCTCTACGGCCGCTTCCCTTCCTTTTCAAAGTGTGGGGATTTCCCCCACACGGTTGTAGGTTTCTCCAGACAGAAAGCGAACAGTCACCGTCGGTCTTCTCTTCTCTGAGAGATATGCGAAAGACGCACGCTCGGAACGGGCTCAACCCACTCGCTTCTCCAAAATAAAAGTTGGCCAAAAGTTACTTGAGTTTATGTTTTCCAAGGAAAACATAAACTTCCAGCTTACAAGGACGACGGCTTGAAGGGCGGCCTCAACCTGTGCGTCTCTTGATTGTAGTGATGACGCATCAGGAGAAGTCACTGCTCAAATTTGTCAACCACGCAGCGGTTCAAAGATAGACCTGCCTGGGGAACTGGTAAGCCGGGGCATCTGGCCCCATACCAGCTCACTTGTTCTCTCCACTCTAGAGCCTACCAACACCCTCTCCCCATCCTTCCCTTTATCCCATCGGGGCCGGGCCCCTGTGCCCGGCTCTGAATGTTTTCTTCCACCAGAGATTTCCTTCCGAAATATCTATTCAGCAGGCTCGACGCAGGTAGGCACATCATTGCGCGGGGAATTGACCACAGTCGAGACGGCGTAGGTTTCCATCTCGTCTTCGGGATATGGACTGAGCAACGGCAGGACTTTCTGCGGATCTTGGATGTCCGGATCAAGCCACCGGGCTTCTACGTTACGCGGCAAGATCACCGGCATGCGATTGTGGATTTCTGCCATTAAGGCGTTCGGCGGTGTCGTAATAATGGTACACGACTGTATCCTTTCTCCCGACGGCGCCGACCATGTTTCCCATAAGCCAGCAAAGCCGAACGGTTCGCCCGACTTGAGTCTAATATAGTACGGCACCTTGGACCTGCCCTCTTTTTTCCATTCGTAAAATCCGTCTGCGAGCACCAGACAGCGCCGTTCGCGGAGTGCTCGACGAAAACTTGGTTTCTCTGAAATTCCCTCGGAGCGGGCATTGATCATTCGATTGCCGATGGCTTTGTCCTTGGCCCACGAGGGGATAAGCCCCCAGCGTAGCGCGACGATCTTGGGCTCATCCGTATGGACCAGCGCCCAGACGGCCTGGGTTGGAGCAATATTGTAGCGGGCCGGCTGAGAAGAGGGTGTAGATCGAGCGATAAAACGCGCATTGATCCGTTCCGCATCTGACATCAGGCTATATCGGCCACACATAAGACCCTCCTTCTTGCCTTTTCTTGCGCTTGGATTGCACTCAGGCCAGCAGCTCTATTTGTCTCGATCATTCACTCCCGTCCGGCAGTTTTCAATTGCGCAAAATCGCCCATTCATTCCTTATCGTCCCTACCGCACGACGAAAAAGGGGCGGAAAACCCGCCCCTTTTTGTCTCTTTTCACATCGCAGCGCTTACAGCACCTCAAACAACCCGGCTACACCCATACCGCCACCAACACACATAGTCACGACCACGTTCTTGGCCTCGCGACGCTTACCCTCACGCAGGATATGACCTACCTGGCGGGCGCCAGTCATGCCATACGGATGGCCGATCGAGATGGCGCCACCATTCACATTGTAGTTCTCCATCGGAATCCCCATCCGATCCCGGCAATAAACCGCCTGCACGGCAAAGGCTTCATTGAGTTCCCACAAGTCGATGTCATCCATTTTCAGGCCGTGGCGGTCGAGCAGCTTGGGAATCGCAAACACCGGGCCGATCCCCATCTCATCCGGCTCGCAGCCTGCCGCAATCAAACCTTTGTATAACCCTAGAGGTTCCAGACCGCGCTTCTCCGCTTCTTTGGCTTCCATCAAGACAACGGCGGCAGCCCCATCCGAGAGCTGACTCGCATTACCCGCGGATATTGAGCCTTCCGTCACTGAAGGCAGGGCGGCGAGTCCTTCGAGGTTGGTGCCGGGCCGGTTGCCCTCATCGTGAGCGAGGGTCACCTCTTTTTCAGCCACCTCGCCGGTTTCCTTGTTCTTCACGTCCATTATGGTCGTAATAGGCACGATCTCATCGTCAAACCTACCAGCCTCTTGGCCGGCTGCAGTACGCTGCTGGCTGGACAGTGCATATTCGTCTTGAGACTCCCGCGAGACCTTGTAACGTTGGGCCACGATCTCGGCGGTTTTAAGCATCGGGAAATAGATCCCCGGCACGTTTTCCATGAGCCAGCTATCAACAAAATTCTTGGTGTTGAGGTGATTTTGCACCATGCTGATCGACTCTAACCCGCCGGCGAGCATGACATCGGCACCATCCACAATAATCCGGTGGGCGGCCGTACTAATAGCCTGCAGGCCAGAGGAACAATACCGATTGATTGTCATGCCTGCGGTAGTCACGGGAAGCCCAGCCTTCACTCCTGATGTCCGAGCAATATTATGTCCGGTTGAGCCTTCCGGTAGCCCACAGCCAAAGACCACGTCTTCAACTTCTTCGGGCGCAACGCCTGCTCGCTCAACCGCGTGTTTGATGACATGCGCACCCAGAGTTGCACCACTAGTCTTGTTCAAACTTCCTCGAAAGGCTTTGCCAATTCCGGTCCGAGCAGACGACACAACAACGGCTTCTCTCATGACTCTAGCCTCCTTCGTTACCCATCTGATTATAATATTTGGTCAGCGTATCCTACTCAACCAGCTCCGCCAACAGGGCCGTCGCCTTGACTTCTTCTTCATTTTTGGCAATGACGAGAAGCGATTCATATACGAAGAGAAGGGAAAAACAATGATCGAAGTCTACGATCTAACCGGAGCCAGCGACTTACGCTTTAGTCCGTTCTGCGTACGCACCAAAGCAGCTCTACGCTATAAGAACCTGAACTACACGACTATACCAATTCGATTTTGCGACAAAGACAAGCTGGCTTTTTCAAACCAAGATCGTGTGCCGGTCATCAAAAACAATGACGACAACGGCACGGTTGTTTCCGATTCGTGGAAAATCGCACAGTATTTGGAAGAGAAGTACCCAGAATCCAAGCTTTTTCCTGGCCTTGGTATGAAAGAAGCCTGCCGGTTTTTTAATATGTATATCGACAACACGCTGCACCCAGCACTCATTCCCGTCATAGTGGGTGACATTTTTGAAAAGATCGAACCGGTAGATCGGGACTATTTCCGTGAAAACCGAGAGGCTCGGCTGGGTGCAACGATTGAGGACATCGCGGCCAAACGCGACGAATTCCGCCCGCGCCTCAAAGCCGTTTTGGCGGACCTTGAGGCTGTGGCATTAGGTCACGAATATCTCTTTGAGACTATAACCTATGCCGACTTCAGCCTGTTCGGCACCTTCACTTTTGTCGCCCGAACGAGTGACGAACCACTGTTTGACTCGGCACCCTCCCTTGGGAGATGGTGGGAACGGATGCAGGAACGGTTTACCGTGTAGGACACACGTCATGGAAGTATTCCCATAGCAAACCATATTTGCCCCGCTTCTTTTCTAAATTGCCTGTCTATATCTAATGCTATCCCCGTTGCGAGACCCATAGGCGTTCAGCCGATAAGCATCTGACGATCCTTCCCCCATCGGAAGCGCTCCGCCCAGGCCTGGGTGCGAGGGTTGAATAGTGGCGCTTCACTCCCGGTGTCCGGCTCGATACCTGAAACCTGTGCGGCCTTTACCAAGTTACACGGCGCACAGGCAAGAGTCCGATTTACCGCCACAGACAGAGGGAATGACGTGTTCGAGGTGAAAGCTGTACCCGCAGACGTGTTGCGGAGCATGGCAGTACGCACAGCGGCCCTCTGACCGTTTCCCAACAAACAGACGCAGGACTCTTGGAGAAACAGATCGGCGTTTTTGAGGCCGAATCCCGCTCCTGTCATGCGGCTAGCCGTCGTCGTTGTTTCTCCAGGATACGCCTATTCTCGAGAGTCGTTTCTTCAGCTTCTTGGACGAGGGCCCAAAGTTCTGCTTTGGAAAGGCGACCTTCGTTATTCTTCGCCAGGAGGGTATCAAGACGTTGCGGTTTTCTTGCTGAAAAATGTCAGAGCTTCGCTTTTGGAATTTCAAAAGTGATTAATTCGGATAGCGGCGTGTCACAAGCCTGACAGATAGCCCCCGCTACTCTGAGGTCGAGGCGTTCGACTGGTTGGGACTCATTGTTCAAACAGTACAGGCTCTTGAGATTTACACGCATGCCGCTTTTTCTAGCGCGTTCATACAGCTCCGGCACAGTCAAATTCGGCTCGCCCAATAGGCGTTTCAGCCGAGAATACGCGTAAATAATTGACCCCTCTATCTGGTAAGAAACAAGATACAGGAGAGCCAGCAATAGAATCGCCGCTCTACAAAAGATTATCTTGTTTTTCCTTGACAACCACCCGCACCAGCATGAGCAGGGCAACCAAATTCGGTACGGCCATCAGGCCGTTCAGCGTATCAGATACGTCCCAGACTAGCCGTAGGGCACCAATCGCACCGATATAGAGAAACACAAGAAAAAGAATACGGTACGGGATGACCGCAACCTTCCCAAACAAATACTCCCAGGCTTTCTCACCATAAAAACTCCACGTCAGCATGGTGCTGTAAGCAAAGAGAATGAGACATACAAAGACGAGATGCTGACCCAGACCGGGCAGACCGCGTGCAAATGCCGTGGCAGCAAGAACACCAGGAGGCAGATCAGGCTCACCCAGAACTCCGGTGACCATGATGACAAGCCCGGTGATGCTGGCGACAATCAGAGTATCAACGCATACCTCACATATGCCCCAAAATCCTTGAGCAACCGGTGTGTTCTTCGCTTGGGAGTGAATGATAGACGCTGAGCCCAATCCCGCCTCATTGGAAAATATGCCGCGTGCAATGCCGTAGCGCATAGCCATCATCACCGTCGCTCCACCCCAGGCACCGACAGGCGCCGCCGGGGTAAACGCCGAGCTCACAATAGTCACAAACGCGTCAGGCAAAACTGAAATATAGCGCAACAGGATAAATATCCCACCAGCTAAATACAACATTGCCATGAACGGCACCAAATATTCTGTCGTGCGTCCAATACGTTTGACCCCACCGAGAATGACGACAGCGACCAGAGCCACGATCAGGCCAGCAGCGTTAGGTCGAGCGAGTGCAGCCGTCTCATACAAGCTTGTTGCTACCGTATTGGCCTGGACCATATTGCCAATGCCGAGTGCGGCTACGCCGGTCAGGAAAGCATACACGCCAGCCAACCGTTTCTTCCCCATCCCGTCGGCAATGTAGTACATCGGACCACCTGCGATCGCGCCATTTTGGGCATTGACCTGGCGGTACTTCATGCCAAGCACGACTTCGCTAAACTTGGTCGCCATGCCCACCCCAGCCGTAACCCACATCCAAAACAGCGCGCCCGGCCCACCCCAATACATGGCGGTACTCACGCCAACAATATTGCCTACTCCGACCGTCGCCGCCATGGCAGAACTCACGGCCTGAAACGCGCTGAGTTCGCCCGCCCCTTCATCTCCGTTACGCGAGAACAATTGGCCCAGTGTAGAGCGCCAGATCAATCCCAGTTTGGTGAATTGTAAGAATTCCAGGCGAAAACTGAGATACACCCCCGTGCCGATCAGTAGGACCATCAACGGCGGTCCCCACACTATGGAATTGATAGCAGTGTTTATTTGTTCGATTGTTGTTAGCATTGCTCCTCAGTTCGTATCGCTGTAGCGAAGGACATTTGACCGCCTGGGCCAGGATGGCATACAAGGGCGACAGTACGAATTATTGCTGTGAGGAAGGATAGCGATGAAACGCGTTGGGGTCGATGTCGGTGGGACATTCACCGATTTAATTTATATAGATGAGGAAGACGGCGAAGTCGTCGTTCATAAGCTGCCCAGTACGCCGGCAGACCCATCCGAGGCTACTCTCCAAGGTGTAGATGAACTGTGTGAACGGGTAGGAATCAGACCGGCGCAAATTGATCATTTTTTTCACGGTACGACGGTGGCCACCAACATCGTGCTGGAACACACTGGGGCCAAAGTCGGTATGCTCACCACCAAGGGCTACCGCGATATTCTTCACATCGCCCGTCACAAGCGGCCTTTGTCGTTTAGTCTGTATCAAGACGTACCGTGGCAGAAGCATCCACTGGTGAGGCGTCGCTACCGGCGGCCGATAACGGAACGCATCATTGCGCCTCAGGGTGAAGTCCTCACCCCTCTTGAGGAAGACGAAGTCCGCCAGGCCGTACGCTTGCTCAAGGACGAAGGCGTCGAAGCTATTGCCGTGTGCTACCTCTTCTCGTTTCTCAACCCAGCCCACGAGCAACGCACCAAAGAAATCATTCTGGAAGAATACCCCGACTGTTACCTGTCAATCCGGCATGAGGTGCTGCCACAATACCGGGAATACGAGGGCTTTAGTACGGTCTGTCTCAACGCCTACATCGGCCCACAAGTCAGTCAGTATGTCAGGCGCCTGGATCAAACCATCACAGACAAAGGCATTCACGGTGGGCTACATCTCATAACGTCTGTCGGCGGCGTGGCGACAGCCGAAGGCGCAACTTATCGTCCCGTCAACCTGCTGATGTCCGGTCCGGTTGCCGGTCTCATCGGTGGGATTTGGACCGGCAGGAGTACGGGTTCTCCTAGCGTCATCACCCTCGACGTGGGCGGGACGTCTGCCGACATCGGCGTTGCGCCTGGCGGCCAGATACGGATGAAGCATCTACTCGACACCAAGGTTGCGGGCTATCACGCCATGATCCCGATGGTCGAGATTGATGCCATTGGCGCGGGCGGGGGCAGCCTGGCCTATATTGACGCGGGCGGCATGTTTCGGGTGGGCCCAAAGAGCGCGGGCGCTGATCCTGGCCCAGCGTGTTACGGCAAAGGCGGCATGCATCCAACGGCAACCGACGCCCTGGTTGTCCTGGGTAAACTCCGGCCGGAGAATGTTCTGGGCGGTCAAGTGCAGGTCCAACGACGTTTAGCCGAGGAGGCTGTGCAGCGAGAGCTATGTCAGCCGTTAGGCGTGGGCCTTGACCAAGCTGCGCTCGGTGCCGTACGGATTCTGACCCATGGTATGGTTGAAGGCATTGAAATCAGCAGCGTCCAAAAGGGCTATGACCCGCGCGACTTTGCGCTTGTTGCCGCAGGCGGAGCCGGACCGTTGTTTGCGTGTGATATTGCGCAAGAACTGCGTATTCCCAAGATCTTGGTGCCGCGTTACCCTGGCATTACTTCGGCGCTGGGACTCCTGGCAACAGACATAGTGTATGAGTTTGTCGCCACCGAGATGCAGCTCTTATCGACCTTGGATAGCGACAAACTTGCAACAGACTTTGCTGTGCTTGAAAAACGAGCCGCCGAGCGGCTCCGAGTAGATGGTATGGACGCGGACGAATCCGCGCATCAGTCTTTGATCCGACGTATTGCCGACTGCCGCTATGTCGGCCAGGGCTACGAGCTACGCGTCGAACTGCCGCTCGGAGGCATTACGACGGCTTGGCAAGAACAGGCGGCCGAGGCGTTCCATATCGCCCACGAACGCGAATACGTGCGGCGCTTTCCAGATAGCGACATCCAGATCGTTAATATCCGGGTGCAGGGAGTCGGCCTTATTCCAGAGCTGCGTTTGAAAGATATTCCCGTCGGCAATGCCGATGCGAAAGACGCCTTGACCTCGACACTAGACGTAACATTCAATGCGGATGGCAAGCCGGAAAAACTCTCAACCGTATTCTATGACCGCACGCGGTTGAAAGCAGGAAATATCATCACTGGACCGGCCATTATTGAACAGCTTGACAGCACGGTCGTGGTCAATCCAGGTTTGTCAGCAGAAGTCGATCAGTACGGCACGCTGATTATTGCTTGCGAGTAGAATTGGACACAGGAGAGTACACTATGGGCTCAACAAACGGACACATAGCGCCAAAGGGCGCCGCCCCTTCAATTGACCCGATCACCCTGCGCGTCTTGAACGGTGCTTTCACTGCTGCGGCCAAAGAGATGGCCCACGTCCTGTACCGCATGTCCTACTCCAGCCTTATCCGCGAGTCTGAAGACCTTGGAGCAGGGCTGTATGACGCGGAGGGCAATGAAATCTGTGAGAGCGATACCTCGCCCATGCACGTCGGCTCGCTGCCCGCCTATATTCGCGGCTTCTTGAAACGGCTCAAAGGCAAGATCAACGAGGGCGATGTCATTCTTCATAACCATCCCTATCAGGGCGCAACCCACACACCTGACTTAGGCATCGCTGTGCCCGTGTTTTGGCAAGGCGAGCTCATCGGCTTTGCCGCAGCCACTGCCCATCTGCTCGATATGGGTGGAGCCGCGCCAGGACTTAACGTTGACGTGGTCGATGTCTGGGCGGAGTCCAGACTGTTCAACGGCATTAAGCTGTACAACAAGGGCGTACGCAATGATGACCTGTGGCGTTTCTTTCTCGATAATGTTCGTACTCCGGAGATGAATGAGGGCGATATTGAGTCTATGATCGCCGCCTGTCAGCTCGGGCGAGAACGCTTTGTGCGTCTGGTTGAGAAATATGGTGTCACCACCGTGCTAGATACCGCCCAGGAGCTCATGAACTACTCAGAGCGTATGCTGCGCAAAGAAATCGAGAAAATACCGGACGGTGAATATGTCGCTCCAACCCAATATCTTGACGACGATGGGCGCAATCGTGATCAGCCGCTCGCCGTGTGCGTCAAGGTTAAAGTCGAAGGCAGCGAGTTGACCATTGACCTGACCGGCTCAAGTCCCGAAGTCCCAACAGGCTATAACGTGCCGTTTGAGGGTAGCACCTTGGTCGCGTCATACGTCATTGTACGCAGTATATTGCTTGATGAAGCCACCTATCCCGATTCAGTGCCGCAAAACGAAGGCATCTTTCGTCCCATTACCGTCATTGCGCCGGAGGGCAGCATTTTCAATCCGCGTTTTCCGCGCGCCTGCTTTAGTCGTTTCAATCAGGTCCAGTATCTGGCTGATGGGGTGAACCTTGCCCTTGCCCAGGCGGTTCCGGACAAGGTGTGTGCCGGCAATGCCGCGCATGTCCATTTCCTGAGCTATAGCGGCTTTCTTGAAGAGAAAGGACAATACTGGGTGTATCTGGAAGTCAACGAAGGCAATTGGGGAGGCCGTCTGGGCAAAGACGGCCTCGACTCCATAGCCTGCTTGATTGAGAACACGCGGAATAATCCAGTCGAAGAGCTAGATATGCGTTTCCCTCTGCGCAACGAGCGGTACGAGCTGCGTGATGAGCCAATTGCGCCAGGGAAATGGCGCGGCGGGATAGGCATTGTGCGTGAGAATCGTTTTCTCGTTCCAGGCTATTTATCATCGGAGGCAGAGCGACATTTTGATCCACCGAAGGGAATCTTCGACGGCGGGAATGGCTGCTGCGCATCGATGATTAAGAATCCTGGTGTTGAGGGTGAAGAGCCGTTGTATAGTAAAGTCACCGGCTACCCCATGCAGGCAAACGAACTACTCCAGATTAAGACCGCAAACAGTGGAGCCTACGGCAATCCTTTTGAGCGCGATCCCCAGCTCGTTTTAGACGATGTGCTCGACGACTTCATCACGGTGAAGATGGCAGAAAAAGACTACGGCGTGGTTATCAAACCGCAGACGATGACGATTGATGAAGACGCAACCCAACAGCGCCGTGTAAGTGCACAGTGAAGGCGCAGTGATCGTACGGTAATTTGTAGGCAAGAGTGACAACAACTGTCGGGACGAAGTCACACCGTCTCCCCTCCCTTACAAGCAATCTCCCTGCACCGCACAACCAAGCCGTGTAGCCAAGCTGCTGCGCTCTTGGTGAGTATTGGGTATTCCGGCCTCATCGCCGTCGCTATGACACGAGCCAGGGAAACCGCAAGGTTATCCTGCAAGACGTCGGCCGCCAGTGGTACAGCCGTCAGTTTCGTCCTTCATTTGGGGAAAAGATTTTCCCGGTCTCCTCAACTTCAAGGACGGAGCCTTGCCGGGAAACGAGATAAACAATCTGCTGGGAAAGCTTTGCTCGTCCGCCCAACTAGAATACGACTGCCCTAGGCAGCAGGATGCTCTCATTCCATCGGAACTGCGCCATACTGTTCATAGTAGACGACCCATGCCCGCCGAACGTCTTGCGAGAGTGTTTCTTTCACTCGGCTAAAGATCTCTTGCATGGTCAGAATGGCAAACGTTTTGATTCCCAGTTCTTGTTCGAGAGCTTGGGTGGCACTCAGCTTACCCACATCGTGTACATCACCCATTAGTTCTTGTCGATCCACGGCCACCACCATGCCGGCAATGTCGTGTTTCCCAAGCAGCCGGATTTTCTCCAGGGCTTCATACTTGGCTTTGCCCGTTGTGACCACATCGTCGACTAGCAAGATTGCGCTCGACTGCACGAAATTCTCCGCTCCAACAATGACTTTCCCGGCGGCGTCGCCTTGCGTCGCCTCTCCGTGGACCTTCTCTTCTTTACGGTCGTAGAGGAAGAAAGTGGACTTATCACCATACTCCAAGAGTCCTTCACATGTCAGCGCTCCGAGAGTAATGCCTTTGTAGGCCGGACCAAAAACGTACTGAAAGTCCTTGAGGATGCCCTGCTGCACTCCCTCCAGGGCTGCCCGGCTATAACACTTCTTTAAGGTCACCAAACTGTGCCCGTCGGTCAGGGAACCCAGCGACGCAAAACTCGGACTGGCGCGTCCGCTTTTTAATTGGAAAAAAGAGTCGGCGTCGACCGCAATTTTCAGCGCGCTTTTCTTCAGCAATAAATCAAGAAATTCTTGTTTATAGTTCACAGCGTTTTGCCTCTTTGGTAATCGCCGGTAGAGTCGCTACGGGAAGTGCGGCATCACTTTCGCCGCGAACAACTCCATGCTTCGCATCACTTGTGCGTGCGAAACCATACCACCAGGGTTAAACCAACATACAAAGCGTCCCATGTTGAATTCTTCTTCCAGGCGCTTGAGTCGCTCCACACAAGCTTCTGGTGTATTGAAGATAGCCATGACCTCATCCACCTTCTCGTAGGTCATGCGTCGCACCCGTTCGAAAACATCTTTAATACGGCTGTACTGGGCGCCCAACGCCGTCCCATGCGATGCGGCAAGAGCGGCAATAGACTCCAAAAAACAACGAATGCCGGGCTCTAACTCCTGCCTGATTTGGGCCCGGCTTTCACCCACATATAGCGGGCCAAGCAGAGTCACGTCTTCACTGCCGCGGTCCGGATGCCCAGCCGCTGCTCGGGCTTCGCGGTAAAGCGGGATATACTCTCGCATCTTGGCAAACGGATTCACCTGCGAAGCAACAAAGATGGGATAGCCCAGACGCCCCATCAGCTTAAAGGTCTCGATGCTATTGGCCGCAGCCCGAATGGGCGGATGAGGCTGTTGGACTGGTTTGGGTACGACGGAGATGTTCTCAACACTAAAAAACTGCCCCTGGAATGAAAACCGCTCAGTAGTCCAAGCCTGGCGAATCATCTCCACCGCTTCAAGCATCCGCCCCCGGCTTTCGGATGGGTCCACGCCAAAGCCGCTAAAGTGGGTCGGGATAGACCCGCGCCCAATGCCGAACTCCACGCGACCGTTACTGAGCACATCCAAGGTCGCAATCTCTTCTGCAACGCGGATGGGATGGGAGAGTGGCAGCAGGACAATGGCAATGCCAAGCCGCAGCGTTTGGGTCCGCTCGGCGAGTGCCGACAGCAGCAATAAAGGAGAAGGCAAGATCGAAAGCTCAGGATTGAAGTGCTGCTCGACCGGCCACACAGACTCAAATCCGAGCGTTTCAGCGTGAATCGCCTGATCAAGTGTATCCCGATAGCGCTGAACAGGCGATTGAGTGTCCCGACACGGCAGCTGGTAATGCAGGCCAAATTTCATATGCACTCACTCTCCGCTGGAGGTGCGGTAATAGGGCAAAAAGGCTAGAAATCTTTTCCCTGATCCTCAATCGCAATGCAAGGGGACAGCCAGGTCATACGAATCTCCACAAGCAAAAAGGGGCGCATCCCCCACTATAAGATGCCCCCCGTGGTCGCAAACATCACACCAAGCCTAGGCGTCGTATTTGCGCAGCTCCAACCGGCCAATCTGGTTACGGTGGACTTCGTCCGGTCCATCAGCAAAACGCAGCGTTCGGGCGGAAGCATACGCCCGAGCAAGACCAAACTCTTCGGCTACCGCACCGCCACCGTGCACCTGCATGGCCCAGTCTATGACCTGAAGGGCCATATTCGGCGCTGCCACTTTAATCATGGCAATCTCTGTCCGGGCAGCCTTATTGCCAACCGTATCCATCAAGTAGGCGGCCTTGAGCGTGAGCAGCCGTGCTTGCTCAATCATAATCCGCGCTTCGGCAATACGCTCTAACGTTACGGTTCTTTCAGATACGAGTTTTCCAAACGCAGTGCGAGATTTGGCCCGCCTGCACATTTTTTCAAGCGCGCGTTCAGCCTGGCCAATAAGTCGCATGCAGTGGTGAATGCGTCCGGGGCCGAGCCGACCTTGCGCAATCTCAAACCCACGGCCTTCTCCCAGAATCATATTCGAGGCAGGCACGCGAACATTCTTAAACTCCACATCGGCATGACCGTGTGGCGCGTCGTCATAGCCAAACACCGACAACATGCGCAGCACCTTGACCCCCGGAGTATCCCGAGGAATCAGAATTTGAGACTGCTGTAGATGCCGATTCGGGTTATCAGGATCGGTCTTGCCCATGAAGATGAGGATTTTGCAGCGCGGATCGCCCATGCCCGACGACCACCATTTGCGCCCGTTAATCACGTATTCATCGCCGTCACGCACGATGCTGGATTCAATATTGGTCGCATCAGAAGAAGCCACTGCCGGCTCGGTCATAGCGAAGCAGGAACGGATTTTGCCTTCAAGCAGGGGTTCAAGCCATTCTTTTTGCTGTTCCGGCGTGCCGTAACGTGAGATCACTTCCATATTGCCAGTATCCGGGGCAGAGCAGTTAAAGACTTCTGAGCCCCAGTGCACGTGCCCCATGATCTCGGACAGCGGTGCATATTCGAGGTTGGTCAACCCGTAGCCATGATCACTCTCCGGTAGGAATAGATTCCACAAGCCGGCACTCTTGGCCTTCTCTTTTAATTCTTCGAGTATCGGTGGGATCTGCCAGCGATCAGACCCCGAGTTGAGTTGCTCTTCAAAGGTTACCTCGTTGGGATAGACATGATCGTCCATGAATTTGGAGACCTTTTTTTGTAGGTCTTTCACTTTTGGTGAAAAATCAAAATCCATACTCCTGCTCCTTTCTTCGTCAGCCGTGATGTTCTTCAGTAATAGCGGGGCTAGCTTAAGAAATACCGTCGAGTGAGTCAAATAGTGTCCTCGGCAAAGCTCTAAGTAGAGCGTATGCACCTTGGAGATTCTCCCACCTTCCATGGTCCAAAGACACTCCCGCTCGCACTAACGCCTGAGTAGCTGTTGGAAAATCGTCACGAGCGCCGGGGGAACGAGGCGTGGTCGGGCTCACAAAGACAGCAGCCCTGGAAGACGCCAAAGCCAACATTCGGGTGAACGCCGTGTGGCCAGGCATTATCAACACCTCAATGTTTGAGCGGGGCGTTGAGGGCAAACCTCAGCTCGTTGATCCATTATCCGCTATGTCGCCGACTGGCCGTTTGGGCAAACCCGAACAGATTGCCGCTGCCGTGGTATGGTTATGTTCAGATGCGGCGTCATTTGTGACTGGTCATCCGATGTCCAAAGATGGCGGCATCGTCGCAGCGTAAGCTTGCTTTCCAACCATGCTGGCAAGATATGGCCCGACAAGGGACTAGGCGAACGGAACACGCTTGCCTATACTGTGGGCTGACAATTCATCACTAAGCCTTGTGCAAGGAGGGTATTATGCACGTTGGTTACGCGCCAGTATTTCAAAATCCAGGCAATACACGCTCTGATGCCGAAGTCTATCGTGAGGAACTTCGGATCGCCGAGATGGCCGAGCCCCTGGGCTTCGACTCGATTTGGTCTATTGAACATCACTTCACCGACTACACCATGTGTCCCGATCCGGTGCAGTTCCTATCCTATATGGCCGGCAGAACCAAGACGGCCAAGCTCGGAACCATGGTCATCGTCCTCCCCTGGCATGATCCTATTCGGGTGGCCGAACAGATTTCGCTGCTCGACCATGTGTCGGGTGGGCGTATGATTCTGGGTTTCGGCCGTGGTCTGGCGCGGGTTGAGTATGACGGGTTTCGGATCGATCAGAACGAAGGCCGCGAACGCTTTGTCGAATACGCTGAACTCCTTATTAATGGGCTGGAGAAAGGTTACATGGAGGGTGGCCTAACGACCCAGCAGCCCCGCCGCGATATCCGCCCCTATCCTGCCTACTCCTTTACGGGCCGCACCTATGCCGCCGCCGTCTCTCCGGAGTCCATGCCCATCATGGCTAAACTCGGCATCGGCCTGCTCGTCATTCCGCAGAAACCTTGGGATGTCGTTAAAGGCGACTTCGAGGTCTACCACAAGGTCTGGGAAGAGGAGCGGCCTGGTACAAAACCTCCTCAGCCGTTCTGCGGTGGTTTCTTCTATGTAGATGAAAATGCCAAGCGGGCCGAAGAGAACGCTTATAAGTGGATCGGCGCCTATTATCATACGGCCATGAAGCACTATGAGATGACAGGCAATAAATTTGGCTCGCATAAGGGCTATGAATTCTACAGCAATGTAGGGAAATATATTGAAAAACAGGGTATGGATGGCGCAGCCAAAGACTTCGTCAAACTCATGCCGTGGGGTACTCCCGACCAAGTGCTGAGGAAGATCGAATTCATGCGCGATACGATCGACATGAAAGCCATTATGGGCAACTTTAGCTACGCCGGTATGCCATATGACGAGGCCGAGGCCAGCCTGAAGTGTTTTGCCAAACACGTTCTGCCGGAACTTAAAAAGTGGGACACGACTCCATTGGCGGAACCCGAACCGCTCAGTATGCCAGCGCCGGCCGCCGCGGCTGCGTAAGATTCCTAGAGCGCTTGTCCAAAGCGTACAATCTTGTTCGAATAAGGGCGGCCATCTGGTCGCCCTTATATATTGAGGAGGAATTGTTCATGGCAGACCTCGAAACCTTTCGTACTGAAACGCATAAGTGGCTCGATGACAACGCCCCGGCCTCTCTCCGGGGTGTGGGCAATACGCTACTCGACGGGAATTGGGGCGGACGTAAGGCTACCTATTCGAATCCGGACATGAAAGTCTGGATGGATGTGATGGCCGAGCGTGGCTGGACTGCACCCGAGTGGCCGACTCAGTACGGGGGTGGTGGCTTATCCAAGGAAGAAGCCAAGGTTCTTCAGCAGGAAATGAATACCCTGCGACTGCCAGCTCCGTTGATCGGTTTCGGCTTGACCATGATCGGTCCGACTCTGCTGCAATACGGAACAGAAGAGCAAAAGCATGAGCATTTACTGGGTATTATTCGCGGGGAGATTCGCTGGTGCCAGGGCTATTCCGAGCCGGGGTCGGGGAGCGACCTGGCTTCGCTGAAAACGCGGGCCATCCTTGAAGGCGATCATTACGTCATCAACGGCCAAAAAGTCTGGACTTCATTTGCCAACCTGGCCGACTGGATGTTTATGTTGGTTCGCACGGATCCGGATGCCAAAAAGCAAGCGGGCATCACTTTTATCTTGGTAAATATGGAATCACCGGGAGTTGAAACCCGGCCGATAAAACTCATCAGTGGCGCCTCGCCCTTTTGTGAAACGTTTTTGACCGATGTCCAGGCGCCAGCCAAGAACGTCATTTTTGAAGTCAACAAAGGTTGGACGGTCGCCAAGGCACTGCTTAACCATGAACGCAATATGATCGCATCGGCCTTTGGCACCACGGCGGGTAAAGGCCGTACCATGCGCGACTGGGCCAAAGAGCATATCGGACTTGATGGCGCGTGTATTGCCGACGGCGCAATCAGAAGCCGGATGGCCCAATATGAAATGGACAGCCGAGCTTTTCGGCTCACAACCGAACGTGCGCGCGATACAGCAAAAGCTGGACGCCCGCCAGGGCCGGAAAGCTCGATGTTCAAAATCTATGGTACTGAATTGAATCAGCGTCGTCTTGAGTTGCTGTTATCGATTACCGGTCCACAGGCACTAGGGTGGGAAGGTCCGGGGTTTGAAGAGCATGAGCTCACGCTGACTCGCGACTGGTTGCGTTCGCGCGGCAATAGTATCGAAGGCGGTACGAGCGAAATTCAGCTCAATATTATTGCCAAGCGCGTGTTGGGTTTACCTGATTAGGAGACACATCGTGACACTTGTGCTGACTGAAGACCAAGAACTGTTAGCAAAAACCGCACTGGATTTTGGGCGAGCCCATTCTCCCGTCAGTCGTATTCGGGCTTTACGAGATGCGCACGACAGTGTGGGTTTCTCGCGGGACCTGTGGCAAGAGATGGCCAAGCTCGGTTGGACGGGCATTCTGATTCCCGAAGAATATGGCGGAGCCAGTCTGGGCTTAGCCGACCTGGCCGTAGTCCTCGAAGCTCTCGGCCGCAACCTTGCGCCCGAGCCCTTTCTCTCAACAGTTCTATTAGGCGGTCAACTGATCCCTCAAGCTGGGAGTAGCGAACAAAAACTAACCTGGCTACCCGGCATTGCCTCAGGTGACAAAATCCTGACAGTCGCCTATCAGGAAGCGCGCAGCCGCTACGACTTACACCGTGTCACAACCCAGGCTAGTGCTGAGGGAGACGACTGGCGGCTGTCTGGCGAAAAAATCCAGGTCTTGGACGGCCAGAATGCGGATGCGTTTATCGTCTCGGCCCGCACGGCCGGAGGGCAGAGCGATCAAGACGGCATCACGCTCTTTCTCATTACACCGGATACTCCCGGCCTGACCATCAGACCACAAACCCGAGTCGACAGCCGGGCTGCGGCATTGGTCAACCTTGACGGTGTCAAAGTCGGCGCCGCGAGTATTGTTGGCACCCCAGGCCAAGGCTTGCCGACGCTGTCGCATATTGTTGATCTGGCCACCGTCGGTCTGTGCGCAGAAATGTTGGGTGGGATGAGTCAGATATTTGATGACACGCTTGAATATCTCAAAACCCGCGAACAGTTCGGCGTAGTGATTGGTTCGTTCCAAGCCCTTAAACATCGGGCTGCCATAGTTTTTATGGAAATTGAGCTGTGTCGCTCGTCGGTAATGGCGGCTGCCAATGCCGCAGACGACGGGGATGCAGATCTTGCCCTCCTCGTCTCCTTAGCCAAGGCTCGTTGCTCTGATGCTTTTACATTAGCAACGAACGAAGGCTTGCAAATGCACGCTGGCATCGGCATGACAGACGAGCATGACGCGGGCTTCTACCTGAAACGCGCCCGAGCGACAGAGATGACGTTTGGGGACGCCGCCTGGCACCGCGATCGCTGGGCACGGCTGCGGGGATATTGATCGCTCCTGACAGAGAGAGATTGTAGGAGCGGCCCTATGCAGCTGTCCTCTTGAGGTTAAAATCTTTGAGGTCAGCCTAACCCGAGCGAGAAAACGATTAAGGAATGAATAATGGCAGCTGCAAAGACGAAGAACACGTCCAGGGCAAGGAAGAAATTGATCTATCGGTCGATCCTCCACCAGACCTCGGCATTGAAATTGACAGTACAAAGCCATCGTTGGATAAACTTCCCACTTATGCGCGCGTTGGAGTACCAGAAGTCTGGCGCTATGCTGCGAGCAAGCTAACCATCTTTCAATTGGAGGACGAACACTACCAGGCAGGAGAGAACAGTCTTACTTTCCCTGTACTGACCACCGAAGTTGCAACCGGATTTCTTGCTGTGAGCAGCGAACTCAAGAGCGCGACTTGGCTCCGGCGTGTTCGCAAATGGGCACGAGAGTAAGTGGAATCAAAAGACTCATAGCGTACTGTCGGGCGACGCTCCCCTCCGTCGACCTACCGTCTTCTTTGAGGACGATAACTGAGGGGACTGTGAGCCAGCTCAATCCAGTTCAATCCAACTCTTGCACCCATCCCTGTGCGGTTCTTTTTCGCCCTGGGCGTTTACGCGGATCGTTTTCGTAACGCGGTTTCCTGTACGGCTTCTTGTAGGTAGGGGATGGGCGGGGTTCAACGATGTGCTGTTCGATCCTCGCGGCACGCGGCGCGGGGGCAGAACTCTTATCAGTCGTATCGCTTACAGCGGTTCCTGGATGAAAAGATGGCGTTCTCACAAAGAGCTGCGTGAAGAAGTACGCTCCGGCCGGTCCTTGAGCAACCCCGATTCCAGTGAGGTCATAAGTGCCTTCGATACTTTTCCTGTGGCCGGGACTTGTCAGCCAATCGGCAATAGCCATATCTCCTGCATGCGATGACCCTCCGTTATTTGCTGCGATGTTCTCCGCAAACCCTCGCATAGTGACAATTCTGGTGATCGCTTGTTGACGGCCTTGGGCTCCATCATGGCCGACCCCGGCCTGTCCCGTTGCCATGTCCTGACTGTGGCGTCGGGCAATAGCAGAGATTTCAGGACGGAAGGTTAAGGGACTGAGCCCTAACGAAGCCCGATGCTCATTCACCAGCCTATGGACTTGCCGCTCAAGGTCATCCGAGGCCGCCCTAGCTAGTGTTATCTCAGCAAGTGTGTAAACCGTCAGCAGCAGTAGAAAGATGAGAGCCTGTTTCCAACGACGCATTATCAGCCCTGCAAACCTCCAGTAAACCTCCTGAATAATATAAACTCCCGGCTGGAAAAGAAGTTCCGTAGTCGAGAATAAATTCTCTTTCTCGTTCCTACCCCCCAATCACCGAGGCAATCTTCTGACCAGCAGCAGCTCTTTCAATATTCGCAAAGCCAAACGCGATGCGTCGGCTCCAAGTGTCGAGGGCTACACCAGCTATGTGCGACGTCAGCACGACATTGTCTAGAGATAGCAGCGGGCTATCTGTCTCCAGCGGTTCAGTAGTAAAGACGTCCAGTCCAGCCCCGGCAATTCGATTATTCTGGAGGGCTTCGATGAGAGCAGGTTCGTCTATCACCGGCCCACGTGAGGTGTTCACCACAATCGCCGTCGACTTTATCAGGCCCAGAGCACGCGCGTTGATGATCCCCGTGGTCTCATCTGTCAGCGGCGTATGAATGCTCACGACATCGGATTGTTCGAGCAGAGCGTCAAGCGGCAGGAATCGTGCCCCGACCTCTTGCTCAACAGCAGTCGCGGCCCGAACCGTGTCATAATAGACAATTGTCGTCTGAAACCCCTTAGCAATGCGAGCGACCTCTTGGCCGATTCGGCCAAAGCCGACAAGCCCCAACATCTTGCCTCGGAACTCCCGCATGCTCAGAGTTTCTTGCAGTCCGAGCCATTTCCCTTCGTGTAAGGCGTTGTGATGCAGGGGCAGTTTTTTGAACACCGCCAAAATAAGCAGAATGGTATGCTCGGCGACGGTGGGCGCATTGGCTCCGCCATTATTGGCGATGGGCAGCCGGAGCTTCTGAAAGAGATCTAAATCCAACCATTCATAGCCCGCACTCAAGATCTGGAACAGCTTGAGTTGTTTTGCGGCGTGTAATTCCTCAGCTGATGGATTACCCGGATAGGCCAGGATGAAATCGGCCTGAGAGATTTTCTCCAACCGCGTCTCGGCTCGGGAGTCCTGCTCCAAAAGCTCAAAGGTAAAACCTGACGGCACCTGCTCCTGAGCCATTTGGATGATTTGGGCTGGAACAAAACGCTGCGAGTAAAGAAAAACAATAGTCGGTTGTTTAGCCATACGACTCTCCTGTATTGATGACAAACAGAACGGGTTGAGATGACTATATCTGAGGAAAGGCCGCTCCCATAGGGAGCGGTACAACTGAAACCTCAGCCCTCTGGGCTGCATCAGGTAAAATATGGACATTTACGAACGCTCACTCATCCGTCATCGTGAAACCCAAGGCAAGATCGGGGTGACTTCTCGCATGCGGCTCGAATCGCAAGACGATTTGAGCATCGCCTACACTCCTGGCGTGGCGCGTCCGTGTGAGGAGATTGCCAAAAATCCTGGGGCAGCCTGGGATCTGACCTGGAAGGGTCGGACTGTTGCCGTGATATCCGACGGCTCTGCCGTGCTCGGTCTTGGCGATATTGGTCCAAAAGCCGCGCTGCCGGTGATGGAAGGCAAGGCAGCCCTGTTTGCTGAATTTGCCGGCATCGATGCCGTTCCCGTCGTCGTGGAAGCCCATGAGATTAAAGATATCGTTGCGATCGTCCGGGCCATTGCCCCAACATACGGTGGGATCAATCTGGAGGACTTTTCCGCGCCTCGGTGTTTTGCGATTGAAGAACAGTTGCAAGATATCGGTATCCCAGTCCTCCACGACGATCAGCATGGTACGGCCATCGTTCTGCTCGCTGCACTACGGAATGCGGCGCGCTGTCTCGCTCGGTCTCTTGGCGAACTGTCCGTGGTCATTAATGGAGCAGGCGCGGCTGGACGCGCTATCGCCCATTTGCTCACTCCACAAGAAGTCAGTCAGCAAGCAAACGCTGTCCAGGAAGTCATCATATGTGACTCGCGGGGGATTCTCCATTTAGGCAGACAAGGAAACGGGCCGCTCAAGGAAGAACTGGCTCAGCGCACAAATCCACACCAGAAAAGCGGTACGCTCAAAGACGCTCTCGTTGGCGCTGACGTATTCATCGGCGTCAGCCGGGGTAACCTTCTCACTCAGCACGACATCGCAAGCATGGCCAAAGACTCCATCGTCCTCGCCATGGCAAACCCCATTCCTGAGATCATGCCGGAGGAAGCCTCCTCAGGAGGCGCGGCCATTGTTGGTACCGGGCGGAGCGACTTCCCCAATCAGGTCAATAACGTCCTGGCGTTCCCCGGGCTCTTTCGCGGCGCGCTGGAAGCACGCGCGACGCGCTTTACCGAAAGCATGAAGCTCGCTGCGGTCGATGCAATTACTTCTTGTATAGAAGACCCCACCCCACGACGCATTCTTCCCTTGGCTTTTGACCGGTCGGTTGCCGTTCACGTTACCCAGGTCGTCCGCGAAGCCGCGCTAACCGTCAAAGTATGCCATGACTATCGTCCTTGAAAAAATAGAAAGAAAACG
>CAZBUD010000038.1:0-38680 GCA_964495015.1 uncultured Enterobacteriaceae bacterium | reverse complement strand
TTTGCTACTTAAGATCTGCCCTGTCCGGCTCTGCCTATATAGAGTTTAGAAACTCAGTCAGTTCTGTAAAAGCCGACCATATCCTCTATCACCTTATGTCCATGTCGGACTAAGAGCTCCTGGTCCTGTAGAACAAACTCCTTCTTTGCACCCGAGGCGAGCATGGACTGGGTTGCTTCCAAGGTGCTGGCATCCTCCAGGAGCGCTTCGCGCAGAAGGATCTTACTGTACTCCTGACTAAAGCGGTGAGCCGCATTCTGCACGGGCGGGAAATACGTCCGAACTTCCCAAAGCGTCCGCCCCGGAGCGAGGGGCCAAAAATGTTGCGTGAGATACGTTCCGTCAAAGACAAACACATCCAAATTGGGGAAGATCATATTGGCGTCAAAGGCCCAAAATTGACTCCGAGTCGGATTCACGCCTGACGGTAGCTCGCCCATGTCCCAATCCCGTTTAACAATGGACGAACCAAAGCGATGGGCGAGCAGCTCGACTGGGCTGGGCTGATGGTCAGGATTACCAAATACCGACATGCGATGGTTACGTTCATACAGCTTAAACGCAAAAGCGTGCGCATACGGATTGTCCGGGCTGGTGAACGAATCGGGTAGCGAGCGCTTATGCACAAAGGGCACGTGATACGCCTCGTGAAAGGCATCCTTGACCACCTTCCAGTTCGCGTTAAGTTCTGTGTGCCATGAATAGCAGGTGGTCAGCTTGTCAAACGGATAGCCTTCCAATCCCACACCAAGTTCTCCAAGATGTTCCTTTAAGGTGTCTGGTGGCTCAGGATTGAGATTGATAAAAACAAAGCCTTCCCATCCATCGACCGTAATCGGCGTCAGGCCAAGCTGATCTTTTTGAAGAGCGAAAAAACTCTCTTCATCTGGCACGAATTTGAGCCTGCCATCGAGGCCATAATTCCAGCCGTGAAATTTACACGTGAAGTTCTGACATGTGCCTGCATGATCCCACACCACCTTATTGCCCCGATGGGAACACATATTGTGAAGAGCGTTGACGGTCCCGTCTTTGCCACGCGAGACAATAACTGACGTACCACACACGGATAGGTCTTTGACAAAATAATCGCCCGGATTCGGGATCTGCTCAACGCGGCCAACATACAGCCACGTCTTCTTATAGATCCGCTCCCGCTCCAATTCGAAATATTCTTGTGAAACACACGGCTCAATCGGAATCGGCCCTGTCCCAAGTTCGGGGTAATCGTCGTGCCAGACTTTGCTATCCAGTCCGTTCTGTATTTGGGTCGTCATACATAGTGCCTCTTCCTTTTGTTGATGCTCTGGCGAGAGCGAATCTCACACATTCGGATCGCCCCTACAGTGAGGTAACTTGGCGGCAAAGCTTCCTCTCTACATCTGACGTGGGTCGCCCCCCTTTTCTGTTTTCGCCGTGCCATCTTGCCATCTCACACAAAAGCAGTTGGGCAGTCTGTTGCGAGGAGGAGCGAGCAGGGAAACGTTCGTCACCTACTCAAAAAGTAGTACTACAAACAGGCTAGGAAGAACAAGTCGTTCCAAAAAGGAGGCGCGTATGGATTTGTTAATTACTGTAACCTTGGGCGCGGGCGTGAGTCAGGGAGAGAACCGGGCCGCAGCACAGGTGGTTCAAGAGCGGCTCCTGAATCCCTTCCCCGATGTGACCATCATCAATTCGATCGCAGATTTCGGTAAGAAAAATCTGAACACTTTGGAACTTACGACGCTACCAGCAATCGAGAGTGTTGAGGCTGCCCTGCCGGTAGACGGCAAAAAGCGCTCAACACCTAATCTGGCGATGTAGCGGTAGCCCGTTTCGCTCTTGCTACTTGATCACCACTCCTCCCCAAACGGCCGGATATCAAGCTCAAACGTCCAGCCGGAACGATCCTGGTGCACGACATTCCAGATCGTATCGGCAATCGCCGACGTTTTGATAAAAAAGTCATCCGGTTTGCCCTTCAGTACTTCACGTGCAAACGGCATATCAATACCACCGTCAATGACAATAAAAGACACATGAATTCCTTGTGGGCCTAAGGTCCGGGCAATGGATTCAGTCAGAATACGCTGGGCTGTCTTAGTTGGTGCAAACGCGGCAAATTGGGGCCTGCCCCGTCTCGACGCCGTATTGCCCGTCACCATAATCGCGCCTTGCCCGGCTTCGAGCATATGCAGCGTGACAGCCCGGGCCATATACAGCAGCCCCATGGTATTAACCTGAAAGTTTTGCGGAAGCCCCGTAGGATCAATCTCCAAGAAGGTGCCAAAGATGGAATCAAAACTGACAGCGTTATTAATCAAGATGGTCGGTGGTCCAAGCTGCTTGGCAATGGTAGCAACAGTGGCATTCACCTCGGCTTCCTTGCTGATGTCACACACATATGCTGTGGTGTCTGCAATCTCCTGCTCAAACTGTTTAAGGCGTTCCCCATTGCGGGCCAGCATAGCAACGCGGTAGCCGCCCTCAGCAAACCGACGCACGACACCCAGTCCTGTACCCTGCCCAACACCAGTTACAATACAAACTTTTTCTGCCATGTCGTGTCCCTCTCAATCCAAATGTACAAGACAGCAAGTCATCAGAGCCTATCAGTTGTGCGTCATCCGACAAACTGATATCGCGGATCGTCACATTTAGACATGACGACTGCGCAAGAACCACCGCCCCCTGCGAATACAACGATCCTCCTTATTGCGATTGGATGTACGGTCTTTGCCGTCCTGACCGCGCTCAGCATGCTCGGCCCTTTGCTGGTCGACATGTCACAAGACTGGATGACAACGGTCCCGGTTGTTGCCCAACTCGTGACTGCGGCTGCGGTCGCCTGGGCGGCAACCGCGCTTGTCGTCGGCCCGTTCTCAGATGCCTACGGCCGGCAACCGGTCCTTCTCACTGGCGTGTTGCTTATCAGCCTGGCGTCGATTGGCACAGCGCTCGCACCAAATTTGGCCGCGGCCACCGTATTTCGCGTACTGGCCGGCGTGGGCGGGGGCATGGTACCTCCTACCTGTATTGCGTTGATTGGCGATATCGTTTCGGTCGAGCGCCGCGCCATGGGCGTGGCAGTTGTCACAACTCAGCCCGGGCTCAGCAGTGTATTAGGCGTCCCTCTCGTCACACTCTTAGCCGCGTACGCCGGTTGGCGGGCCGCCTTCTTTGCTGTGGGCGGCGTTTTACTCCTGTGCGCCCTGGTCCTCTTGATCTATACGCCTCAGCGGGAAGAACAGCGGAAGCTTCTAGTCCTCGGCACTCGGCTTAAACAGGTTGGACAGTTTTCCGTGACGTGGCTGCTGGCGTTTACGAATCTAACAGTTCGTACGGCCTACGGTCTGATCATGACCTTCTTCCCGTCTTTTCTCCAAGTGACGTATGGCCTGAGTACAGCAGAGCTGGCCCTGCCTATCTCTATTGTCGCAGTCGGAACAACATGTGGTCTGTTTCTCGGCGGAAAGATAGGAAAAAGCCAACAGCGTTTATCCCTTGCGGCTATCACTATACTCATTGCCACCGTTCCCGGCTTGGCCGTCTTTCTAGTGAATGGCCCGCTCTGGCTCACAGTCGCCGTTACCAGTGTGTTTATGGTGCTGGTCATGCCCCTGGCCACTCTGTTGTTTGTTGTGGGTACAGAAATAGGCGGAACAGCTAGGGGGACACTCACCGGCATATTGTCTGGTAGCGGTTACGTGAGTTATGCGGTTGGGGCAGGGATTGGAGGGCTGGCGGTAGCACACATCGGTTACTCCGCACTGTCCTTCGCACTGGTGGCTTCAACCATAGGCAGTAGTCTGCTGCTGACCTTCCTTGTCAAAACAAAAGCCGAAGACCGCGCGCGGAAGTATTTTCAATAGTTCATTCGAATATGACGACACACCGGACCTCGATGCTCCATCGATCGGGCGCATCAGGGGGTGTATCCGGATCCGCGAAGGCGGTGTGAAAGCTGAAGGTGCACGGCGCTTGCGCGTCATCGCTATCGGCCTGGCAGCCCTCTGAACGGGCGAGGGTCCCGGCCGAATCCCACTGCTTGATCAGCAAGGCCTCATCGCACGTCATCGCTGGGTAGTAGTACCACTCATGTCGCGGTGCGTGCTTGGAAAAGTAGTTCTCGCCCACTCGGTCCCGGTAGTGAATCTCAAATACGACAAGGTCTTCGGGAGTCACGCTCTGCGCGTCACACAACGCGAGGGGATGGGTCGCGACTGGCTTTTCGGCGATGTTGCGCCACACGTTGATGATAGCGAAGCGTCCACCTTGGCTGAGCGCCCGCTCCGCCTTCTCGGGCTCGATGAGAGACTGCCCTTGATCGATCATCGAGCGCAGCGTGTCGTTGCTGCCAGGAGGTTGCGCGAGTTGTTGTACACGCTCCGGAGCGCTTCGGAGCGTGTAGTCCCCATGCGTGATGGAGGCCGGGCCTTGCACCTCCTGCCCGCCGCGAATGCGTCGCTTGCTTTGCTTTCCGGACGCCGAGCGTACATTGTGGTCGAATGCGAAGACAGAGGAAGAGCCAGTCGCCTCGCTGACTATCTGGGTGCATTCGCGGTAGTAATTCTGAGTGATTTCCTGATGATCGAAAAAGTTGAGATCCAGCCGCTGAAGGGGGTGGGTAAATAGCTCAAACCCGTTTGCATCCACGCTGCGACGGTCCTCGCCAGTGAGGAGTCGGGCGTTACGGACTGTTAGCTCCCGCTCATCGAAACCGACGCCTTCCATGCCAGTGTCGCTGCCGTCAGCATTACGCTTGATAAGCAGCTTACCGTTTCGGTAGAGCGAACTTTGAACAGACGGATCGAGATAATTGAGCAGGCCCGAACTGCCTGTTTCGCTAGTGGCTGGTGTTGTGACTCTAGTCATTCTTCTCCGCTTATCAGTTAAGATCAGACTACGGTCAATTTGTGATTGTGGATCATATCGCCCGCCGGCCCCATATGGCAAGCATACTAACCACCCGTGTACCAGTCGCGGCATATGCCGGGATCTTAATATTTCCACCTATCCTTTACTTTTCTGTCCTGCTATCTGTGACACTTAGCTGAAACCTGACTTTCCTATTCCCCGGCTTGGTGAAGGAGAAATCCTATGAAGAGACGCATCTATTTCAACGCCTTTCATATGAACTGCGTGGTCCATCAGTCACCGGGCCTGTGGGTGCGCGACGACGATCATATGACCGACTATACTGACCTCAATCAGTGGGTTGAATTTGCCAAGATCGTGGAGCGGGGGAAGTTTGATGCCATCTTCTTGGCAGACGTGCTCGGTGTGTACGATGTGTTTCGAGGTAATCGGGATGCTGCGCTGACCGAAGCCGCCCAGATACCGGTCAACGACCCCATGCTGCTCATCCCAGCTATGGCCTATGCCACTGAGCATATCGGTTTTGGGTTTACGAGTTCTATACTGCAAAATCATCCGTTCACTTTTGCTCGACTCATCTCCACCCTCGACCATCTCACCAAAGGCCGGCTGGCTTGGAATATCGTGACTTCATATCTCGAAAGTGCGGGCCGGAATTACGGGCAGTCCGGTTTAGCCGATCATGACGATAGGTACGACATGGCGGACGAGTACTGCGACGTCTGCTACAAGTTGTGGGAAAAGAGCTGGGAAGATGACGCCGTGCTCAAAGATGTTGAGCGCAGAATCTATGCGGACCCGGCCAAAGTCCACGATGTCATGCATGAAGGCAAATACTATAAGGTCGACGGCTGCCACCTGGCCGAACCCTCCCCGCAGCGGACGCCCGTTCTCTTCCAGGCAGGTGCGTCAGAACGCGGCCGTGAGTTTGCCGCTCAGCATGCAGAGGCTGTTTTTGTCATCGGCTCAAAGCCTGAGGTCGATGGGCAATATATCCGAGACATCCGCAAGATCGCCCGCCAGAACGGAAGGAATCCGGAGGACATCCTCTGTTTTGCGTACATGAAGGTGATCACCGGTGAGACTGAAGCCGCAGCCAAGCGGCAATACGAAGAGTATTTTGAACAGTGCAGCTACGATGGCGGACTGGCGCTTTTGAGCGGCTGGAGTGGCATCGACTTTGGACAATTTGAACCAGACCAGCCGCTCGAGTATATCGAGACGAATGCAATCCGTACCCTCGTCCACAGCTTTACTGAGGGCGATCCACATCGCAAATGGACAATGCGAGACCTCGCCAGGTATGTCGGTATTGGCGGCGCTGGTCCGGTGCTGGTCGGTACGCCTGAGAGCATTGCAGATCAGTTCGAGGACTGGATTGCCGCAGGTGTAGACGGGTTTAACCTTGCCTATGCCACAACGCCAGGTTCATTTGAGGAGTTTGTCGAAGGCGTTGTTCCCGTGCTCCAAAAACGCGGTCGCATGCAAAAGGAATATCAAGAAGGCACCTTGCGCGATAAGCTGTACGGTAAGGGTCCTCGGCTCAGCGTACCGCATCCAGCAGCTGTGCATAGACAAGCGTTTCTAGGGACTGTGAATGGTAGGGGACAGAGCCTGTCAAGCAATTCCGAAACGGTCAGCACGCCGCCAGCAAAGTAGGGACGAGGTCACCTCGCCCTCTTAATTCACCAGCACTCGTGTCGGATTACGCTAAGCTAATCCAACCTTCTATGAGGGTCGTCACCCACCGCTGGTTAATGCGTTCATATCCGCCCTCGTGTCTCCTCCAGCTGTCGCCCGGGCAGTCCATACTTGCTCGGTGTCTGGGTCGCGCGGTGGTCCAGAGGCGAGTCTGGAGAACCTTCTATCCGGGCCGGAAAACTCTCGGCCCCGGATGCCACATGCGCAGTCCGCTCGGGTACGACCCCGTTATTCCAGCGCCCCGTCTACGAAAAAGGTCTGAGCGAACTCACCCGCGCAGCAGTTCCGCCTGTAAGTAACTCCCGTCCCACACCCGCAGTCGCTCCACTTGCCATGCAAAGTCCCCGCGGATCGGCACCCACACCCCCGGAGCGACCAATAGGTTTTGCATGCGATGCTGCGTGCGTTCCTTCAGTAACCGCTCCCGGTGCAGCCACCGCTGATCTTCGGCCGTCACGCTCGGCACCCGCACTCAGCGTAGCGCCTGGTGCTCCCCCGCCGTGATAGCGCAGTAATAAGCGCGCGGGCTTCTCCACATCCAGTCGATCCGTCTTTGCCTGCCGTGCCCGGCGGCTCACCTCAATGCTGGCTGAATCCACCACCTCATTCGCGACCCCCTGACTCCGCAGCCACCGGTTGAACCAAAAACCGTCCCGCCCCGCTTCATAACAACTCCGCACCTCCACATTGCCCGCGTAAATCGTTCGCCGCCGCACCTTGCCTCCCGCGCTCAGCCCCAGCTTCCACTGTCGGTTACTCAGCTCTATTGCCATGTACAACACCTGTCCCATTGCGTACTCTTGCCTCTGTTGGGCTGCTTGCATCTCAGTAACCTCCTGTGACCGGTTGTTCGTGTACTCTCCGGCGGTTACCGCAGGTGGCCCTGCATAGCATCTACGGGGCTCGTAAAGGTTTACGGCTCTTCTTGTCCACGGATAAGTCACAGAGTAGGTAGCTAAGATGGACTCGTCACATAGGCCGCTATGTTGATGGGGCCGAGCGGGGCAGCCAGGGCAGCTAATCGCCGCATTTCTTGGCAAAAGCGCGGGCCGTGGTGTACGTTGGTCGCCACGTGAGCCATTTCATGCAGTAGGATGCCTTCTCCCTTGGGGAAGGGAAAAGCCTCCAACAAGATCCGGTGCCGCTTTTTGTCGCAGTAGCCAGCCACGTATTTGCTTAGGTCCGCAGGCATCCCAGGCACGATAAGCGGGTCGTGGATGGTGATCCGGTAGGGTGGCAGGGTATCAGCGAAGTAGCAGCGGTTGAGCCGTTCGAAGTGGCGTTGATACTGCTCTTCCCACTCGGCGAGTTGTGCGGTCGTGGCGCTGTAGGACTTGCGATCTTTCCAGGTTGAGATTGTTGAAAGCTCTTCCCCCATTTGTTCCTCTCCTGCCGGGGTTTACAGTTACACATCTGGAAAGCCAAGGGAAAGAAGAACCCTCACCCGTGTCTGCTAACGCAACCGTTGCCCTCTCCCAATGGGAGAGGGCAATGAGAATGGAGCAATTGTAGAAAAACGGAAGATCCGTAGGGGCAGAAACTACGCTGCCATCATCCACTTGGCCATGCGTAGCATATCCCTAGGATTCTCGGGCAGCTTGCGCATGACTGAGGCTTCAAAGCCCGAGTGCATGAGACAGTTCTGACAGAGGACGTCTTCGCGTCTTTCCCAGTAGTCCCAATCCACCCCATTCCAGAATTCGTCCCACGTCTTGAAATATTTCTTACCGATTAAGTAGCACGGGTCCTTCCAGCCAAAGGGTGTACGGGTGACGTTGCCCCATGGGGTGCAGGGATAGTCCCGTTCGCCAGCAGCAAATTCGAGGAAAAGCGGTGTCAGCGAAATATTGTAGCGTTCGGAGAGCGTCAAGACTTGTTTGAACTTCTGGTGAATCTCTTCTTTATACATGAAGTGGTTGGTCTCAAGCGCTTCGTAGTGATAGCCGGGCGAGATCATCATGCCATCGATGCCGAGTTGGGTCAGCATTTCACACATCTCTTCGACCTCTTCCATGCTCGTCTCACGGAACACCGTGGTGTTGGTGCAGACCGAGTAGCCCAGCCGTTTGCCGACCTTAATCATTTCAACAGCTTTGTCGAACACACCTGGCTTGTCGCACACAAAGTCGTGCGTGTCGCGCATCCCATCCAGGTGGACGTTGATGGATAGGCGTTTGTGTGGCTTGCTTTTTTCGTAAAAACGGTCGAGCAGGATGCCGTTAGTGCACAGATAGATATGGCGCTTGCGGTCTATAATACCGTCTACAAGTTCGGACAGCTCTGGATAAACGGTAGGTTCTCCACCGCAAATCGACACAACCGGCGTACCGGACTGATCTACAGCCTCAAAACATTCATCTAAAGAGAGCCGATCTTTGAGATCGCCTTGGTGACGCTCCGGCGTACAGCCTACACAGGCGAGATTACACGTGTATAAGGGCTCAAGCATGAGCACGATGGGATAACGAGGCTGTCCTCGCAGCTTGTTCTTGAGCTGCCATTTTACCATGTCAGTAGTAATGTGTAGTGGAAACCGCATACCATTCCTCGCCGCTAATCCGTTCTCAGTTTCTGACCGTTCGGTCAGAGAATACTACCCTCCGTTATCAAAGCTCGCAAGTGGGAAAGTTTGGATAATGGAAGGTTTGGTACTTTACAAGTTTTTGAGCCTTGGTCAGAATAGAGACATGGCAAAAAAGCAGACGACGGGTAGAGGTGGTGGAGGCGGTGGAGGAAAAGGCAAGGCTCTGCTGGGTGAGCTCAAGGGCGTGGCTGAGCAGTTGGGTATCCGGGTACGTGAGGAGAAACTGCTCCGAGAGGTCGGGTATCGGGTTCGAGGTGGAGGTTGCCGGGTGCACGATCAGGACATCGTCTTCTTGGATCGGGAGCGACCGCTTGTTGAGCGCATTGACGTCTTGCTTGATGAACTCTCGCAGCGAAATCTGAACGTTGAAGCACTCTCGCCGTCCGTGCGACGTCTGTTAGCGGGGAGCGCCGCGTTGTGAGTGATCGGCTCGAAACCTTTCGGCTCTGGATCAAAGATCAAGGGCTGAAGACAACCGCGCAGCGAGAAGACATCGCCCAGGTGTTCTTTTCGGTTAAGCGACATATCAGCGTGGAAGAGCTGTATAGCGAGGTGCGTACGATAAATCCTCGGGTCGGCTATGCCACGGTCTATCGGACCCTCAAGCTACTGAAAGAATGCGGACTGGCCGAAGAGCGGCATTTTGCCGATGGGCAGGCACGGTTTGAAAATGTCGAGGACCAAACCCACCACGATCACTTGATTTGTGAACGCTGTGGGCGGATCGTTGAATTTGTGCAAACTCGTATTGAAGAACTGCAAGAAGAAGTCGCGCAGCGCTACGGCTTTGTCGCAACCACGCATAAGACGGAAATCTACGGCATCTGCCAAGAATGCCGCGAGGGCCCTGACAACCGCCAGGGGCAGCTCCTAAGGGGCTAGGAATCAAGCCGAAACAGCCGCTCGGTATTGCGCCATATGGCTGTCGCCACCTCTTCAAGCGACAGTCCTTTGACCTCAGCAAGCGTTGTTGCCACGTGGCAGACATAGCCTGGCTCGTTGCGTTTCCCGCGGTAGGGCACGGGTGCAAGATACGGACAGTCCGTTTCAATCAACATCCGATCGAGCGGTACGATAGGCACAACGTCCCGTAGCGATTGGGCACTCTTAAAGGTCACAATCCCGCTGAACGAAATAGACAGGCCCAGCTCAAGCAAAGCCTGGGCTTCTGGGATATTACCAGTAAAGCAGTGTATGACACCCTGGACTTTCCCCTTGCCCTCTTCACCCAGAATGGCGGCCGCCTCCTCATAAGCGCCGCGCACGTGCACGGATAATGGCAGGTCGAGTTCTCGCGCCAGGCGAATAAACACCCGAAAATGCTTCCGCTGCTCTTCGCGTGGCGAGTGGTCATAATAAAAGTCGAGCCCGGTCTCTCCTAGACCGACCACCTTTGGGTCCTGGGCCAATTGCCGCAAGCGCGCATACGTTTCCGCCGTAATACTGGCGGCATCATGCGGATGTACGCCAACCGTAGCAAAGACGTCGGCATATTCTTGGGTCAACGCAACAGCTTTATCGTTATGCCAAAACTCACCCGTCGCACCAATGGTAATAAACCGCGCCACGCCGGCTTCACGCGCGCGTGCGAGCATAGCATCACGATCATCATCGAATTGGATGTCAGTCAGATGGCAGTGTGAGTCGGTGAAGTTCATATTCCTTCATTTCAGGCCACTACGAACCAATAAGCTTAGAGCGCGCCTAACAAAACTGTCTGAAGCCCATTGCCAACGCCCCAGCCCCTGGATTCCCATTTCCACGGGAATGACAGCCTTTGTTGTGTCATACACGCGCAGGCGGGTATCTAGGCCCACTGGATAAGACGGAGTTTTGTTAGGGGTTCTTAGTCCAAAGCCGCCTCGGCCTCTTTTTCCGGCACATCCTCGTCTAGCTTGACGAACAACGGTTTGGGCTGTTTGAGGGCTTGACCTGGGTCCAGCGTACCCGGCTCCCACGTGCCGATAGCCGCGCTGTTGTCATAGCGCAGGACGAGGTGTTCGCCCCGCGCGTCTTTGACCGTCTGGGTATATTGACGTCCAAAGAGCTGGCCGTCATAGCCCAACAATTCGTGTAGCTGTTGGCTGGTATGGGGCAAGATCGGAGCCCACAGGATCTTCAGCCAGTCAATGACTTGCAGCGCAACATAGATCGAGGTAGCGGCTTGTTGTGGATCGGTCTTAATCGTGCTCCACGGGGCCGCATCGTGCAGATACTGATTTGCCCGTTGGCTCAGGCGGCGGGCTTCATTCATCGCAGCTTTGAGTTTTACGCTTTCGTACAGCTCTCCCACGCCTTGAAAGCCGGTTTTGACTTCATCCAACAGGCTCTGGTCTTCCTCGTTCAACGGTCCCGGTGTTGGTACGACACCGTCCCAACGCTTATAAGCAAACCCCAACACCCGGTTCACCAGGTTTCCCCAGTTGGCCACGAGTTCATTATTAACCCGTTCAACAAAATCATCCCAGCTAAAATCAACATCGCTGGTCTCCGGCGCAATAGCCGTAAGGGCATAGCGCCAGGCGTCGGCCTGGTAGCGTTTCAGCACGTCCAGAATGCTGATGGTGCGTCCCTGGCTTTTGCTGAACTTACGACCATACATATTGAGAAATTCGTTGGCCGGGACATCATAGGGGAGGTTCATGTCTTGGTAGGCGATTAACATCGCCGGCCACATCATGGCGTGGAAGGGAATATTGTCCTTCCCAATAAAATTGTAGATGCGGGCGTCGGGATTGGTCTTGGCGTCCCACCACTGGCGCCATTGTCCAGGCGTGTTATTGAGCTGCGCCCACTCGGTTGTGGCGCTAAAATATCCAATCACCGCGTCGTACCATACATAGATGCACTTGTTTTCCGTATCCGGGAGTGGAATCGACACCCCCCAATCCATGTCACGCGTAATGGGCCGTCCGCGCAGCTTAATCTGTTCGACCTGCGTGCGGGCAAAATGAATGACATTCGTCCGCCAATGTGTTTTTCCGTCTTTGAGCCACGCCAGCAGGGGCTCCTGGAGTTTCGACAGGTCCAGGAAATAATGTTCAGTTTCGCGAATCTCGAGTTCAGTATTGCCGGTAATCCGCGAGCGGGGCTGTTTCAGTTCCACCGCCTCATACGTTCGACCGCACTGACCACACTGATCGCCGCGGGCTTCATCCGAGTCGCAAAAGGGGCAGCAGCCTTCTACATAACGATCCGGCAAAAAACGATTCGCTTTGGCATCGTAGAGCTGTTGCTGGCTGTCTTTATAGATATACCCACCCTCAAGATGGCGCTGAAACATCTGCTGCGTGACATCCCAATGGTTCTGCGTCTCCGTATGTGTAAAGAGGTCAAATGTCAGCCCGAGCTTGAGATAACTCTCAACAAATGTCGCATGAAAACGATCAACAATTTCTGCGGGACTGACGCCCTCGGCTTCTGCCCGAACCGTAATGGGCGTACCGTGCGAGTCGGAGCCACTCACCATCAGCACACTCTTGCCGCGCATGCGCTGGGAGCGGGCAAAAATATCGGGCGGTAAATACGCTCCCGCAATATGGCCGATGTGTTGCTCACCATTGGCGTACGGCCAGGCGACTCCGACTAATATATGCTGTGGTTGGTCCATACCTCCCTCCTTGGTCTCTCCTCGCGTCTGTCTCCAGATTTCCTTTCTACCCGCCTGATACGGGCGCAGCAAGTTGGAGCAGCATATCCTCCACAGTCAGCCGGGGATTCGCATTCCGTCCCAAGGCTTGGATCGTATCGTATACCAGACGCAGATCGTTCAGTGCCTGCGGAACACTCACCCCATGGGTCGTCTGCCCTAGTGCCGAGAGGCAGTCCTGGTAGCGAACGACCGCATTTCGGCCGAGCAAAAGATAGCGCAGCGCCTCTTCGTACCACGCCAAGACTAACTCTAAACGAGCCCCTCTCCCCAGCCTTTCGGTCCCTCCAGGCTGCTTCTTTGGCTTTGCACTTCGGTCAGCAACCAACCACTCAGCGAGTTGGGATAAGGTTGAAAAAGAGGCTCCTCTCAAGGTTGAGAAATGCTCAACAATCTGTTGGCGCTCCTCGACAAGCAGCTGTGGGTCAAGAGTCAGCGCTTGGCCAATACTACCACGGCTATAGCGGGAAAGGAGACACGCGGTGTCGGGATCTTTGTCGTATTCGCTACGCAGGATGGCTTCGACTTCTTCAACAGGCAGAAGAGCGAATCGAACCTGCTGACAGCGGGATAAGAGCGGTATTGAGAGGGTTGCCGCACTCACCGCCAGCAGCAGCAGAACTGCGTCACCCGGCGGTTCTTCAAGGACTTTGAGCAGAGCGCTCTGCGCATGCGCGGTAAGCACGTGGGCACCATCGAGTATGGCGACCTTCTTCCCACCCCGAACCGCTCGCAAGGTCAAAAACTGCTGGATCTCACGGACTTGACCTATGCCGAGGCTCTGTTTGTCGGGCGGAGTCGTACTGAAGCTGTAGTCCGGATGGATCCCTGCAATCACAGACAGACAGGCCGGACAGGACTCGCAGCCGACCTGGGGGGCGTCCTGACACAGCAGGGCTTTTGCGAGCCCCACAGCAGTGGAGCGCTTGCCTACCCCAGCCGGCCCGGTGAAGAGGTAGGCGTGGGCAAGTCGGTCTCGAATGAGCGCGTTGCGCACGATGGCAATAGCCGGGTCTTGGCCCTTGATTTGGTCGAGCAACATGGCGTGCTTTACGGTCTATCTGCTAGTTCCGTTAGTACAAGGCTGCAAGGGTGGGCAGCCGTTTTCGCACTTTTTCAACAATAGCACGCTGTACGACATCGATACTCTGGTTTGCGTCAAGAATGCACACCCGTTCAGGCTCAGCGCGGGCAATCTGTAGAAAACCGCTCCGCACCCGCTCATGAAAGGTAACCGACTCCGCCTCAAAATGATCAACCGCCGCAGTGCCACGCCGCTCTTTGGCTCGCCGCAGACCCACTGCGACAGGGAGGTCAAAGACAAATGTCAGCTGGGGCACGCATGCTCCGCACACAAACGCGTTCAGTCGGGCGATCTCAGCCAGGTCGAAGCCGCGCCCATGGCCCTGATAGGCCGTTGTCGAGTCAGCAAAGCGGTCACACAGTACAATCTGGTCTGCCAGGAGGCTGGGCGCAATGACGGCCTGAATATGCTGCGCACGATCAGCCAGTATGAGCAGCAATTCGGCCTGTGCGGCAAGAGGCGCAGCAGCTGGTTGTTCCACTTGCTGTTTCAACTGGGGATTTAACAGAATCTGGCGTAACGCCTTACCGAGCGGGGTTCCACCGGGCTCCCGAGTCACAACTACATCATGTCCGCGTTCTCGCAACAGGTCTGCCAAGAGTTCGATTTGGGTGGTCTTACCGCACCCTTCTCCGCCTTCAAAAGAGAGTAAAACTCCAGCCATAGCGTGTTCTCTAACGGCATGCGGAATATATCGGAAAAGCTATGTGACTTCCAACCCAACAGACCGCATCAAAGCTAAGGTATTACTCTTTTGCACAACGCCGGAGCGCATGCGGTAGTCAAAAACGAGCTGACCATCCACGAGTTGATCTTCGAAACAGACGTTTGTTGCCCGAGGAGCTAGTTCCTCTGCAATACGCACCAGGGCTAAATCATGCGTGGTCACCAGGCCGATAGCGCCTCGTGCCAGCAGGCCGCGCACCACAGCCGCGGCTCCGATCAGGCGATCGCGCGAATTCGTACCGTGAAAGATTTCGTCTAACAGGAAAAGCAACGGGACCGGCCCCTCAGCCAAGTCCATGAGCTGGCGCACACGGGTAATCTCGGCATAGAAGTGAGACGTGCCAGCATGCAGCGAGTCCTGCACCCGTAATGTGGCCCCAAACGTGAGCGGAGAGAGTCTCAACTGCCGTGCACGAACGGGGGCCCCGGCCAGGGCGAGCACCGCATTGACCCCAACCGTGCGCAACAGCGTACTCTTACCCGACATATTCGAGCCGCTGACGATCAGCACCTGCAGCTGGTCTCCGAGGCTGACATCATTACGGACACACTCCCGTTCCGGCATAAGCGGATGGCCGAGGCCCTTTCCGTTAAAATAGGCCGATTTTTTTTCATTTGCCTGCTTATCAACAATTTCCGGAAATGGGTCTGTCGGATTTTCATACGCATAGCCGGACAAGGCCTGCAGCGCTTCAAATGCTCCAATCGCACCGAGCCAGCGGGCGACAGCCTGGCCTGAAACGGCGCGCCAACGCTCAATGGCGAATGCGAACTGGGGTGTCCATAGCAGGAGGGCGGCAATGGGAATAAAGAGCTGATTACGGCTGGATTCAAGCAGCGTAATGAGTCGATTGAGCCGCGCAATTTGGCTCGGGGGAGGTAGGCCGTGTGTTTTGATCGCAGTTTGGAGATCGATCAGCCGCGGACACGAAAACGGCTCCTGCTCAAGGCTGGTGAGGATTTTGGAGAGGAGGGTGAGTTCGCGTCCGGGTCGATCGATATCGGCAGTGATCTTTTGCACCCGGGGCCGTAAGACGGCGATAAAAATACTTTGGACCAAGAATGCCAGTAGAAACGGTACGGGACCAACTGTCGTAGCCCCCCATGCAACCAAGGCCAGCATAGATATGGCGGACAGCAGCGCGGCAAGACCGGGTGGCCACCATCCGGATAATTGAATAGGCGCACTCGCCCAGGCTGTTAATGCCTCAGGCGTAATCCCAGCCTCGACATCGTCGCCGCCTATGGCCAGTTCCTCGCGCAGATCGAGACGCAGGCATAGTTCGTCTATAGCTTGCTGACGAGCACGGATCTCGTGTGATGTAGCCGGTGTGCACAGCCATGAGGCCAAGGTGTGCCGGCCGCTTGAAGTGCGAGCGGTACACAGCAGCTCAAACGCCGAGCCTGGACCGAAAAGGTCGAGATCAGCAGCATACGGATGTCCGTTTTCCAAGAATTTTGCCAAGAATGCTGCCCCAGACTCCCCTTTTCCTACCCATCGATCCTCAAGGCGGGCTAGTCCTCGGTCGTAAAAGGCGACACTGCGTTCTGCATGGAGGCGTTGGTGTTTCACCCGCTCATGGGCAATCACCAGCCCCGCAAAACCCAGGATAACGGGCAGTATACATCCCCACGAGAGCATGCCTGGCCTGAGGACAAACCACACAAAGCCTAATCCAGCGAGAAACACCATGAGGCGTATATTGCAAATACGGTGGTCAAGCTGGATACAGCGTTGTTGCTCTTTTTGGCGTTCGGCAAACCGGCGTGCATACTCGGCATGCGGATCGGCGGGACGGGACGGGAGAGCAGTCTCCGCAGTATGCTGCGGCAGATGCGCCGACATGAATTCAAGTCCTTTCAAATAGTGGGCTGACGATTTATGGCAGCCCCAGATACCAGGCAATCAGGGTTTCGCCGACAAAGACATAACACAGCGCGCCGAAAGACAGGAAAGGTCCAAACGGCAATGCCAGCTTCGTATCAGCCTGGCATCGGATCATTGTTGCGATCCCGATTCCTGATCCGACAAAGGATGCAATCAGCAGCGTAAACGGGACGGAACGCCAGCCCATGAAGGCCCCGATCATGGCCAGGAGTTTGACATCTCCCATACCCATGCCTTCCCTTTTTGTAATCAGCCAGTATCCGAGCGCAACGGCTAACAGGACGCCGGCTCCAGCTGCGGCCCCGAGCAGCGAATCCCACAGCGTCAGGTGTGGAGAAAGAAAGGAAAAGCAAATGCCGGCAACAATTCCAGGCAGACTAATGACATCCGGGATGATCTGATAGTCAACATCAATAAACGTGATGACAATCAGCGCCGCCGCAAAAACAAAATAGCCCAGCGTAATAACGCTGATACCAAATTGAGCAACTAGCATCAGGGCGATGAGGGCAGTCAAGAGCTCGACAAAAAAGTATCGTGGAGAAAACTGGGCACCACAGGCCCGACAGCGTCCGCGACGAAAAAGATAGGTCAGCAGAGGGATATTATCATACCAGGCCAGCGGCGTTGAGCAGCTTCGGCAGTGGGATTCTGGAGAGACAATCGACTCCTCAAGTGGCAGCCGATAGATGCATACATTCAAAAAGCTTCCGATGCAGGCGCCAAACACAGAAGCGAAAGTGAAAACAAGTAGCAGTGGGATCTCCGTGACTAACAACTCATCTAGTCTAATCGATCCGCACCCGACCGGCAAGATTTATGACCACGCGCTTTAAAAATTTTCCATCACGAGACGTCAGAGTGAGCGTCCTGCCCCCGTCAACAAGGCCGCGCGGAACAAAAATCACATCGCCCCGAGAATTCTCCGCAGAGATGACAACCGTCGAGGGGAGGCGTATATACACTCCGTCGTTTCCTCCACCCCCATGACCATGGAGATGATGTCCCAGCCATCTAGCGTTTTCTCTTTTTTCCACCGCACATCTCTTTGTCCCGGTCTGGAAAGTCACGCGCAAGCGACGATTCCGAGCAATGGCGTGCAACAAAGCGGGGGAGTGGGGCAGGACCACGGACCCAGGCAAGACCAGGCGTACAGGAGCCAAACGCACTACTTCTTCCATCCGCATGGCAGAAGCGGTTTGCGCGTCTTACGATTTTTTGTTTCAGACTGTTGAGTGCATTAATGAGGTTAGTCTGCGCCTCGGCTTGGCTTACGGCAAATGGCGCAATGTCCGGACACAGGGGTGATGGAGTCCCACCGGATACGTGATTCCTACCATCAATGCTAAAATCGCGGATGCGATGGCCCGAACCTGAGGCGCTTGATGCAGTATCTGTAAACTCCGGATGTAGCCCATCGCCCACGCTGGTCACGACACCAAGCGGTGTAAACTGTGGGATGTGGACAACCTCTTCGACCACACGACGAGACGCGTCATGGCCTTCTCCGACGGCCGTAATCCGGTATTGCCCATCATGCAGGGCCTCAGGACCAATAGCGATAGGAAATGCAGCCCCTGGCAGTTTATACCCTAGCCAATTCTTACCCACTTCTGCGCAAGCCTAAGCAAGCCACAACGCTTGCACCCCACTCAAAAGATTTTGCGAGACAAATAGGTCAGCCCGGCTCAAAATGGACCCGCTGTCCACAATAGCGGCGAGCCTAACTCAGCCGCAATCGGCTGTGTCACACCGGGGTCGGGATGTTGGCGCGCTGTCCGGATAACAATATCGATGAGAAAGACTGCTTCTCGTGCGCCGCCATCCACGGGCGGAAGGAGTTCTGTTCCATACCGGTCGAAACAGGACAAAGGAAATCCATCAGAAGGCGTATCGCCAATAAAGGGTTGGTGCTTGCCCCGGCCCGACGCGCGTCGGAGCATCTGCACGTCCGCATCATACGCATACCGCACTCGTTCGCTCGGATCGCCCGGACAGCCGTCTGGGATTGAGCCGAAACGATCCCCTCGAAAATCATATTGCATACTCACCGTCTGCTCATCAGCTACCACCAGCGGCTCAAAGCCGTCGCAGGCTCCGCCCCGGACGGGCCTAGCGCCGGCCATGCGCAACTCTCTGACCAAAAAATCAATTGCCAGTCGACTGCTCTCGCGTACACTCATACGCACCGTTTCAGCCTGCAAAACCTGCAGATTGAAACGGTAAAAGCCATACAACACCAGAAAAAAGACGCCGACTATGTCCATCGAAACAATGATCTCAAGCAAGGTCCAGCCAGCTCCCGTCCAACAAAACTGACGACGAGGAAAGAAGCCCTGCCACCGCATCCGAAGAACTGTCGTTACACCTTTTTCCGCCGATACGACCGTGTTTCAAAAACACCGCAAGGCCTCCTGAAGATCTCCTGCGTTTTCTCTCTACTGATTTACGACTGTCACAAGAGTCACACTGTGTAGCTGAGGATCAGACCAAGAAACAGTGACATCAATCCGGGCCACGCCGGTCTCCGGTGTATCGAAAGAGACCTGCCAGCTCCTGACGAAACCTGCTTGGCACGTATCGCTCCTATCTCGAACCGGTTCAAACTCGACGCGGAATTCTTCCAACTTGTCTTGAGCAAAGATCGTTGCCTGGGTGAGCCGTTCGCTCACGTGTCCCGCCCGGATGACCGCCACCACCCCTGCCGACAAACTCAGGGATGCAACGGCAAAGATCGCCATAGCAACAACGACTTCGAAGAATGAATATTCTGACAACGTAGAATTCCGGACATTCCTTTGCAGGAATACAAATTATTCCTCACTACATCAGTATCGCCGCTGGCAAGAGCCTGTGCCAGAATGGGTTTTTGGACACGCGCTGAGCACGAAAGCGTTCAATGTTTTCATATTGCATCCGCCGATGAGACGGCATAATTTGCAGAAAAATCTCCCTGAGACGAGGAATCGATCCATGCCGCATGAAACACTGCTCAAATTTCTGTATCCTGACACCCTCCTACGTGAATACGAATATTGGGCGGTTTTGCTCCGCCCGAAGCAAGTCACTCTCGGCTCGCTGGTCTTAGTTTGCACCGCAGACGCCACTTGTATGGCCGACGTCTCAGCGCCCGCCTTTGCTGAACTGCACGCGGTGACTGCAGATCTAGAAGGAGTACTCAAAAAGACATTTGCCTTTAACAAGATCAACTATCTCTTACTCATGATGGTAGACAAACACGTCCACTTTCACATTATTCCGCGCTATGCTGATGCACGGACCGCGTGCGGGATTGAGTTCATCGACACCGCCTGGCCGAAGCCGCCGGATGTGACCCAAGCCGTCGATCTATCCGACGAAGAGTTTGCAGAATTGCTCAGACTGCTACGTGCTTCTTGGCCCGCGTAAAAGGCACGTCTGCAGTGAGAGGTAACCGCCCGACGCTAACGCTATGTCTTATTTTCCGTGTCGTACTATAGAACACTATGTGATTTTCCAAGCTATCTTCTCTTTCATATAACATCCCGTTAGCTCTCTCGCCTCTCTTCTTCCCTTGGTCACTCACTGTTCAGTATACGGAGACGATTCCCAGCACAAAATAAATTCTACGCAGGGGGGTTGCAAAATCTGCACTAACAGCTAGTAACTTGAACCTATGATGAACGCTGCTGTCGATGTGTTGTTAGTGGATGTGGAAGGCGGCGAGCCGCAGCCTCGCTATTCGTCGCTTAACGCTTTCAAAGCGCTGCTCCGTGATGTGCTGTCCGACGCTTTCGTGGTACGGGACCTCGCGCGGAAAGGTAACACGCTGTTTGCTGCTCAGCTTGAGATGGATCGCATCTGGTTCCAATCGAGAGATGAGAGTCCGTTCAGTTCTTTGTGGATCTGCCAGCACCTTGGTCTTGATCCACTAAAAATTCGGACGCTCTATTTCTCGCTGGACAAAGTGACTATCCCACGCTGGTGGGCCGCATAACAGGCTTCTCACCTTTTGTGTGTGGAACAGGGGAAGCGGATCGGCCCTTTCCCCTCCTCAGTGCCGGCAGAACGTCGAGCCTACGGCCGGACCTTTGCGCGCCGGAGCGCTTCCGTCAGGAGTGGTACCACCTGTGCGTAATCTCCAACTATGCCCAGATCGGCGGTTTTGAAAATAGGCGCTTTGGCTTTCGTATTAATCGCGACTATAGTGCCCGCTTTCCGGAGTCCGACCGTGTGTTCAAAGACGCCGCGAATGCCAATCGCAAAATAGAGCTTGGGCGCAATCGCCCGCCCAGTAAGGCCTACCTGGTGTTGCCGAGGCAACCAGCCTAAGTCAGATATATCCCGAGTGGAGGCCAGCGGGGCACCACCCAACACCTCTGCCAGTTCCTCTATCAAGGGCAGATTCTCCGGCCCGCCTATGCCCTTTCCCACCCCGATAGCGATTTCGGCTGAGTCGAGCGCTGCCGCTTTCGCCGCGTCGGCACCTGTTTGTGACATAAGCTTTACGCGACGGTGTAAGGCTGCACCAAGTGTGAGCATTTCGATCCGCGCCCGGCGGGGCGGGTCGGCTCGGGCCTTGGTAAGCATGCCCGGACGGACGGTTGCCATTTCGGGCGTCGTTTTGGACAGAACCGGTGCAATAATATTGCCACCAAAAGCAGGTTTGAGCTGCAGGAGCTGTCCTTTGTCGTTGACCTCAAGACCAACACAATCACCGGTGAGTCCCAACCCAAGTCGAGCGGCAACCCTCGGGGCGAGGTCGCGGCCAACCGCAGTTGAGCCAAGCAGCACGACCTTCGGCTTGTAATTTTGAATCGCGTCGGTCAAGACTGCCGTATACAGATCGGTATCATACCAGGCCAAACGCACGTTGTCGGCGCGGTACACAACATCTGCCCCATGAATTGCTAGTGTAGCAATATACGCATCCACTCCACTGCCAATCAAGACAACGCCGACTTCTCCGCCGTAGTGCGCCGATAGTTCGACGGCTTTGCCTAAAAGCTCAAGACTCACCGGCCGCAGAGCATCCCCAAGTGTTTCGGCAACAACCCATATCGCTTTGCCTGGTTCGGGTGTAGCTGTTCGTTGCCGCCCTGGAGCAGCATCCCCATCACCTGCCCACGTTCCGAACAGACCACGCTCTAAGAGAACCTGGACAACCGTATCAACTTGTTGTGACAATTCTCCCTCAAGCAAGCGGCCCTCACGGCTGTCCTCAACTGTTTCGACAGACTCAACCCACGTCGGCGAACCCGCCGCTCCGAATTGGGACAAGTCGGACGACAAGTCGCTGGCCATGACGGTTTGAATAGGCTGCTCTTTAGCCGCCTCTCGCTCCGCCTTTTTTGGGAACCTCTCCGGTGCCAGATCTTCTGTGGCCGAAATGAGCGCAGGCAGAGGGCATTCCAGTATGTCAAAACCACTATCCGTCTCGCGTTCGACCGTAATCGTTTGACCATCATCGTTGACGGTCAACTTCCCGGCACCCGTGACCTGGGGAATATCCAGCATTTCAGCAATCTCCGGTCCAACCTGACCGGTTTCTGCATCCGTGCTATGGCGTCCGCATAAAATGAGGTCATAGCCTTCTTTTTCGCTTGCGAGTGCCAAAGTACGCGCGGTCGCAAGCGTGTCTGCACCGGCAAACGCACGGTCAGTGAGATGCACCACACGGTCCGCACCGAGGGCCAGACAGTGCCGCAGCGCCTCTTCCGCTTGCGGCGGCCCCATGGTCAAGGCGACGACCTCTCCGCCATGTATCTCGCGCAGTTCGAGTGCTTTTACCAATCCGCGCACATCAAACGAACTGACCTCTGACGGCACGCCCTCACGCTGGAGCGTTTTCGTCTCAGGGTCGAGCTTCATGGCCGAAACCACGGGCACTTGCTTCACCAACACAATTATTTTCATGGATATAGTCGCTCCTTGGATAAAAGAGGAGAACGTCCTTTGGAAGTTTGTCGACGCTTGGTGGCTCAGTTTTCTTCTGCTGTACAAATCAGGCCAGAGGATCACGAATGCCGGTGCCGGACCATATGTGAAGTGGGCCTTTGGGTACTACGGCCTTGTTGCGCTTATTCTCACGATCACAAACACATTGCCATTTCTGAGAGCGATCCTTGCGGGGGTGTTCTAGCGCGGAATGTGCCCGCATCGGCGGTGGGCCATGGACCTACCACCAGTTTGGTCATACGCACAGCGTAGATCACTACGCTCTTCGCCCCGGCGTATACTCGTTCACGGGCAGAGTGTAATAGACAACAATCCTGCGCTCTTTAAACCACCAGCGGCCTTCGTCGTTAATAAACTCGTCATCATAGCGACCAAAGACGATCATGGGCTTATCGGTCGACTTTGTGATCGCGTCCGCGTCCAAATAGCAGGTCGACGTGGCTTCGTTGCCCGAGACTTCGATCACTGGCGACTCAATCTTGTGACGTAAAAAGCGTACGCCCGCCCGGAGCGTATTGTCATAGTTCATATACCAGCCTTTCACTGCATCTCGGCCTTCATACCGCTCATCACTTTCGTAGACTGGAAGTAGGACTGCATCTTTGTGGAACAGGTCGCAGATTTCATCCACCGTGCCACGGTCTACTACATGGCAATACTTGTGCAGTACCTGTTGGATCGCCACAATTTCGTCAGCGTTTGACATAATACGTCCTCCTTTTTGGTTTCGTTCTTATTCTCTCCGTCCGCGTATGCGCATGAGTTCATTGATCGTCAGGTCGATGTCTTCATCGCGCAGCAGTGGCGCAGCAATGCGCTTCCGCCGCACGGCGTCAAGGCTAATTTCTGCAGTCACAAAATCTTCGTCATAATATTGCCCCTTGGCCACGCATTGCCCAAACGGATCAATGATCTCAGAGCCGCCCCAGAACCCAACACCATCCTCAAAGCCAACCCGATTTGCATAGATCACAAATACGCCAAACGTTTCAGCATAGGCGCGGTTGATCGACTCCCAATAGCGCGCGTTCTCATCCTGCTCTTTATCGTCGGCAATGCCGCGCAGCGGGCTCGACGAAGGACAGATAATCATCAGCGCCTGATCCAGCGCAGCAATATAGGCGGTTGACGGGTGCCATAGATCTTCGCACACCAGGGTTGTCGCTCGTCCAAAAGGCGTATCAAAGGCACGGATTCGATCCCCCCGAGCGTAATAGCGCTGTTCATCAAACATGCCATATGTCGGCAAATAGACCTTTCGGTGGACGTGTTGGACATCTCCGGCACTGAGATACAGGGCAGTGTTATAGAAACGAAAGTCGGCGCTCTCTTCGACCAGGCCGGCTATAAAGGGAACAGTTTGGCTCAGCTCCTTGAGCCGCGTGATCTCGGGTGCATCTTCGCGCAGCGCCACGGTCGCCACCATGTCACGCAGGTGGTAGCCGGTGAGGCTCAGCTCCGGAAAGACGAGCAGATCAACGCCTTCCTCTTGAGCCCGGGCGATATGCTGTTCATAGATGGACAGGTTCGCCGCCACATCCCCGAGGCGAGGACTGATTTGGGCGATGCCGATTTTGCAGTGTGTTTTCACGTTGATGTTGTCGAAGTTCTACTCGTATGATTACCGGGTCCAATCCGCCGGAGAGATTCTTCGCCTCTGCTTCGCGCCGGCTCAGAATGACAAACCCTCACTTGAGTCCTGACAGAGCACTAATCCTCTTGCCCCAATAGACTCCGTATCCATTTGACAAAGGTACGCCATATATTCACCAGCGCACCTTGAGTGACCTCTTCATCCGGCATGGCTTGGATCTCTGCTTCCATGGCGGTGAAAAACTGTCCAATCAGCATCTTGGCCACACCGTCAATCATGCGCTGGCCGACACTCGCCAGCAGCCCCCCGATCTGGATATCGCCGTAATAGGTCAATAATGTCTGGCCATCTTGACCCTCTAAATCTACGGTACCGGAGCCCTTGAGAAACCCCTGCTTGCCCTTCCCATCCAGGTTGAGCTTATAGTGAGACGGCGGCTCGATCTCCTCCATTTTAACTTTGCCGTCGTACACGCCCTTTACCGCAGCCACACCAACCTTGATCACACCGCTATATTCATTCTCGCCGATCTCTTCCAGGCCTTCACACCCGGGCATACATTTGGCGAGCTGATTTGGGTCGATCAGGAAATTCCAGACTTTCTGTTGGGAAGCGGGGATGGTTCGTGTCCCGTTGAGTTTCATAGCTAGTATCCTATGCGTTCTGTCACTGCCGGCACGTTACGCTCTGAGCGGGCGAAAGAACTCGCGGACATCATTAACCAAGAGTTCGGGCTCTTCCATAGGCGCAAAATGTCCACCCGACGGCATCGTCGTCCAGCGTTTCAAGTTGTAATAGCCCTCCGCCCATTTGCGCGGCATTAGAATCACTTCTTTGAGGAAGACGGCGACACCTGTTGGCGCCTCTACAATTGGCGTCCTGTCATGCGCAGGTTGCCACGGATTATGCGTGGCTTCGTAATAATAGCGCGCAGACGTGCCAAAACTCTGAGTGATCCAGTACAGCGTCATCGTGGTGCATAAATCATCTTTGCTGAAGCGTTTCTCCACATCCCCACCGCAGTCGCTCCAGGTGCGGCGTTTTTCAAGTATCCACGAACACAGCCCGACGGGAGAGTCATTTAGGGCAAAGGCGAGTGTTTGGGGTTTCGTGGTCTGGAGTGCGGAGTAACCACTCTCTGCAGCAAAAAAGGTCAAGTTCTTCGCGTGCCAGCCGGCCTCTTCCGGACCGTACTCTCCGGCTTCAGGCATACTGCCGACAAAGACATCGAGCGGGATCATCAGATTTACATGGCAGCCAAGCAGTCGGTCTGCGTATTTATGACCGAGCTGGGCCGTTATGATCGCGCCCCAGTCTCCGCCTTGGGCTGCAAACTTTTTGTAACCTAGCACATCCTGCATGAGCTTGACCCACAGGTCCGCCGTTCGCCAAAAGTTGATGCCTCGTGTCGTGAGTGGGGTTGAAAACCCATAACCAGGCAGGGAGGGAATAATGACATCGAAGGAATCGTTCGGGTCCCCACCAAAGGCCGCAGGATCGGTGAGAGGCCGAATGACTTTCTGGAAATCCCAGAAGGTCCACGGCCAGCCATGACTCAGAATCAGCGGCGTTGGGTTCGGCCCTTTGCCCGGCTCATGGATGAAATGGATGGGTACCCCGTCAACCTCAGTCTTATAGTGCGAGAACGTGTTCATCTCGCGCTCGTGTTTGCGCCAGTCATACTCGTTGAGCCAGTACTCAACAAGCTCCTGTAAATATGCCTGGTTCGTCCCATACTCCCAGTGCGCGTTGGCAAAATCCCCAGGCCAGCGCACCTTTGCCAACCGTTCACGTAAGTCGGCTAACACCTCGCCGGGAACAGCAACGGTAAACGATTCTTTGCTCATTGCCCTCTCCTTTTTTGCTGGTCCGCCCCTCCTGAGAACAATAGGGACAGGTACTGATACTGCCCTTGCTTAGCATTGACAAGAAGGGCAGCGCTTCGCAGATGTAGGGCAGGTATAGAGTAGCCCCACAAGCTGAGTGGCCAATTGCTCTACTAAAAATAAGGATCTTTAAGCCTGAGGCTCGAACTGACTAGACTACTGGCCCACCGCGTCAGCGACGACGTCTTCTTGCTCTTCCTGCGCAGACGCCCCATTTGCTTATTCAGTAATCGTCTTCAATTCGACTCCCGTGATCGTTTCTTTCTCTAAAAGCACCTGGGCAGCTTGGCGCCGTATAGACAGCTTAGTCTTGATTTGCGCGGTGACACGCACGTGTTGCTCATCAATAATGTGCCGCACCTCGTCGTTGATTTCCCGCGCGGTTTCTTCACTATAATCACCCGGACCATGGGGTTGGCCGTTTTGTAGAAACATGGGTTGCTGCTCTTGATCAAAGCTCTGTTCGCCAAACTTTTCGCTCATGCCATAGACTTTAACCATATTCTTCGCAATATCGGTGGCCTTGAGTAGATCGTCCCGCGCCCCGGTCGAGACCTCTTAGTAGATCAGTTCCTCAGCTACGCGTCCCCCCCGGTAAGACGTTGATCCGATTTTCCAACGCGGATTTCGTCAGCAAAAATCGATCTTCTTTCGGCAATTGCAATGTATACCCCAACGCCGCCACCCCACGTGGAATGATCGAGATCTTGTGTACTTCCCCTGATCCCGGTAGCGACATGCCCGCCAGAGCATGGCCGATTTCATGATGCGCGACGCGCTCCTTTTCCGTCTGACCCAAAACCCGATTCTTCTTCTCAAGCCCAGCAATTACACGTTCGACCGCTTCTTGGACTTCTGGCAAGCCAACCGTCTGACATCACCCCGCTACTGCCCGCTATCGTTTACCCCACACTCTTCTTACGCGGCCAGAACAGTAGGAATCTCTCGCAAGGAAAATTGAGCCAGATGTTACAGGCATGTCCACAGGCTCATGGTGTTGAAATCCCCGACGCGGGCCATCATATTTTCTTAGATCAGCCTTCCGTCATTATTGACATTGTAACCAATTTCCTCCACGAGAAAGAGATAATCACAACGGCGGACGCAAAGAGAGGAGAAGGGGGACGACAAAGGGAGAAATACAAGAACTGATTCCTGTACAGCGCAGGTGGTTGCGGTTAATCTAGAACAGACTAACTTGACGCTGCCCATTGCAGATTTCGTCATTCAAGCAAAGGCTGCATGGACGCTCCCCAAGATAGTGGATTCTATTAAGGCTCTGGCGATATAGGAGGTATAACTGATGTTCTGGTTTGGTTTTATTGTCGGCGCAGTTTCTGCCACGGTGTTCATTCTGTACGGCAATGGCGAGATGCTGATTAAACTCCGTGATCAGGTAAAAAATGCATCTGATCGATTTTGGGAATCTCAAAAGAAATAGACGGGTGTTCTGTCAGAGAACCGAGACTAGCCCAAAATGCCGGACTAGAAAGTCCCGATCGGCGTGGAGGAAAAGATCATGATTCTTTGTCCGTACGCATGGCCTCCAGATCACCAGTCCACGACAACTTCCCTCGCCAAGCCTTAATCTCCTCCTGGTGCTTGATCCGCACCAACAGGCTCAGGGCTTCCTCAACGACCGCACTCTTTGTTTTGATGCCTGTTATTTGCTGGGCATCAGCGATCGGTTGGTCGTGAACGGGGATATTCGTCGGCATGCCGTACCCCTCATCCAGTGTGTGCACTTCCCAATTACCACACACATTCAGATCAGGTTAGGGAAAAACGCTTCTCGTCGAGCAAACAGAAAATTGCTGGAATGATGGACAAACGTCTCCAAAGTCCACTATCGCTCCTCCGATAGCGCGTAGAGCAACGCCTTAGCATCCTTCAAGTCCGCCGTCTCAAACCCTTCTGCGAACCAGTTGTAAACCGGGGCGAGCAACTCCTACGCTTCCGCCTTCTTCCCCTACCCCTGCCGAAGCCGCGCCAGGCTTGTTGCGGCACGCAGCTCCCACGACATCGCGCTCTGCTACTGGGCGACGGCGATGACCTGCTGAAAACACGCCTCTGTTTCTGCTTGAACCTGCCCTTGTTGCTGCAATAGCAGTAATCCTTTGAGGCGAGACTTCTCGGCGCGTCTGTGTGGCTGTCTCAGCTTCCGTCTCATCCCCGGTCCAGACCAGCAGCCTGCCACAATAGTTTGACGGATTGTATTAAGAGAGCAACTGCGGGCGATAGACGCAGCCGCAGCCGATTTGTTCGCTTTATTCATAGCCCGGCCTTGTGCTAGTGTTCGGGCAAGCAAGACGAAGGAGGACTGGCGTATGGCAAAGCCGCTAGATGGAATCCGTGTCCTTGACTGGACGATATGGCAGCAGGGTCCAGTTGCCACCATGATGCTGGGTGACCTTGGAGCCGAGGTTATCAAACTCGAAGAGCGTGTGGGTGGCGATCCTGGACGCGGGGTGATGCAAATTGCCGGTGCCAAAACCGGCGCACGCAACTATTATTTTGAAGCCAATAATCGCCATAAAAAGAGTGTAACGCTCGATCTCAAAAAACCCGAAGCCAAGGAAATCGTGTACAAGCTGGTCGAGAAGTCAGACGTCTTTGTCCAGAATTATCGCAAAGGCGTGGCTGCCAGGCTTGGCCTCGACTATGCCACCCTGTCCAGATACAACCCGAAACTCATCTACGCCAGCGCGACTGGCTACGGGCCGCAAGGACCCGATTCCGAAGAGCCATCCTTCGATTATATGGGCCTGGCCCGGTCCGGCATCATGACCGCAGCCGGGGAGCCGGACATGGAGCCGATGAATGTAACGGGCGGAATCGCCGACCAAATGGGCGCGATTATGCTGGCCCACGGAATTACTGTGGCGCTCCTGGCGCGGGAACGTTTGGGTGTGGGACAAGAAGTGGATACATCCCACCTCGGCAGCATGATGGCCCTCCAGGGCCTGAATCTCGCCTGTCGGCTGACGTTGGGTAAGGAGTTCAAGCGCTTTTATCGCACCAAGGCGGTCAACCCTCTCTGGAATCACTATAAGTGTGCGGATGATAAGTGGATCTGTCTGGCCATGCCCCAAGCCGACCGCTACTGGTCGGATTTCTGCAAAACGCTGGGCATCCCTGAGCTGGGAAAAGATCCTCGGTATGAGAACATGAAGGTGCGCGGTCGGAATTCCGAAGAGATCATCGCCATTGTCGATAAGATATTCGCCTCCAAGCCGCGTGATGAATGGATGTCCATCCTCAAAGAAGGTGGCGACTTCATCTATACATTCGTGAACAATATTACCGACCTGCCGGACGATCCGCAAATGCACGTCAACGATTATATCGTGGACTACGAGCATCCGACCTGGGGCGAAAGCCAAATTGTCGGCTCGCCTCTTATTCTGAGCAAAACTCCAGCCGACCCCAGGGCACCAGCGCCGGAGTTCGGCGAACATACCGAGCAGGTCCTGGTCGAAATTCTAGGCTATTCGTGGGAGGAAGTCGAGAAGTTAAGAGAGTCGGAAGTCCTATAGTCTCCAAAGGTGCAGTCCTGTAGCCAGGTTAGAACGGAGTGAAATCAGGGGAATGCGAGTGGAGGCTTTCCCCAGTACGTAGGGGGTTCCTGGACTCCGCTTCGCTACCTCCAGGCTACACAATTCTGATTCCCCCCCATCCTGACCTTCTCCCTCAAGTCCGACCGGTCGCCCCTACGTCACAATAACCCGCTGCAATAACTCTTGGCCACGCACATAGCGGCGGAGATTCTCCAGCCACAGCCCTGCCACACGTGGCAAATAGAGCGGGGAGGTAGATGCCGTGTGCGGGGTGATAAACGCATTCGGCATGTCCCACAGATCATCGTCAGCAGGCCAAGGCTCGGTCGGAAAAACATCCAAGCAGGCTTGCTGGATCGTTCCTGTTCTGAGCGCCTCTTTCAACGCCCCAATATCAACGATGGCTCCACGCGCAATATTGATCAGCGTAGCAGTGGGCTTCATGCCAGCCAGCTCGTTCGTACCAATCAGATTTGTCGTTTCAGCAGACGCCGGAATCGCCAAAATGACGCAGTCCGCTTCGGGCAAGAATGCGTGAAGGTCAGCCAGGCCGCCGAGTTGATCAACTCCAGCAACGGGCTGGGTTGATCGGCGAATGCCCAGTACACGCATGCCAAATCCTTTGGCCAACGTCGCAATCCGGCTTCCTATCGCACCCAAACCGACCACGAGCGCGGTTTTATCACTCAAGCTTTCAAGCCCCAATTCCTGCCAGTGGTGGTGGCGTTGGTGTACGGAGAGTTCGCCAAGTCGTTTGACTGACCAGAGAAGAAGAGCAATGGCAAACTCAGCCACCTCGGGCGCGTTCGCACCAGGGCTATGGGTTACCAAGGCTCCCTGCTTGTGCATGGCGTCGTAAAAGCGTCCGTCCGTCCCGGCATCCTCGGTATGAGCCCAGCGTGGGTGAGACATCTGAACTGCGGCATCAATAAATTCCCTCCGGTAGGCATCACCAGCCAGCACAACGAGGTCGCACGTATCCGGAGGCTTAGACCATGAGCCGTCTTTTTCAATCAGTGCCCAGCTGAGGTCTGGAACAATTTCCCGCGCTGGGGCTCCAAACCGGACAAAGAATTCCCGACCCGCCGCGACTTTCATGCGTAACTCCTGTCCCTACCGGTCTTACCATAGAAGAGAGAAGGAACAAGTTCCGACGGGCTGCTTTAAAGCAGGTCTGGTCCGCATGTGATGCAGGCCCGTCCGAGTGTGGAACCTCGACTGGAGTGAGTTCTGTCGTCTGGTGCGCTACTCTTGCCTCCGTACGACGTCCTCTGGGTGTCCGGCAACAAGCAGGATGTCGCCGGACCACAGGGTTTCACGCCCAACGGGAGAAATCGCGATCTCTTCTCCTGCATGTCCAAGCGCAACAAAGGCGATGTGCTTCCCTCCAATTTCCTCGTACTCACCCATCTGCCGATCCGCCAAGGAAGAGCCTGCTTGTATGCAGAGCTCGGACAGAACAAAGTGGTTCTCAGTCTGCTGAGAGTGCGCGAAGAAGTCGACTACTCTTGGTCGAATGACGGCAATTGCAACCTCAGCGCCCGCACTTTGGAATGGAGCCACAATACGATCTGCTCCGGCACGGTGAAGTTTACACACATCCTCATCAGGTTCGGCTCTCGCAATGATCGTGATATCAGGCTGAAGATCACGCGCGGGCAGCGTAATTACAATGTTTTCGGCCGCCGAATCCACAGCAGAAACAAGATGTGCTGCGCGCTTACTACCAGCTTGCAGCAACACATCGTCGTCTACCGCCATCTTTTCGATGGCCAACAGCACTCACTCATTGGCATGCCGGAACCCTTCCGGCTTCCGTTCAGTGACCACAAGCGGCTTATTGGCAAGGATAAGCTGGTCACAAATCGTTTTCCCCATGCTGCCAAACCCGCAGATGATGGTATGATTTTCAAGCCTGTCGACACGTTTTTGCATACGAGCCCCCATACCAATTAACCGGTAACTGCGGACTGGATAAACAGGGCGAAGGTATAGGAGGCGACCCCAATCCCTCCGGTTAAAAGAAAACCCACATAGATGCGACCTGCTGCCGAAATCCCTTCATCGCTGTAGCCAACGGTGGTGATAGTAACCAGGGTAAAATACAGCCCGCGCCAGAAACTCCAGCTTTCTACCAACACGAAACCGACTGATCCCACAATAAAGACACCAAAAAGAGCCCAGAAAGAACGGACCAGTTTCCGATGCGCGGTTGCGGCAATGTCTTGAGAGCGCACCTGACGATCCACCACATGCACCTTTCACTTCTCTGCCCTCGCGTGGAAAGCAACGTCTGGGCTCACAGAACCGCTAAGCGCTAGATCGTCCGTTTTTTCTCCACGTATAAAACCGTGGGTCACGGAAAAGAATTACTCGATGGGCTGGAGCAGGGTCTTGTGTTCAGCCACTGCTGTGATTTTCTCTCGGGAATACAAGACAGGGAAATACTTTCCCTCAGCCCACATGCGGAATAGATCGCGGTAATGCACCTGGGCCGGGTCGCCGGCCTGTCCGGGCGTATTCATGCCTAACGATCGGTCCCAGTCAACCGGATCAGCAATAATCCGAAAAGAGGCGCCAACTGTCTGCAGGTCTTCGCTGCCAGTATTATTGACTGTAAAACTATCGCCGCCACGAGGAATGGGACCGACTTCAAGCTGGGCTCGGAGTTCGGCATTCACCGCATCGCTCAGCATGTGTTTGACCGTGATGTGATGATACTGCGTTTGGCCATACGTCCAGTGGTCCATGTCTGAGCCAAAGCGCGCAGTCAGAGCTTGTATGGCTTGCTCAAAACTCTCACGCACGAACTGGTCGCGCCCTGCCAGCGGGTCAGGACCATAGCTGCCATCCGGGGCAAGGAGGCTGTTGATTATGGGTGTGAGGACGGTACTCGAAAATGATTCTCGTAGTGACTCTGGGACATGAGTATTCCGAAATTTTTTCCATAATTGTCGTTGCCAGGCAGCATAGATTCCTGCAGCGACGGACTTTTTATCAAGCACGAAGTCCCACGCTCGGAGCTTTTTGACGGCAGCCTGAACGAGAGTGTCTCCTGATTCCAGATCTTTAAGAAACGGCACTAACAAACGCGCCGGAATAGAATATTCATCACTTTGGAGCTGCATCATCTCACGCACGGTCAGACGTTTGGCTTGGGCGAGGACTTCTGCAATCCGCGCGAATCGATACGGCTCCAGCCAATAATAGCTGATCGGATATGGATAGCCGAATGACAGATTCTCTTGGTTTGCGGTCGCAAGAAATCCTTCGGCAGGATTTAAGGCATGCGGCAGTTCATGAATCGGTAAATAGCCGTCCCATTCAAAACGACCGTCGCCCGGCACAGGCACCAAGCCATTCCAGTTTGGCCGTAGCGGCACAACGCCAACCGCCTGCCAACCGATATTGCCCTGGGTGTCGGCCCAGACCATGTTCTCTGATGGTGCGCGGGAGTATGCACACGCCTCACGAAACTCTTGCCAGGTGGTAGCCTGGTCCATACGCAAGCTCGCCAAATACGGTGCCCCACCGATATCGAGCCAGGCAGCACGCAGAGCAAAGGCCATATGCCGCTCGGAATCCTCTGCCAGTATGGGGCCATGTCGAGTGTACTTCAGCTTGACTATAGCTGCGTCCTGGCCTTTCACTGGGATCGTCTCATGGACGATCCTCATCTCCTCCCACGCCCCCTCGTACCAATACTGATTCGCATTGTCGGGATTTGTCTTGTACACATACAAGTCTTCAGAGTCGGTGGGAAAAATCGTTAAGCCCCAAGCCCCATGCTCGTTATGTCCGATGGAAACGCCAGGCAGGTGGGGCTCACCACCGCCGATGACGTTCCAACCGGGCGCCACCAGATGGACCCAGTAGCGCAATGACGGTGCGGTAATCGAACGATGTGGGTCGTTGACCATAAACGGGTGTCTGGAGAGCGTCTTGGTGCCACTCACCACCCAGTTGTTACTCCCCTCGTCCTGGGCGCCAGCTATCCCGGTAAGGGTGGGTGTAGCAGCCTGCGTAATCGGGTCAGATGTTTCTGAGGCTCGGTTGTTTGGATCAATAATATCTTCTTGCTCAAATGCAACTGGCGAGCGTGCAGCCTGATAATATTTCAGTACATCGCTCGGAATTGTTGAGAGATCGAGTCCTTCAGGTACGGGCAGAGCCGGTGCTCCTGGATGTAGGTTCAACATCATCCGAATCGTGTCCGGTGCCATAGTCTGAAGCGCGTTCGCGATGAGAACCTCAATCTCTAGGTTGAGAAAGATACCGCCAATGCGCGCAAGCACGATTTCCGGCGACCAAGGCTGCGGTATGATGCCTAATAAGCGAAACTCGAGCGGGAGGAGATCCGGCTGCCTCTCAGTCCGCTTAATATAGGCGTTTATGCCTTCTAGGAAAGCCAAGATAATTTCTTCTCCGTCCGGATGGTAGTGCTGGAACTCCTGCTTCAGATCGCCGCGAAAACGGAGCAGTCTTGCCCCAATATCGCGCTCCAGAGCTTTCGGGCCTTGAATCTGTGCCATCGTGCCGGTCACACGCCGCCGCCAAATCTCAAGCTGGAAGAGTCGATCACGTGCGGCGCTATAGCCCTGCGCGAAGAACACATCATGCTGATTCTTGGCGTAGATATGGGCAATGCCCCAGCGGTCGGTCAGTATCTCGACCGGCGCCTTCAATCCCGGGACGTGTAATGTTTCCATTGAGTTTTCCCTTGAGTTTTCCCTTGAGCTGGGCTGAGCTTCCACTTCGCCCCAGCTCAACACACAAAGCAAGAGCACGGTTATACATAGAAAAAGAACAAGAGAAGGAGCCGTTTTCATATCTTCCGTAACTTTATTAAATATAGGAAAAATCCAGGACACGGGCGACCGTCCCGCAAGATTCCGTCAAAACTCTTTTTTCTCAGCCTCTTTGACTCAGCGCCACAGGGCTTAAATAAAATTAGCATCACTATGGACGTCTACGCGGCGTTGATCTCAGCAAGGCCAACCTTGAAAGGGCAAGCATTCATGAGGCGCAGATTAGCGGCTCCCTTTTTCCTGAGGATCTCTCTCCTGAAGAAATCATGCCGTCGATCACGCACGGTTGCCGCATGCAGGTCAAAAGACGGTAGAGATTAGACCGCTGCCCACTCCGGTTTAGCATCATCTTAGTCTAGAGGCGGCAGAACATCAGGTTTGACCTGATATCCCTCCGCCAACGCGTTGGTGCTGTTAAAGAGTGCCACGATGGCCATCACTTCACCAAGTGTTTCGGTATCGCAGCCCAGCTTGCGCAGGGCTGCTGTATGCGAGTTGATACAATAGGCGCAACCGTTCGTAGCAGAGACCGCAAGCGCGATGATCTCGCGTGTCGCAGGATCGAGGAAGGATTTTCGGCCGCTCGCTTCGGGATGCATGAGCGTCTTCAGGCGAGTCCAGATCATTTCTAGATTATCCGGATATGTCGCTAGAACCCGCCAGAAGTTTGGAATCGAGGCTATGCCTTTGGTTGCTTTGATATCGGCATAGACTTCGGCCACTTTCCCCATTGCCTCTTCTTCTGTGATCATTCGAACCGTTGCGTCAGCAGCATGTGTCATGGAACTTCCTCCTTCGTGGATGGGATGGATGGAATGGATATCGATATGAGCTATTCCAACTCGCCCAATTCGTTCCGACTGCTACACCCAAATTGTCCCAAAAAAAAGCAGAAAGAAAGGTAACCGGTACTTCAAGTTATTGCCAGAATATTGCCAGCGTGTGGACAGAGTGTTGCAGCCTTGTCATATAGTGTTGTAGCCTTGTCATATATTGAGTACCGTACCCGAGCGAGCCCGTCACTGGGACAACTTGGTGCCTAACGTTCATAGAAGAAGGGGATACCAATGCCAACAGTACTCGTCCCGCCCCCCTACCGCGGTCCGACACGAGGAGAAGCCGAAGTCGTGGTCAACGGGGGTACTATTAAAGAGTGTCTTGAGACAATGGAAGACCGTTTCCCCGGCTTTGCTGACTTGATTTACGAAGACGGACAAGTGGCAGATTTTGTCCGATTTTTTGTGAATGATATGATCGTGAATACCGATGTCCTCGGTGTCCAGCTCCGCCCGGAGGATGAGATCAAAATCCTGGCTGCTATTGCCGGGGGCTGATGTCGAAAAATTTGGAATAAACTTTAGAGGGAGGCGTAGCATGAGTGAAAATGGGGCCACAGGAGATCGAATGGTTCGAGTGAATATGACAGACCAGACCGTCAAGATCGAACCATACCCGAAGAAATGGAAGGTGCTGGGTGGGCGAGCGCTGTCGGCGCGTATTCTGCTAGAAGAATGCGATGCCACGTGCGACCCGCTGGGGCCGGACAATGTCCTAGTATTCGCCCCAGGAACCTTGGCTGGATCGGCCGCTCCGACATCGGGCCGTATTTCTGTTGGCGCGAAGAGCCCGCTGACAAACGGCATTAAGGAAGCCAATGCAGGCGGCAACCCGGGCCAGGATCTAATGAAGCTTGGCTATCGCCTCATGGTTGTCACCGGCCAACCTTCGGACGCTCAGCGGCGCTACGCTCTTGAGGTCACAGCCGACGAGGTGCGTATCGTTGAAGCCGATGTGTACAAAGGCAAGTGGAATTATTCCCTGTGTGAAGAGTTAGCACAGCATTATCCCAAGAGCGCTTCATTTATCTCCATCGGGCCGGCTGGAGAGTTACAGCTCAAGGGAGCCTCTGTGGCCTGCACCGATCAGGACAACCGCTACCCGGCTCGGCACGCCGCCCGTGGCGGACTCGGGGCGGTCATGGGCAGTAAGGGCCTCAAATATATGGCGGTCGATGCCGGCGGGCAGCGAGCGCGTCGTGCGGTTGACGCCGCAGCCTTTGGCAATATGTGCAAAAAATATACGCGCGGCTACCTCGACGGTCCTCAGATCTTTTCCAGAGGAACCAGTGCGTTTGTACCGGTTGCCAACAAACTCCACAGCTTCCCCAATAAAAACCGTACCTCCGGCCAGTCCGAGCATTGGAAAAACCTGGATGGGGCACGCATTAATGAGAGTTTTGAGTCACGCGGTGGTGCCATGCATAACTGTTTAACCGGCTGCATCGTCAAGTGCAGCAATGTTGTGCACGATAGCGAGGGGAAATATAAGACCTCAGCCCTTGAATTCGAAACGCTCGCCGTACTCGGATCAAACTGTGGTCTTGACAGCTGGGAAGATGTCGCCGACCTCGACCGTCTGTGTGACGACGTCGGGCTCGACACCATTGAAACCGGAGCTGCGATTGCCATTTACATGGATGCCGATCAGATGAAATTCGGTGATGCCGAAGGGGCCAAAAATCTCTTACAAGAGATTGCGGATGGTACTGACATCGGCAAGGCCGTCGGGAATGGTGCCGTGGCTATCGCTCAGCGGACCGGTCACAAGCGCGTACCCGCGGTTCGTGGACAGGCCATTCCAGCCTGGGAGCCACGCAGCCTCAAGGCAACGGGCGTGACCTATGCAAGCAGCCCCATGGGAGCCGACCACACCGCCGGCTTGATTCTCAATCCTGGCTTGCCCGAGGATCAATGGGCGGCCGAATCGCAGTTGTCCCAGATGATCAACGTCATCTGTGATTCATCTGGATTCTGTCAGTTTCTGCAGCCGTCCGTGGATGAAATTCGGCTTTTCTACACCGCCATGTATGGAGAAGAAGTCACGCGCGAGCAGATCGCTGATTATGGCTGGCAGACTCTCCAGGACGAATGGGAGTTCAACCGTCGAGCGGGCTACAAGGATGAAGATGACTGTCTACCTGAATACATGAAGACAGAGGGAGTGGGCCCGGATAAGGACATCGTTTTCGATGTCTCACCAGAGATTATTCAAAAGGCAAAGCAGCGTCTGGACCTCGGAGAGAAGCTTTTTTCGGCCAAGCCAGCGGGCTAGGCTTTTCTGCTCTAGCAGTGCGTCCAGTAGCTCTGGATCTAGGGCGGGTAGACAGCCCACCCTTAGATCCGCACCTTACGCTTTGGCTTTCGCCAGAACGATAATTCCCTTGACCAATTCAATTAAAGATTTATTCAAGCTCTCAAGCTCACTGAATAGTCTGTAGGTTGAGTAACGCGTCACTTTCCGCGCGAGAGAAAATGGGTTGCCCGGTGTCGCCGAGGCCAGAGAAGAAACCGACATCGCTCGAATACTGTCTCTTGAGGGTTCGGATCTGCTTATAACACGCAGATTTCGAGAGTGCATGGGTACAACCGAGCAGATGATAGAACTCGTGGACTGCAGTTCCCGAGGGTGACGAGAGAAGCTGGTTCAGTGAACCGAAACTAGATACAACATAGCCGCGTGTATGGGTCGTAGTCTCTAACGCACCTAGGACCTCAGGCAGGGCGAGGTCACGCATGATGGCTGACATTGTGAACCCTGGACGTAGCTATGGGCGAATCCGTACAATGGCAACATCGATTCCGTATGGGTCAAACTCCTGACCGACTGCGGCAATCAGAGCCCGCGCCCGCTGCTCGCTAATCTCTGCCTCGCGCAGAAGACAGATACGCAGGGGCACGCGCGTGCCATAACCAATCTTCCCACGTTTATCTGGCATATGCTTCCCGGTCGTTGTGCAGCCGGAGAGCAGGCCTGTCATGAAGATCAGGGTCACAATTGTTGGAAAGCGGGTGGGAGGCAAAATGCACAGCTTTTCTATCTCAAAGAAATACCAGGTATTTTGTCGTGTCCGAGCATGCTGCAGACTTTACGTAATCCGATACTGCAAACCCGCACTGCGTCCCACGTGTGGGGCGCAGACAGACACGGCCGGCTTATCGCCGCAGCAATCTGCTAGGGACCCTGATAAGCCAAGGCAAAGAAGATGCCAGGGTGCAGAATGCACCGGAGAAAGTGCTATCATTTTGAAAAGAGGGGAGTTTTTCGAATTGTGAGTTTGGAGATTCTCCGTTGATTTCGGGCAGGCCAACCAACATCGAGCCTAGGTGTCCGGCCGGTAGCGTCAGGTATGAAAGGCAAGGTCAAGACCTCGTCCGCTAGATAGCTGGCTGACCAACACCAACCTATGTTACACACCAAACACAAAGGAGGCTTTGAACATGGCGATTCTCATTACCGGAGGAACGGGTTTTTTGGGGCGGCACCTGACACGGCATTTGATTGAAGCCGGAGAAGACGTCGTCGTCCTTGATGCAGTCCCAAATCGGCGAGCGGTTGCCGATGTCGAA
>CAZBUD010000037.1:10244-38978 GCA_964495015.1 uncultured Enterobacteriaceae bacterium | reverse complement strand
CGACACGGGCTGTCCGGCAATCTGTGCCGCTGTACGGGCTACGCCAATATTATTAAAGCCGTCCAGGCAGTGGCGGAACAATTACAGACACAGGAATAGAGAATATGGAATCGACACAAGGTGGGACGGGAAAAATGATTGGCGCGCAGGTGCGCCGGGTTGAAGATCCGCGCGTCTTGTTGGGCCAAACACAGTACGTGGATGATCTTGATCTGCCTGATGCCGTCAGCCTGGCTTTTGTCCGTAGCCCATACGCCCACGCACGAATCACTAGCATTGATGTGAGCGCGGCACAGGCGCACCCCGGCGTGCTCTTGGTGTTAACTGGGACAGATGTTGCTGACGTGATTAAGCCGCTTCGGGTGGAGTACGAGGCGAGTAAAGCGCCGGCGCATAAGCCCTGCGACTGGCCGGTCTTGGCTCAGGAAAAAGTGCGCTTTGTGGGTGACGCGGTTGCCGTTGTGGTTGCCACCGATCGTTACACTGCTGAAGACGCGACCAACCTGGTGGATGTCGAATACGAGGCCCTGAACGCAATCTGGGACGTGGAACAGGCGCTCGACCCTGACTCTCCGCTCGTCCACGAGGAGTGGGGCGACAATGTCATGCAAACCGTGCAGGTCGAGATAGGCACTGTCGGCAAGGCGTTTCAGGAAGCCCATTGTGTTGTTTCGGAGCGTTTTGAGACGGGCCGCCACATGGCATTGCCCATGGAAACACGTGGCTGTGTGGCCAGCTTCGAGCCGAGTCGGGATGCATTGACGCTTTGGTCTTCAACCCAGGTGCCGCACGTCTTACGCACTCATATCGGGGCCCTGCTCGACTTCCCGGAGCATCATATTCGCGTAGTGGCGCCTGATGTTGGCGGTGGGTTTGGACAAAAGGCGCACGTCTTTCCTGAGGAAGTCGTTGCGTCGTATATCGCCCTACAGCTCAAAAAACCGGTTAAATGGATTGAAGACCGGCGTGAGAATTTGTCGGCCTCAATGCACGCCAAGCAACAGGTGGTACATGCCGCGCTGGCCCTCAAGAAGGATGGTTCAATCCTGGCCGCCAAAGGCCGCTTTCTGGGCGACGTTGGCGCATATTCCGAATTTCCCTGGGGGTCGGCGTTTGAGGCTGGCCATGCGGCTTCCACGATGCCAGGGCCATACAAAGTCCCGGCATTCAGTTTCGAGGCCGTCTCAGCCGCGACGAATAAAACCACCATCGGCGTATACCGTGGAGTGGGCTTGCCCATCGGCGTTCTCACCATGGAGCGCCTCATGGATATGGCTGCCCAAAAACTCGGCCTTGATCCGGCTGACCTCCGCTTGCGCAATATGATTCGTAAAGAAGATCATCCCTATACTACTATTGTGGGCGCGGAGATTGAAAGCGGCAGCCATCAGGAATCCCTTCAAAAAGCATTGGATATGCTGGACTATCACAATTTCCGAACGGAACAGCGGCAGGCCCGACAGCACGGCCGCTATCTGGGTGTCGGCATCGGCTGTTATGTCGAGGGGACTGCCCCCAGTTCGGTGGCCTTTGAATCGATAGGCTTGAACGTGGGCGGCTATGAGTCGGCAACGGTTCGTATGGATGTTGCCGGCAAGGTGACCCTTTTGGTTGGCACCCACTCGCATGGACAAAGCCATGAGACGACCTATGCCCAGGTCGCGGCTGACGAACTCGGTGTACCTGTGGCTGATGTTCGAGTGATTGAGGGCGATACGACCGCCGTGCCGTACGGCATGGGTACCTGGGGCAGCCGCAGTGCAGTAACCGGAGGGGGGGCTATATCTCGGGCGTCAGGCAAGTTGCGGGATAAACTCCTGCGTATTGCGGCCCGTCTTTCCGAGGTGCCGGATAAAGACCTTGAGCTGGCTGCGGGACAGATCCGCCGCAAAACTGATGGAACTCCGTTAATGCCGATCAAAGACCTGGCGCAGCGTATCCTCATGAGGCCCGGCGGCTTACCCCCGGATGAAGAACCCGGCCTGGACATGACTGCCCATTATGAACCTCCACCCGCAACGCATGCCAATGCGAGCCATGTGGCCACGGTCGAAGTGGATATTGCAACCGGACAGATCACTCTGCTGCGATACATTGTGGTTGAAGACTGCGGCACCATTATCAATCCCATGGTTGTTGATGGCCAGATTCAAGGAGGCGTGGCGCAGGGGATAGGCACGGCCATGTATGAACACGCCATCTATGATGAAAACGGGCAATTTCTGACCGGCACGCTAATGGACTATCTTATCCCGACTGCGGTTGATGTTCCCCAAGTAGAAATCGGCCATATTGAAAGCCCCTCTCCGCATACGCCACATGGTATCAAAGGCGTGGGCGAGGGCGGCGCCATCGCTCCGCCTGCGGCGATTGCCAATGCTGTGGCGGATGCCTTGTCGCCGTTTGGGGTGCGGGTAAACGAAATTCCGCTCACACCTGAGCGAGTGCTGACCATGCTTGATCGGGCGCGGGCGGAACAATCGCCAGTGTGAGTAAACTTGTGCATGGGAACGGCCAAACAGTTTGATTTCGAAGAGGATCAGACTGCCTGGGGCCACACGCGGGGAAAGCGCTCGGACTCTAGTTCAAGCGGGTCCCCGTCACTGAGCTTGCTCGGGTCTTAAGGTGGCGCCCATTTGCGGAACTTGTATCCCACGTCATCGCCCGCGTAGCGTACCGTTATCCCGCTTCTCGTTTGATCCGGCGTGAGATTACCTCCCGCGGCATGGACTGTCGCCAAATGATGGACAACCACATCTCCCGGCTGTGGCCTAAAGACCACAATGTCAAACTCTGCTGCCCGATTCTCAAGATCCGGATACGACTCACCAGAATCGCCCAGGGCACAATTATCGCTGATAAAATAATCGACCTTATACAGCTTGCCGGTCTTGTGAGATCCGCGCGAATAGCGGACCGCTCCCATTTCGATGGTTTCAGCATGCGCGGGGACACGTAGCCCGCAAACTTTGCTGCCGTCGATATGGTCATAGCTCAAGTCATGATGCCAAGATGTTTTCTCCAGGGTCATGGGCGGTTTAATCAGCAGTTGATCATCGTACAAATTAACCTTTGCCGAGCGCGTAAGCGTCGCCGCGATTTCTGGTAGCGGCGAACCAAGCGCTAACTCAGCAAAAAACGGATTTGCCTGCCACACCCCGGTAACAGACAAGTAATGCCCACGTTGGGTATCTGAGGGAAGATCAACATCCTCAGTCAAGACCGTTCCTTTGAGCTGCTCTGACGATCCCCACGCGAGTTCGGGTTCTACCCAGACCGAGCGAGCGCGGAAACCTTGGATCCTTGACGGAGCATTCGCTGCTAGGCCCAGATTCGTGAAATCTACGGTGCTGCCCTGTGGGTCTTTGGGGAGAAAAGCACCATTCTGACCGATCTGTGCTGCCCACTCAGGGTCAATAACCTGCTTGAGCCACACTACACCTTCGTCTTCATAGGTGTAGATCTCCTCAGGCGTAATCTCTCGCAAGAGCGTAGCTCGCATGCGGTCTTCCTTTGGTCGTCAATCCAAGCCTTCTCGGTGGGGGGTATGCGGAACACGGTCCTTCCACGGTGTGTAGTTATGAGCGTTTTCTTGTGTGATGAGCCGGCCCAGCGCCGCGATAGGCAGTGCACCTTGCAGATCTTCTGCACCAATCAGCACGCGCGTCACTTAGTCCCCAGCCGTAGCGCCAACATCGGTAATAGCATATCCCAGGTGCCGCGGGAGCGTCCGGCTACAACCGCCTCGACCGCTTTGGGACTACCGTTGCGAGACACGAGTTGCATTTCGCCTGCGCGTCCGACCTCTTCAATGGCATCCAGGGTCCCCAGCGTGGTTTGATCGTAAAACGCAATCAGGCCATGACTCCTTCGATATCGTGACTGTTAAGGGCGTCGAAATACTGTTGGATGAGTGTTTCTTCTGGCGTCATGATGATTCTCCTCTTCCGGAATTTGTGAGGCTTTTGGGTACTGCGCTGGAGTACCACACCAGAGCGTCGAGTGTCGACTGGAACGTGCAGTACGTTAATGGCCAAGGTATATGACTAGTGGGCTTTTCGGAAATGTCGTATTCTTTCCCAACTTCCGAAATAGTGCACCTCGGGTATGATTACGATCGGCTGGAACACCGTACAGTATGTGAGAGAACATAATGAGTGAAAGCAAAACCAAAGGCTTGGTCTCGGATTATCAAGAGACGATCGCTAAAATCGACACGCATGAACCACGTCCGTATGGTTTGGGACTATCGCACGGCTCGATGTACACCTTGGTCTACCGTCCGCCCAATCCGGACGATCAGCAACCGCACGATCAAGACGAGCTATATATCCCGATGAATGGCAGCGGGACGCTCGTCGTTGATAACGAGCGCCATCCGTTTAAAACAGGAGACATGTTGTTCGTGCCGGCTCATGCAGAACATCGCTTTGAGGATTTTACGGAGGGGTTGATGCTGTGGGCGGTTTTCTATGGACCAAAGGGCGAGGAATAGGGGGGTGACCCGCCCCGCGCTGCGCGCGACCCCTCCCAAGAGGGGATTTTATGGCCTTCGATCTGAGACTATGCTGCTCTTAGCTTTTTTGCTCTTCTTCTCCGCCTGTGATCTTTCTGATTTCAATGAATCGAACCCACTAACCGAATGCACCAAGATCGGTGCACAGTGCCAACTCCCGGACGGTCCGCTCGGGGTCTGCCAATCCGCTCCATGCTCCGGAGATCAATCACTGCCGTGCTTTGTCTGCACATCGCAGCACTAAGCTCCTCCTTGCTTGCATTCGCCAGCGTTATCCGGTGTGATGAGCGCCGCTATATCGCAAAGGGGTGAGCATACATGAGCAACTACGATTATGATTTCTTTGTCTTAGGTGCCGGTTCTGGCGGGGTACGGGCGAGTCGGATTGCGGCGTCGTATGGGGCTAAGACGGCCGTTGTTGAAGAACGCCATCTAGGCGGTACCTGCGTCAATGTGGGCTGTATTCCAAAAAAGCTGCTGGTGTATGCCTCGGAGTTTCACGATCATTTTGAGGATGCCGCAGGCTTTGGCTGGACTGTCGGCGAACGCACGGTCGATTGGAAAAAGCTGATAGCGAACAAAGATAAAGAAATCACTCGGCTCAACGGCGTATACCGCAATCTACTGGAAGGCGCAGGCGCGGAGATTATCGAAGGCACGGCACACCTGACCGATGCGCATACGATAGAAGTGGACGGAAAGCCGTACACATCAGAATATATTCTGATTGCCACAGGCGGCTGGCCGCACTTCCCCCAAACGCCGGGCATCGAATATGCCATCACGTCAAACGAAGCTTTTCACTTAGACGAGCTGCCCAAACGCGTCATCATTGTCGGTGGCGGTTATATTGCGGTCGAGTTTGCGACGATTTTTCACGGTCTTGGTGCACAGGTGACTGAACTTTACAGAGGGGATCTATTCTTACGCGGCTTTGATGCGGATGTGCGTGAAACGTTGGCCGCTGAAATGCGCAAGCGCGGTGTGGAGCTACGTTTTAACATGGACGTGAGTCGCATCGAGAAAACCGCAGATGGTATCAAAGCCTCTCTCAACGACGGCAGCCAGCTTGAAGCCGATATCATCATGTACGCCACCGGCCGTTTGCCAAAAACAAAAGACTTGGGTCTTGAGACGGCTGGCCTTGAGATGAACGATATCGGCGCGGTGCTGGTAGACGAATACTCTCGTTCCCGCGTGCCGCATATCTTTGCGGTCGGCGATTGTACGGACCGGCTCAATCTTACCCCAATGGCCCTTGCCGAGGGCCACGCCGTGGCTGAAACGCTTTTCAATGATGATCCAACCCGGCCGGATCACATGAATGTGGCGACAGCAGTCTTTAGCCATCCCAATATTGGAACAGTTGGTTTGACCGAAGAAGCGGCTCGCAAAGACTACGACGCTATTGATGTGTATAAATCAGCCTTCCGTCCCTTGAAGCACACCTTGAGCGGGCGAGACGAAAAGACGTTTATGAAGCTGGTTGTCGATCAAAAGTCAGATCGGGTGATCGGCTGCCACATGGTCGGCCCCGATGCCGGGGAGATCATTCAGGGCATTTCTATTGCTATCAAATGTAAGGCAACCAAAGCCCAGTTCGACGCGACAATCGGCATTCATCCCACCTCGGCTGAAGAACTTGTGACCATGCGCCAAAAGGCAGCGTGAACCGCAGTAGGGGCGCCCGACCGGGCGCCCCTACATTATTACTTACGGCCAAAGAACCCGGACTTCTTCGACCAGCTGGCCGACTGAATTTTGAACATCAACAAAATTCGGTACGTCGTTAAACTGCTCAACTTGCATCTCGTCAGAATGCCAGCCTTTTTTAAATGAGGCCATATCCGCCCAGGACAGTTCGGCGACGCCGTCATACTTGGGCGTTTCGGCTCCATATGTCTCCGGCGCCACGTGGCATTGGACATAACGCAGGAGCCCGGGAGTCTTGGGAACTATCGGTGCATGTTTCTTGCGCCAATAATCCTGAAACTCGGCGACACTCAGGCTTGCTTTACGCTTGATCAGGAATAGGGCTTTCACGCCGGGTATGTCTTTGGCAAGCTCAGGTCCCGGCACGACTACATTCTCGCGCGTCATCAAAAATGACGGGCCTTCGTCGGAAATAAAATTCGGCTCATCGGCGTACGCGCCGTTGATGTAATCAGGATTGTCTCCCAGCCCCTGGCCCGTCTGCACGTCTTCAAACCAAATTTCAGCCAAGCCTTCGTACGGACTGGTCGTAAAGCCCGGAATATCTTGCGGAATCCGATGGCTCTGGACGTACCGTTTGAGCGCCTTGATGCGCAGCGCCAACGGTGCGTGCACTTCACGCCAGTGGCGATGAAAATGTTCGAGGCTGATGTCCGGCTTTCTGGGAATGAGCGCATATCCTTTAATCACTGTTCTTCCTCCTTCCGAAACTCAAGCTGGGGCAGGCTGAGTTTTTCATGCGGGCAGCGGGATTGCAAGCAACTCATTGAAACAAAGCCTCAAACCACGGTAACACCAGCTCTATGTTGATCGAGTATGTATACGCCTGAGCCCAATCGGGTAACTCTTTATAGGTGACTTCGGCAAACCCGTTCCCGATAAGGGTCTCGTTCGTCAGGCGGGCGGTCACGACAGGAAAGATGCAATCCTGCGCACCGTGGATGATCGGAATAGGCAGAGCCTTGGCCTTTTTGACAGCAAACCACGGTGGCAGCATGCCTGCGATAGGTGCAACACGACCAAATAGGTTCGGACGGCGTGAGCCTAGGGCGGAGGCGCATGTTCCGCCGGCAGACAAGCCCGTGACAAGAATCCGGTCCGGGTCTATGGCGTTTTCTTCGCGGAGCCGATTGAGCATAGCCAAAATCGAGAGCACGTCGCGATCCCGATTTTCGATAGCCCAGGTGCGATCCCACGACTTTGGTGCAAGCGCGACATAACCTTTGCTTTTCGCCGGACCCAGCCACGTCAACAGATACTCATCACTCATGCCGCTCCCGCTGTGCAGGGCTATAATGAAGGGCCAGTGCCGACTCGGATGGTAGTTCTCTGGCACATACATTGAATGGACGCCGTCGTTGCTGGTTTGCGGTCGGTGACTGAAACCGACTTTTCTCTGCTGATCGAGGGCACCCTCTTGTAGAGCTAGGAGGCTGGCGACCGCCTCCGGCAATACCCAATGCTGCTACAGGGTCGGTGTGTATTTGCCAAGGGCGTACAAGTGATAGCGGGCTCGGGTAAACGCAGCGGGACTTTGCATCAATGCGCCAATAAAACTGGACCGATCACTCCGCACAAAGATGCCGTACGTCGTATCCAGCAGACCTGTAGCTTCACGCCACGTTTGGTCGAAAGCCTTCAGCGCCGGCGGGGGCGTCAATTCGTTTAGTTCTGCTCGAATTGGGACAAATTGATCGCCGACGGTTTTTAAGAGATCGGATTGGAGTTGGCCAGATCTTGCGGGGTGTAGCTGCTCCTGAAGGGTTTCAAATGTTCTCAGGAACTCAAGTACCGGGTTCTCTTGGCCGGCAATCACAGAGCGGGATGCGTCGTTCGCGTGGGTGGAGGAGGGGAGCAAGACAAGTATGGTTAATGCGGTTGATTCGGCTAGTATGAGCAAGCGCTGATCAATTGTAACTGGTGCAACTGGTGTGGCAGTCCGCCGAGCCTGGGGCATGGTCCTAGGTTACATCAGAGATGAGATCAGAGAATAGGTGAAAGATAGACGGAATGGGCTACGCCTGACTGACCCTTCTACTCTGACAGCTTCTTACGACTCCGAAGCGGAAACGTGCCATTCTTTAAGTTTGAGAACAACGCGGTCTTTGAGGGTTGGATGGATGCTGAAGCTGCCTTCAACATGTGGAAATGTTTCATCCCGCATGACTACACCTACACCGGGTGCATAATGCGTAACGATGGTGACTGTTTCGCTTGTATTCTGATACGTAATTTCGACACAATTTTGAAATGTTCCGGCAGGCACTAGGAGTTTTTTAGCTACAGCCGTTACCTCAAAATATCCCTCCTTATTCCGCCATGTTGCTCCAGCAGGCGAGGGCGACTTGAGGATAAATGGGAACTTGGTGATGGTGTTGTCTAGGAGGTTTGGTTTGTACATGGAACGACGGATCCCGCTCGGGGTCGCGACAAAGAACAACTCAAAGCCGTTTCCCCCCAGGGAGCCCGGTACAATACGTATGACCAACGCGTCTTCCTCTTCTCGGAGGACTTCCCATGATTCATCCGTCACTCTGTCATCCGGATATTCAGTGGACTCGTAGACCCAACGGTTGCCGACCATGAGTGGAAAATAATGAGCTGCGGAGTCCTCCATTCCTCCGGCAGGGCTTGAGAAGAGCAAACCGCCGAGTGCAATCAGGGCAAAAGAAAGACTGAGAAACGAGGTGCGTTTCATCGCGGCATCCCTCCAGACGAAACATTTCTCTTTAGATAGCTGCTCGTCACAGGGAAAGCGTTATCCAAAAAGAAGGGCGATTTGTGAACATTCGCGGGCGTCCGTGAGCCGCCGGGCGAGATACCCTCGTCCCTACAGGTGAAGATGCGTAGATGCGAACATGTATTGCGAGTTTGCTGAGACTGTATACCTCCGCGTCGCCGTTAATGGGCCGCTTTTTTCTTCTTCTTGCTTTTGCGTTTGGCAGGCGTGAGCAGTGAGACATAGCTAACGCCGTCTCTATTGTCCGTAGTCGTCGGGAGATTGGCTGCCTTCCAGCCGACATTGCCGGCTTCCATAATACTGACATTGGTATAGCCTGTCGCAGTGAGCTTCTCCCCGGCCTGTTTCGCCCGCGGACCCTTTTCGCAACCAATGATCAATGCAGTCTCTTTGGGACAGACATCGTCCATCACCAGATCAAAACTATCATTCTGAAAGACTTCGTCTGTTGTGGGATGAAAGAACACAACAGGAACGTTGATTGCTTTTCCTTTTGGGTGGCCCTGGGCGAATTCGGCTACGGTGCGCACATCGACATAGGTCACAGCAGGGTCATTATTCAGGCGTTCGAACGCTTCTTGTGGGGTGAGGGTAGCGAGACTCATGTTCCAGCTCCTTAGACGGTCGGAAATTCTGGGGGGTCAAACTCGCGGACAAATGGAGGGATAATTTGGCACCGTTCGCGTCCGTCAGCTGGTGCGGTGCCGGTCATCGTGTACTCTATCTCAGCGTCTGTTTCTCCACCATTCTCGCTGGTACTGACTTCTTCTAAGTGATGATGCGCGATTTTCCCGCACGGTGACAGGGCAAAGATACACTCCAAGATCTTCCGGGCCGGCAGGCGACCGTGTTCAGAGTGGACCAGAGTTTCACGTTTTTTCATGCGATTCCTTTCCCAGGCTGGGTACTTCCCGGCGCGCAATGGCCCCATGTACTTACGGTGTTTTGTCTTGACAGGCAAACGGTATCAGGCATAACGTTGTAAGCAACGAGGAGAGGGGCCTCACTATTATGCAGGAAGTCAGACAGAAAGAGCTCGTGAACGGGGAGGTCTGGTACCAACCCGGAGACGAAGTGCCGAATGTTCCGACCAAGCTTTTCGCACTGCAAAACCTGTGCACTGATTGTAAGATGTGCGAAGTAGCATGCTCGCTGGTCCACTCACCCGATGGAATTCTGAACCCAGTGTGGACGCGTATTAAAATCGACCACGCGCCCGAGGTCTCACGGGCATCCACAGACGGCTTTGGGTTTATGCCGGCCATCTGCCATCACTGTGCCAATCCGCCCCCGTGCGCCGAAGTCTGCCCGACGGATGCGTTCTATTATGATCCGAAAACGCAAGCCGCGGTGATTGACCAAAATAAATGCATTCAGTGTATGGAGTGCGTCCCCGGCTGTCCGTTTGACACCGTCTTTGTTGCTCCGACCGGCGAGCTGCTCAAATGTGATCTATGCGGCGGCGACCCCGTCTGTGTGAAAGCCTGCTCCACCCGGCCTGAGATGTTAAATAAGGGTAAACAATATTCTCGACTGCCCGTTCTCTTTTATGAAGATAAGGCAGCGTTCGGCAAAATCTTACGCCAGAAGCCGGAAGCACGAGACGAAGTCGGCATCATGCAGGCGATGTTATCAAAGGGAAAAGTGAGCACAGCGGCGTAGGGGTGGACGCGCTCATGCGCCTGTAGTGGATGGAACACAGAAGACGCCCGTGCAGCCGAACACGGGGCAGATAAAGGAGCCGTGATCATGGAAAGTGGATTATTACGGGTGGATCTATCAACGGGAGAAATTAAACGAGAAATACTTCCGCATTCCATGTTCGAACGTTGGGTAGGCGGTTCAGGCATTAATGATTGGCTCTTGTGGGAGCATTTTCTCAAGCATGACGTCACGTGCGATGCCCGTAGCCCGGACAACGTGCTCATCTTTGGTGTGGGCCCCCTGGCTGGCGTGGGGTCAGGAATCGGAGTCAAAGGCCGGCTGACGTTCAAAAGCCCATGTTATGGGTCTTTTGGCGACTCAACGGGTGGAGGCAAGTTTCCGTATGTCGTCCGCTTTAGCGGCTATGACTATATTGTTGTGACCGGCAAGGCGCCCCGCCCCGTTTATATTCACATTAACAATGCGGAAGTGACTATCAGTGATGCGACTCATCTGTGGGGAAAGGACAGCACCGAAACGCACGAAACCGTGCAAAAGGAATTGGGCGATTATCCCTCAGAAGCCTACACACTTTCGATTGGTCAGGCTGGTGAAAATCAGGTTGGTATCGCCGGTGTGATCGCGGACGGCTGGCGCATTCACGCCCGCTGCGGCGGTGGCGCTGTCATGGGTTCAAAGAACCTCAAAGCTATTGTTGCCCAAGGCACGCAGGGCATTAAAATTGATGACCCACCGAGTTTGCTCGAATGGTCGGATGGTTTTCGCCAGAAGCTCGACTCGAATGAAGCCGCCTATGGTTTCAAACGTCGGGGCACCTTGGGCGCAGTCGAAATGTACCAAAAGATCGGCGGCAATTTTTGGCGCAATAACCAAGGCGCGAGGTTTCGTGGTGACGAAGTGCGCTCCGACAACTGGGTCAAAAAATATCATAAGTACTCGGAGGTGTGTTCGTCCGACTGCTATATTGCCTGTGATGGCCGTTATAAGATCGAAGGCCATGAGTCAGAAAAGGCTCAAAAATATGTTGGCGAGTCTTTTCGCCATCCGGAATATCTGACGACGGGGAGTAGCGCTGGTGCTTTGGATGTCCGCGACTGGGCAGAGGTCGCTCACTGGGGCAAGATTACTAACGAATATGGCATCGATAATCAAGATTTATCTTGCTCGATTAGTTTTCTTATGGAGCTCAAACAGCGCGATATAATTTCTGATCGTGACGTGGAAGAGCTGTTCGGGAAACCGCAAAGTTTGGAATGGGGCAATATGGAAGACATCGAAGCCCTGATTGAAGATGTGGTCTACCAGAAAAATCCCTTTGGCTGGCTGTTTCGGGATGGGGCCTATCACGGCGCCCTCCGCTATTCCGAACAAAAAGGCCAGAACTTCATGAAGTATGCCATGTATGGCAAAGGTGGCGCGAGTTTTACTGAAGAGATGCGGCCTTTCCCGACCTGGATGAACAACATGGCTGTGGCCTCGCGTGGTGCCGACCATCTGAAGGGCATCGGCCTGATCGAGAAATTCCAGCGCAGAGACTTGTCTAAGGCCTACTTTAACGGCAGGACGGAAGCTGCTGATCCGACGATTCCGGATCTCAAAGGAGCGAGTACGGCCGTTATTGAGAACCAGGTTGCTCTCATTAATTCGTATGGAGTGTGCATGTTCCACTGGCTGCTTGACCCCCTCGGCTATGCTCCTGAGAGCTATTACGGCGAGGTGTATGCGGCGGTGACCGGTATTGATCGGACCAAGGAAGAACGTATGCTCGATGGGGAGCGTATTTGCAACCTCGAAAAGGCATTTAACTCCCGCCTTGGTATGCGGCGTGAGCACGATACGATCTGCGAGCGCTGGATGCATGAACCCTGTCCTGAAGGACCAAACAAAGGCCGTGTGGCTGGCGACATGTTTGAACAAGTACTCGAAGAATATTATGAGTGGCGCGGCTGGGATCAGGACACTGGTCTGCAAACTCGTAGAAAAATGGAAGAGTTAGGTCTGGAAGATGTCGCCGAGGTACTGGCAGCAGACAATGCGATGGCAGGCGAAACCCGTGGTAGCCGAGCGGTGCATGTCGATATCAAGGCCTCCGATGTTGGTATTCCAGATTAGGGAAAGGACACCAACGTGATTACAGTCCAGGCTGAGTATATGGCTCGTTTTAAAGAGATTACGCGGGTCACGAGCGAGAGCATCCAACTGGAACAGCCGAACATGGCCGAGCTGGCGCAGATCCTGACCACCAAATATGGTTCGGTGATGGAGGCGTTGCTGATTGATCCGAATACGAAAGATCTGAACACCAATGGCACTCTGTTTATGGATTCAACCGGGCGCCGCTTGTTTATCGATGATAGCCTGGCAGATGGAGAAACCGTCTCTTTCATGGTCGGCATTGCCGGGGGCTAGACGACTCCTCAGGAGGGGCACCCGTCTGGTTTTGGGTGTGTAGGGGCGCAGCATTCTGCGCCCCTATGTTTTTTTTGTGCCGTATGCAAAAAGTGTAAAAGAATATGTCCGAATCCATTCCCGAAATAGACTGCGACGTTGTTGTCATTGGCGGCGGTATTGCGGGTCTCTCAACTGCGGTCAGCGCACTGAACGAAGGCGCTGAAGTCATCTTGCTCGAAAAGGCACCCAAGCTCCAACGGGGCGGCAACTCGGCCATTGCTGATGCCCAAATTCGGTATCCGCATGAACCCGACGAATACTGCCCGACTCGGCAAAGCAAAGAAGATTTTTTTAAGACCTTTATGCGGGTGTCACGCGGGCGGGCGAATAAAGAACTCATTCAAGTCGTTGTCGATAACGCGGCTGACGTGGTCGACTGGCTGACCGAGATGGGCATCGCATGGGAGAAGGGCTATCCCAATGTTGCAGGCTATCGCCGCCAGCCAGTTGGCGGCGGCTGGCAGCTGGTGGATACGCTATATAAGCATCTTGAGCGGGCGGGGGCGCATATTGCCTATGAGACTGCTGCTGAGAAACTATTGACCGACCGGAGTGGCCGCGTAGTTGGCGTACGTGCGCTTGAACCCGACGGGTACGCGGATATCAAGGCCCGAGGCGGTGTCGTGATTGCTTGCGGCGGCTTCGAAGCCAACCCGGAAATGCGCGTGCGTTATTTAGGCCGTCATATGGATGGACTCATTCTTCGTGGCAGTCGTTATAACACGGGTGATGGTCTGCGGATGGCTTTAAAAATTGGGGCCATGCCCGCGGGCCAATGGGGAGATTTTCATTCAGCTGTGATTGACGCCCGCTCCACGCCGTTTGAATGTGGCGTGACTGCGATCTATATCTTCCAGCTAGGCTTGTTCATTGATGAAGACGGCGAGCGCTTTTTGGACGAAGGGGAAGACTTTCGCGATCAGACCTATGTCAAATTCAGTAAAGCCATCATGGCCCATAAAGGCGGTGTGGCGTTTAATGTCTTTGACAATAAACCACGCTCCGAAGATCCTGAGGCATGGAAGCGAGCGATTCGAACAGAAGAGGAAGCCTTTGAAGCCCCGAGCATCCGTGAGTTAGCCGAACGTATCGAAGTCCCTGCTGACCGCATGCAACGAACGATAGAAGAGTACAACGTTGCCTGCCAAGCCGGAACGTTTGATCCGCTCAGACTTGACGGCTTGGCCACGCAAGGGCGGACTGTCAACAAAACCAACTGGGCTCGTCCGCTCGACAGTCCGCCGTATCTTGCCTATCCCGTGACTGGCGGAATCACCTTTACCTTCGGCGGTCTCAAGTCCGATACCAAAGCCCAAGTTATTCACTCCACAGGTCGCGTCATTCCCAGCTTGTATGTCGCCGGTGAACCTATGGGCGAGTTGTATTACTACAACTACATGGGCGCGACGTCTGTTTTACGTGGGGCGGTATTTGGGCGGATTGCGGGCAGAGAGGCAGCGGGAGGAAGTAACCCTCACTCGAAATCGCCGCTCGGCCTAAACCCGGCGTCTTTGGCTAACACGCCTTTACCCGGAACGTAATTCACCTCGATCCGGCTGCCGTCCGGGTCTTCAAACAAGACAGAATAGTATCCCGGTGCCCACGGACCTTCTTCGGGCGGAGTGACGATTTTTGCGCCCATCTCTTGCAGCAGGCTATAGACCTGATCGACATCTACTGTAGAACGTGCGCGAAAGCAGAAATGATGCAGCCCGACGCGAGTCTGGATGAAACGCTCGTCTTGATACTTCGGGGCGCAGCGCTGTATGCCAACAGCGGTACGGGCACCCACGTGGTAGCACATGTCTTTACCGTCAAAGACCAGCTTTAAGCCGAGAAACGGCAAAAGCTTCTTATAGAACTTCTGGCATTCTCCGAACTGACTGACAGTCAAAATAATATGCGCAATGCCGTTCACTTCAACCATGCTGATTTCCTCGCTGATTTTCTATTCATCGTCACCCGACACAGGGGCCAGGTGGGTTTCTGACGCGCGGATTGTTCCATCAGTAGTTAGGTGCTGCTCTTCACGGCGGAGATAATAAAAGTGTTCGGGGCCATGTGGTCCTGTTTCCAAGAGCTGCGACACTACGGTATAGCGAGTCACTAAGGGCTGCCGTGCGGGCTGCACATCGCAAGCATGAGTGACATGTTGACCGATTTTATATTTAAATCCAAGGTTGAATTTGGGCATTGTTTTCCTTCCATCTCGCCACACTCCCCAGCGTGGCCGAGCAACGAACCGAATGCCCAAGGCTTGCTGGCTACGCGGGGGGAGGCTGTATGTTTCCTGTGAGCCGCAGATCCCCAAATCGGGTAAGGGCTCGCTGGAATTCTTGCGTAGTGACCTGAAGGCATGGGAACAAGCGTCTTACGTCGATCAGGTCATACGGATGGAGCAGTAAGTGTTGGGCCAACCGTTCGGCAGGGCCATCATCATGCGTGCCCGAGGCTGATACTGGCTGGTCAGGATCTGACATCCATGTTTCTCCTTCTCTGCCCTTCTCTTGCCATAGGATGTACCTATTTTCGCAGAATCGGCAATCCTCCTGCACGTCATGAAATATTTTTCCCACCACCAATCGCAGAAATTCTCACTCCTTATCCTGTACCGTCTGTGGTGTCTTTAGCTCTCAACACTTCGTCCGTATGCTCCCCAAGTTTTGGTGCTCGCGACCGAAATTCCGGGCGCTGGCCATCTATGGAAAAAGGTAAAGCCATAATCTCAAGGTTCGCGTCGGGCTCCGGACGTAGGATGTCCATAGCCTTCGTCTGCGGTTGAGCAAGGACTTCAGGAATGGAAAGAATTGGTGCGCAGGGAACACCGGCAGCTTCAAGCCGTTCCATCCAGATTTCTTTTGTCTCTTGCAAGATATGTGACGTGATCTGTTGAATCAGATGGTCGCGATGCTCCATCCGGTCGGCATTCGTTTGGTAACGGGGGTCCGTCGTCCATTCTTCACGACCGAGGACCTTGGCTAACTTGAAAAAGAGGCGGCTATTCGCCACGCCTAGTACTAAAGGACCGTTTTTGGTTGCAAATGTCCCAAAGGCAACCTGACGCGGACTTCCGGTTGCGTGTCGAGCCGGGGCTTTGCCCGTCTTTTTATATTGCACCAGAGCTGTGCTGATTAAGAAGACCGCCGTTTCAAACAGCGATGTCTGTATAATACAGCCTCGTCCCGTCTGATCTCGTTTGCGCAGTGCGGCGAGCGCCGCAATGGCCGTCCACATGCCGGTTCCATAATCTACCACTGACGTGCCCATGCGGACGGGCGGTCCGTCTTCCTGACCGGTCAGACTCATAAGTCCGCCAAACGCCTGCAGCAGTATTTCATAACCTGGTTTTTTCCCCAGTGGTCCTTTGTGTCCAAAGGCGGTCACAGCGCAATAGATGAGTTGGGGATTCCGCGACAGGAGAACGTCTGCTTCTAAGCCGACTTGCTCGGTCACGCCAGGTCGTAAGTTGTGTAAGAAAATGTCCGTCCCCTCGATGAGCGTGTACAGTCGTTCCATTTCTTCAGGATTTTTGAAATTCACCACAACTGAACGTTTGTTGCGATTCATATTGTGAAAGGGCAGGGCGGCATCATCAACAAACGGAGGACCCCAGGCACGTGCGTCATCGCCGGTTTCCGGTCGTTCAATCTTAATGACATCCGCGCCTAGATCGGCCATGATGACCCCGGCTAAAGGACCGGCAAGATTGAGTCCGACCTCGACGACTTTCACTCCTGAGAGCGGCATATGTTGCTCCGTTTAATTCTATCTGTGACGGAATCACAAAAATGCATCCTACGCTATCGCCGCTACATCAGGGAGGCATCCTGATTTTTCTGTTGACTGGAGCAGGATGCTCAAAACGACACACAGACCGGGGACGAGGAGCACGCCCACAATGAACGCGCCACAGCCCAGTGTTGTATCAGTTGTGCCAATTATACCCCGCGCCTCTCGACCGTGAGTGACCTGGTCGTGGTTTGCCTCTCGTAAGGCGGGAAGGCTCGGCCTGGTTGGTTTCGCTGTCCGTAAGTCATAACCCCAATACCGGCACCCCATTGCCCGGTGCTTGATGGTCTCGCCGCAATACGGACAGTTTTTAGTTCTGAAGGACGAGATTCTGGCCATTATTCTCACGGTTTCTTTTATCTTGAATGCCGCAACGACTCCAGAGAAACTCGAACAATGGAAAGTGAACGCGCGGTATCCAGAACAAACCATACGCCGGGCTATGGAACTTCACGTCGGTGTCATGAATGCCAATACCACCGTAGCTGAAGCCATTGAACAGCTGCGTCAGGCGGTCCCAAAAGCATTCATCACGTATTTGTATGGGGCAGACGCGTAGCACAACCTGATCGGTGTCGTAGTCTTGCGGGAAATGCTCCTCTCCGACCATAAGCAAAAATTGGCAGACGTTATGCTTGCTGATCCGTTCAGTTTATCCCCCGACCTTTCCGTCACCGATGCAACGAAGCTCAGGGTTGCGCGCCATGTCCCAGTTTATCCGGTCTGCGCCGAACAGGGATGACTTATCGGCTTGATCCGAGGCGAGAATCTGTTCGAGCAGAACGTCTTTGAGATTGTTGTCCGGGCCGGTAGCGTGGTTGGCGTCGAGAAAGAGGGGCGCGCTTCGACCCAATGGCCGCGCTCGCTCAAGATGCGCCACCCTTGGCTTCAGCTCAATTTGCTGACCGCCTTTGTGGCTGAGGCCGTTGTCGGTATTTTCGAAGAGACTGTTGACCAGGTTGTGGTTTTGGCCTTTTTCCCACCGTGCTCGCCGGAAAGTCCGCCAATAGCGGTCGCCAGGCACTTGCAGTAACGCTGCTTGGTCTGACGCTTGGTGACTTGGCTGGGGATTCTCGAGGGACGATGGTTTGCAAGGAGGCCTTTTTAGGCTTACACAATGGAGCGATTGTCGGCCTAGTCACGAGCGGGGTTATGTATTGGTACGCCTATAACACGGAAAACCTGCTGCAATGACTCTGAGTCTGGTGGTCGTTTTGGCTATGACTGGTAGCTGTATGGCCAGCGGAATATTTGGCACGCTCGTCCCCATCGTTCTGAAGAGAATCAGTGCTGACCCAGCCACTGCCTCCCGCATCTTCCTGACCGCGATAACCGATGTTATCAGCATGGGCCTCTTACTCGGTCTGGCGATTCTATTGTTGTTGTAACAGACTCGCTCTCAGAAACGGCTTCCTACGACCACTGTTTTCTTGCGCGTGTCTTTGTGCATCTCAGTTCGACCCTACTGTCTGGCTCACTGCTGAAATTGATTGCCACCGCGTACGGACGGCTGCCGACGGGGCGTGGGGCTTGAATGCAGCCGGTTCGACTGGCAGGGTGGCCGATCATTAGAAACGGCCCACAGTTGCTCGGCGCTTAATAGTCTCGACGCAATAAGAACAGGTCCCTAGATTCAATGCAACATTTTTTCCCAATAGTCTTGTTTGTGTCCTGTGTCTTGAATGTCTGCACGTTCGCGTTTGCGCAGTTCCCGTCGTCGTTGTTATCCCAAGAGACACTCAGTGGCGACTGGAGTGGCCACCGTTCGACCTTGCAGGAGCGGGGCTTCACCTTTGAGCTCGGTTATATCGGAGAGGTGTGGTCTAACCTGAGCGGCGGGCGCTCTCAAAAAACCGCTTACCTGGATAACGTCGACTTGCAATTGACCCTAGATGCCGAGAAGGCATTCGGCTGGCAGGGTGCCCGTATCTTCGTCTATGGCCTTGGCAATCAGGGTGATAACCCGAGTAGTTTTGTCGGAGATTTTCAAATCATTAGTAATATTGAGTCGCCAGCGACGTGGAAATTATTTGAAGCCTGGTTCCAGCAAAACTTTTTCGATAATCGCTACTCCCTCCTCGTTGGTCTATACGACGTGAATGCTGAGTTTGACTATGCTGAGTCAGCGCAGTTGTTTCTGCATAGTTCATTTGGGATAGGTCCCGATTTTTCACAGAGCGGAGAGAATGGGCCGTCGATTTTTCCCACCACATCTTTCGGCGTGCGTTTTGCCGCCCGCCTCCTAGCCCAACTGTATCTCCAAGCTGCCGTCCTTGATGGCGTTGCGGGTGATCCGAACGCTCCGCATGGTACTCAGATTATCTTCGGCAGCGATGACGGCCTGCTCGTAACAACCGAGGCCACGTATCTGATTGGGACGGGTGAGGAGAAAGAGGGAGGAGGCATAGGGCGGGGATATGAGATACCGTACCGCGGAAAGATTGCTGTGGGCGGGTGGTTTTACACGGAAAAATTCGATGATATCCGGACGATTGAGGGTCAGAGAAGGACGCATAAACGGAGTGGTAATCACGGCGTCTACGGCTTAGCCGAGTATACCGTATGGAACGAGCCGGAGCATCCAGATCAAGCCTTGACGTTTTTCCTCCAGATTGGTTTAGCGGATATAGGGGTGAACCAAATCTCACTCTACACCGGTGGCGGCGGCGTCTACACTGGCCTGCTGCCCGGGCGTGATGACGATGAGGTTGGCTTTGCTATTGCGGCAGCTCACAATGGGCGCCGTTTTAAGCAGGCCCAACGCTCGATGGGCAGCCCGGTGGAGAACTCGGAAATCGCTTTTGAATTGACCTACCGGGCACAGCTCACCCCCTGGTTCGCGCTCCAACCGGTTTTTGCCTATGTGGTAAACCCGGGGACAGACCCGCACCTCGACGACGCCGTTGTCTTCGGCATGCGCTTTGAGGTGACTCTGTAGACGGATTGCTTGCCCTTTAGCGTCCGCGGAAATTTGGTTTACGTTTGGTCAGAAACGCGCTCACGCCTTCTCGAAAATCTTCGCTCATATAGGCGCGGACAATGAGATCCTCTCCCAGAACGTCTTGGCTGATCGAACGCCGATGCTGTTGTAAGCGTCGGACGGCTTCCTTCGTGACTTGGAGGGTAATGGGTGCATGGTGAGAAATTTCCTGGGCGATGTGACGCACTTGGTCAGCAAGCTGGTTCGCTTCAAAAATCTCGTTGACCAAACCGAGTTGCAGTGCTTGGTCTGCGTTAACCAATCTGGCACGAAACATTAGTTCTTTGGTTCTGGCTGGGCCTATGGCGTCAACAATACGGGCATGGATGGCGACCGTGAGGCAATTCCCCAAAGTGCGCGCAATCGGAAATCCAATCTGGCTGTCTGGGGTGCAATAGCGTAAATCACACACCAGGGCCAAGGCCGCACCTGCGCCAACGGCGAAACCTTGAATGGCGGCGATGGTGGGCTTCTTGACGGTTTCCAGCCGGCTGATGAGACGTTCGAGCTTTTGCTCATAACCTATGGCATCTTGATCCGTTTTGAATGCAGTGAATTGGCTGATATCCGTGCCCGAGACAAATGCCTTATCACCTGCGCCGCGGAGGATCAGGACTTTGATCTGATCGTCTTGATCGACGCTGTCACAGGCGTCTTCCAGTGCTTGGTACATACCCCAGGTCAAGGCATTGCGCGCCTGCGGACGATTAAACGTCAAGGTGGCAATTGATCCATCGCGTTCAAAGAGTAGTTCACTCATAGTTGAGTTCCGTGTAAGGGCAGTCCGCCCCTAAGAATCAGGTGACGACCTGTTGAGCTGCAACTCCTCTCCTTCGCTTGTCGCCATGACCGTAGTCACGGCTAAGTCACCCGTCACATTGACTGCTGTTCGAAACATGTCAAGAATCCGGTCAACACCGAGAATTAGGGCCAAGCCGGCAGTCGGAATTCCGGTTGAAGTGAGAACCAGCGCGAGCGTAATCATCCCCGCACCGGGAACGCCTGCGGCGCCTATGGAGGCCATTGTGGCTGCGAGGACAATGCTGAGCTGGCTGCCTAACGAAAGGTCGGTTTGAAAAACCTGGGCAATAAAGATTGCTGCAACGCCTTGGTAAAGCGCCGTGCCATCCATGTTGACCGTCGAACCGAGCGGCAGCACAAAACTGGCGACCGGCTTGCTCACGCCAATACTCTTTTCAGCGCACTCCATGGAAACGGGAAGAGTTGCGGATGAAGACGACGTGGAAAACGCGATGAGTTGAGCCGGACGAGCCGCGCGCATGAAAGAGCCCCATGGAATGCGTCCGATAAAGCGCACCAAACCGCCGTACACAATGCCGGCATGGATCGCGAGGCCGAGCAGCACAGTGCCCGCGTATACCAGCAAAGCGGTCAGGACGCTGACTCCGCTTGTGCCTAACACTTCGGCGACAAGGGCTGCCACGCCATATGGAGCCAGCTGCATCACCCATTGGATGATAACGATCATTGCATTCTGGATTTTTTCGAAAAGAGTGATGACAATCGTCGCCTCACCGGGTCCGAGCCCAGTAATAGCCACCCCAAGAATAATGGCAAAGAAAATAATCTGCAGCATATTGCCGCTGACTAGAGATTCGACCGGGTTGGTTGGAATAATCGACAATAATGTATCTATCGTCGACGGAGCGACCGCGGCGGCGGTCAGCCGATCTCCGGCTGCTGTACCGAATTGCGCCAGGAGCAGCGTACGATCGGCTGTATCAATAAATTGGCCGGGTTGGATCACGTATGCGCAAGCAAGGCCTATGGAGACAGCAATCGCCGTTGTGCCCAGGTAGAGGCCGAGCGTGCGACCGCCGAGCCGCCCGAGTTTGCGAATGTCGCCTAAGCTGGCGACGCCAACAAAGAGGGAGGCAAAGACTAGCGGCACGACGACCATTTTGATCAGCCGCATGAACAACTGACCCACTGGTCGTAATAGGGTAACGACTTGATCGCCAATTTGGCTGATCGGGCGCGGCGAAGAGGTAAATCCACCACTTTCTAACGGGGTGGTGTTAATCTGCAGCCAGCCTGTAATCTCACTGCTGGACGAGGCCAGTCCGAATCGCTGACTGAGTTGACCGGACTGGTCAGCGAGGGCGAGTTTTCGACTAAAGGGAAACCGGACTTTGGCCCAAACGGGAACTTCTGTCTCTTCTCCGATGAGATTCTGACGTTTCTCGCGGCGGGTTTCGAGCAGCCGCATACGGATTGGAATACTCCCCGGGAGCTGAACCCGAGAGGACTGATCGGCTGGGTCTTGCTGAAAAACAACGCGCGCAGGGTCAGGAATTTTATAAAGGTCGTGCGTCAGGAAGAGGGAATTGGGTCCAAGAAAAATTCCCAATAGGCTTCCGACAACCATCCCAATGAGAATCTTCGTGTAAATTTGCATAGGTGAATCGTGCGTGTAGGGAGGAACGTTCCAGTTGCTTTAGCGCGTATCTGAGTTCAGGTCGGCTCTGGCTCTAGTATTCGTTGGCGTCGTCCCACGTCCCGCGTACGGTTGTTTCCGTTTGCTGCTCTAGGGCTTTAATAGTCGCCAGCACGTCTTCTTGGGCAAACCCATTTGACTGATAGCCTTTGAGAAGTCCTTCTGCCGCTTTGGCAACTGTGAGAGGGACATCCAGCTCTTTGGCGAGGTCTGTGGCCAGTCCCATATCCTTACAAGCCAAGTCTATCGTAAACGTCGGTGCTAGACGATCGCGCAAGATCGCACGGGTTCCCGACTCCCAGATAAAGCTGTTGCCGCTGCTGGCTTTCACAATTTTCCACAGCGCGTTGGGGTCAACACCAGCTTTTGCTCCGAGAATCAGCGCCTCCGCGCCTCCCATCATCTGAATAAAGGCCAGCATATTATTGACCAGCTTGGCTACATTGCCCGCGCCAATATCCCCAACATGAAAGACGTTGCTACCAATGCACTTGAGCACGGGCTCGCACGCGCCATACACAGCCTTATCCCCACCTACCATGATGGCTAACGTACCTTTTCGAGCGCCTCGTACCCCACCGCTCACTGGTGCATCCAGAAAGGCAACACCCCTGGCCTTGGCCTTTTTGGCTAGCTCTTTTACGACAGTGGGCGCATTGGTACTCATGTCCACAATGGTTTTTCCGCTGGCGATGCCGGCTAATACGCCATTGTCGGCAAGGACAACTTCTTCGACATGCGCGGGCATGGGTAAGGACAGGAATACGGCTTCCGCGCCTTCTGCCGCTGCCTGAGGGCTGTCGGCCCAGCTTGCGCCGTGTTCGATCAGGTTTTCTGCAGCCTTACGCTTGACGTCGTGAACGTGTAAGGAATGGCCACCTTTTATGAGATTGAGTGCCATGGGATTACCCATATTGCCAACGCCAATAAAGCCGAATTTCATGCTGTCCTCCTTTGTTCGTGTGCAGCGACTCGTGTGAGGTCTATATGAATATGCAAGTCATCTGCAATGTGGTCCAGTCGTTCACGCAGGGTGGTCTCGTCAATCTGGCCCGAAACGTCCATGTTGATCCGCATATTGTACATCACCGTCCCGCTCCCAGGCGCGGGCTGGGCCATTGTATGCATTTGAACGACATTAGCCCCGTGCTCGGCTAAGCCGCGGGTGACACGGGGTACGATGTCGGCTTTATCGACACTGGTCGCAAGCAGCTCATAGTGCAGCGTATCTTGACCGGCTCCGTAGCGGAGGGGCGCTTCTTCGAGTGGCGGAAAGAAGACGGTCAGACGTTTTTTCCATTCAAGACGCTTGCAGGCTGTGGATAGGCGTTGGTTGCTGTCCGGGCTCTGGCCTGACAACCGCAGCAGAACGGCAAATTCTCTACCGAATATGGTCATGCTTGAGTCTTCGAGGTTGCAGTCGCAATCGTAAATGAGTTCGGACAAATCGGCCACAATGCCGGGCCGATCTCGAGCGATTGCAGACAGCGCGAACCAGTGCTTCATCGGGATGCCTCGTTTCTCTTTACGAGCATTTGGCTTTCAGTGTTTCTACGAGCTGGCGCAAGATGGGACCAGACGAGCCACGCAGACTGACCGTGCACAAGGGAGTCAACTCGCTTTCGTATAAATTAACTTCTATGAGGCAGCCGCCTTTGTCGCGAACGGCCAGAGGAAACCCCGCGGCCGGATACACGGTGGCGGACGTTCCGGCCACGATCATGCAGTCGCAAAATTGTGTTTCGCTATAACATTTGTCTATCGCGTCTTGTGGAATGGGTTCGCCAAAAGAAACGGTATCGCTCTTGAGGATGCCTTTGCAGTTGGGACATTCTGGTGGGAGCCGGTGCATGGGTACCTCGGCGCCAGGGAAACGAGAGTTGCATTCGATACAGCGTACGAGCGTATAATTGCCGTGGATTTCAATGAGATTCTGGCTCGCGGCCCGGCGGTGCAGGTTATCGACATTCTGAGTAATCATGCTGCGCAAGATGCCCATATTCTCCAAGTCAACAAGTGCACGATGCCCGTCATTCGGTTCTGCCATTCCGATCGTTTGCCATATTTCTTTGCTTGGCCCTGCCGGAGCCAGACGCTCTTCCCAGGCTTTCTTGGGATCTTGTAAAAAGATCTCATAGCCATCCATGGGAGGTTCGCCGTATTCCGTCCACAGCCCACCCGGACCACGAAAGGGCCGGATCCCGCTTTCAACCGAGATGCCAGCGCCGGTCATGGCCATGACATAATTGGCCGAGAGTAGTAGCCGGGCGGCTTCTTGAATAGGTTCTTGTTGGCTTTCGAGATCGGTTTCCGTCATTATTCCTCTATTACTGGTCAACGCTGCTTGCTTCGCGATTTACTTCCCTTGCCAATTCGGAGAGCGTTTCTCGGCAAAGGCCAGCGCGCCTTCACGCGCATCCTCGGTCTCTTGCAGCTCACTGTACAGCTTACGTTCCAATTTAAGCCCTTCTTCGAGGGAGACATCCAAACCGCGTAAGGAAGCTTCTTTAATATGTTGAACGGCAAGCGGCGCACTTTTGCAGATCTCTTCAGCAATCTCTTCACACTTAGGCATCAGCTCGCTCATGGAAACGAGATGATCGACCAGGCCCAAACGGTAGGCTTCTTGGGCTGAAATACGAGCGCCCGTGTACAGGAGTTCCAATGCCCGACCAAGCGGGAGAATGCGCGGCAGACGCTGCGTTCCGCCTGCGCCTGGCAGCCAGCCTAGACGGACTTCACCAAAGCCGAACTGCGCATGCTCTGCCGCAACACGAATGTCACAAGCCAATGCTTGCTCTAGGCCACCGCCATTCGCATGGCCGTTAATCGCGGCGATGATGGGCTTGTATAAATCAAACAGAACAGGGAAGAGGTTGTTGTTTTCGTGTTGGGGACGACTGACATAATTGGCTTTGATATCACTGCCCGCGCTAAACGCCCGTTCGCCCGTTCCGGTTAGAATACCGACCCGTAAGCTGGAATCATCCCGAAATTCCTTCCAGATGTCCGCCAGCATATTGTAGGTTTCATAGTCGCAGGCATTGAGGCGTTCCGGGCGATTGATGGTGACGTAGGCAATATGACCTTTTTTCTCAAAGAGGACTTTTGGCATGTGACTCCCCCCCTTAAGCGTCAGCTATCAGGTGAGGGGCTGGGGCGGCAAGGGGAAGGTAGAGGTTCACTCTGTTGAGGAGTCCAGTAGGTCGGACTCGCCGAGCCTAATCCGACACTTCTTGCAGAGGCCTAGCATGCAATATAAACGAGCCCTTGTCCCAGGTGGCACCTACTTTGTTACCGTGGTAACGGCTCAAAGATGGAGGCTGTTCGTGGATGAGGAGACCGTCAGGATGCTGCGCACGGCGTTTTGATAAGTCAAGGAGAAGTGGCCTTTCTCGATCAACCCTATAGGGATCTCTCTCAAAAAGTAAGCCGAGTAATATTGTGCGCCCCAACAAGGATTAGGTAAAACCAAAGTGTAATCGCTACTGTCGCTCGTAGAGCAAACACGAAAGATGGTCTCAAATTCTTGTGACATGAACGTCCTTCTGCGACCACGTAGCGGAGTGACCTACGGAACAAAAAGAATAACGGCATACTGACAATAACAACAGCGCTGATCAAAATATTAACGCTCAACCACAGCACCACTGCAATTGCGATGGCGATTCCTATTACGATCACGCGGCCTATCAGAGACCCCACGACTAATCCTAACGGCCCAGTTTCAGCTCCTCCTTCTGTAAATGATCCACCCGTATCAATAGTGGACGCCGTGTCTACCCAATCCATTGAATTTGTCCACGTAATTGTAAATCTCACATTCCTTTTAAACTGTGGCCCGTGCTAACGGACAAAGAAGGGACACAAAAACACGAAAATGGAAAGTGTTCCCGTAAGAGTTTCTAATACCACCGATAGAGATTTATTGAGTACCAAATGACGCTAGGGGAGACTACAGTCGCGAGAATCAAAGCTCCCCAGAAGATTGCTTTGATATTTCATTTGGCTCCCTGCGATTGCATGAGGTATTCTGACATCAAATACCTCTGTCCATAGAGGGCCCTTCATGATTCAAATATTGACTGTAGTCAAAAACAGCATTTCCGCCCATTTTAATCACTCTAAAACCTGCGCCTTGCCAACATATAACGCATCAGGTTCCGATCGCCGTCGCCACTAGGCCAGCTCGTCTTTCCTCGGTGGCTCTGGATCTTCCACCCTTGTTGAGTGTGGCCTGGATGCTGCCCCGTACTGCACTACGCCTTCTCCGTATTTTCGACTCAGACGGTCTAAAGCCTTACCGAGGCGTTGACGTTTGTCGTTGGTTCGTGAGGAGGAATTAAACAGGTCGAACTGGCTGACTTTCTGCTCGCTTTCCATATTGCTGGTGTAGATACCAGCCAAACGAACTGCGCGCGTTTTGCGCGGGATGGATTGAAAGAGCAGGGTGGCGACGCGGTAAATTTCTGAGGCGTCGTTTGTTGGTACGGGCAGGCTGCGGCTACGGGTGTACAAACGAAACTTGCCTCCCCCCAGACGTTCGGCAAGTTTTATTTTGACTGTGATGGTTTTTGCCGCGAGTTCTCGTTTCCTGAGACGCCGAGCAACGTCTTGCGCCTGTTGCAAAAGAACACCTTGAATTTTTTCATTAGCCGATAGATCTTCGGCAAAAGTTTCTTCTTCACCTATGGACTTTACTGCGCGCTGAGGGTTCACACGTCGGTCATCAATCCCGCGGGCCAGCTCAAAGAGACGTTGTCCATGTGTACCGAACCGGGACACCAACGTTTGTTTCGAAAACTGCGACAGGTTGCCAATGGTTTTGATACTGAGGTCTTGGAGACTTTTCGCTGTGACCTTTCCTACTCCCCATATTTTTGTCACTGGCAGGGGATGCAGAAAGTTGAGTACGTCGTGTGTTTGTACTTCAAGCAAACCATCCGGCTTACTCATATCGCTGGCGATTTTGGCTATAAATTTGCTAGGACCAATACCCGCAGAGCCGGTCAACTGTGTATCTTGATGAATTCTATTTCTGATTTTCTGGGCGATCTCACGCGCTGAACCAAAAAGTTCATGACTATTTGTGACATCTAGAAAAGCTTCATCAACAGACAAGGGTTCAACAAGTGGTGTGAATGAACGCAGGATGCGGAAGACGTGACGTGAGACTTCAAGATATCGCTCGCGACGTGGCGGAACGATAATCGCTTGTGGACACAGCTTGCGCGCCTGGGCCATGGGCATGGCCGAATGCACCCCATATGGCCGTGCTTCGTAAGAAGCCGTTGCGACGACCCCACGGGCGCTATCCCAACCAACAATGAGCGGCTTACCTCGCAGGTGAGGATAGTCTAACTGCTCAATCGCCGCGTAAAAGGCGTCCATGTCGAGATGGATAATAGCTCGATGCATCCGCCCGTCCTTTTTTGTACGTTTTTATTCAGGCTCGTTCGGAATGGCTTCGGCTTGCTGTGGTTCTTGCTGCTCTTGCTTCAATTGTTTTTCTGATTTTACCGTGATAGCTCCCGTGTCAGTTACACGCCTGGCCACCATGATAAAGCCCGTGTGTGCGACCATACGATGTTCCGGCCTGATGGAAATGTCTTTGACGTGCCAAAAACGGAGCATATTCTCCATGACTTCCACCCCCTCAAAAACGGGATCTGCGTGCAGGGCGTCAACCAGAGATTTCACCTGCAGCACGGTGGGACTATAGCCGACTAACACGCCTCCTGGACGCAAGACTGTACGTGCATGGGGCAGCACTTGCCACGGCTCGGGCAGGTCAATGAAAATGCGGTCAACGCTCCGGACGGGTAAACCACGATAGGCATCTGTTTGGGCCAGCGTCCAATTCGGAGTCGCGCCGACGAAGCGTCTAACATTATTACGTGCCATCTTGCAGTGGTCGGTGCGTATATCGACGGTGAGTAAGTGTCCGTCTGGTCCAATGGCCCGCAGCAGAGCCATGCTTAAGGCTCCTGGCCCTGAACCAATTTCCAGGATGCGTGCGCCGGGATAGACGTCGCCCCAGAGCAGCATAGGACCGACATCTTTTGGGTAGATGACTTGGGCTTGGCGAGGCAGGTTGGGGATCAAACGGGCATAGGTCGGCCGCAAGATGCGAAAGAGATCGCTTTGGCCAATACGGACCAAACTGCCTTCCGGAAGCCCAATGAACTGCTCTGCCGGGATATTCCCCCCGCGCAGCGCAATAACACTGCCCGGACGTAAGGTCCGTAAATATTCGCGCTCTTTATGGTCGATGAAGAGCACGCTTTCGTCTGCTTGGATAGTTGTGCGATCGGTCATCATTGCCTGTGAAAAAGGGGTCGCCTAGTGTGGGGTTTATGTGTGGATGAGAGCCGGACAGTTAATGGGCCTCACTGAGAGGTGGCTGCTTGGCCCGGTCTGTC
>CAZBUD010000037.1:5566-10234 GCA_964495015.1 uncultured Enterobacteriaceae bacterium | reverse complement strand
TGATTGAGCGTGTTCATGTTTGCGCTCGACTTCGCTTACTAGATTGCAGAAAGAACACACCTGAGCGTAAGACGGCATGCCGCATTTTTCACATTCACGTGGTGGGCCGGCTCCAGGCATTTCAAACAATGAGTGGGTCGAACGCATGAATTTTTGGACAAAATTCCTTTTGCTGCCCGGCATCTTGGCATCTATCCGGTTCAGTATATCCTTGTAGAAAAGCTGCGTTGCGCCTGCGCTATTGGGACATTCTTCAATTATATAATCAATGCCACGAAAGAATGCGTAGGCGGCCGTTTCCAACTCACTCAAACGATACAGCGGCCGGACTTTTCGGACGAACTTAGGATGGCTTGGTTCAAGGACTGCGTGCTGCCGTGCTAGATATTCCGTCTGCCAATACAGGACGTTGCCCAGCAATCGTGCTGCCTCGTCGTCAAGATTGTGGCCTGTGGCAAGAATTTGAAACCCTCCGTCATGGGCCGCTTGGTCAAAAAAATGTCGCTTCATCGTGCCGCAGGCGGCGCATGGCATACGTCGGGTGAACTGGGCGGCAAGCGGGACCGGAACGGCTTCCTGCTCTAATTGGACGATACGTAAGTTGACCTGTCTCTTCTTGGCGAATGCTTCCGCTTTTTGCTGGGACTGCGCTGAATACGTACCAATCCCGAGCGCCAGGTAAAATCCCTCAGTCTTATAGCCTTGTCCAATAAGGACGTCCCACAATGCCAGACTATCTTTCCCGCCAGACACGGCGACTAAAATGCGTTCGTCCGGGGTGAACATTTTGTCCTGACGAATAGTGCGTTCGACTTGGCGCTGGAAATAGATTAGAAAACAGGCCCGACAAAATGCGGCGTTATGAGACCGCAGCGCAAGTTCGGCTCGTTCCCGACAGCGGGTACACTTCATACTCCCCCCGAGATGACAGAACGGATCTCGATTTTATCATCTGCCTGTACGCGCTCTTCTTCGGTCAACAGACTACTCCCACGAATAACCATGACTGATTCAGGCAAGAGGTCCAGCTTCTTGAGCAAAACACTTACGATCATACTCCCCGGGAACGTAAGCGTCTGATTTTGCGGGAGAAGTTTGATCTGCATGGCGCTGACGGTACCATGCGCAACGTGGAGCGACAAGAACCCCGAACCCTTGACAGTTGAATGAGCTATCCCCTATCCTGCGTACAGTCGCCGGCAGTTGCTGGTAGCTTTTATAGATACTGAGTAATTCGGAGGATACGACATGGCAGAAAAGGCAAAAACTGCGCAGAAGGGGAAGGCCGGAGGAGTAATGAAGCGCGAGTGTTCGACTTGTGGTGGTGAGAGTCGGGTGGTCCAATTCGCCGGATTTGGCAAAAAAGGGTTCTACTGGGTGTGTGAGAAAAATGCCGAGCATGCGGTGAAAACACGTTAATTCGGGAGTTTATGAATGCCGCGGGCGAAAAAAACAAGCAAACGGAAAAAAGAGTTTGGGCTGTTTGACGAAGCTGAAAGCGGGGAAGGTGGAAGCGAAGAAGAGCTCCCAAAAGATGAAGTTGGTCGACTAAAGATTAAACGACGGTATGAAGAGCTACTTGGGATCCGCACGATGAAGCTGCGCGGCCGGGTACTCAATCGCGAACGAATCAATAAAACGATTGAGGGTATTTATTTCATCTGTGCTGAATGCACCAAGGTATGCCACAGCTTAGACGAGGGGATTGTGGAAGATCCCGACAACATTGAGAACACGTGTTCCGAGGAGCACCGTCAGCAGTGTGAACATGGAAAAGCCGAGATAGCCATATAGTATCAGCGGGCGAGATATCTCGGCTGTTTCGAAGCTCAGAGGTTCGGATATCCCGTCAACGCGCTTTCCCTTTCCCGAGTTTGTCAGGCTGCATGCAGTGGAAAATTTCAGGCAGCGGGCTGACTAGACGTATCTGGCGTGCCCGCCCCGTCGAGACGGAGTGACGGAATCCCATGACATGCGCGTGAAGATGGATGGCGTCTTTCTGGACGTGACTCCCGTACACGCGGTCTCGCCAAAGAGGATAAACCAGGACTGAGAGACGAGCGCGAATTTGATGCCGCACGCCCGTTTCTATAATAATATTGATCAGCGTTGCAGTCTGCTCCAGACTGCAACGGGAGATAGGTTGCGAGGGCTTCGTGTGCCGCTGCGTCTTGGACGACGTGCATGCGCTGGCCGTCTGGTCCTCGGGGAGCGAGAAAAAATGGAAGCCGCCCGTGGGCGGGAAATGTTCTTGGACCCCGGTACGATATTCTTTATACACACTGCGCTGGTTAAATTGGGTACGCAGGTGGGTGTAAGCGGTAGTTGCCCGAGCCGCCACGAGTACGTCTAACATATCCGTGTCGAGTCCGTGAACAAAGCCTGCTTCCCGCTGAGCGGAGCCCGCGCTCAGGCTCGTGAAGGGCGCAGCCAGAAAGTTTGGGACGGTCATAGTCTCAGCTTGGCGTAACTCAAGGCTGGGCATGCCTGCGGGCTTGTCTATAGCGACGAACGCTTCGTCTGAAAACAAGACAACAAGATCAAGCCTGGGGTTTGGAGAAAGTCAGGTGTGTAGATGCGCACGGATGATATCACTCTTAGTAAAATTATGACCTTTGCGTGCACGGTAGCCGTTATAAAGCAGGTCCTCAGCGCAATGAGTTCAAACAGTTCGCGACGAGAGAGGGTAGGCAAGCGGGCTGTGAGAAAGCTATCCAAGCGGATCCCTGGTTCCGTTTTGGAGACGGCCCATGCAAACTTTTGGCTGTTCACTGAATAATCTGAAAGCTTTTCTGTACGCGGTACAAGAAAAATTCTCTGCACTTGCCTCCAGCGTGTACCTTGCTCATAGGAATTAATTATATTAGCAAGGAGAAAAGGATGACAAGATCTCTGGCTCTGGACTAGGGTGCTATGGTCAACCTCAAGACAGAGGAGGCGTGATGAGGACACACCAGTTGCAACAGCATGTTTTGAATCGATTCTTGTCTCTTTCCTTTCGTTATGTCCTTAGCGGTCTCTTGTGTTGTGCTGCCTGGACGATGCCTCACGCCACATTCGCAGAGGAGATGCTGCAGGTGCAAGTGCGTCACGTTGGGTTTGATAGGCGGGCAAATTCCCCCGTTGTCCTTCTTGCAGATACGAATCAGGCGCGCTTTCTGCCTATCTGGATAGGCACCTTTGAAGCGCGGGCGATCGCGATGGAACTTGAAGGTGTTCCCCCGCCGCGGCCGCTCACCCATGACTTAATGAAAAATATCCTCGAACAGGTAGGGGTACAGTTTCAAAAGATCGTGGTGAGTGCGCTCAGGGAGAATACGTATTACGCGCGCATCTATCTGACGTCAGCAGACGGACAGGTCGAGATTGATAGTCGCCCGAGCGATGCGATTGCTCTCGCCCTTAGATTCGGCCGGCCAATTTTTGTTGCGCAGGGCATATTTGAAAAAGCAGGTGCGGCGCTACCGTCTTCCCCACGACCCATCAGTGCCAAGGTGGGGGGCGTTGAGGTGCAGAATCTTACGGCTGAGCTGGCGGACTACTTTCACCTCCCGAATGCCGACGGTGTGCTCGTTACGGACTCTACGCACACTCGTGGAGAACTCCAACGTGGTGATATCGTCCTTGCGCTGGACGGTGAACAGGTGCGCAATGTTTCGGACTTTCGGAAGAGAACGCAAAGCGAGCAGCGAACCGTCCGGTTACTCGTGCGGCGTGCCGGCCGTGATGTCGGACTCGAGTATACTCCCGAGGAGGGGAAGTAGGGAAACATCAGAGAGAGGAGAGTACATGAGTATTATAGAAGAGAAGGATGCCATTCGAGACTTGATGACGCGCTACTGTCTGGCGATTGACACCGGTCGAGATGAGGAATGGGTGGAGTGCTTTACCGAAGATGGTATTTTTAACAGCCCCATTCTCGGCAAATTTCAAGGCTGGGAGGCACTGCGGGCGTTTACTACAAAATATCATGAATGGACGGGGGACGCGCAGCCGCGGCATTGTGTCATGAATATTCTCATCAATGTCCAGGGACAGACCGCCACTGCAGGAAGTTATCTTCTGCTGACACACGCGGCGGAGGGAAAAACCGAACTCATCATTTCTTGCCGGTATGAAGATCAGATCGAAAAAGTCGGCGGCCAGTGGCGGTTCAAAGAGCGCAAGGTCTGTCCAGACACCACCCTTGGGGGATAACGTGCGAGGGTGTAGAAGAAACGCACGAACACCTGGCTCGCCCCCCTTCCAAAACTGTAGAATGCGATATACGACCGGCCCCGTGGAGGGGTGGCCGAGTGGTCGATGGCGCCGGTCTTGAAAACCGATCCCAGCAGGTTTGCTAACCTACTGTAACTGCTGACAAACTGCTGATTTTGCTTAGAAAATTACCTGTTTCGCTGCTCCTGGATTCGCCCGCATTCCCCTCACTTTCCCATCAAAGTCCCGCGAATTTTCACAACAGGCGAGAACCTACTCCGCTTGCCTCTCGCTAGGCGAGAGACCAGATGATTGTGCAATCTTTATCTTCATCTGTTGGTAGGTGAGCCCTTTGCTTTGCCATCGCCGGACTTGTCTCTCCGCGTTTGCTAAGGTGATCCCCCTTTTCTCCGCCCATCGTGGAGCAAGGCTCTGTATAGCGCTTGATGTCCGTCGTGAAGCGATCCAATC
>CAZBUD010000037.1:0-5556 GCA_964495015.1 uncultured Enterobacteriaceae bacterium | reverse complement strand
TGCCTACCATCCGGCCCGATCAGCTTACGTCCTCCACGTGTTGTGAAGGGTACCTTGCCCTTGTTGATACGGTTGTACAGGGTGGTCTTACTAATACCGAATTTCACAGCGACTTCGAGGACTGTCTGCTCCTCTTCTCGGTCGACCTCCTTGGTCGCAGCAGCTTTTCGGTAGTCGTCAGGTAAGTTGTCCTCATGAAATAGCCAGCGACCTGCTGAGGCAACGTATTTCTTGAATGCCCAGGGACCTTCTGGAATACGGTACCGTTCGAGGAGCCGTCCAAGTACCGCCGGCGCGTAACCCTCCCTCACTTTTTTAACAGATCCCAAATATGATAGAAGAACTTCTTGAACGGATGAATCGGAGTTCAGATCAACAAACCTTTCCTGTATGAGGTACAGGCAAATGAGGGCTTGCATATCTTGCAACCCACTCTTCAAATCGTCCTCTTCAAGGGCTTCCGCAGGAAAATATAGTCGTTTGTAAATCGACCCATTCCGACTGACCCTCCGTTGTTGAGGATCTGTTAAACGGGTTCGGTGGGGCTCAGGTCCCCAGCGCACGACTATGTCCATCTCCTGATACTCGCCGCCGTCTGTGTCGACCGTGGCGCGTTCCACATACGTCTTGCCGAACCGAAGGATGAAGTCGACCTCATAACTAACATGTGTTGGCATGTCTTTGTCCGCCTTCATAAAAAAACGGATCGAGGGGAAGCATGAAATCGAATTTCCGAGGATGCCGACTAACCGCCTGACCCAAACAAGACTTCGATTCGGCACAGTGTTTGATGTCGGGATGAGATGTTGAGCAGGACCCTCCACCTGAGACCAGTCTGTCGGACTCAAAGGAGATTCTCCCTGTGCTAACCCTCGCCCAATGGCGTGTGTTTCAAGTAAGCCATGATGAACAATCTCAGCCACCGTCTCCAGAGAGAACTCTCGTTCTGGTCCGTCTTCAATGAACTCGACAGAACTGCCGCGCAAGTTATACCCAGCGTAATCGTTAACCTCCGCGAGCCGTTTGGCGCGACTTGCCTGATCTATTAGATACATGATCCGCGCACCCTGGGAGGGCATCGCCCGAAGCTGATCGAGGAGTTCGTTGGCCTCTTCTATCATTGCCTGTGGTGAATCGTGCATGTCCGAAATTGAACTTTAGATGATGAGAGGGTGGGGAGCTACCGAGAATCACGGAGGCTCACAGATAAACCCGGGGAGACAGTGAATCATGAAGGCTTATGGAACGAAACAGATGCGACGAAAAAGCTATTGGACAGTACCCGAGACCGCAGATGAGCTTGGGAGAACGGAGAAGGCGATTTGGCACCTGATTTACCGCAGACGAATCCCTTTCGTGCGCTGGGGCCGCCGGGTTCTGATTCCGGTCGATAAGCTTCTCGACTTCCTCGATGCCCTACCAGGGGCCTCCCTCCAGGAAGCCAGAGACCGCGTTGAAGAAGTCTCGGGCAAGTAGGAGGAAGGGACATGGCGCGCGCAAGAGATGATGATTTTACGACAACGAAACGCCTGGTGGAAGAGGATTACGAGAACCACCTTATGGCGGAACAAGAGAGAAACGACTTCGATGAGCCGGACGACTTGCCCCCACCGGATGCCGACCCCACTTCCAAAGACGACCTCAATAACGGCAATGCAGCCGAGAATGAAGCCGAGCCTTCCTGGGACGCCCTGTCACCGGAAGAGCAGGAAGCGATTATGGAAGATGAGGAGGCGGCGGATCGCCACTCTACCGACACATTTTTTCAACAGTCGATCCCGGATGGGCCAAGGACCGTATTAAAACAGGACTGAGTTCCGGTGAAGGCGTCATCTATGTGGTCCGGGACGCGCTGTACAAGCAAGAACCCATCAAAGGACACAACGGCACGGTAGAAGGCTATCAGCAAGTTCTTAAAGAGGAAGCGGTCGAAGACAAACGACTCATGATCATCGAAGAGGAGTTTGCCTCCGTCCTGAACGTCATGAATCGAGTTGGTAATACCCTCTCGCCCGTTATCCGGCAAGGCTGGGATGGGGGAACGCTTTCAACTCTCGTCCGCAATAACCCGCTTGCGGCCACCAATCCCCATATTTCTATAGTCGGCCATATCACCAAAGATGAGCTGCTTGCTCGCCTGGACGATACGAGTAAAGCGAATGGGTTTGCCAACCGCTTCCTGTGGGTGTGGGTTGAGCGGTCAAAATTATTACCCGACGCCCCACCAATCCCGGATCACATACTCGAACCACTAATCGACCAGCTCCGCAAGACAATCGAGTTTGCACGGAAGACTAATGCCCTAACACGGGACGAGTGTGCACGTGCGCTATGGCATGAAGTGTACGCGGACTTGAGTGCCAGCCAGGAGGGGCTGCTTGGTGCGGTTTTGTCACGGGCGGAAGCCCAAGTTCTCCGTCTGAGTGTTGCCTATGCGTTGCTTGATTTGTCGGTCACTATCCGCCGGGATCATATCCAGGCGGCGTTGGCGCTGTGGAAGTATTGTGAAGAATCCGCGCGCCTCATTTTTGGTGACCGTGTCGGTGATCCAATCGCTGACACCATTCTGGCGGGCCTTCGTAATGTAGCACCTCATGGTCTAAGCGGGACAGAAATCAGCAGTCTGTTTAGTCGACACAAGTTGGCGGCAGATATTCAGCGCGCGCTGACGCGACTCCAGGAAAGAAAATTGGTGACACTTGAGGCAGAGCAGACATCGGGCAGAAAACGATTCCTGTGGAAAATCGTTGGATGAATTTGTCAAATGTAGCGGCGAATAAAGTTACACCTTTGAGACTTAGTTCGCTAATTTCGCTTCACGCGCGTCAAGGACGTGAACGATTACGCCCAGGTCACCTTGGCACTGGAACCGCTCCTTGTCCTGGCACGGGAGACCCATACCCATGTCCATTTAGTCCATCATGCGGGCAAGAAAGGTGGGGATGGCGGGGATAGCATATTGGGGTCTACCGCGATCTTCGGAGCGGTCGATACCGCTATCGAACTCAAGCGTAAAGCCGACTATCGGACGATCAGCACCATCCAGCGATACGGCAAAGACCTGCCAGAGACAATCCTGGCTTTCGATTTGGAGACTCGTACTATCACTCTCGGTCGCTCAAGAGAGGAGGAGGATGAGCGAAAAGTGGGTAAGAACATTATCGAGTTGGTGAAAACTAAAGGAGAGCCGCTCGAAGAGAAGAAAATCGGGGAGGGGGTTGAAGGTCGCAACAAAGTAAAAAAAAGTGCCCTTCGAGCGCTAGTAAAAGGGGGGCAACTTTATCGGGCCGGGAACGGGAAAAGAGGCGACCCGTACCTCTATGCGCCCGAGAAAAGCTGGTTTTCTAGTTCCCTCCCTAAGAGTGGGGACCAGAAAACCAGAAACGAAGGAACACCCCCAACATCGCAAAACGACTTGCTTTTTTCTGGTTCCCGAAGCTCCCGTGTCACCCAGCTTCGGCCAAACAAGAGGGAACCAGAATTATGCCGGTTCTGTAGAAAATCGGCATGTTTTCTCACCGAACACGGTCAGTCGTGCCGGCTTAGCGATGAGGATCGCAAGCGTATCGAAAAGCGACAAAACGCGCCCCAAAGTGGTTCCGAGATGCCATGGGAGACAGACGTATGAATGACGTTCAGGCCCTCTTATCGCACTGTCGGAGTCTTGGAGCAGAGTTTACTGCGACGCATGACGGAAAATTAAAGGTTCGCGCTCCAGCCCCGTTGCCTGCCAGTTTGCAGGAGGCGCTCAAGCAACGCAAGACCGAAGTAATCGCACTCTTGCTCGACCACAATAACGGACCGCCTCGGCCATACCTTGATGGAAATGGCGGATTGATCATTCCGTTTGACGCAGACCCAAAATACCACTGGTGGAACGGTGGCCAGAGCCTACGCGAAACACTGCTGGAGCTTGGTGCTACTCCCGACATCCTTGCCTGTTACGTCGAGCAGACCCACGCCCTCAAGCAATAGACTCAGGAGTTGTGATGGACGATATGATGCAATTATTCGGCTTGAGAGCATACGTCGACCGCACCGGTGAACGGCTGCTTCTAGGCAAGTTAGACGCACTTACTATCGTAGTAAAGGAAAATCGTTCGGGCCTGGGGCCAGAGTACTTGGCTTACGTATCACGTTTCGTGGATATGAAAGAGCTGCGACTTGTGTGCCGGTCGAAGTCGGCTGAGAGTACCCAGGAGTCCCGAGAGCACACATGCCTGGGCCGCTGAACTCTGCAACCACAGTGGGCGTTAGGTATCGGGTCAATGAACATGACGAGCAAGCTGCCCTCATCCAATGGGCCGGCTTGCAGCGACGCATATACCCTGAGCTGCGGCTCTTATTTGCAATTCCAAACGGGAGTCTTAGACACAAAGTTGTCGCTCAGAAATTGCGGCAGAAGGAGCGAAAGCTGGCGTCCCGTACCTATGTTTCCCGGGCGCGCGCGGTGGGTATCACGCCCTCTTTTTGGAATTAAAAATACCTGGTGGACGGCTCAGCGGGGCACAAGCCGCATGGCTCAGGGTGCTCCGCGAAGCCGGCAATTACGCGCGCGTCGTCTACCGCCAGGATCAAGCAAGGGATGTGCTGGTTCAGTATTTATCCGGTCGTTTGCAGACAAATAGACCACCAGATCACGGGGACGCAAGACGGTCAGTATGACCGCTTTTCGCATGTGTATTGGAGGTAAATATGGAAGAGACTGCGCTCACAGAGCAAGAAAAACATGCATTTTTCAGCCGGCTCATAGCCGTCAAAGAGCAGGTTGCCGCCGCTTCCACGTGGGAAGGGTACGTCCGAACCGGGCCAGGAGTGCTTTTTCTTAATAATGATGACTCTTGGTACTGCCCACGCCGGCTGATCAAAAAAGACTCCTCCTATCCCCATCGGCGACGGCTTCTGGCAGCAATTCGGAAATATAATCCGAAACAACAGGCGATCATGGTGCCCTGGCACAAGGGGAAATTCTTTACCGTGCGGATAGTTACGCCTGCTGCCCCACCGGAGGACGCATTCCCGGCTGTCGTGGGTACGCCGGCATTCCCGCCCGCAAAGTCCCTCATGACTTCTTCAGTATCGTTTGCTCTCGCACCCCCGAATTGATAGGCGATAACGTGGGAAGGAGGGAGATATGGATCTTGGTTTAAAAGATCGCGTAGCGGTCATTACTGGAGCGAGCTACGGTCTGGGCGAGGCCATGGCCCAGTGCCTGGTCAAAGAGGGGGCACACGTCGTGATTTGCGCCCGCGGTGAGGAGCAATTAGCGCGCACCGCCCAAGCGTTAGGTCCGCAGGCCCTAGCAGTCCAGGCTGATGTCAGTCAAGCGGCAGGCATCCAGACACTTTTTGACACAACGGTCCAGCAGTTCGGCAAGCTGGATATCCTGGTCAATAATGCTGGCTGGTACCATCTGAGTCAGGGGCTGGGGCTGTCAGATGAGGAGTGGCAAGAGAATCTTGATATTAATCTGTTCAGCGTGATTCGCTGCTCCCGGCTGGCCATTCCCCTGATGCAACAACAAAAATGGGGCCGGATTATCAATATTTCGTCCAT
>CAZBUD010000036.1:35365-41795 GCA_964495015.1 uncultured Enterobacteriaceae bacterium | reverse complement strand
CCATAGTTCCTCTCCCTATAGGAAGGGTAAACTTATTGTCAATGCAGTCTGGTCAATCCGGCCGTGTGGGTAACCCCCGGAAGAACGCTTCCGTAAGTAAGGGAACGTACTCATCACACAGCTGCTTTTCTCAACAACACACAGGGGTGGTACCAGCGTGAAATATTTTTTGATTGGACTTGGCGGGTTTTTAGGTGCAAATGCGCGCTTCCTTGTTTCAAGTTGGGCAGCTCGCTTGCTCGGAACCAACTTTCCATACGGTACATTTATCGCCAATATCAGTGGCAGCTTTCTCCTCGGTATAGCTATCGCCATCCTGCATGATCGAGCGCTCCTCGCATCCCCGCAGCGACACTTTTTCGTAGCCGGTTTCCTAGGCGCCTATACGACATTCTCCACCTTCACCTATGAGTCAATGCAATTATTTCAACAAGGAACCGTCCTCTTCGGCCTGCTGAATGTTTTGGGCAGCGTTGCCATTGGTTTACTGGCCGTTTTTTGTGGCGTCTTGCTGGGCAGATTGTTCTAGCAACCTTTGGCTTTTGTCAATTATTCATAGTAAAAACCTGCCCCAGGAGACTAAAAAGAAGGAGCACTGATGGACCGTACCCCGCCAGGCTGGACTGAACCGGAAACAGTCTCGGTTCGCCCCGAAGCGACCCTTGATGTTGCAGTTGTTGATTCGTACGTGCGTGAGCGACTGTCGAATCCTGACGGCCCGCTTGAGGTCGTCCAATTTGCTGGCGGTCATGCCAACTTAACTTATTTGTTGCGCTTTGGGTCTCACGAATATGTACTGCGTCGTCCGCCCAGCGGCCCGCTTGCCGTGGGGGCCTATGACATGGCACGAGAGTTCCGGGCGCTGTGCGCTTTGTGGCAAGTCTTCCCACCGGCCTCGCGTCCGTATTTCTTTTGTGATGACGACAGCGTCCTGGGCGCGCCGTTTTTTGTTATGGAACGGAGAAGCGGCTTGGTCATTCATAAAGAGATGCCCGCCGAACACCTCAATCAGCCCGACGTGTACAAGCGCTTAAGTGAAGCCGTTGTTGACACATTGGTCGATTTCCATGATGTGGACTACCGGGCAGTCGGACTCGAAACACTGGGCAAGCCGGACGGCTTTGTGGAGCGCCAGGTACGGAATTGGCGCAAGCGCTGGGAGCAGGCCAAGGCAGAAGACTTGCCCCTCATGGATGAACTCGGGCAGTGGCTGTCCGAGCATCTGCCCTCGTCGCCATCCGCTACCCTGCTTCATAACGACTACAAGCTCGACAACCTGATGTTGGACCCGTCGGACATTACCCAGGTTGTTGCCCTCTTTGATTGGGATCAGTGTACGCTCGGGGATCCCTTAATCGATTTGGGACTGCTGCTCAACTACTGGGTCGAGTGTGACGATCCCTCTAACAGACAGGAACTGGCCCAGATGCCCATCTTGCCCGGATTCTGTTCTCGCGATGCGCTCGTCCAGCGCTATGCCCAACGCAGTGGCCGCGACGTAAGCAGTATCGATTTTTACGAAACGTTCGCGTGCTGGAAGACCGCTGTGGTCTGCCTCCAGCTCTTTGTCTTGTACAAAAACGGACAGCTGCAAGACGACCGGCTGAGCGACTTTGACCACAGGGCAGTTCTCCTGGCCAAAACCGCACATGCAGTAGCTCATCCAACCCAGCTTTGATACAAAGCCCATCCAACTATAGCCAAGAACCTATCTGATAATAGCCCCGGTGGTTCACAGCAAGAGAGGAGGCAGGACACATGGCAGAAGAAGATATTCAGGCTGAACTTGAGCGTCTGCGGGCCGAAAATACTGCGCTCAAAACTCGCTCACCAACAGGGCTCTCGCTGAAGGTGAGCGCCAAGGGTGGTGTTTCAATCTATGGTCTTGGCCGCTTTCCCGTCACTTTGTACAAAGAACAGTGGGAGAAGCTGCTTGGTATTACTGATGACATTCGCACGTTCATGCAAGAAAACGACGCCCAACTCAAAACAAAAGAAGAGAAGACTGCGGACTAATTTTGAAAATGGGCAACGTATCGAAACTCCTTACACCGTTCGCCTGCGCACTCGTGCTTTGTCTTGTTCTGAGCCAATGCACTCCGGCGCGTTACACGCCTCCCCCACGTCCAACTGTGCCTCAGCAGGTCAGCGAGCGCCCAACCTCGCCACCTGAAGAGCTTCTCAAAAGGCTCAACGCCTCTCTTGATCGCGCGTAGTCTCTGGCCGAGTCACTACGCGCTCACCCAGCCTACGATGTCATGAGCCAGCCATGAGTGACTTTACGTGGCCGCTATCGGCGCATCCTGTTGTGCTTCGGACTCCCCAGTATGCAGCGGGCAGGTCTGTCCAATCTCTAAGCCGAGGACACGGATGAAGCGGCCGTAGCCAATAAACGTCACAATCTGCCAGCCTAATTCCAGGATTTCCGGTTCAGTAAAATGTTGGCGCAATGTGTCAAACAGCTCTCGGGAAGCCTGACCGTGATCTCCGGCGAGGATATCGGCAAAGCGGATGGCCGATTTTTCCTGCGGAGTGAATAACACGCTATCTTCATACTGCGGCAGTTCTGCGATGAGTTCTTCGGTCACTCCTTGTTGCCTTGGCAAGGCAAACCGGGCGTGCATTCAAAGGTTGCAGTTATTACGTTCGGCGACTTTGAGTCGTGCTAGTTCGGTGATCTTGAGATCAACATTTCCCCGTTCGTTCGAGACTAAAGGGAAATAGAAATTAATAAAGGACTTGAAGACCTCAGGCGCATGAGCAAACACCTGCACGAACTCCGTACCGCCCAATTCCTGGTCATACTCGCGCATCACGGCTTGAAGTTCTGCATCAACCTGATCAAATGGAATCTTGCTGACCCTGTCCATCGTACCCCTCCTTGTTCGGGGCTATTTTTATCCTTGTCTTCCATTTGAGATCAAAAAGCAAGAACCTGCGAGACAGATTCAGGCAGGTCCAATTGACACGCCATACAGTTTTCTGAACGATGCGTAATGAGGAGCCGTGCTGCATTCCGGTTGGTATCAAAGCAGCCGCACGGCATGAAGCACTGTATCCCAATGCCAGTCTACCAACTCAACGACGAACTCGTCTTTCCCAATCCGGAATGGGCAAATCCCGACGGACTCTTAGCTGTTGGCGGAGACCTGAGCCCAGAACGCTTGCTGCACGCCTATGAATTAGGAATTTTCCCCTGGTACGGAGATGATTCTCCTATTTTGTGGTGGAGCCCGCCGCAACGCTGTGTGATCGATCCGAACGGCTTCCACATTTCGCGCAGCCTGCGTCGCCTGCTGCGCCAAGAACGCTTCACGGTCACCTTTGACCGGGCGTTTGAAGAGGTTATGTATGTGTGTGCAGAGACACGTATTCGTGCCGGTGAAGGAACCTGGATTACGCCTGAAATGTTACAAGCGTATTGCACGCTCCACGAGGCCGGGTTTGCCCATTCCGCCGAGGCGTGGACGGACGGCGAGCTGGTCGGGGGAATCTATGGGGTCAGTCTGGGACGCGCGTTTTTTGGCGAGTCTATGTTCAAACGCGTCTCAAATGCCTCAAAGGTTGTGTTCTGTACGCTGACCCAAAAACTGCTGGCGTGGCAGTTTAGTCTGATCGATTGCCAGATCACCAATCCACATCTGCAAACGCTCGGTGCCTATCTCATTCCTCGGGCAGACTTTCTCCACCGCCTAGCCGAGGCGCGGCAGTTCCCCACGCGGCGGGGCAAGTGGTGAACAGCTAAACCTCATATCCTAATACCTCAACCACGCGAACCGGCTCCTTTTTGCCTTTTACCGGGAACAGGGCCGAACGGCCCAATCTAAAACCCGGTCCAAGCAGAGCCACAGTCGATTCAGAAACAAGGATGGTTGTTTGCTTGTCCTTTGTCAGTCCTTCAATGCGACAGGCCAAAAATTACCAGATCACCTACAACGCCGTACACAACACGTTCGTCCGGACCAATCTGTCCAGCCACGACCTCGCCGGTATGAATGCCTACGCCAATCCGAATGGCCGCTAAATTCTGGGCATCCAAACGGATATTCAAATCAACCAGACCCTTCACCATATCCAGCGCCGCGCGTACGGCCCGTTCAGAGTTATCGTCATGCTTGACCGGTGCACCGAATAAGGCCATCACCCCATCGCCGGTGAATTGATTGACGATTCCACCCTCAGCCTCGACAGCCACGACGATCTCGGCAAAAAACAGGTTTAGCATATTCAGCAGTGCGGCCGGGTCGGTGCGCTCACTCATCGTGGTAAAGCCGCGGATGTCTTGGAAAAGAATGCAGACGTCGCGCTTCTCTCCCCGCAGGACTCCTGTGTTCTCAAGAACCGCCTCCGCAACCGAGCGTGACACAAAGCGCCCAAAAGTATCCCGAATCCGCTTCTTCTCAGCGAGTCCTTCGACCATCTCATCAAACGATTGGGCCAGAAAGCCGATCCCATCTCCTCGGGCGACGTGCAATCGTTGATCCAGATTACCCTTAAGCACTTCTCGCATGCCAAAGACCAGTGTTTGAATGGGAGGCGTCATGCCACCGGCAAGCCCGCCACCAACAAACAGTGCGATGACTAATGCGCCACCACCAATCAGGGTAATCCGCAAGCGCAGAGCAGACAGAGACGCAAGCGCAACGACGTTCGGCCCTTTATCATGACCGGCGCTGGACGTGGGTTTTACGCGTGCGCGGATATTGCCGGGCTGTTTCACAAGGATATTGAAAAACGCGAACGGGGAAGAGAGGAGACCGCAACAGGGAGCGCCGCCAGCGTAGTCCATTCAGGCTCAGGCCTCCATTATGCCCTCCACAACTGCGGCAAACCTACTATAGTCGCAATTAACGGTCCAGCAGTCGGCATCGGCCTCACATTGACCCTTTTTCAGCGCATCACGGTTGCTACAGAGGAGGCCTCGATTGGAGCTATTTTCGCCGAAATGGGCATGACGCCAGAGCTGGGTTCGACATTTCTGATGCCACGGCCGGTTGGTTTATCCAAAGCTCTGGAGCTGGTGTCCACAGCCAAAGTGCTCAAAGGCAAAGAGGCGTGTGAAATCGGTTTGGTCAATAATGCCATTCCAGTCAAAGAACTGATGGCAACGGTTCACGACATGGCTGGGCAGATTGCAGCCCTTCCCCCGCTAGCGCTGGCTGTCTCAAAACGCGCACTCGTGCACGGGGCGAACGGCGATTTTGATACGGCGGTGCAAACCGAAACCTTTGGTCTGGACTATCTTTTCAAGAGTCAGGATCACAAAGAAGCAGTGGCTACGTTTCCGGAAAAGCGAGAGCTACAGTTGCAAGGGAAGTAGGGACGCAGTTGCCTCAACTCCTGTATTAAGAGATAATAGAGTGGTACAAAGCGCCGATAAGTCTCTCCAGAGGCGGATGTGGTGTGGAGGAAAGAAAAGACGGAGGGTCACGGTTATGCGCTCAGATACGACGCAAAGAATCAAACCGGCAAAAACCTCTCTTACTGATAAAATCTTATCGTTGTGTGCGAGCGGGCGCTTCGGCGTGCGAGAAGCGATTGCCGCCGCAACCAAGCCGGTAGCTCCCTCCGTAACCCAACCTGAGGAACCAGTGGACGCGCAAACGCTAGGAGAGCCCCCGGCGAATAGGCTTTTCGGGCAACCGGTTTCGCATTAGCGTAGAAAGAAACTGCTGGCGTGAAATCGAGACCAATACCAGTCTGCTTAGAGCCCGAGCACGTCGTTCATCGCATATAAGCCGTCGGGCTGGTCCGCCAACCAGAGCGCTGCACGAACGGCACCACGGGCAAGACATTCACGACTATGGGAACGATGCGTCAGCTCTAACCGCTCACCAAAACCCACAAAATAGACGGTATGATCGCCGACTGCATCCCCGCCCCGCAAGGTCATAATCCCGATTTCTTCGTCCGTACGCTGGCCGGTGACCCCTTGGCGACCAAGGCGGGCGCTTTGCTCAAAATCTCTGCCTTGCGACTCAGCAATAATGCGCCCCAGGGCCAAGGCAGTCCCACTCGGTGCATCGATTTTGAAACGATGGTGCATTTCGACGATTTCAGGATCGAAATCTTCACGCAGGATCTTTGCCACATCTGCCACGACCTTCATCAGGACGTTGACCCCCACGCTCATATTCGGCGCGATGATGACGCGGCTTTGCGGGGCAAGCTGTTCGGCCTCGGCCCGCTGCTGCGCAGACAGGCCGGTTGTGCCAATCGCGATCGCTGCGCCTTTCTCAACCGCAGTTCGGAGATGTGCCATCGCTACGTCGGCGAGTGTAAAGTCCAAAGTCACATTGTCCCCGTTTGCTGCTGCCGCATAATCATCCGAGAGAGTCACCCCGATAGATCCGACACCTGCCTCCTCACCAGCGTCTTTTCCCAAAGCTGGGTGGCCTACAGCTTCAATCGCCCCGACCAGCCGAGCGGT
>CAZBUD010000036.1:0-35355 GCA_964495015.1 uncultured Enterobacteriaceae bacterium | reverse complement strand
GGATGTTCATGTATCAAACGAACGAGCAGTTTGCCCATTCGGCCGGCTGCGCCGCACACAACAATATTTGTCGCCATGATTATCCCCTTATAGAGAAAACCCCCTCACCCTGACGAGTGAGGGGCAAGAACAGACAATTCCAGCCATCCTAAATCAGCGCGTGCTGCTTCAGTACGGCTTTCAGCTTGTCTTTGTTCGCCTCAGCCATAGGCACAAGCGGCAGGCGCAGTTCAGCTTCACACATGCCCATAAGCGAGAGCGCGGTCTTAACAGGGATCGGATTGGTTTCAGTAAATAAGGCACGGATGAGAGGGACGAGCTTAAGCTGGAGCGCAGACGCTGTGTCCCATTCCTTTTTGAGGCCGGCGTTCGCGACGGCGGCCATTTCCTTGGGTGCAATATTCGCGACTGTGCTAATAACGCCCGCCCCACCCAGAGCCATCATGGAAAAGGTGAGCGAGTCCTCACCGGATAAAACAGCCAGTTTGTCCCCGCACGCAAGGCGGATATCAATAACCTGGTCAATCGAGCCCGTGGCTTCCTTTACACCAACGATGTTCTCGATGTCGGCTAGGCGGGCCATAGTCGTGGGAGTAATATGGGATCCGGTCCGACTCGGGATATTGTAGAACACAATCGGGAATCCAGACGCCGCTTCCGCCACTGCCTTATAGTGCTGGAAGATGCCTTCCTGGGGGGGACGGTTGTAGTAGGGCGAAATCATCAGCGCCCCATCTGCCCCAACCTCCTGTGCTTCGCGCGTCAGCTGAATGGCCTCGTCGGTTGAGTTGGAACCTGTTCCAGCCACCACGGGCAGCCGCTTATCAGCCACCTGTACGACCAACTTCACTACTCGGGTGTGTTCTTCGTGCGAGAGTGTGGCAGACTCCCCGGTTGTTCCACACGGGACGATGCCATGGGTTCCACTTTTAATATGCCATTCAACCAGATCGGCGAGTCGCTGCTCGTCGACTGTGTTATTTTTGAACGGTGTGATCAGCGCGACCAATGATCCTGAAAACATACAGTCCTCCTCTTGTCCCACCCTCTCGGGCCTCTCGGAAAAGAGAAACACACCGGGAAAAGACAAACGAACGGATTACTCGATTTCTACTATTCCTTCAAATACTTCCTCCGCCGATCCCTTCATATACACATGATTGTCTGCCATGCGCCATTCGATATCCAGGTCGCCCCCGCGTAGGTGCACGCTGACCCGCCGATCGGCTTTGTGGTTGAGCACGGCGGCGACTGCCGCCGCACACGCGCCCGTTCCGCACGCCCAGGTTTCTCCGGACCCTCGCTCCCAGACCCGCATATTCAGTTCAGTCGGACTGACGATGTGAATGAATTCGGTGTTCACCCGATTCGGGAATAACGGATGCTGCTCAAACTGCGGACCGATTTTTTCGAGTTCTAAAAGCTCCACATCTTCGACAAAGATCACACAGTGCGGGTTACCTACCGAGACACACGTCACCTGATACAACTGCCCACCAACTGTAAGAGGCTGATCAATCACTTGTCCTTTCGCCGCAACAGGAATCTTGGGGCCGTCCAGAATAGGTTCTCCCATGTCGACAGTCACACGCGCAACTCTACCATTTTCGACATCAAGGAACAAAACCTTGAGCCCAGCATCCGTATCCACCTTGAGCGGATTATCTCGGGCAATCCCATGGTCGTATATATATTTGCCCACGCAGCGGATGCCATTGCCGCACATCTCTCCCCGGCTGCCATCGGCATTATACATCTCCATGCGTGCGTGCGCAGTCTCCGACGGACAGATAAGGATCAACCCATCGCTGCCAATGCCGGTTCGACGATCACTGATCTTTAGCGAGACGGACGCTGGATCGGCGAGCGACGTTTCGAATGCGTTCACATAGATGTAGTCGTTACTAATGCCGTGCATTTTGGTAAAAGGAAGTTTCATCTACAAGTCCTTACTGTAGCGGACTGCCTGGTGCAGCTTGTGCTCGATACGGCTTGTGCAGGATGCGGCTTACCCTCCGTCCTGCCAGACCAGCTCGACCGTATTTGACAGATTACCCAAATACCCGTCCAGGGTTACGGCACGGACCCGGTAGCGATACAAGATTCCAGCCGACAGCGGCTTGTCAGTATAGTTGAACTTCTTCGCCTGACGAAAGCGGTCACGGTCCTCTACCGGGATCAGGGCAATCCGGCTAAACGGCTGCGCCACATCCCCATCCCGTGTTGCTCGTAGTACTACAAATCCTCCTAAGTCGTCCATCTCGCTTCCGTCCATATAACGCTCCGGGCGAGTCCAGTTCAGCGTCACACCGTGGTCCTTGATCTTAAGTGCTAAATCACCGATAGGTTCTGGCGCCACCAGACTGGATGGACGAACCAACGTTTTATGTCCGCACCCAGAAACGAAGATCATCATCCCGCCCAATACACATAGGAAAGACAGCACCGTCCCTCGCCCCACCAATCCCCAACCCCGGTCCTCCGCCCACGCCATACGCTACACCCCCGCCGAACGCAACTGGCGTTCGACATTTTCTCGGGCCGTTCCACCATAGGAACGCCGTCGATCCACCGCCGCTTCTAATGTCAGGCGGGCCAGGAGGTCTGTATCGAACAGAGGAGAGAATTGCTGCCACTCTAAAAGAGCAAGCTGGTGCAATTCTTTTTTCTCAGTCACACACCATCGGACTATCGCACCAACCACGGCGTGCGCGCGTCGAAAGGGTAACCCTTTTTCAACTAAGTAATCCGCGACGTCGGTTGCCAGCATAAATCCGCCTAAGGCGGCCTCACGCAGCCGCTCCTTGCGAAAGCGGAGCTGATTGAGCATGGGCTCAAGTACAGTGAGAATACCTTTGAGAGTATCCACGCTATCGAACAACGGTTCTTTATCTTCCTGAAGATCCCGATTATAGGTCAGCGGCAGCCCCTTGAGTACGGTTAGCAGGGCAAACAGGTTGCCATATAATCGCCCGGTCTTGCCGCGGATGATTTCCGGCACATCGGGGTTTTTCTTTTGCGGCATCATGGAGCTGCCGGTAGAAAAGGCATCAGGTAGGTCAATAAATCCAAATTCGCTACTCGACCACAACACAAGCTCTTCAGCCAGTCTGCTGAGATGCATGCCGAGCATGGCCCCTACGGAAAGCAATTCGACCACAAAATCCCGGTCGGCCACAGTATCCAGACTGTTCTCACTCACCCGTGTAAAACCGAGCAAACGTGCCACATACGCCCGGTCAATCGGAAGCGTTGTTCCGGCAAGCGCCCCCGCGCCAAGCGGCAACACATTGACCCGCGCGGCACATTGCCGCAAGCGTTCGGCATCACGGCTAAACATCTCATAATAGGCCAACAAGTGGTGCGCTAAGAGCACAGGCTGAGCCCGTTGGAGATGGGTATAGCCGGGCAGAACAACGGCACGGTGGCGCTTTGCTACCCGCGCGATCCGCTTCTGTAACGTTGTGAGCAGTTTGCCTATCGCAGCGATCTCATCTCGCATAAAAAGGCGTACATCAAGCAAGACCTGGTCGTTTCGACTCCGAGCTGTATGGAGCTTTCCACCGAGCGGACCTATCTTTTCCGTTAGCCGTCGCTCAACAGCCATGTGGATGTCTTCGTCCGAGGGCAGAAAAGGGAATCGTCCGTGTGCCAGTTCACGTTGCACGTTTTTGAGTCCCTTGAGAATTTTCTCTCCCTCGGCGCGTGTGAGTATCTTCTGCTTCACCAGCATCCGGCAGTGTGCCACACTACCTTGGATATCGTACTGCGCCAGGCGCCGGTCAACGCTAAGTGAAGACGTGAAGGCTTCCATACGAGGGTCGGCAGCAGCGGCAAAACGTCCAGCCCAGGCTTTTGTATTTTTTGCTTTCATGGGAATGTTGGGAACATGCTGAACATTTATCCGCAGGAGCGAAGCATTCTCTCTAGAACGGAGACCAGGCGGAATGTGGCCATTCGAGAATACTACACCCCTACTTTTGTGCGAGCGCGCGAATACGCAAACGAAGCGAATTCAGTCGAATAAACCCTTCTGCGTCGGCCTGTCGATAGTCTCCGCTTTCGTCAAACGAGGCAACTTCGGGATTGTATAGGGTCCGGTCGGACTTCCGGCCGGCCACGATGACGTTGCCCTTATACAGTTTGAGGCGTACCGTTCCGGTCACGTTTTTCTGAGACTCATCGATCGCCACCTGCAGCATCTCGCGCTCGGGTGCAAACCAATAGCCGTAATACACCATCTCCGCGTAACGCGGAATGAGCGAGTCGCGCAAATGGACTACTTCACGATCCAAAGTCAGCGTCTCTAAAGCCCGATGAGCAACAGACAGAATTGTCCCACCCGGTGTTTCATAGACCCCGCGTGATTTCATTCCAACATAGCGATTTTCAACGAGATCGCAGCGGCCGATGCCATGCTTTCCACCCAACTCGTTGGCTTTGGCCAGCAGCCTCGCCGGAGAAAGTGTTTCTCCATTGATCTTCGTAGGATTGCCTGCAGTAAAATCAACTTCCACATATTCCGGCTGGTCCGGAGCTTTCTCAGGCGAGACAGACAACACGAACATGTCTTCATACGGTTCGTTCCAGGGATCTTCCAGTATCCCGCCCTCAAAGCTTATGTGAAGTAGGTTGCGATCCGTGCTATACGGCTTCTCTTTGCTTACCGGAATAGGAATCTTCCGCTCGTCGGCATAGGCAATGAGATCGTCCCTACCCTGCATACCCCACTCCCGCCAGGGAGCGACCACGGTGATACTCGGCTCAAGCGCATAGTAGGTGAGTTCAAAGCGAACCTGGTCATTGCCTTTTCCGGTTGCGCCATGCGCAACCGCGTCCGCGCCTTCTTGCCTCGCAATTTCGATTTGGCGCCTCGCGATCAGCGGTCGAGCGATGGAAGTGCCGAGGAGGTAACCATCTTCGTAGGATGCGTTGGCACGCAGGATAGGGAAAACGTAGTCGCGCACGAATTCTTCACGTAGGTCTTCGATATAGACAGCGCTTGCCCCAACCGCCTTGGCCTTTCCTTCAACCGGATCTATTTCCATTCCTTGGCCTAGGTCCGCACAAAAGGCCACAACTTCACACCCATAGGTATCAAGAAGCCAGCGTAAAATAACTGAAGTGTCTAAACCGCCGCTATAAGCAAGGACAATCTTTTTTACATCCACCACAATAGATTTCCTTTCAAAAAACGCTCGCTGAACATGTGAAAGGCGACACCGGCCTACAGACGTCTCTCTCACTCAACAGCCTGACACAGCAGCACATCTGGTTTTACGGCTCTCTGGCAAAAGCGTCTACAGGCTAGCGTCCGGACCCTTCTACTGGAGCAACCACACTATAATGGCCTTCTGGATATGGAGGCGATTTTCAGATTGATCGAAGACAACGGACTGCGGCCCATCCAACACCTCGGCTGTAATTTCTTCCCCGCGATGGGCCGGTAAACAGTGCATAACTAGCGCACCAGACTTAGCCAAGCCCATCACATGGGCGTTGACCTGATAGTCTTTGAATGCTTCACGGCGGACAACAACCTCTTCCTCTTGACCCATACTCGTCCACACATCGGTATACACCGCGTCTGCTTCACGTACGGCTTCAGCCACCGTATGCGTGACAGAGACACGCGCGCCACTCTGGTGCGCATGCTCCAGCATCTCCCGGTCCGGTTCATACCCGGGCGGACAGGCTAACACAAAACGAATCGGCAATTTCGCGGCCGCGTTAAACCACGAGTGCACCATATTATTGCCATCGCCGACAAAGGCGACTTTGAGATCATCCAGGCTGCCGCGATGCTCAATCAAAGTGAGACAATCGGCGAGCACTTGGCAGGGATGAAGTAAGTCAGACAAGCCATTGATGACCGGAACGGTTGCCGCTTGGGCGAGTTCCGTAATTACCTGATGGGAAAATGTCCGGGCCATGATGATGTCGACCCAACGCGAGAGATTCCGCGCAACGTCGGGCACAGTTTCTCGGGTGCCAAGGCCGATGTCCGAGGGCGAGAGATAAATGGCGTAGCCGCCGAGCTGGACCATGCCGGCCTCGAACGTGACACGGGTACGCAAGCTGGGTTTCTCAAAAATCATGGCCAACGTTTTGCCGGCCCTAATGGGATGCGGCCAGCCTTTTTGACGGTCGGCTTTGAGTCCTTGCGCAAGTGAGAAGATTTCCTCAAGGTCAGCTGGCGGTAAGTCGGCAATGCTAAGCAAGTCGCGTTTCATTGCTGGGCCAATACTTTCTCTAGGATGTCTAAGCCCTCATCGATTTCTTCTTTGGTGATGATCAGAGGAGGCAGGAAGCGCAAGACTTTCCCCGCAGCGCAATTAATCATGACACCTTCTCTGAGACAGGTATCCGCAATTTTTCCGCCTTCACGATCAAGCTCGGCTCCCAGAATGAGGCCTTGACCGCGCACCTCTTTAATAAAAGAGAATTGCTCTTTCAGCGTCTGCAGCTTACCCAAGAAGTAGGCACCCATTTCAGCACAATGATCGAGCAGGCCGTCGTTGAGCAAGGTTTCGATAACGGCAACACCGGCCGCGCACGCAATCGCATTCCCTCCAAAGGTTGAGCCGTGCGAACCGAGGCTGAGGCTTTCTGCCACCTCCGCTTTGGCCAGCATGGCGCCGATAGGGACACCGCCGCCCAGCGCTTTCGCCAACGGCATGATGTCCGGCGTGATGCCTTCCTGTTCGTAGGCAAAGAGGGTGCCAGTCCGCCCGATACCGACCTGGACTTCGTCGAGAATCAGCAGCAGCCCGTTTCGATCGCACAGCTCGCGCAGCCCCTTGAGGTAGCCCAGCGGAGGGACGACGACGCCGCCCTCGCCTAGAATCGGTTCGACTAAAATCGCCACGGTTTTATCGGAAATCGCAGACGCCATGGCGTCCAAATCGCCAAACTGCACATAGCGAAACCCTTCGAGCACCGGCCCGAAGCCTTGGCGGACTTTCTCCTGGCCAGTGGCCGCAATGGTGGCCATGGTGCGGCCATGAAAAGATCCCAGCACAGTCAGGATCTCGTACCGGCCGTCGCGCTTTTCGACTCCATATTTACGAGCCAGTTTAATTGACGCCTCGTTCGCTTCCGCACCGCTGTTGCAAAAGAAGACTTTGTCGGCAAACGAATGCGTACACAGTAATTCCGCCAAACGGGCTTGGGGTATAATATGATGCAGATTTGAGATGTGGGTCAGGGTCGCGACTTGCTCCTGCACCGCTTTTACGACTGCAGGATGACACTGTCCTAAGTTCATCACCGCCAGACTGGCAAAGAAATCCAGATAGGAGTTGCCTTCGGCATCCCACAGCCGACAGCCCTCGCCACGTACGAAAGCAACAGGAAAACGGGCGTAGGTCGAACATAAATATTTATTATTGAGATCGATGATTTCCTGGCTCGTCATGGCCATTGTCTTTTCCCCCTGGCTGCTTCGTTGGAAAATCTCCCAAAAAATATTCCGCGCCCACTCTGGACAAACATGAGAAACAAAGCGGAAGTCCATCCGTATACACCTGCGCCTTGTCTTTGCCAAGAGCTAGAATCGGGCGCAAAAAAGGGACACTCTGTCCCTAGGTGCCTATCCGAAAGTGCCTATCCGAAAGTGCCTATCCGAATACCCAAATGCGCCCGGTTCTGTCCTTCTGAGCCCTTCGACTGCGCTCAGCATACACTCCGCGAAGAATCTCTCCCCTCGGCGTGGAGTGGAGATGTTACGCGGCGCTCAACATGACACCTTGAAACCGTTATGCGGACACCCTCTGAACCGGCAGCCGGCTGACTTCGGTTCCTATCCCTTCTTTGGTCAGGATCTCTAAGAGGACGGAGTGCCGCACTCGGCCATCCAGAATGTGGGTTTTGTGTGCCCCGCCGTGCAAGGCGGAAATGCAGCATTCCACCTTCGGGATCATGCCTTCACTGATGGTCCCATCGTCGATGAGTTCTTGGGCCTGTATTGCGGAGACGGTCGACAGCAGATTGCCGTCTTTATCGTTGATCCCTGACACGTCAGTGAGCAAAATAAATTTCTCAGCCTCGAGCGCTTCGGCCACTTTGCCGGCAACTAGATCGGCGTTGATATTAAATGTCTCCCCAGCTTGGCCAATGCCGATGGGCGCGATCACGGGAATAAAACCCTGCGCGGTCAGCGCATGTATTACACGCGGATTCACGCCGATAATCTCTCCGACAAAGCCAAGGTCGTGCTGCGCGGGTTGACCCGGTCCGTCTCTATCAAGCAGCATTTTGCGCGCAACCACGAGTTCACCGTCTTTCCCACTCAGGCCAACGGCCGGACTCCCCTGTTGATTGATCAAGGTCACAATTTCTTTGTTGACACGGTTCAGAACCATTTCCACGACTTCTATGGCTGCGGCATCAGTCACCCGCATGCCACGCACGAAGCTGGAGCCAATGTCTAGGCGCTTGAGCATTTGCCCGATTTGCGGACCACCGCCATGTATCACGACGGGTTTCATGCCCACAAATTTGAGCAGCACAATGTCTTCCGCAAAGTTCTGGTTGAGATCCTCGTCCTCCATGGCATGGCCGCCATATTTGATCACTATCGTTTTACCGAAAAAACGACGGATAAACGGCAAGGCTTCAAGCAGAATGTCAGCTTTTCGAATGAGTTCGTCCATAGTAGGGGAACGTCCTGAGGTGATACACGTCGAGTTATATCGCTTCTGCTTGAAGCCTGTCCCTTAGTGTTATAATGGCTCGCCCTTCGACAAGCTCAGGGTGAGCGGGTTCAGCTTATTCTGTAGAGTATCCCCGTTCTTGCTGAGCGTGTCGAAGCATGAACGCCCATGTACAACGATCAAATGGAAACCGTATTATGTGTCCCGATCTGCCGAGTTGTCTCCCCCAATCTGCAATGTGGCTGGAGCTTGGTCAATAGCGGCTTGGCTTCTCCTCTAGCTGGACTATAATGGGGGCCATGTGGAAGCAGCCTTTTCTCGGCAGCGCCCGTCTTATCAGCCTCGTGTGTCTCGCATGTCTGGGACCTGTCTCTGAGGCAGCGGCGGACTTGTGCGGCCGGGCCGATACAAGGGGCGTTGTCCATATTGTAGACCAAAGCGTGGCTATCCCTGAAGCCTACCGGGGTCAAGTCGCAGTCCATCGTTCTTCGTCCTCTGTAACAAAAGTCGCCTCATCGCCGCTGCTCATCGTCCCAAGCAACAACCCAAGCAACAACTATTCCATCCGCGGCCAGGGTTCCTTTGCCCAAAAGATTGCTGCGGATTTTGGCCTCATCAAGAACGGAAGTACCGATGCCCTGCGACCTCTCAGCGGAATCGGGATACAACCTGCTGGAGGCAGGAAAGTTGCACATGCGCTCGATCCTGATACCGTCGACCGGCTTGCGGTTGCAGCGCGCCGTGCCGCAACCGCGCAGCGCTTAACGCTGTCTGCCGATGGGGCCGAAGCCATGATCCGCCCGGTAGCAGGCGATTTTATCCTGCCGGCCCCCCTATCGAACCTGCCGCGGCAGCAGAGCCGGAAATCATCGTTATCGAACAGCCACCACAGATTATCGAAGTCATCCACGAATTCTATTACGTTGAAACGCCTGTCATACTCCATGCCTCGCGCCACGGTCGCCGACATCGCCGCCCGCGACATTTTTCCCTTGTGGGCAGGGAGGCCTGCCGCGCACCGCATACGATTCAGCGGACCAACCCCGCGATTCGGCCGGCGAGTCCGTCAATTACGCGTAGGTCGTCTGGACGCTCAATCGGTCGAGGGCTCTTTATTGCAAGCCCCACAACCCAGGCCTTGGCCCCATTTAGTTGTCGCTAATCATTCAGAGGCCGTACATAAAGAAAGAGACAAGGCTAGAAATTCGAGGAATAGAGAATGAAACTAGAACAGCCTACGGCCTCGCTGCCGGAAAAGACAGCGGACGACATCCCACCGGTTCCCCTTGCCCTGGAGGGTTCAGCCATTCTCCATCAGATGTTCCGTATTCGCTGGACAGACTGGAAGGTCGTATCTGCCAGTGCCCAAAGTGAAATTCTAGAAGAGGCGCTGCTCACATTCAGAGAAATAGAGCGGGACGGTCCGGAGCAAACGGGGCTGTTTTCGCTCGTAGGGCATAAGGGAGACCTCATGCTGGTCCATTTTCGGCGCACGTTTGATGCCGTCAATGATGCCGAGTTGCAGATCACCACACTCAAGCTAAGTGATTTTCTTGAGCCCACGACTTCGTATGTGTCGGTGGTTGAACTCGGCTTGTATCAAGACTCGATCATTCTGTACCGCGCGTTGGCCGAACAGGGTGTTCAGCCTGGCACAGCCGATTGGCAGCAAGCCGTGGAAAAAGAACTGGAGCAAAAGCGAAAAGTCATGGCCGTCCGCATCTGGCCGTCGATACCGGCACGCCGGTATCTCAGTTTTTATCCCATGGATAAGAAACGCGGCGAAGACAAAAATTGGTATCAGGTACCTTTTGCAGAGCGGCAACGGATGATGCGCGAGCATGGCATGATCGGCCGGCGCTATGCAGGCCAGGTGACCCAAATCATTTCGGGTTCAATCGGCTTTGACGACTGGGAATGGTGCGTTGATCTGTTTGCTGACGATCCGCTTGTTTTTAAGAAACTCGTCTACGAGATGCGCTTTGATGAAGCGAGTGCGGTGTATGGCTTGTTCGGCTCGTTCTATCTCGGTCTGCGCTTCCCGGCGGCAGAGCTCGGCAGCCTGCTGAACGGGAAAGTTCCTGCCTTCAGTCTCGACTAGTTTGCGCACCATCGTGCCCGCCTGTCACCGCAGACGTTACTCTTTCTTTTCCGCTTCTCATCGCTACAATAGCGGGCCATGGCTACAGCAGACGTTGTCGTTATCGGCGGTGGAGTGATAGGTAGCGCCATTGCGTACACGCTGGCTGGACAGAAGCAAAAGACTATTCTTGTGGACAAGCACCAGCCTGGCCGAGAGGCTTCAGCCGCGGCGGCTGGGATTTTAGCGGTGTCGAGCGATCGCTCAAAACACGGTCCTCTGTATCAGCTCAAACGGGCAAGTCAGGAACTCTATCCAGCCCTCATTCAAGATCTTGAACAGCAGACGGGTATCGATATTGAATATCAGACAGTCGGGGTGCTGGGCGTCATCCGTAACGATGCAGATGAGAAAAAATACCGGAGCCTGTATGACCTCAGGCGTGAGCAAGGCCATCCTGTCACCTGGCTATCAGCAGACGAGGTACATCGCGTTGAGCCGGCGCTTACCACAGACATATGCAGTGCGGTGCATTTTAGCGGCGATCACCATCTGCATAACGGAAAACTGGCCGAAGCGTTGGCACAGGCGGCGGAAAAACGCGGCGTCCAGTTCCGCGTAGATACCACGGTCAATGAAGTTCGTATCAAGAATGGAAAAGCGCACTCTCTCCTCATTGGCGAAGAATGGGTCGAGGCGGGCACAGTCGTCATTGCCGCCGGCGCCTGGTCACGCCAAGTCGGAGAGTTATTTGGCATTAGCATCCCTGTCAAACCGGCCAAGGGGCAAATGCTGGCCGTACGTACAACCGTGATCAGGCACGTCATCTCTCATGACGAACACTACCTGGTTCCGCGCAAAAACGGAGAGGTCATTATTGGCTCAACGGTCGAGTATGTTGGCCATGCGAAAGATGTGACCCTCGAAGCCATTCAATCTTTTATCCATCGTTCTGAAGCGCTCGTCCCGGGTATCAGTAAAGCACCACTGAGCCGTTTCTGGGCCGGCCTGCGGCCATACTCCCCGACTCGCCGACCCATTTTATGTCGCGCGCCTGAACTCGACAATGTCATCTTAGCGGCGGGCCATCACCGAAGCGGCATTGTCCTGGCTCCCATTACCGGCACGGTAATCAGCGAACTGATCATGACGGGCCAATCGTCACTTGATCTCGCTCCGTTTGGCCTGCCCCAAGAAACAGTTCCTCCGCCTGCCCCGCATGAGTCACCGGATGAAGCGGACTGACCTACTGGAAAAACAGTCGAAAATAGGGGTGGCGTACGTCTCAAATTTCCCGTTTTTGCCGCACTCTCATGACATGCAAGAGGGTGTGCAACAATGCAGTGGGTGTGCAACAATGCAGTGGCGTCTGCGGTATCGTACCGCTGACGCCAGGCACAAGCGATTATTTGTAAGAGGAGGATATGGTATGGCAGAGGTTACGATTCGGGTCCTGAAAAACGGCCCGTATGAGGTGAAAGGGGCAGTCGGCGTCACCGATCAAAAGAGGAATGCGTATAAGACTGAAGACGATGCGGTGTACCTGTGCCGGTGTGGCCAGTCGGCGAATAAGCCGTTTTGCGACGGGGCACATACGAAAGCGGGTTTCAAAACAGATGAGACTGCAGACTAGTGGGTGGGTTACGGAGTGGACCCCCGGGGTGCATTCTCCTGGGGAGTAGTCGGTCTGCCCTGCGTCTGCATAGCCTGAGTAGACCGACTACTCTGCCTCTCCCGGATGGCGGCTGCTTCACTCAGCACCTGGACGGCACGCACGCCTGCGCCATACCGGTAGACCATCTCCCCACCCCAATAGCCTTGGATGGTCAGACCGATGAGACCAAGGCCGGCCAGGATCATATACAGCAGCGGGAGCTGGGCATTGATTTGCAGCCGCGCAACCGTGAGAATGACAAAAAAGCCAAGCAGAATATAGCCGCCATACTCATGGTAAACGAACAACTCCTGCACTTGGGGATCAAAGACACTGCTGGGTTGTGGTAATTGCTGCTCAATCCAGCCACTCAGGACCGCCAGACCAACCCCACCCGCTCCCACAAAAAAACCGATCTGACCAGCCCGTTGCCACTCACGATTGCGCAAGATACTCCCCCCACAGTCGAGGAGTACTCCAAAGAAAATTAGAGCAATTGCAAAATGCACAAAAACTGGATGCACTGTCAAGATAAGGCCGGCGTCGAGCGGTTGGATCGACACACCTTCATCGGCAACACTCTGTATGACCATCCCTACAGATAGACCCACAGTCAAACTCAGACGCCACATCAAGACACTCCGTCTCTCGTTTTTCCTTTCTTCTCCTGCGAGACCGGCGCCCAGACGTAACGGCTCGATTCCCCTTCTTTTGTCTCAATGCTACACTACGTTGTAACGCGTAAAGATACTATAGGAGGCTTGAGTGTCACAGTGTGAGACACCTGTACTGGTCACCGTCGCCCAGGTAGGGGAAGTAGAGCCCGGACAGACGAAGAAATTTCTGCTGTCTGTCGAGGGACGGGAAACAGAATGTTTCCTGGTGAATTATGGCGGCCAGTATTTCGCTTACGTCAACCGTTGCGCCCATGTGCCGATGACGATGGACTGGATCGATAATCAATTCCTGACTGAAGATGGACGCTACATCCTGTGCGCAACGCACGGTGCGGCCTTTGAGCCGGACACTGGAGAATGTATTTTTGGTCCGCCGTGCGGGAAGTTTCTGCCCCGCGTGCCCCTCAGGATAGAGGGCGGCCAAATTATGGCTGATCAGCCGCGTGAAGATGCTGGCACCTAGCTGTGGGTCGGGGGCTAGCCGTCAGGCGCCCGGATAGCTACCGGCCCCTGAAACGAACGGCGGCTTTACTCCCACTCGTCACCAAAGTGCGCACGCAGCAACCGTTGCTTGAGATAATCGAGGCTGCCGAGGTCTTCGATGATGTCGCCGCCGGTATCATAGAAGAAAATCTCGCCGCGTTTATTGCGCCCGATCGCGACCAGCCATTCAAGCTCATCACGATCTTCCAGCAAGTAGTTGATAGTTTGGCAGACCCCTTTAGCAGGGATCAGGGTGACTTTCGCAGGGCGTGACTTTTCTTGTGTTTTTGATGACATGATGCGTCTCCACCGAAGCTCCGTTTTAGGTGCGACACGGGGATATTGCAGGCAGCATAGGGGCCAGTTTTCCTCAAGTCAATACAGCAACGGCGATTGTCTCAACGTGGTAGGTTTGGGGGAAAAGATCAATGGGTTGGAGGCTGTCCACACGGTACCCACTCTGACCGAGTCGACGCAGGTCGCGCGCTAATGTTGTTGGATCACACGACGCATACACAATCTTTGTAGCCCCAAGCTGAGGGATTACTTCAAGGATTTCAGCTGCTCCAGCCCGGGGTGGATCTAACACCACCACGCCGGCTTGTACGTTCCTGCGCAACAGCGTTTGCAGCCCGGCATGTGCGGACGCATGGATGAACTCGACATTCTGCAATCCAACCCGCGCACTATTGTCCCGGGCGTCGGCAATGGCGTTGGCATCTTGCTCAATACCAAAGAGTTTGTGACTATGCGCGGCAATCGGCAAGCTTAAATTCCCCCCCCCGCAATAACATTCAATCACTTTATGTGATCCATCAAACTCCCCGAGCTGCAGGAGAGTTTTGATCAACACTCGGTTGGCAGCAGGATTGACCTGAGTGAATCCACCGTTTTTCACTACAAGGGTGAACCCACCAACGCCCAAGTCTAACACGATATGCGTCTTTCCCCAGGTTCGTCGCCAGCCTCGCCCAAAGAGGATCAGTCCCGAGACATCTCCATGGGCTCGCAAAAAAGCAGCACACACCTCATCGTCTGCTGTGCGAAAAGGACCCTCAGCGTTTCCCATGAGGACCACGCCCTCAGCAGAGTTGCAAATAGGGTCGCTCGTTACCAACTCGACACGGCGGACGAGAGTTTGCAATTGAGCCAGCCAGTCACGGGCACAAGCGAGGTGAGTTGCGCTGTTTTTCCCGGCGATAAGACAATCGGCCAGTTCTACCAGTGCGTGCGATTGCGCTTGATAGAAGCCGAGTCGTGCTGGCGATTCTGTACGTAATCGAATTCGGTGGCGGTAGCGCCATTCCTGAGGACTAGGGATAATCGGCAAGATCGGGGGGTCTGCCATCCCACCAATACGCCGCATATTCTCCCGCACCAGCGACTCCTTAGCACGGAGTTGCTCAGGATACGTTGCTTGCTGCCACGGACAGCCCCCGCAGCGTGGTACATAGGGACACGGAGGGTTGCGCCGCTCCGGAGACGGACGCCGTAAAGCAATGACTCGCCCACTTGCATGACGTTTTTTTTCTTCTGTGATGACGACGTCAACATCATCACCAGGCACAGTATTCGGGACAAAGACGACTTTGCCGACTTTGTCCATTTGCCCAACTTGCTCAGTGACTCGTCCTACCCCAGTCGGGCCGTAGGCAAACCGTTCAATACGCAGGGATACACTCACAAGAGACATTGAGCAAATACAGCTTCTTCGTTTCTAGAGAAAAGGTATTATCTTGCAACAAGGGAGAGTGGACGGTAGAACTTTTTCAGGCTACTGGCAATGGGCGGCGGGGTTTTCTGATTTTCCGCTGGTCGCATTACTGGTCTGGTATTCCAGGCTGGTATCAATGTGTGGTAGGAAAGCAAGCCATGCTCACTATCCGTCGAGGAAGACGCACTGACGTCGTGGCGTTGCAGTCCGTGATCTGTCCGGAATCTCCGCCCGATTCGCTCGCCGCATTCAGCAAAGCCGAGGTGCGCCACTGGCGACGACTCGCTAAAGACCCCGCTCTCGATTTCTATGTTGCCGCACGTGATGATGCGCTCTGGGGCATGCTGCTCGTCAGCTATATTCGCGCGCTTCGCTTTGAGGGCTGGCGGGCTATTTTGGAGCTGGCCGTCGTGCCGACAGCGCCGCTCGATATCCAGCTAGCATTGCTGGATTTTGCTAAGGAACGTGCACGGAAACGCGGCTGTCCGGCCCTGGTTTGGCCAACTACAGGAGAGCTATCATCAGGACAGATGTTACCCGCTCTCCTTATTGAAAACGGCTTCCGGCGTGTCGGGGACATCTGGTCCTACACTCTGGCCTAACGCGAGTCTAGGCATACGGGACCATAACGCTACTCGCCCGCGCCCTACTTGACCCCAGGACCCGCCCCAAGCTATTAGGGGGGCGAGCACAGAGTATTTGCGTCGGGGTGTGGCTCAGCCTGGTAGAGCACACGGTTCGGGGCCGTGGGGTCGCTGGTTCGAATCCAGTCACCCCGACCATTTCAATTCAGCCCTTTACCCTCGAGTACTTCTGAGGAATTGGCTCAGACACTATGGCGTCAGAACTAGACCTTGGCGTTTTGGTCATTTCCAGTATCGCCGCCTATCTGTGTGGCTCTATTCCAACCGGCGTCCTAATCGCAAAGCGGCAGGGTATTACCGTGAGTGAGGCCGGGAGCGGGAATATTGGAGCCACCAACGTAGCACGCACGGCTGGGAAAAAGGCAGGCATCCTTACCCTCGTAGGCGATGTTCTCAAAGGGCTTCTCCCCGTTCTCGTCGTCGGCTGGTTGGGCCTGGGCGAGATTGTCCAAGCCAGCACTGCCGTGATGGCGATCCTTGGGCACCTCTTTTCTGTGTTTATGCGCTTTTCTGGAGGAAAAGGGGTTGCAACCGGACTGGGCGTGTTCCTCGGACTTGCACCGACTGCCATCCTGACGGCGCTCCTCGGCTTTGTCATCGTTTTTGCCGCAACGCGTTTTGTCTCTTTTGCCTCTCTCATCGCGGCGGCACTGACTCCGTTTCTTATCTTCTTCCTCTCCTACCCTCGCCCGCACAACATCGCAGGCATAATCATCGCAGTCCTGATTATTCTCCGCCATCATGAGAACATTAGCCGTCTTATGAAAGGCAAAGAGCAGAAATTCTGTCTTGGGAACTCATCACCGCATGCCTAAAAAAAATAGCGCTGCCTGTGAACTAGGCAGCATCACCTTCCCGCGTGGACGTGATTTCTTCAGCAAGCTTCTTCTCTCTGGCGCCCTCTGGCCTGGCACTTGTCTTGCTCTGCATAGAGCCGTGTTAGGCGAATTGCTCCCAGCGAAACCTGCTCATCCGCTTTACAATTTGCGCATTTTATTTTAGAGAGGGCCAGGGAGGGCCGTTACCATGGCTACGATGAAAAAGGTCGAAGCGATCATCAAACCTTTTAAGCTTGACGAGGTGAAAGAAAGCTTGAATGCTGCCGGATTGCGTGGCTTGACCGTGAGCGAAGTCAAAGGCTTCGGTCGACAGAAGGGTCATACCGAGCTATACCGGGGAGCCGAATACGTGGTAGATTTCCTCCCAAAGGTCAAGCTTGAAATCGTTGTCAGTGAGGACCAGGTGGGCAGCGTGATCAAATCCATTCAGGAGGCAGCCAAAACAGGCCGTATCGGAGACGGGAAAATCTTTGTCACCCCGGTCGAAGAAGTGATCCGCATACGGACAGGAGAACGCGGAGAAGACGCACTGTAACCCGCGTCACTCAAGAATATCATCACTTTACGATACGGTAAGGAGGACAGGGTCAATATGACACCACAAGAAGCTATCGCACTGGCAAAAGAAAAGGGCGCTGAGTTAGTCGACCTCAAGTTCATAGACTTAATCGGCACCTGGCAACACTTCACCATCCCGATGAGTGAGTACGATGAAGATCTCTTCGAAAATGGATCAGGCTTCGACGGATCATCTATTCGTGGCTGGCAGCCCATCGACGCCTCGGACATGCTGGTCATACCCGATCCCAGCACTGCGGTCATCGACCCGTTCTGCGAAAAGCCAACGCTGAGCTTACTCGGGAATATTGTTGACCCGATTACCCGAGAGGCATATTCACGCGACCCACGCTACATTGCCCGAAAAGCGGAAGCCTATGTCCAGTCTGGTGGTTTTGGCGAGCTCGCCTATTTCGGGCCAGAGCCGGAATTTTTCATTCTTGACGACGTGCGCTACGATCAGAATGCCTATGAAGGCTATTACCATGTGAATTCGGTTGAGGGCGTCTGGAACTCCGGTCGCGATGAGGGTCCAAACCTCGGTTACAAGCCGCGCCACAAAGAGGGCTATTTCCCGGTTTCACCGCTCGACTCCTTCCAAGACCTTCGGACCGAGATGGTGCAGACCATGGAGCAGGTCGGGCTGCGGGTTGAAAAGCATCACCACGAGGTGGCGACTGCAGGACAGGCGGAGATCGACTTGCGCTTTCTTCCTCTGGTTGCGATGGCGGATGCTCTTCAATGGTATAAATATATTGTCAAGAACGTCGCCAAAAAGCATGGCAAGACAGCGACCTTTATGCCCAAACCTGTCTTTGGGGACAATGGCTCGGGCATGCACGTTCACCAGTCGATTTGGAGAGACGGCATCCCGCTGTTTGCTGGTGACGGATACGGTGGGATGAGCGAGCTTGCCATGTACTATATTGCCGGTATCCTGGCCCACGCGCCTGCCATCTGCGCGTTTGCCGCCCCGACGGCAAACTCTTACCGCCGCCTGGTTCCGGGTTTTGAGGCACCAGTGAATCTGGCCTACTCTTCCCGCAATCGTTCAGCAGCTGTCCGCATCCCCATGTATTCGATGAGTCCAAAGGCCAAACGCATTGAGGTCCGCTTCCCTGATCCTACTGCCAATGGCTACCTGGCCTTCTCTGCTATGCTCATGGCCGGTCTCGACGGTGTTGAACGCAAACTGAACCCTGGCAATCCGCTTGATAAAGACATCTACGCTCTAACGCCGGCAGAGCTGGCCAATGTCCCGTCCGTGCCTGGCTCACTAGAGGATGCTCTTGCTGCATTAGAAAAAGACCATGACTTCTTGTTAAAAGACGATGTTTTTACGCAAGATGTGATTGAAACCTGGGTCGAATACAAACGTACGCAGGAGATTGACGAACTGCGCCTGCGCCCCCACCCGTACGAATTTGCGCTCTACTACGACGCATAGATCGTCGAATTGATCTTGTTTGACCTTGGCTGAGATAGCCACGGAGGACACATTCCTCCGGGGTCTTTTTCGTCTTCTTCCTCACTCAACTCCTTGACAAATCCTGGCATCTCAGGCAGACAAGAGTGGCTTAACTGCCCTCGTATATTGAATAAACTGAGACAATAGGATAAGGAGAAAAGCACATGTTACTGGATGGCAGAGTTGCTATTGTGACTGGAGCAGGTCGCGGTATTGGGCGTGAAGAAGCGTTGCTTCTTGCTCAAAATGGGGCCAAGGTCGTTGTGAACGATCTGGGTGGAAGTTTTGATGGAACGGGCTCAGATAGCAGCCCGGCCCGGCGAGGGGTCGACGGAGGCAAGGCCGCAGGTGGAGAGGCCGTAGCGAATTTCGAGAGCGTGACGGATTTCAAAGGTGCCAAACGTATTGTCGAATGTGCCGTCGACTCTTTTGGCAAGATCAATATCCTGGTCAACAACGCGGGCATCCTGCGTGACCGCATGATCTTCAACATGTCGGAAGAAGAGTGGGATACCGTTCTGAACGTCCACCTCAAGGGGTCCTTCAACTGTGCTCGGCACGCCTGCGAATACTGGCGCGAGCAGCACAAGCAGGGGAACATCTTGAATGGCCGCGTGATAAATACCTCGTCAGACGCAGGCCTGCTCGGCAGCCCAGGCCAACCGAACTACGGCCCGGCAAAAGCCGCCTTGGCAACACTGGCCATTATTATTGACCGCGAGATGCAGAAATACGGGGTCACAGGGAACGCGATCGCTCCGCTTGCCCGTACGCGTATGACCGTGGATGCGACGCCGCAAACCGCCGGGCTTATGGCAGGACCAGGAAAGGAAGGCGAACACGATTATTTTAACCCTGGTCATATTGCCCCGTTAGTGACGTGGCTTGCGAGTGAAGATGCAGCGGATGTGCACGGCGAAATATTTCGTGTGGGTGGTGGCTGTGTGTGGCTCATGCAGGGCTGGCATTCTGTGGGAACCGTCAAGAAAAAAGGCACGTGGGAAGCCGCTGAGCTTGGTGAGAAACTCAAAGTAGAACTCAGCAAGGGCAACACGGCAAAAGAGGAGCTTGGGTCCATATTTAAATCGCTCAAACAAGACTAGCAAAACGAGACCGGAGCAATTCATCCCGCTCGTTCGTACGGGCAGTGGTCAGCCCTCAGGGATTGGTCCCTGCCCTCTTTCTTTTCACTCAGACGGTATCCCATATACAGGGGCGAGATTCTTCGCGGCGCTCAGAATGACAGAACCGGTGACACAACAATCTGCCTACAGTATTCTCATTGTTTGTCACGCCAATACGAGTCGCAGTGTGATGGCGCACGTCTTATTGGAAAAGATGTTGGCCGACCGTGGCATCCGGAATATTACTGTTCGTTCGGGCGGCATTGCCATCTATGCCAGAGATGGCATGATCGCTTCTCTCGATGCGCATTTCATCCTGCAAGAGCACGATATCCATATCAACCGCGAGGAATTCGTTTCGACTGACCTCAAACGGCATCGCGATTTCATTGCGAACGCGGATCTGATTCTCACCATGACAGGCGAGCAGAAGTCCATGCTCGATGCCTACCCCGAAGCAAACGGGAAGCCCGCTTTCACACTCAAAGAGTTTGCAGGCGAGCGCGGAGATATTGATGATCCTGCTATGCAGGGCGAGGAAGCCTTTCGTGCCCGCATGGTGGAGATTAAGCGCTGTCTTGAGCATTCCTTTGAGGATCTGATACAGCGGGCAGTATGACTTCCTTTATTAACCCGGCTGACGAAACAATTCGGAACATTCTGACAACACCGCGCAGCATTGCCGTTGTCGGCTGTTCCCCCGATCCAAGCAGGGACAGCCATGAGATCGCGGCTCTCCTTAAGGCCAGAGGCCATACCATTATTCCCGTCAACCCTCATTGCCAGGAAGTGCTTGGCGAGCGCTGCTTTCCGAGTCTTCGCCAGATCCCGGATACGGTCGATATGGTCGACGTTTTCCGGCGTTCAGAGTTTGTTGATCAGATTGCTGAGAATGCCGTTTCCATCGGCGCCTCCATCCTCTGGCTCCAGCTCGGAGTCATTGACGAAATCGCAGCAAAAAAAGCGCGCGCAGCCGGTCTAACGGTCATCATGGACCGCTGTCCAGCCATCGAGTACCGGCGGCTGTTCTAACCCTCCTTCTGCTGCCATGTCTGATCAGCCACATAGTAAGATCAAGCCCTGGCAACGGCTGGACTCGGAAACAGTCTACTCGTGTAGAATTTTCTCTTTGCAAAAAAACGTTTCGCGTTCTCCACGGACCGGAAAACCGCATGACTTCTTTGTTCTGGACAGCAGCGAGTGGGTGAACATCATCCCCGTAACACCGAATGAAGAGGTCGTCCTGATCCGTCAATACCGTCACGGGACGGACGATATCACGCTCGAAATTCCTGGCGGTATGGTCGATCAAGAGGACGTCTCTCCGTTGCATGCCGCACGTCGGGAAATGCAAGAAGAGACCGGCTATGACTCGGACGACATCATCCCCCTCGGGGCCATACACCCGAACCCGGCTATTCAGGCCAACCGTTGCCATAGCTTTCTGGCCCGGAACGTTGAAAAAATATGTGAACCCAGCTTCGATACAACAGAGGAAACCGAAGTCACTTTGGTACCCGTCAGCGCCCTGCCGGAGATCGTCCGCCAGGGGCTCATTACCCACGCGCTCGTTGTCGTGGCATTCTACTGGTACGACTTGCTCAAGCGTAGCAAGCATGGATAACTTACGACAGAGTGGCCCCTCTCAAAAGCCGTTTCACAGGTCTGTTTCTCTTTCCGATATGGACTAGAAGAGCGAGTAGAGGTCACTCCATCCTGCAGGGCTGGCGTTGTTGTGCGTCCTGTGTTTGGGCTGCCACGACAGCGGTGCGTCTTCAGCCCGCGACTCTCCTTCCACTCTCCAGCATCTCCAGGACTGGGTAGCCGAATTCCGCCGGACTGCCCAACACAGGGCGTCTACCTCGCGTCAAGCTTTGGAGCATTGGGCCGATGAAGTCTTTCTTGACAGCGCGAAAGCAGGCTCACTTCTACTGACCAAGAGCCTGCTCATGCTGAATGTTTCTCCACATATACGCGATGGAGAGCGACGGACTGCGCTGATGTATGCCGCCTTCCATGGCCATAGTGACATGGTCCAGCTCTTGCTGGATTTAGGTGTTGGTATCAACATCTATGACCGAAACGGCTGGTCAGCACTAATGCTGCCAGCCTGGAACGGCCACGCCCAATCCGCTCAACTCCTGTTAGACTGCGGGGCTCGGGTCGTCGTCCCATCGCCGTCAGGTATAACCGCGCTCATGGCAACAGCGACCAGAGGTCATACCGCGCTCGTCGGCCTGTTCTTCGGCTATGGGGCTGAGGTTGAAGTCGTTAACCAGTCTGGATCGTACCTCCTGCTCCGAGCAGCAGGTCAGGCTACCGACATCGTCCAGTTACTGCTCACCCACGGGGCAAGAACAACTGCACGAGATGCATGGTTGGACGGCACTCGCGGTAGCGCTGTGGAACAATCAGCCCGCTACCGCGACGCTCTTGCTCACTGCCTCAGATGCCATGCCCGGGACATTAGAGAAGAGTATGCTTGCAGACTTTCACAAGCGGGGTCAGAAAAAAGCCATCATCGCGCTCCTGCGAGCCAGCGGAACACGTTAAGGTGTAGGGGTGATCGGTCGGTCGCCCAGAATAGGGCACGCCGTGGCATGCCCTACTCCTCCCAAGAACCATTTGGCTCAACAAAGGAGCTGCACCTCAAGGCGACGTCCTAGTCAGCCAGTCACTACTCCCGCAGCTTCTCTCGAACGAGACGACCCATTTCCTTGCAGCCGACCAGGTGGCATTCCGGCTGGGCAATATCCGGCGTTCGGTAGCCGCTGGCCAAGACCTGCTCGACAGCATCTTCAATCGCTTGCGCCGCGTCGTCCTGTCCAAACGAGAGGCGCAGCATGAGTACGGTCGAAAGGATCATGGCAAGCGGGTTGGCTTTATCTTGACCGGCGATGTCCGGAGCCGTACCATGAATGGGTTCATATAACCCGTGCGACCCTTCTCCGAGTGACGCTGATGGCAGCAGGCCCATGGACCCAACGAGCATAGACGCTTCATCAGTCAGAATGTCACCGAACATATTTTCTGCGGCTATGACATCAAAATCGCTCGGCCGTCGAATCAGATGCATCGACATGGCATCAACCAGGACATCCTCATATTCGATATCGGGGTAATCCTGCGCAACTTCATTGGCGACTTCGCGCCACATGCGCGACGACGCCATGATGTTTGCCTTATCAACGGAGGTGAGTTTTTTGCGCCGCTTGCGAGCCAGCTCAAAAGACGCCCGCATCAGACGTTCGACCTCTCCTTCGGTGTAGAAAATAGTATCAACGGCTTCCCGTCCGGACGGACCCATACGCCGTTCGCTCGGCCGGCCGTAATACACCCCACCGGTCAGCTCGCGTACCACCATCAGGTCAACACCCTCCAAGACTTCACGCTTCAAAGTCGAAGCGTGCACCAAATGTCGATTGACCTGAACCGGCCGTAGGTTTGCAAACAGCCCCAGCTCCTTGCGCAGTCCCAGGATAGCTTGCTCCGGACGGACCGTGGATTTTGGGTCATCCCACTTGGGCCCGCCAACCGCTCCAAGCAATACCGCATCGCTCTCTTTGGCCACGCGGAGCGCGGAATCCGTCAGCGCCACTCCGTGTGCGTCAATTGAACAGCCGCCGGCCAAAGCCGGCTCAAACGTAAAATCCAGTCCAAATCGCTGCCCGACGATCTTGAGGACCTCAGTCGCCTCGCCCATAACCTCAGGACCGATGCCGTCCCCCGCAAACACTGAAACTTTATGTGCCATATCGTTCTCCTTGCCTGTTGGTTCGTGCGGCAAGTCCATCACAAACGTTAGGCGCAATCAAATAGGGCCGACGCCCGCAAATAGAGGTAATCCCTGATTACGGCCCTTCTCGGTGAACGCCAGACTGATCGCCATAACGCCCAAGATAGGCCAGTTTATTGAGCGCGTTGGTAAACGCTAAAGCGCTGGCCATGATGATGTCGGTATGCGACCCTCGTCCGTTAACCGAGGTTCCATTCTGGCGCAAAAGACACGACACTTCGCCTTGGGCGTCCGTCCCACCGGTGATGGATTGGACCGAATAGCGTTCGAGCTGCAAGTCCATTTCAGCGATTTTGGAAATGGCTTTGTAGCAGGCATCAACCATGCCGTCGCCAGAGGCATCCTCAACTTGCTCTTCCCCGTCGACTTTCATCTTCACTGTTGCGTGGGGGACGGCGATACTTGACGACGCAACATTCAGGTACAGGAGTTCATATTTATCCGGGACACGCGCCGTCTCTTCCATCACAATCGCAATCAAATCCTCATCGTACACGCTCTTTTTCTTGTCAGCCAACGCTTTAAAGCGCACGAACGCCTTATTCATATCCGTGCCGCTGTAGTCGATGCCAAGGAACTTCAGGCGCTCTATAAACGCATGGCGGCCGGAGTGTTTGCCTAGCACCAGTCGGTTGCTGTCCAGTCCGATCGTCTGCGGCTGCATAATCTCATAGGTCAGCTTGTACTTGAGTACCCCATCTTGGTGAATACCTGCCTCATGGGCAAAGGCGTTATCGCCAACGACCGGTTTATTGATCGGGACAATGATACCGGTGATTTGCGACAAGAGCTGGCTGGAGGGATAAATCTGCTCAGTGACCACATTGGTTTTGACATTGGAGAACATGTCTTCCCGTGTCCTAAGCGCCATCACGACTTCTTCCATAGACGTATTCCCCGCGCGTTCGCCTATGCCGTTGATCGTACACTCAACCTGGCGCGCCCCGTTTTCAATAGCCGCGAGGGAGTTGGCTACGGCCAAGCCGAGATCATTGTGACAGTGGGCACTCCAGGTCAAGTCCTTTCCGCCACGAACGTTCTCTTGCAAATATTGAAACAGGGCACCAAACTGCTGCGGAATGGCATAGCCGGTCGTATCCGGAACATTCAGCGTCACCGCGCCTGCCTGAATGACTTCACTGAAAATCTGGACCAGAAAGTCGCGATCCGTCCGGGAGGCGTCTTCAGCCGAAAACTCTATATAGTCCAGGTGCTTTTTGGCAAACTCGACCGCCCACACGGCTGCGTCCAGGCACTCCTGACGACTCATCATCAGCTTATGTTTGAGGTGAATGTCAGAGGTCGCAATAAAAATATGCACGCCGGGATGCTTCGCCTTTCCCACTGCCTGAATGGAGCGGCGAATGTCGTCTTCCTTGGTGCGTGCTAAACTCAAGACAATGGGCGTGGAAACAAGCTCGGCCACACGCCGAACCGATTCAAAATCGCCCTCCGAAGAGGCAGCGAAGCCGGCCTCAATGACATCCACATTGAGCTTCTCGAGCTGGCCCGCTATCATGACTTTTTCTTCGATATTCATGGTGGCACCGGGCGACTGTTCGCCGTCACGCAATGTGGTATCGAAAATCTTGACAACGTCGCGTTCCATATGTTCCTCCTCGGTTTGATCCATATAAATAAAAAGGGCTGCGAGTAGACCCGCAGCCCTATAAAAAAAGCCACGAATCGGTTGTCCCGCGCGTGGCTTCCGAGAGTGTGGTGCGTCCTACACGCCTCCCTCGGATCCCCCAGGCGGGACGATAAGTAGGAGGTCAAGCAGGAGACCTAAAGTTTTAATCTTTATGATTGCTCTACGCATGTTGTCTTCTCTTATATCGAACCCTTTTTCTCTTTGTCAAGTGAATGGGTTTGCGTGAGCGACCGGCGAGGCGACTCTTCTCGTACGCGTTCGGGATGGACAACAGCCATAGGAGTCTCCTGTTCAGGGTGATCGCGCTTCTTCCGCCAGTGCGAAATCATCATCAGCGGACCCGACACGGCATACACAGTCGCGAGACCAAACAACATAAGCTGTGGCTCGGCGATCGTGAGCAGGAGAATAATGATGCCCACAACAAGGAGTCTAAACGGCTGGCGGTCACGGAGGTTAAGGTCTTTGAAGCTCGCATAGCGAATCGTACTGATCATCAAGCCGGCCAGCACAGACACCAGGAGGAGTAAGGTGAGGTGTTTACTCGTCGTCCCTTCGCCTCCGAGGAAGTAGTAGAGCCAAATCGTTGTGGCGACAACCGCGGCGGCCGCAGGTATCGGCAGTCCGACAAAGCTGTCTTTATCCACCACTGCAGTCTGGACATTAAAGCGAGCGAGTCGGAGTGCGCCACACACACCATAGAGGGCGGCAACCAGCCAGCCCCACGGTCCCCACGGCTCTAAAGCCCAGCAGTAGGCCAATACGCCGGGAGCAACGCCAAAAGCCACCAAGTCAGACAGGGAATCATATTCCGCGCCAAATTGGCTTGAGGTCTTCGTCATACGGGCAATACGTCCGTCCAGCGCGTCAAAGATGAGGGCGACAAGCACCGCGGTCGCAGCAACCCGGAAGTCGCCCTTGATCGTCGCAATGATCGCGTAGAAGCCACACAACAGCCCACCGGTCGTAAACAGATTGGGCAGCAGATAGACCCCTCTGTGCGAAGGGGGCCGCATTTTCTTGGCGGTAGGCAGACGTCCAATCTTTTTGCGTGTATTCATGATGACACAGAGCTTTCGGCGATGCTGGGGTACTCGCCGATGATCGTCTCACCAGCCTTCACCCGTTGCCCTACTTCAACCTTTAATTCCGCGTCTGCCGGACAGTAGAGATCAACCCGGGAGCCTAACATAATCATGCCGTACCGATCACCCTGCTGAACCTGGCCGCCCTCTTTAATTCGGCACACAATGCGCCGAGCCAACATACCCGCGATTTGAACCAAAATGAAATGTCGGCCCTGAGCATCCTGCAACATCACTGCATTTTGCTCGTTCACCTCCCCTGCGTCAGACGCAAACGCCGCATGGAATTTCCCCGGTTGATACTGGATTTTCGTCACCTGGCCGGAGATCGGGACACGATTCACGTGGACGTCGAGCGGAGACAGGAAAATACCTACGTGCGAGGACGGTTGCTCAGAGAGATATTTGCCCTGGGCATGCTGTTCGATAGTGATTATGCGTCCATCCGCGGGTGACACAATAAAGCGCTCGTCATCAGGAATAGCGCGGTCAGGGTCGCGAAAGAAAAAGGCAATAAAGAGGGTTAGCCCGAAAACCAGCCAACCAAAGGGCTGCCACTCCAAGAGACCAAGTACGAGGGAAAGCGCGCCCAGTCCGAAGATCCATCCATATCCCTCACGTGCGAAATGCATTGCGAATACTACCAGCCCTTAGTCCCTAACCCTAACTCTTAGAAGCTATCGGAGTAACGGTTTCACGGTGTCATGATGAGCGCAGCGAAACATCTTAACACCACGCCTAGGGCAGAGATTCTTAGCTTCGCTCAGACAGACAGAACCGGACGCCTAAGGTTATTCGGATAGACCCTTCCCCCCCTGGCCCTACCCCTCAATTAATTCTTTGCTCGATCAACAAGGCGGCTTTGCTGGAGCCAGGGCATCATGCTGCGCAGATGCTCTCCAACCACCTCAGCCGGGTGACTCTCGCCCGCTTTCCGCAGCTCACGAAAACGCGGCGAGCCGGCTCGATGCTCACTGATCCATTCGTCGGCGAATTTTCCGGACTGGATATCGGCCAAAATACGTTTCATGGCCTGGCGGGTTTCCTCGCCAATGACACGTTTCCCACGCGTCATATCCCCGTATTCAGCAGTATTACTGATGGAGTAGCGCATATTGGTGATCCCGCCTTCATAAATCAGATCCACAATAAGCTTCATCTCGTGCAAGCACTCGAAATAGGCCATTTCAGGAGCATAGCCGGCATCCACGAGCGTTTCGAATCCTGCCCGCATCAGCTCGGTAATGCCGCCACACAGGACCGTCTGTTCGCCAAACAGGTCAGTCTCGGTCTCTTCTTTGAACGAGGTTTCCAAAACAGCAGCGCGTCCACCACCAATAGCCGACGCATAGGCGAGAGACACCGGCTTGGTATCGCCGGACGGGTCTTGGGCAATCGCGATCAGACAGGGCACCCCCCGCCCCTTCTCGAATTCGCCCCGGACTAAATGGCCCGGACCTTTTGGTGCAACCATAAACACATTGACATCTTCCGGTGGGATAATTTTCCGAAAGTGAATGTTGAAGCCGTGGGCACAGGCGAGATATTTCCCGGCCGTGAGACGCGCCTTGATATCAGACTCATACATCTCACTCGCAATTTCATCTGGAGTGAGAATCATAATGATATCGGCTTCGGCAGTCGCAGCGCCAACCTCTTGTACCACGAAACCAGCGTCCTCGGCCTTTTTCCACGAACCGCTGTCTTTACGCAGTCCAATCCGAACATCCATCCCACTGTCGCGCAGATTAAGCGCATGCGCATGCCCCTGACTCCCGTAGCCGACAACAACAATTTGCTTCCTTTTCAGGAGCGAGAGGTCCGCGTCTTGATCGTAATAAATATTCATGCTCATGCTACCTTCTCCTTGTGTCTTTTCCTCTTGAGTTCAACCGTCGTCTCGGGAGTCGTCACCGACAGGGTGTTCAACCCACGTTGAACGGCAACCTTACCTGTTCGCACGATTTCCTTCACACCGACCGGTCTCAGCAAATCAAGAATGGCGTTGATCTTCCCCTCGTCGCCTGTGACTTCAATCACAAAGGATCGTACGCCGGCATCGATCACCTTCGCTCGAAAAATATTCACTATATTCAAGATCTCGCCCCGCGTCCGCTCCTCAACCGCGACCTTAATGAGCACCATCTCACGTTCAACATGGGCAACGTCCTGAAAATCGCTGACTTTTATGACACAGATGAGTTTGTTGAGTTGCTTCGTAATTTGCTCAACTATCTGATCATCGCCGTCTGTCACCAAAGTGATGCGTGACAGTGAAGGGTCAAGCGTTTTCGCAACAGAGAGGCTGTCAATATTGAAGCCACGGCCACTAAAAAGACCAGCGACACGGGCAAGGACACCGAATTCATTCTCAACCAAAATAGATATTGTATGGCGCATGGGTGCTGTCGTTCTAGATGAAGCCCGACCGGCTGGAAGTGCACTAGGCCACAACCGGCAGACGGCGTCTGGAGTCAGGATAGCAGGAGAAGCAGGCGAAAGTGCTCTCCGTTATGCCGCTTGCTGCTTATGGCGAGCTAGGATTTCCATCATCCTGTCTTTGCCGGCCAGTTTCTGTTTTTGGATTGTCTTTTCTTCTATCTCTTCTTCTTCACTCAGGAAGGACTTTTGTCTCAATTCTCGAAGACGTTGTTTAAGCTGAGTATGCTCTTCATAATGGCGACGAAGTTCAGGCTCCGTGTCGAGTAGGGAACGGATCAGTGCATCTTCTCTTGCTTCCATGAACAGTCCTCCTGAAGATAAAGCCAAAGGAGGACTCTAGTACAGGCCCGCTCAGGTTGTCAACGTCTCTACAGTCTTACGGTTTCATTTGGCGCTGAGAACAAACCCCTCAGCCTGGCCGTTCAGCCGGCACTTAAGCATTTTCTTCCCGAGCTTGTTGAACTTCTTGGATAATTTTTTCTGTCAAATGCTGCGGAACCCGTTCATAATGAGAGAATCCGGTCTCAAACGTTCCCCGACCACTAGTCATAGATCGCAAATCAGGTGCATACGTCATAATCTCAGCCATAGGGATAGAGGCTTTAATGATCTGATTATGGCCCTTGCCATCAACACTGACCAACCTCCCGCGCCGGCGGTTTATATCGCCAGTGATATCGCCCGTATACTCTTCGGGCACAGTGATATCCAGATGCATAATAGGTTCGAGCAGAACAGGTTTGGCCTGTTCCATTGCATTCTGGATCCCGATAGACCCTGCAATCTGAAAAGCCATGTCAGATGAGTCCACATCGTGATAGGATCCGTCATACAGAGCGACCTCGACATCGACAATCGGGTAACCGGCCAAAAAGCCTTTGCCGAGTGCATCAACGACACCTTTTTCAACCGACGGGATATACTGCCGGGGAACCGCACCGCCTTTAATTTTATTAATAAATTCAAAGCCTTTGCCGCGCGGTAAAGGTCCAACGCGTAGCCACGTATCACCAAATTGTCCGCGTCCCCCGGATTGCTTCTTCAGCCGTCCTCGGGCCTCGGTCTTACGGGTAATGGTTTCGCGATACGGTACTTTAGGTGCTTTGAGTTGGACTCCAACTCCGTATTTCCGTTTGAGTCTCTCTACCACCACTTCAATGTGAAGTTGGCCTGCGCCGGAAATTAGGATTTCATTGGATTGCTGATCGCGGTCTATGTGCAACGCCGGGTCTTCTTCGTTGAGACGGTCCAGCGAGGTCATAATTTTCTCCTCGTCTCCTCGTGCTTTCAATTCAAGGGCAAACGAGATAACCGGATGAAAGTCAACGAGCGGAGGAAGCACAACCGGCCTTTTTTCATCGCAGAGCGTGTCGCCCGTGTGAGTCTCTTTGAGCTTGGCGACACCGATAATATCTCCAGGCAACGCTGTCGCCACACGATGCTGCTTTTTCCCTTCGAGATGAAAAAGCTGACCGAGACGCTCCTTTTTATCACGCGTCGGGTTGTACACGACCGAGTCGCTGTCGATATGTCCCGAGACCACACATAACAGCGACAGTTTGCCTGTCGGGGAATCCACAGTTTTGAACACGCGGGCAGAAAACGCGGCATCCGGGTCGGGCCTGCATTCGACTTCTTCGTGTGTTTTCGGGTTGGTACCCGTCACAGGCGCACGTGCCGCTGGGGATGGTAAGAGGTTGATAATTGCATCCAATACAGGCTGCACGCCTAAGGCTTGCCCTCCAGATACACATAGAACAGGAAAGATTTGGGCTGAGGCAACCGCCTCACGCAAAGCCCGTGTAATCTCGTCGGTGCCGAGTTCTTCGCCCTCCAGATAGCGTGTCAGCAAGTCGTCATTGGTCTCGACCACGGCCTCTAGCAGCTTTTCACGATATTCATCCGCCTGGCCTTGCACCTCACTAGGAATATCTTCGGTTGTGACCGCGCCATTATCCCCATTAAATATCAACGCTTTCATGGCGAGCAGGTCTACTACCCCACGGAAATCAGCCTGCGCTCCGATAGGAATCTGAATCGGCACGAGTGTCGCTTCAAGGGCGCTGCCCAACTCAGCTATGGCCGTGCCGAATTCCCCTTCCTCACGATCCACCTTGGTCAAACAGACGATACGAGCGATATTCATATCTTTGGCCCAGTTCCACAACCGCTCCCCCTCAACTTTGAGATGGCCGGTCGGACTGGCCACAAAGATGGCCCCGCTCATGGACTCCATGGCATAGCGTGTGTCCGGCAGAAAGTTGGCATATCCAGGCGGGTCAACCAAGCAGATATCGTACTTTTTCCACCCTAGGGTATGAAATGCGGTTGACAGCGTTGCCTTCCGCCGCATCTCTTCTGGCTCAAAATCGAGCACCGAGCTTTCATCGTCCACGCGTCCCTGACGACTTGTTGCACCGGCAGCATAGAGGAGCGCTTCGCCCAACGTCGTCTTCCCAGCGCCCCCCTCGCCCAGCAGTCCAACGGTTCTTATCCGGCTCATATCCCCAGCCATGGTTCCCTCCTTATTATCCGCGCGGTGCAATCATGGAGCAATCACTACGTAGTTACTGTGCAATTACGGTAATAGACAGCGCCGTGCTTGCAGATTCTTCTTTAATTATTCCGTTCATACAGAATACGCAGTCCCTCAAGTGTCACGAATTCATCTACCTCTTCAATCGTCCGGGATTCCGCGGCAATGAGCTGGGCGAATCCACCTGTTGCAATGACCCGTGCCACGGCATCGTTTTCGCTTTTAATGCGCTCAACCATCCCATCCACGAGGGCGGTATAGCCGTAATAAATGCCGGATTGGATCGCGTTGACCGTATTCCGCCCAACGACTTTGGGTGGTCTGACCAGCTCAACCCGATACAGTTTGGCGGTTTTGTGAAAGAGCGCGTCCAGGGAGATCCCCACCCCCGGGACGATGGCCCCACCCAGATATTCCCCAGCCCGAGTGACATAATCAAACGTTGTGGCCGTGCCGAAATCGACAATGATTGTGGCCGTACGGTAGCGTTCGTATGCCGCCACCGCGTTGACAATGCGGTCCGCCCCCACTTCGCGCGGGCTATCGTACAGGATCGGCATGCCGGTCTTGATGCCCGGTCCAACGATGAGTGGGGTGATACGAAAGTATTTCTGCGCGAGTTCCTCAACCGTTTTCAACATCGCGGGAACAACGCTGGCCATCACAATGCCGTCAACCGACGACAGGCTCAGTTCACACGAAGCAAACAGGCTCTGCAGCAATACCCCGTACTCATCTGCCGTCCGCTCGGCCTCGGTCAGAAACCGCCAGTGGTAGGCGAGGGTCTCTCCCTGATAGAGACCGGCCACTGTATGCGTATTGCCCACGTCAACGGCAAGTATCACGTGTGTCTCAGTTCATTCCGTCATTCTTTCGATAGCCACCAACAACAGTCACATCTCCAGCGAGCACCCGACGAATGGCACCAGGCTGCCCAGTCTGCTCTTCTTGAACAAGTCGGACAAGAAGGGCTCCATCGTGGTCAATACCAAGCGCGGTACCCGATATCGTCCCTTCAGGAGCCGCAATCACAATTGATTTGCCCAGCAAATTTGCCGCATAGCCTTCCCAGGCTGATTGCACTGCCGCGAATCCCTCTTCTAGCCACAGAACGTACAATTTCTCAAGACGGGTCAGCAAATGTGCGGTAAATGCGACCCGATCGATCAACCGACCGCTGACCACCAGCAGCGAAGTAGCCTTCGCCTGCAACTCTTCGGGAAACGCCGAAAGCGGCGCATTAATATTGACGCCAATGCCGAGAATGACGGCCTGAAGGCCGCGCACTTTAGTCTGCATCTCGGTCAGAATGCCGCACACCTTTTTCCCCGAGACCAAGACATCGTTCGGCCACTTTATAGCCGGAGACAGTTGAATATGCTGGGCAATCGTCTCGGCAACAGCTACCGCAGCCAGCAAGCTTAACTGAGGAGCAGAGCCAGCAGATTTTGACGGCCGAAGAATGACCGAAAGATAGAGATTCACCCTAGATGGTGAAACCCAGCGCCGGCCTAAGCGCCCTTTTCCCCCGGTTTGGGTATCAGCGATGACAGCCGTGCCTTCCGCAGCCCCATCACGAGCTAAGCAAGAGGCATACGTATTTGTAGAGTCGATCGAGTCGAAAAAATGAAGGGGCCGGCCAAGGAAACGGGCGGAGAGTTGAGAGGTGAGGGCAGCGGGGAAACCTTGATCAGGAACGTCATCCATTGTGGTGGACTCCAGGCTTACCACGACTCCTTGCAGGTGACGGCCTCGCAGGCCACTGCTTCGCAGGTGACTGCCATACTTAAGTCCGCGGCCGGAGCCGAGTGGGTCAGCGCGCCGACTGAGATAAAATCCACGCCGGTTTCCGCCACTTCACGCGCGCGATCAAGCGACATATTGCCTGAGGCTTCAACCAAAGCACGCCTATTGATGTATTGCACAGCCTCACTCATCAGGGCAGTGTTCATATTATCTAGCAAAATAATGTCCGCCTGAGCATCCCGCGCTTCGTGTACCTCTTCGAGCGTCGTACATTCGACTTCGATTCGCAACCAGGGTGAAGCCTGGCGGCGGGCCTGATGCACAGCAGCCCCAACGCCACCACACACGGCAATATGATTGTCTTTGATTAACACACCAGCGTCGAGCCCGAGCCGGTGGTTTTTTCCCCCGCCCTGGACGACTGCATATTTATCAAGCAGACGGAAACCGGGCAGCGTCTTTCGGGTGTCGATAATGGCGCACTGCTTTCCGGCAACGGCCTCAACGAACTGCCGGGTCAGTGTCGCAACTCCGGACAAGTGCTGCAGAAAATTAAGGAGAGTACGTTCGGCAGTTAACAGGCCAGCGGCAGCACCCCGCAGCTCCGCAACTACCTCGCCTTTTGAGACCCGGTCGCCCTCTTTTACTAACAGTCGCAGACCTGCGGTTTGATCGACTTTCTGCAAGACCATGGAAATCAACGGGAGGCCAGCAATCGTGATATCCGCTTTGGCGGTTATTTTGCCGTGTGCGGCCTGATCCGGCGGGATCGTAGCCAAGGTCGTCGCATCACCACGCCCGATATCTTCTTCCAGAGCAAAGGTAATCAGCCGTGCAACAGCCGGATGGTCAAACGGGTGCATGGCTTAGGACTGTATACATCCGGATAAGCTGGGACAAGGCTCTAGAGACTGGAAGATAGGAATTTAGTGCCTATCCGAATACCCCGAGACCCCGGTTCTGTCATTCTGGGTGAAACGAGGAATCTCGCCCAGGGGTGTGGATGCACCGTGTTACCCCAACGCATGCAAGTGTTCATTCAGCGTGTTGAGCTGCGATTCCATATCCACCAGCTTAGCCCGTTCGCGTTCGACAACTTCAGCCTTCGCTCGAGACAGAAATTGCACGTTCCCAAGTTTCTTCCGCACGCCCTCAAGCGGGCCGGTCAGCTTTTTTATCTGTCTGGTCAGCCGAGCGCGTTCTTTGTCCGCATCAATAACACCAAGGACGTAGACCTCAACCTCACCCACCACTGCGGTTGCCGAGTCATGCGTCCGTTGCGCATCCGACGCGATTTCGACCGACTCTACACTCGCCAGGCTGCGGATCTGAGACAGCCCATCATTTAGGATTTCCAGGATTGCCAGGCCTTCACGCGTTTCACCCGAGGTCTTAATACGCACCTGCACTCGTTGCTTGGGAGGCACGGTATACTGGCTGCGGATGTCGCGAATAGCGCGAATAACCGCCTGCAGAAAGCCGACCCGCTGTTCTAGCGCCTCATCCGGCCAGCCGGCATTCGCTTGCGGCCACCGCGCACGGGCAATCGATTCCGGCGTGTAAAGCTGCTGATCAATCCCCCGTTGCGCCACATGTTCATTGAGCCGTTGCCATAAGAAGTCGGTAATGAACGGGATGAACGGGTGAAAGAGTCTGAGCACCTGGTCGAGGCTAAAAGCTAAGACCTGTCTGGCGCTGTCCGCTTCGCCCGCCTCACGTAAGCGCGGTTTAATCATCTCCAAATACCAGTCGCACAGTTCAGACCAAAAGAAATCGCGCGCAGTCGAGATCGCAGCTGACGGATTATAGACCTCAAGCTGATGCCGGACTTCGGTAATAGCCCGCGTGAGGCGCGATAAGATCCACCGATCTTCAAACGGCAACTCGGCGAGCGTACGCGGGACAAACGACGTCTGCTCAAGATTGAGCAGGGCGAACCGGACGGCATTCCACAGCTTATTACAAAAGTGCCGACCCACCTCAAAGCGTTCACTGATGAGCTTGGCGGCGGGGACATTCGGCATGGTGCCGAGCACGTCAAACTCCTTTCTGGTTTCAGGACAGAGATAAGTAAAGATGCTGCTGCCATGCTCGGCCTTGGCCAGATCGACCGGCTTATCAGTAAAAGGAGAAATCGCCTGGATAGGCAGACGAATGTCCTGTGAGCCGGTCTGCATCTCACACAGCACATAGCGCATGGCATC
>CAZBUD010000035.1:0-45569 GCA_964495015.1 uncultured Enterobacteriaceae bacterium | reverse complement strand
CGTGGCATGCACAATCTCCTGGACGCCGAAGTCCCAGACGTGGAGCCGAATTTCCTCCTCAACTGTCTCTGGACTTTGATCTTCCGTAGCGACACCCGGATCAGGTAAGTGGGAATTGACGAATCCGCAATATGAAGACAATCAAGGCTAGACAGGCACCACGTACTCTCTCACTCCTCTTGTTCCGCATGTCCTGTCTTGCCCCACTTGCCGCTCCTTTTCTTCTGCCATCGGCACAATCCCTGCATTTATTATACCGTCTACGTAATTTCTCCATAAAAAACTCGAAAAACCCAGACGCCGCCTCAGGTCTAACAGCCCTGAAAGTTGGGCAAGTTAGAATTGCCTCCCATCCACGGATTCCGCAGGATATCGCATCGGATTCAGGCTGTAAGGGAGAGATCTTTCCGGCAGGAAAAGCGTATCACGGACCGTTTAGTGCCCTTCTGAACATTATTATCCTGAAAAGTTTCTAGAAAACCTGCTTCGCGGGGGATTGTGGCGTAACGCAGCGTCTCGTTCCGTATCGTCCTCAGATGACTCCGGAGCAGAGAAAGTATGAACAATCATATCTATCATATCGGCGGTTTTTGCTTTCTCAACTGCCACCCAGTCATGATCGGGCAGGACGACCAGTGCCGGGAACAGGTCTTTGAACTTCTTGAGACGCCAGACCGCGTCCCACCATGCCTCACGCTTGAAGGCAAAACCTGGCGTCCAAGCATATCGATATTGGCTTTCCGTCCAGGCCAGGTTGCCGCACAGGATAACGGGCTGAGTCGGCAAACGGACGAGAACAGCAAGTCCGCCGGCTGTCGCACCCGTTACGTCAATGAGTTCCACACTGCCATCGCCAAAAACGTCTTGGGCTGTGCTAAAGGTTCCGAGCGGTTTACTAGCCGTAAAGTCAACGAATTGCCACTCCCCCACCTGATCGAATTCGTCTTGCAGGTACAGCCCGAAATTACCACTGCTGATTGCAGCAGTATGCTCAGCACTTGTCACAACCACGGTTGCGTGGGAGAAACTTTCTAACTCCCCGGCATGGTCAAGCCGGAGGTCGGGCAGGACGACGGAGCTCACCTTGTCGGGCGAGAGCTGGGCTGTCTTGAGTTGCGACAGGATATCCTGCTCTGGCTCCATATGCGCGGCGCCAATAGCCGAACGGAATCCACCCAGATAGTGCTCAGCATCCTGCACTATAGCACGGTTGAGCCCGGTACCGATTAATATCAATCCGTGTTTAGGGTGCTCAATGCCAAACACCAGAATGTCGAGTGCCTGTCGCTGCGCGAGACTACCGCTCTCATAAACGACACGGCTTGGCACCTGTATCGAACCGGTATTGAAGACGTGTAGCTTGAGGCCGGCAACACCGTGATAGTTCTCAGGCCAGTTGTGCAATGCGGGCTCAATATAAGGCAGACGGAGTCGCTCTTCACAGGCCGCACATGTCAGCAACAACACCTGTACGGCAAGCAGACCGAGATGCCTGCCAAGACGCTTGTATAGATATGTAAGCCTAAATTTTTCGCTTTCCACTTGGAGACTCAAGATTCCCGACTTTCGTTACACTGCATATACGCCGGAAGGCTGCTTGAGAAAAGCGCTGGATCAATTTCTTATCTCGTCTTTTTGGCTTTTTTTCCTGAGCAGGGACAATCTGCGGACTGATAGGAACTGGCTGTGGAAAGCGATCGTCTCTGCACGATGCTCTGCCACACCAACCCCTCATAAGCGTAACGTTTGAAAATCGTTAGATTTCCCCTCCTCTTTCGTTACCTTTCCGTTATGCATTAATTTATCATCCTGTGTATACGCGGGAGACAATATATTTTCACGCTCGCCCGCTCTCATGAGTTGACCTGAGCAAGGTTCTCCACTATCCTGTGGGCGGTTTTTTCAATGAAAACACGCATAAAAGACACAGTATGGACAGGCCACCCGGTACCGAACAGCGCATTTCGCTCGCTAAGGTAGAAGCGCAGCTGCGCACGTTCAGCGTCCGCTTCAACCTCTACACCGTCCAGCACCACCTCTATAGTGTGGGTACGGTTCTGGCGCTCGTAGTTGCTTTGTTTACGATCTTAGCCTTCAGCCTTTCTTCATTCTGGTTTACTCTGGCGGCCTGGCCGCTCTTCGCACTTGCCGGGGTTGTATGTTTTCGTTTTCTTCGTCAGGGCATCACTGATTGGACGAATATCAACACTGCCGCTCGTCGAGTGGATCTCCAAGTTGGCCTGAAACAACGCCTCTCAACCATTGCAGCACAGATCACAGCGGGCGCCCCAGATGCGCTTCCTACTTCACGCTTATGGACGTATCTCTTACGCGATAACATTGGTCGACTCCCCACCTGGGAGCTCAAAAAAGTTGGGCCAAGCCGCGTTCCGTGGAGCCTCCTGCCTTTTCTTGGCGCTGTCATACTGGCCTTCTTCATCGCTTCTATCCCTCTCCTTTCGCCGGCGTCGGAGCCCGTACCCTTCACCCTGACCAACCTTGACCTGATCGCATCCGAACTCCCCGAACGCGCCGGACAACTGGTCGGCGAACGCCTGTCCATGTTTCCGGAAAACCCCCAGGCCCCACCTCTGGACCCGCTGCTCTATGGTGAAACGACGACCCAACAGCAAGGAGAGGAAGAAGGACTGGAAAAAGAGTTCCTCCCCCTAGCTTCCTTTCCTGAGAATATACAGCGGGCAATCCGCTCGGCCCTGCAAGGGCTTCAAGAATCTGATGCACAGCGACGAGCGCGACAAGGAGATTCAGCGGAAGAGCAACGGCTGGCGCTGAACCCTGGACAGGATGGAGACGGCCTGTTTGAGTCTCAAGATCAGGCGAGCCAAGTGGGCAATGGAGAAAAGCAAGCCGGTGGCGAGGGACAAGCCGGCAAAGACGGACAGGGCCAGTCAGCAGGCAGAGGTAGAAACCAGGCACCGGAACAGGGCAGCGGCATTCAAAAGCTGCAGCAGGCCCGCCTTGATCGGCGTCAAACAGCCAGCATCTTTGAACCCGCTAATCCGCAACTTCAGAGCAACGGCGCACAGGCCGGCGGAGGCGGGACAGGAGCCGGCAGCGGTACGGATAAACGATTATTCGGCAATGAAAAAGATCTCGACGCACCCACGCCAACGTTCCGCCTCTCTCTGGACGCGAGCTTTGAGAAAACCCGTACGGGTACTGAAATTGCCAAAGACGAGGGGGGCGGGGTAATTACCAAGTCAGCGAGCCAACTCAACCAAAACCAAGCCTTAGACGATGCCATCCGCAATGCCCAAATCCCGCCTGAATATGAAGATATTGTCAAACGTCTGTTTTCTCGGGGAGAAGTTCAGTGAGTGAGACATCTACAACCGATTTAGTTCTCGAATTCCAGGACACCTTTCGGCGCATCCAGTCCGAACTCGCCAAAGCAATCATCGGCTATGAGGAACTCATCCAAGATATTCTGATTGCCTTTTTTGCCGGCGGGCATGTCCTTATCGAAGGCGTACCGGGTACGGGGAAAACACTCCTGGTCCGTTCGCTCGCGCGCGTCCTCAATCTGAGCTTTAACCGGATTCAGTTTACCGTCGATCTCATGCCGGCAGACGTGACCGGCACACGCATGGTCATGGACCAGGACGACGGTCGGCGCGAATTTGTCTTTGCGGAAGGGCCGATCTTTGCGCACGTCCTCCTTGGAGATGAAATCAACCGTTCGACTCCTAAGACCCAGGCTGCTCTGCTCGAAGCCATGGCAGAACTCCAAGTGACGGTCGCCGGGACAACCTATCAACTCCCCCCGCCCTTTTTCGTTCTCGCCACGCTCAATCCCATCGAAATGGAAGGGACCTATCCGCTCCCGGAAGCACAGCTGGACCGATTCTTTTTTAAAGTCCGTCTGACCTATCCAACTCACCAGGAGGTCCAGCGCATTATCAGCGCAACCACGACAACCGACGTACCAGAGCTGCAGCCCGTCTTTTCCGAAGCTGAGGCAGCCGACAAGGTCATGGCGTTTCGGCATCTCGTGCGTGACGTGCTGGTCGCCCCGAATATCGAAGAATATACGGCAGCCCTGATTCATGCCACGCTTCCGGCCGGGGCCCAGTACTTGAATCAAACTGATTCCGCCCCCGTCACGTTGCCCAAAGACGATCTGGTCAACCGCTACGTCAGCTTTGGCTCAAGTCCACGCGGCGGCCAGACCTTAATGCTGGGAGCCAAGGTTGCAGCATTGCTCGATGGCCGAGCGAACGTGAGTTATGAAGATATTGACCGCGTCATGGTCCCCACCCTGAACCATCGGCTTGTTCTCAACTTTGCTGCGGAAGCAGAAAATATCGACCCGACGACGATTATAGAGCGGATCATGGAGTCGGCTCAGCAACTCAAACGATAGGGATACCGTCCAACGTGAGTCTTACTGATCCCGCTTTCTTTAAACAACTCGACCGTCTGCGCATCCGCGTTCGTGCTGCGCGTGGCCACCGGCCCGGAGAGACGCCCATTCCTCGTACCAGCCAGGCCTGGGGCGTGGAATTTGAATCTTATAAAGACTACACCCCGGGAGACGATTTCCGGTATCTAGACTGGAATGCCGCCCTTCGGCTCGACAAGCTCATGGTCCGAACGTTTACCGCCGAGCGAGAAATCCCCTTTCATCTCATCCTCGATACCAGTGCCTCGATGGGCGCACCGAGCAGAGATAAGAAATTTGGGTTTGCCACAGATATTACGGCTGCGCTGAGCTATATCGTGCTGTCCAGCAATAACACGCTCCGGATTGCGGCGCTGTCCTCACCGGAGAAGGGTCATCGGCCTTTTTGGGCAACCCCGTTTTTGCGCCATCGTAATCGCTTCCTGCGTGTACCGCCTTTTCTTGAATCGCTTTCCCCGCTCGGGAAAACCTACCTGCGCGAATCAGTGCAAGCCTATATTGGCCAAACCAAAGAGCCCGGGGTGGTCATCCTGGTCTCGGACTTCCTGACTCCACGGACACAATATGAAACCGCTCTCCTCTTCCTGATCGCCCGCGGGTATGAGGTCAAAGCCGTCCACGTCATGGGTGACAGTGAGTTGCATCCGGAACGCCTCTTTCGACGCGGTAAGCTGTATGATGTAGAAGCGCAAACCGAACGCTGGGTCACCCTGAGCCACGCCAACCTTGAGCAGTATCAAGACGCTCTGTCAACGCACTGTGCGGCGCTCCAACAGTTCTGCCATCAACACCAGATGTTGTATACCCGAGTCTCCACGGGTCAGCCCATTGCGCAGACCGTCACTGATACACTCGCCCGTTCCGGATTACTGACACTGCACTGATCTTTCTCATCTGCCTATGGGTATTCTCAATCTCACTGCTCTACCGTTCTTTTCCGTGCTCGGCCTACTGATACTCATTTATCTACGCGAGCGGATGCGCAAACGGATTGAGGTCCCAAGTCTTCTATTCTGGGAAACCATCACAGAAGATAGAGTCCGCGGTCGTCGCTTTTTGCCCGACCTGCTCTTCTTTCTCCAGGCCGCCCTGCTGCTCTTGCTGGTCGGCGGCCTCCTGCATCCGTATTGGTCACGAGTAGTGACGGAAACGCGTGGGGATCGACACATTCTCGTCTTTGATATCTCAGCCAGCATGCAAGCGCGTGAGGGACGGCTGCAGCGGTTTGATCTCGCCCTCGATCAGGCCAAAGGCGTGCTGCACTCCCTGGCCCCGCTCGACGAGGTCATGCTCATCAGTGTTGCCGCCCGCCCACGCGTGGTCAGTGGCTACACCACAGATCACCGCCTCTTATTGCATCGTCTCGAGGATTTACATCCGCTCGATACGAGCACCAACCTCGAACTCGGTATTGAACTCGCTCTGGTCCAGCGCGATCGAGCCGGACGGCAGGCCCGGATTCATGTCTTTACGGATCTGCTACTCAGCCAACTCAGTCTCTCGGAAACGCAACGCCGTCTCCTCACCTATCATCGGGTCGGGGAAGCAGACAACAATCTGGCATTGGCCTCTGTCCATGTGTACCAGAACCCGTTCCAAGACTATTCTCAAGCCCAAGCGTATATTCTTGTCCGCAACTATACGGATCGCAAGAAAAACGCGACCTTGACCGTAGAGCTGAACGGCACTGCACTATTTCAACGCGAATTCAGCCTCGCCGCCAATGACACGCGGTCGTTTTCTCTCAATGGTTTTACTAGGCCAGGACAACTGGACGTCTATCTGGGACCTGAAGACGCCTTGGCAATTGATAACCACGCACTCAACTGGATAGCCGAGCGTCGCCCGTGGCAGCTCATCCTGGTATCCCCTGTTACACATTTACACGGAGAACTTCGGCAGGTAAGCAAATCCCTGCCTAGTCTCAACTTAGTCACCACTACCCCTGAGGCGTTCTCGTCGCAGCAGTTACACGAGCAGGATATTGTGCTCTTCCACCAATTCGTTCCTGGCGCAACCGTTCCGGCTAATAGTCTGTACATCTTTCCGCCCATCGAGAATGCGCTTTTTCCGGTTCTCACCGAGGCGGCTGATCTGAATATCCTCGACTGGCGAGAAGACCATGAAATTCTCCACAACCTCCAGTACGTGGAGGCGCTGCCCTTCAAGCAGGCGCGCATCCTTGCCCTGCCTTCTTGGGCTCAGGTCCTGATTTCTTCGCGCACCCAGATTGGCGAGATCCCGCTTGCACTAACCGGAGAAAAAGACGGCCACCGCGTGGTCTGTCTGGCTTTTGATCTTGGTGCCGGCAATTTGACGAATTCCGACAACCTGACCCTTTTGGTGCTCTTTTTGAATGCGCTGCGCTGGCTCCGGCCACCGAGTCCGCTCAACCCCCACATCCTCCCAACAGGAGAGACGTTTTTCCTACCCGCGGTTGCAACCGACGTTGCGCCGGATACCCCCCGCTTGTCCACCCCCCAGCCAGAAACACTCACCCTAGAGACAGACACGGTGACCCTCGACCATGTCGGAGCCTACCGCATAGAAAGCGATCACTATCGCGCGCTAGTGTATGCGAATTTGTTTGACGAAACCGAATCAGATATCGGACGTGAAGAGGCGGCAGGAGAGCCCCATGTCGCTGTTGAACCAGCACGCTCTACACCCCAGGAAATACAGCGGGATGTCCCAGTCGAATTCGGTCATAGCCTCTACTGGCTGGCCGCCTTCATTCTCTTAGGTGAGTGGCTGTACGCCTTACGACGCTCTAGTATGGAACGTATCTCATGACCGTGGAAATTCTCGGCCAACTGTATACTGTTCTGTCGCCAAAGACGTTGTGGCTGCTCGTCTTACTCCCGCTGCTGTGGCTCCCGCTCCGCGGTCAGTCTTACCGCGGGGTCGTGCTCGGTGCCACGCTACTGCGCTCTTTGGCCACGCTCTTGGTTATTGCGGCCTTGGCCGGCCTCAGTCGTCAGACCATCTTGTCTGATCATATCCTCGCTGTTGTTGCGGCCATTGATGCGTCGGACAGTATTTCGGCAGAAGGGCGTACCTGGACACGCACCTATCTCGATAAACTCCGAGAGGCACTCTCGGCGAAAGATGAACTCTCGATCCTCTCGTTCGCAACAGATACCCAACTTGTCCTCCCGCCTGGACCCGCGACCGAGGCCGTCCTACCGGCTTCCTTGCCACTCCACGAGCGTGCGGCCAGCACCAATATTGGCCAGGCTCTTGAAAGGGCGTTTGCTCTCTACCCGGAGGGCGCGGAAAAACGTCTCTTGCTCGTGACCGACGGCAATGAAACAACTGACATGGCACGCCAGACTGTCGCCATAGCCCGGCAGATGAGAATCGTCATCTATCCGGTTATTCCGCCAGGTGGACGACACGCTGAGGTCTCGCTTGAAAAATTCGTTGTTCCGCCCCTGACACGCGAAGGCAGTGTGTTTAATATGCGCTTGGTCGTTCGGAACGGCCATGCACAGCCGGTCCAGAGCCGAGCCAGCATCTTCGCCGACGATCAGCTACTCACACGTCAAATGGTCATCTTGAAGCCCGGCTTGTCGGTTCTTGAGATCCCGTCTCAAATTCTTCAGCGCGGCAACTATCTACTACGAGCGGAGATCCAGACAGACGACGACACTATTAGCGGCAACAACACGCAGAGCACCAGTCTTGCCGTTGCGGGCAGAACACGCTCGCTGGTCATTACCGATAATGCGAATACCCACCTCGCCCGGGCGTTACAGCTCAAAGAGGTCGATATTGAATTTCACCGGCCAACAGGGCTGCCAACCAAGCTGACAGACCTGCTCGATTATAACTGCTTGGTCTTTGACGATATCAGTCGTGACGCTGTGACCACGGAGCAAATGGCTGTCATCGAGCGCTATGTGCGCGATTTTGGCGGGGGCTTTCTTATGACGGGCGGGGCGCAAAGCTTTGGGACGCTCGATTATAAAAACTCAGCGATCGAACGCATCCTGCCTGTCTCATTTCATAAGCAACGTCCAAAAAAGAAAAAACGTATCCCTATTGCCCTCTTCCTGCTCATCGATCGCTCGAACAGCATGGGCTATAACAGTCGGGTTCGTGGACTGCACGACGGGCAAAAAATGCTGTATGCCCAGAAGGCAGCAACTGCCGTCTTGGGCCAGCTTCAAAACAGCGACCTGGCCGGTGCCATCGCCTTTGACTCAGAAGCCTACACCCTTGCCCCGTTGGGCCGACTGTCCAAAAATCGCGCTGTCTTGAAAAGCCGTATTCGACGGCTGCGCTACGGTGGGGGTACAGACTTTTACAATGCATTGGAGGCTGCGGCTGATCAACTCAGCCGTAGTCGTCGGTCGATTCGACATATTATTTTGCTGACCGACGGGGATACCAATCGCAGTCCTGCAGATCATTATCCGCTTATTAAGACTATTGGTCAGCGCCAGATCACGATTACGACCATCCGGATTGGGACAGACACCGTCAACCTGCAGCTGTTGTCCTATATGTCCGAAAAAACCAATGGACGCTTCTATCATGTAGAAGATGCGGCCACCCTGCCCCAACTCCTAGTGAGAGATACCCGCCGCACGATCCGTCAACAAAACAAAGAAGACGAGGGTCCGAAGGACATTATTCCTCATGTTGGCGTGCGAGGTCAGATTTTACGCGGCCTGACCCAATTCCCAGCTCTTGATGACTACATGCTAACCAAGCCTAAGAGGGGGGCCAACGTCCAGCTCTATACCGACATCCACAAGGAACAGGATCCGCTACTGGCAACTTGGCAGTACGGTCTCGGCAAAGTCGTCGCCGTCCCCTTTGATCCCAGTGGAGCGGGATCAGGCGACTGGATCCGTTGGGAAAGTTTCGGTAAATTCTGGTCTCAGGCCGTCCGCTGGGCCATGCGCAATGAGACACCGTTGGATTACCGACTGAGCGCCACCAAACGTGGAGAACGCACCATTCTACGGGTTGAATCCTATGACAATGACGACGGCGGAGTCCTGCAGGCTCGCTTTCCACGCGGCACAAAGAGTGAAACCTTGACGTTCATGCCGGTAGCTCCTCGGGTCTACGAAGCGACCCTGCCGGCACGCTATCAGGGCAGGGTGCCGGTGACGATAGTCAAACGCAAAGGGCGCAAGATTGTCAGCCAAAAAAGCCAGACCGTACTGGTCAGTCAGGATACAAACGAGTCGTTCAAAGAATATCGCCAGCAGCAGCCCAACCGTCCCCTCCTGCACACACTCGCTGAAGGCACCGGGGGGAAACTCAATCCCACCTTTGAAGAACTGACTTCCCAAAAACGCGGCGGCCAGAAGATTCTGCTCCAGCCGCTCGAAAATACTCTCATCATCATCGCCCTGTTTCTTATCCTGGCCGACATCGCCCTACGGGTTCTGTTCGGCCCTGCGGTTGAAGGGTAAGCGCACCACAAACACAGGCGTGGATTTCCGCTCAGAGCCTGACGGCGCAATGACTTGAGACGAGAGTCTCACGATATTGCTATCAGACCGATAGTTATGTGTGAGTCGCACGACTTGTGCGGGAGGAAAGGCTTCGCTGAACTGAGTAAAAAAACCGCACATCCGCCCCACTGAAACGATAAATAGCCTGATCGGGGTCGCCAATCGCAAAGATATTGCCGTCTTGCGGAACGAGGAGCCTAATGAGCCGAACCTGCTGCTCGTCTACGTCCTGATATTCGTCGATACACACCCATAGTTATTGCTGTCGATAGTGTGTCAGCAAGCCTGCGTCGGATTCCAAGGCATGGATCGCCCGTCCTATGAGATCGTCAAAAGCAATCAGGTTACGCACTTCCAATGCTTGTAGGTACATCTCGTTCGCTTTGGTCTGCTTCGCCTCTGCTGGTCTTGTTCCGGTTTGTTTTGCCACAGATATAGCCGAGAGTAAGCTGCGGGTTTATCGTACGGAAACGCCAAGTGCATCTTGTAAAAGTCGCTGCCGCTGTGCATCAGCCACAACAGGAAAGCCACGTTGCAAACCTGCCGCGTTCCAGTGCTCTTGCAAAATAGCCATACCTAGCGCGTGAAAGGTAAAGAGGGGAAGCTTGTCCAAGACATTCGGCAGGAGGCTTTGTAAGCGTTTGCGCATTTCGTCTGCCGCACGGCGAGTGAACGTAATGGCCAGGCATTGCTCAGGCTGGACACCATGATTAAGAATGAGGTGGGCCATCCTCTGTGTGAGCGCGCGCGTCTTGCCCGAGCCTGGTCCGGCAACAAGGAGAAGTGGACCTGAGATGATCTCAGCCGCCTTGCGTTGATCGGCATCAAGTCCGACTAAGACATCCGACGCCTGCTATTCCCGTGTGTTTTCCAAAATGGGCAGAATAGGAAGAACGGGAAGAGAGGCAGAAGCCGACCTTGCAGGTTTCATTTGTAAGGAACCTTCTTTTCGCCCAGCGGGCTTCTTCTTTTGATTTCCTTCTACAGGCAAAACATGCGGTTTCAGCAACGGCTTGGTGTTATTTAGGAACAATGATGCCCCACTATCTTTTGCCTCAACTCTTCGTCCCGGAATAGCTTGATCCTCCCGTAGACGCCATCGTAGCCAGCTTCGCGGATGACCTCCTGCTTGCGTAAGCGGGCAATCGCTTCGGCCACCACAGAGTCGCCAGTTTTCCGAATGTCTTCTAACGGAATATCGTTGATGAGCTGGAGCTCGGGTCCAAGCTGGCCGAGCAAGCCTTCGTAGTAGTGGCCAACTTTCTTACTCTGGGGCCCAACGTGCAGGATCTCGGATAAAACCTCGGGGAGTGGCACGAGGCTCTGGACCATTCCTGCCGTTTCAGGCTGGCTCTCGTCGCTCCGGTCTGCCAGATCATCTATGCGGTGCATGACGCCAATGGTCAGCGGCTTGCCACACTCCGGGCAGCGACCGCCAAGCTGCTTAGTTTCGTTGGGTAGTAAACGGACATTGCAATTGCGGTGACCGTCGAGATGATATTTGCCCTCTTCAGGAAAGAACTCTACTGTTCCTTCATAGCCGTGGCCTGTTTCCAATGCTGTGCGGATTGCAAAATAGTCGAGCTCGGTGTCAAAGACACACGCTTCACGACCCAGCTTTTGCGGTGAATGGGCGTCGGAGTTTGAGACCAGCCGAAAGCGGTCCAAAGACGATACGCGCCAGTTCATCTCTGGATCAGACGATAGGCCGGTCTCAACCGCAAAGATGTACGGAGCGAGGTCAGCGTAACATTCGTCGATAGCATCAAAGCCCGATTTTGATCCGAGCGCAGCAAACCACGGCGTCCAAATATGGGCCGGAACAAGATAGGGGCCCGGACCTGACTCCAGCGTTATTTCTAATAAGTGCCGCGAATCCAACTCCAGGATGGGCCGGCCGTCGGACTTCAGATTGCCGATCTTGGACAGACTTTGGATGATGCGCTCGGCAGCCGGAAAGTCAGGCGAGTAGAGCAGGTGATGGATTTTACGCGTCTTTTCCCCTTTTTTATAAATCGTCGAAATCTCGACCGACAGCATGAAACGTGTCGTGCCTTGACAAGCCGGCGGCAGCATAGCCGAGACCTCTTTTTCGAGGTCGGGTTTGAGACGGAATAGTCCTGGCTCAGCAGAGACAAGTTGCTCTTGAAGCTCGCTCATCCAGACCGGGTGCGTAAAATCGCCAGTCCCGACCACGGCAATGCCCTTCTTGCGCGCCCAATAGGCCAGGTGTTTCAGATCACAATCTTTACTTGTGGCGCGAGAGTATTTGGAATGGATGTGTAGATCGGCATAAAACGCCATAGTTGTCCCTCCCCCGATCCGATTGAGGGATTATCGACTGAGAAGAAGAGGCAGGTCAACGGCAGGAGGGAAACCGGCCCTTGATACAAGGGGGGAACTTTCTGTATGGAAAGAAAGAACAAACTCCGGAGGCACACCACGGATGCGTCCACGCATCCACGTGTCAATGAGAAGTCAAGCGATCCGTTACGTACACATCGCCTGAAAGTGCTCCGCCAACACCCGTGCGACACACGAAGTAAGCCGTTTACCCACAGACAGCTCTAAAAACTCATTTGGTCCGTGAGCGTTGGAGTGCGGGCCGAGTACGCCGGTGATCATAAACTGAGCGTTCGGAAACTTCCCACCCAGCATAGCCATAAATGGGATTGTTCCGCCCTCGCATATGGCGCAGGAATCTTCGCCAAAGAATTCTTGAGAAGCACCGTTCAGCGCACGCTCCAGCCATGCAGCAAGGGGTGGGGCGTTCCAGCCTGCCGCGCCCCATTCCGGCTCGAACGAGACATGGGCGCCATACGGTGGATCGTGTTCAAACAGTTGCTTGAGCGTGGCTATGGCTGCATCCGCAGCCAACGTGGGCGGAATGCGTAAGGAAATCTTCACTGCGGTCACCGGCCGCAGGACATTGCCGGCTTGTTCGAGCGACGGCAACCCCGAGGCGCCGGTAATTTCAAGCTGCGGACGCCAGGTGCGGTTGAGGAGGAGTTGATGAATATTGTCCGTGACCGCTTGCGTTGTCGGATGAAAAGGGAATTCCCCAGCCACAGTCTGGCCCATCACCTGGGCCGTTGTTTGGGCTTGTTGCAGCCGCTCGTCCGGAATTTCGACCTTCAATTCAGACGGTAATATTTCTCCCGTCTTTTCGTTTTCAAGACGGTTCAGAAGCTGGCGCAAGATACGGAACGTGGAGGGCACAATGCCACTCGCCGCGCCGGAGTGTACGCCTTCGGTTAAGGTAGAGACCGCCAGATTCCCGGACACGAGACCGCGTAAGGAGGTCGTAATCCAGAGCTGTTCATAATTACCACAACCCGAATCCAGGCAGACCACCAGACTCGGGGTGCCAATCCGGTCAGCCAGCGCGTCGATATAATACGGCAAATCCCCACTGCCGCTCTCCTCGCACGCCTCGATCACGATCACACACCGGGCGCAGGCAACACCTTGGACCTTAAGCGCCTTGATTGCGGTGAGCGAGGCACAAGCGGCATAACCATCATCCGCCCCACCACGGCCGTAAAGCTTGCCGTCTTTGATTATCGGCTTCCATGGACCCAGGCCCTCATGCCAGCCGTCCATAGGCGGTTGTTTGTCGAGATGACCGTACAACAAAACCGTCTCGACCGAATCGCCCGGAATCTCGATAAAAAGCAAAGGCGTCCGGCCTTCAAGTCTGACAATATCAAGTCTCAGCCCTGGGACATCCTGGCCACGCACCCAGTTGGCAATCAACTCGACTGCCTGGTCGAGGTAGCCGTTCGTCTGCCAGTCCGGATCATAGGCTGGGGATAGGTTGGGAATAGCAAGGTATTCCGTGAGGGTGGGAATGATGCTCGAATTCCACGTCTCTTCGACAAATTCGCGGGTTGTATTTGTATCCATATATGCACCTTTTCCGGAAAGATCGTAAAGAACTAACAGTTGAGAATTGTAGCGGTCTCGTCCCCAAGATGCGAATCCGGTCTAGCGGTCTGGGGATCAACTCGGTACAGTACTTAGTGATCGGCTGCGGATGCTATTGGTGTGTCATTCTGAGGCTGGAGGCCGAAGAATCTCTCTGCCGCCGCCGCTTCTGAGAGATTCTTCACCTGCGCTCCGCTGCGGTTCAGAATGACACCCTGCATCTTCGCTACGGACAAGTGCAAGTCGTATATTTCAGAAGGAGGCACATGCTATGGCAGAGTTCACGGTGTATCACAACCCTGGTTGAGGCAAGTCGCGTGGAGCGCTCGATATTTTACAAGAGCGCGGCGTCGAGTTCGACGTTATCGAGTACTTAAAGAGCCCCCTCAGTCGAGACGACTTTGAACGCTTTCTCGATCTTTTGCCTGACTCCCCGGCCGAACTTGTGCGTAAGGACAAAAATTTCAAGGCACTGGGTCTGGATGAAAACGCCTGTGTTACACGGGAGGCCGTGGTCAAGGTATTGCTGCAACATCCTGAACTCATGCAACGTCCGGTCATCATCAAAGGCCAAAAGGCAGTCATTGCCCGGCCATCAGAAAAAGTGATTGAGTTGTTGGATTAATCGTCTGTGTGGGGGCGAGCTTATAGTTGGGCTTCCCCCACCAGCGTATGTGCTGTGGCGGACGTCACATGCACAGGCACAATGTCACCCGGGTGGGCGCCAATACCCGGAAAGACAACGGTTTTGAACTGAGGGTCTTTGCCGGCCAGCCAATTTTTTTGCTTTTTCGCCGGCCCTTCAACCAGGACTTCGACTGACTGTCCGACGCGCTGCTGATTCAGCTCTGCCCCAATTTGTTCTTGCAGATGAATGATCTCTTGGAGGCGCCGGCCCTTTTCTTCTTCGGAAAGACTTTCGCCCCATTTATATGCCTTTGTGCCTTCACGCGCTGAGTATTTGAACATAAAGGCAAAGTCGTAACGTATGTCGGCCATGAAATCGTAGGTCGCGCGAAAGTCGGCTTCCTGTTCGCCTGGAAAGCCGACGATAATATCAGTTGACAGTGCGAGGTTGGGCATCGCCTCACGCAACCGATCAACAAGCGCCGCATATGCCTCGACCGTATAACCACGTTCCATACGCGTTAAAACGCGATTGGAGGCCGCCTGCAGCGGCAGGTGCAGATACGGAGCAACCTTGGAGCACGTTGCCATGGCGTTGATCGCACTATCGTCCATGTCGGATGGATGCGGGGAGGTGAAACGAATCCGCTCTATCCCCTCTATCTGTGCGGTTTGGTGAAGCAGGCGACCAAAATCCACGTCACCGTCCCGGTAGGCATTCACTGTTTGGCCCAGATAGACAACTTCTTTATAGCCTTGCTCAGCAAGCACACGTACTTGGTTGAGTAATGCTCCAGCCGGGACGCTGCGTTCCCGCCCACGGACATACGGCACGATACAAAACGTGCAGAACTTGTCGCAGCCGCGCATGACGGTCACCCAGGCGCGAATGCCTGCACTGCGTGCGGGGGTGACATCGGCGTAGGTCTCGTCCCGATCAAGACGGACTGATACAAGGGGCTCGTCCGCTTCTTCTTGTCTCAGCAGCGCCGGAAGATTGCGATACGCATCAGGACCGAGCACGAGGTCAAGGAACGGAGCTTTATCAAGCAGCGTCTCCCGATGGTGTTGCGCCATGCAGCCCATCAGCCCCAGCACGACCCCAGGCTTGCGTGCCTTGTACTTGGCAAGCTCACCAAGCCGGCCGATAATCCGCGCTTCCGCACGCTCACGAATCGCACAGGTGTTGAGCAGGATGACGTCGGCTTGATCTGGTGCGCGGATAGCCTCGTAGCCCTCAGGCTCGAGCAGCCCCAGGATGAGCTCGGTGTCAGCAATATTCATCTGACAACCGTAGCTCTCAATATAGACCTTGCGTGATTCTCCTAATTTCATAGTCTTATGATCTGTTTGATGAAGGGTTTTTGTAACCGTTGCCAAGCCGCAAAGCAACGCCCGAATTGCGAGCCCCCCCTGCGGAGTGGTAGGGTCGAGGCGCCAGTCTGCTGTGCATTGTATACGAATAGCAGAGAAAGTCAGCGTGCGGAGAAAAGATCTCACCGGGTGCTGCCCTCTCAGTCGCGTATGCTCATATAGGAAAGCAGTATGCTCGAACGTATTATCTCGCTGCTGCCGAGCAGTACGGAAATTGTGTGCGCCCTTGGTCTTCAAGACCGCCTGGCTGGAGTCTCGCATGAGTGTGACTATCCGCCTGATGTGGTCGGCCTGCCCATCCTCACAGAACCCAAGCTTGATCCACGCGCAACAAGCCGCGACATCGATGCCCGCATACGCCAGATCGTGCAGGAAAGCCTCGGCGTCTACCGCATAAAAACAGACTTGCTCCAAGAATTACAGCCGAACGTCATTGTCACCCAAGACCAGTGTGAAGTCTGCGCCGTCTCACTGCCCGATGTCGAAAACGCCGTACGCTGTTTTCTCACCCCGGACGTTACCGTCGTATCTCTGAGACCGGAACACCTGCGTGATATTTGAACTGATATCCGGAATGTTGCTGTAGCAACCGGTCAGGAGACAACCGCCGAGGTGCTCATCCAGTACTTAAAAGAGCGCGTCTGGAAAGTCGAACAAAAAACGCGCCATCTTTCACGACCGCGTGTGGCCTGCTTGGAATGGCTCGATCCGCTCATGGCTGCCGGGAATTGGATACCCGAACTGATGAACATTGCGGGTGGGGAGTATGGTCTTGTCGATGCGGGCGCGCACACGCCAACGATCACCTGGGACGCACTCGTCGCATACCAGCCTGAGGTGATCGTTATCGCGCCGTGTGGATTTAAAATCTCGCAGTCCCAAACCGATCTCCCAATACTGACTGCCCATCCGCAGTGGCAGTCGCTGCCCGCTGTTCAAAACAACCGTGTCTATGTTGCGGATGGGAATGCGTATTACAATCGGCCAGGTCCACGGATTGTCGAAAGCACCGAAATCTTGGCCGAAATGCTCCACCCAGAAGAATGCACCGGGATGGCAGTGCCGGGATCGTATATACAGATTCGTCCGTAACGATGTAGCACCGCGCAATGATACGCCGCGACGTCTCCTTACCTCCACTCGCCCGGATCGACAACCTGAAGCTTTCCTGCCCGAAACTCTTGTCCGCGTTCTTTCACTATTTGGGGATAGCCGTGGTAGAACTGCCCACTTAGGCGCAGAAAGGATTCCACCTCGGTTTCTTCAAGGCCGAGATCTTCAATTGCATGGATAGCGTCCTCCTTGCTGTTTGCCTGGAGAAGAACATCAAAAATCAGCTGGCTCTCTTCGATTTGAAAGTCGTCACGGCTGGGCAGGTCGTCACGGTTTCGGACACTGTCCGGATGAGATTCCAGCAGGTAGCGTAGGGCTTTAAGTTCGTGTCGTTGTTGATCTAGCTTTTTTATTTTTTCAGCCATCGTACTGCCTCCGTATAATCAGCAAATCCGGAATAGTCCAGAAGTCCGTTCCCTCTTTTCATGAACTGGTATATACACAAAAACTATGGCTGCCACAGAACATAAAGGCAAGGCACACTTGGCCGTTCGCTGCGCGATTATTACGGTGAGCGATACACGCACAGAAGAGACGGATACAAGCGGCCAGCGTATCAAAGAACTGCTGGCTGTGCACAACCATCCCGTAGTCTCCTATCAGATTCTCAAGGACGAGCCGGAGCAGATCACTGCTGCCGTTCAGGTGCTCCTTGAGCGGTCTGATGTGGACGCGATTGTGACCAGCGGAGGGACCGGTATCGCCCCGCGTGATACGACCTTCGAGGCAATCCAGGGGCTACTGGAAAAAGAGATTACGGGATTTGGGGAGATGTTCCGGATGTTGAGCTATGAAGATATTGGTACTTCTGCCATGTTGACCCGGGCCACGGCAGGAGTTGCCAACGGCAAAGTCATTGTATCTTTGCCTGGCTCAACGGGTGCGGTGGAACTCGGCGTGAGCAAATTGGTGTTGCCCGAGCTGGGGCATATGATGTTTCTACTCCGAGGAGAACGGCATGCACATTAAGCTCCGCTTCTTTGCCTCGCTGCGGGAGCGTTTGGGCCGCAGTGAAGAAACGCGTGAGGTGCCCGCAGGAGCAACCGTTGACACCGTCTGGGAAGCGCTCAAACACGAATACCCAGAGTTTGAGGCGATCGACAACGCGCTCGCCTTTGCCGTAGCACAGGAATACGTCGACAGGGATCATCTCCTGCAAAATAATGACGAGCTTGCATTTATCCCTCCCGTGAGTGGAGGATCCATGGCTGACATCCACGACCGCATTTCCTGTAAGATCACTCAGCGTTCCATTAACCTGGACGACCTCACCACCTTTGTGTCTGATCCCGGTGCAGGAGCGACCGCTACCTTTGTAGGTACGACGCGAGACACCAACGAGGGACGACAGGTCTTGCGTCTGGAATACGAGTGTTATCCCGACATGGCAGAAAAAGAGATGCTCAAGATCGCAGCGGTGATCCTTAATCGCTGGCCCGTGAAGAAAATTGCCATGATGCATCGGCTCGGCCAGGTCGATATTGGGGAAACGAGTGTAGCGATTGCCGTTTCTGCCAGCCATCGGCACGCCGCTTTTGAAGCCTGTCACTACGCCATCAATCAGCTCAAGGAAACGGTTCCGATCTGGAAGAAGGAACTCTATGAAGGCGGCGAGCTGTGGATCGGCTCGCAAACGGGCACCCACGGGAGCTTACAAAAAACTCAAGAAGACGAGCACCCCGTTGATTAGGAGGAATGAAAAAGGATTGCTCATCACCTCGTTTCGTTTTGTTCATCAATTGAGAAAAACAAGACGGCAAGACTGGATAACAGACATATGACAGAAGAAATTCGAACGGTTGGCATTGTTGGTACTGGGCAAATGGGCGGCGGTATCGGCCAGGTTGCTGCCCAAGCCGGGTTTTCAGTCCTGCTGTATGATGTCACACAGGAAATCGTTGCACACGCTCTGCAGAATATCCAGAAGAATCTAGTCCGCCTAACAGATCGCGGGAAGCTCTCGCTTGACGAGCAGCGCGCTATCTTAGGACGTTTGAGTGGCACGCCCGCGCTTGAAGACCTCGCTGTCGCGGATGTGGTTATTGAGGCCGCCCCAGAAGAGTATTCCATCAAAGAGAATATTTTTCGGAAACTGGACCAGATCACACGGCCAGAAGTCATTCTAGCGAGTAATACGTCTTCTATTTCACTCACCGAATTGGGTGCGGTGACTAACAGACCGGAACAGGTCATCGGCATGCATTTTATGAACCCGCCGTTGGTGATGCAGTTGGTCGAGATTGTTCGCGGGTTAGCCACTGCTGATGAGACATATACAGCCATCGATGGATTGGCCAAAAAGATGGGCAAGATCACCATTCAAGCCCAGGACTATGCCGGCTTTGTGGTCAACCGTATCCTGCTGCCTATGGTTAATGAGGCCATATATGCCCTCTATGAAGGCGTTGGGACGGTTGAGGATATTGACCAGGGTATGAAACTGGGCACGAATCAGCCCATGGGCCCCTTAGCCCTTGCGGATTTGATCGGACTGGATACCTGCCTTGCCGTGCTGGAACGCCTGCAGCACGGCTTAGGCGATGACAAATATCGCCCCTGCCCGCTGCTCAGGAATTATGTCGCGGCTCGTTATCTCGGACGGAAAACCGGCAAAGGATTTTACGATTATAGTAAGGCGTAACTCGATATTGTCTTCATATTTTTGGACGGGTTTGTTTGGTCCTCAAGAAGCAGAAGCCGCAGCTTCGCACGCAGCAATATACGCATCTTCTGCTTGGGCGCACGACTGGGCACGTTTTTCCCGGTCCGGATATAAAGACAGCAAAATCTCTCCGGTGGCTGCATAGCAGGCCTCTTTCGAGGCTTCGTCCAGTCTACGGCACAGAGCCAATCCGCGCTGGGGATCAGCGTGGGTCAAAATAAAATCCTTTACCGCACCCACAAAACACTGTGTCGCGTTGTCTGAGCTGGCTTTCTGGCACAAGGCAATAGTTTTGGCCGGATCACGCAGCGTGTATCCACTGACATCACGACCGAGGCTCTGATAACAAACCGACACAAATTCTGCTGGCGCTTTTTCACACTCCTGAAACGCTTGCGCGAAATTATACTGCGTAAAGGCCACAATGGCTGAAGATTGCATCCGATAACAGGCACGTTGATAGTGTTGATCAATGGCATTGCATGGATAGAGTGGATCTTCAGGCCGAAGCAAACTTTTCGGGCTTTCGTCTCGATGAGGCATGGCGTGCCTACTGTGCGTCTCCTGGCGCAAGTGATGTGGATGGAGAAAAGCGACGATATTCTCCATAAAAACACCGCCATAACATGACTCGCGCTCCCACGGAGAAACCAGGGCATCGCACCCACCCAGTGCCTTGTGGATGTGATGGTCAAAGTACAAGGTCAGTCCATGTCCAAGCCCATGCAGGCATTGATACTGCAAGAAAGTTGACTGCCACGTGTCAATAATCGTGGTGCACACATTCGCAATATTTTCGGACTTCATTTCGCGCTGGCTGCGCAAATAGCCTTCCAGTACCCCGTGATGACAGCCAGACCAAAAGCTCTCACGGCACTGGGCAAACGCCTCGGCCACGTCCTGAGAATATGCAAACGAGGCCCGTCCAAGATGATGCGTATACGGGTGGGCATCGCGTAACACATCAGGATCTTGGCTGGCCAACTTTTCGAGGGTTGTGAGCGCCTGTTCCGTCCCATGCTTACGAAGAATCTTCTCCAGCCTCTTCTGATAACACTCACGCTTTTGCGCAGGAGTCAGTTTCCCGCCACACTGACTCAGGAGTTCATCTGCTCCATATTCCTGAGCAAAGCTATTCGTTAGGAAGAGGCCTGCACCGATTATCCAAGTCAGAAGTCCAAGGAGACCCCACTTCCGCATTTTCGTCTCCCCATCTCTATTTTTCACGACAGTCTGTTTCTCAGTGCTTATCCGAATAACCATAGGCACCCGATTCTGTCATTCCGAGCGAAGCGAAGAATCTCTCCCCTTGTCGTGGAGTTGAGATGTTGCGCTACACTCAACATGATACCTTGAAACCGTTATTTGGATAGCCTCTTAGCAGAAAGGGAAATACGAGCAGCATCCTCAAGGGTCAAGCACAATATCGAACTCTATCGAGCAGTACCGCAAGTTTCCGGATCGTACTGCATTGCGTTACCTGCTGTCCCAATATGGAGCGGACGCCTTCAATTCCGCCTAAGGCCGTCAAACCGCGTTGACCAACCTCGTGAAGTATTTCTCCAACGGCCCAGGCCATAGTCTGATCTGCACGCTTATTTTCCAGCTTATTCGTTGACTGTAGATGCTGGTAATGCGAAGTCATGGCGTCGTCAAGTATATGAATATTCAGGTTTGTCACCGCGCTGACAGCAAGCACCGGGTTTTGCCACGACCCCTCAAATGACCCCAGCTCAAGCGCGAGCGCGGTCTGTACGTCGGCCAGTGCTCGCCGTGCCAAGGCTTGGTCGTCCGCCTTGTTCACGACAAGGATATCGGGAATTTCCATCACCCCAGCCTTTATAAACTGAAGGACATCACCGGAAAACGGCTGTACCACCAAAACGGTGGTATCGGCAAGGGAGGCGATATCGGTCTCACTCTGACCAACACCAACGGTTTCCACCAGGACCACGTCACAGCAGTGGCGTAATAAAAAAACAGCGGTAAACGCCTCGCGACTCAGCCCTCCAAGACGATCCCGAGCAGCAAAGCTTCGGGCGTAGACTTCAGCCTGGATTGGAATCTGCATCCGACCGCGATCGCCTAACAGCGCCCCACCAGACACTTTGCTTGACGGATCAACGGCAATCACAGCTACGCGACGGCTAGTCTGAGCTTGCCGCGCAATCAATCGCGCAATCAGCGAGCTTTTCCCAACTCCAGGCGGGCCAGTAATGCCTACAACATGCGCTGGTGCGGGCAGGGTTGAGAGTTCGTCGAGTAGTCTCAGCGCTTGCGCCTGAAGACGGGGACGGCGATCTTCGATGAGGTTGAGCGCACGCGCAATGGCTTGGCGATTGAAATTCACCAGCGCAGAAACATCGATCTGCAGAGCTTTTTCCTTCACTACAAATTGTAGACAATACAGACAGGCATAGGGCGTCGGCCCTCTCCCAAAAGATTGTTAACCAGGAATCCCAAGCATTCCAAAAAAACTGGCTGCCTTCATGCCGAGTCTTCAGCGACGTCGACCATATCAGACAGGATACGCAGCATCTCAAAATCTTTCGGCGTGTACACGCGCGCAACCCCCTGCTGGCGGAGATTCTCAGCGTCATCTTCCAGAATAATGCCGCCCACCACGACGGGAACGTCGTCGAGCCCTTCCTGGCGTAAACCGGCCAGGATCTCAGGGACCAGGCGCAGATGCGATCCAGACAAGATGCTCAGGCCAACCAGATGCACCCCTTCATCTCGTGCACTGGTCACGATTTGTTCTGGAGAAAGACGGATCCCCTCGTACACGACTTCCATCCCTGCATCACGGCACCACACCGCGATTTGTTCCGCACCGTTTGAGTGTCCATCCAGACCAGGCTTACCAATCAGGACTTTGAGTGGCCGGCCTAAGATGTCCGCAGTCCTGCGGACCCGCATCCGGAGCGCTTTCAGTTCATCTCCCACCTTACCATTAACGTTCCGTACTGCTGCAGCACCGGCGATGCCGGTCGGCGCGCGGAACTCTCCAAAAATGTCCCTCAACGTTTCCGTCCACTCTCCGGTCGTCACCCCGGCGCATGCGCATTGGATAGACGCGGGCATGATGTTCTCAGCATTCTTGGCAGCATCGCGCAGACTCAAGAGTGCCGCCTCAACATCGACCTGAGTCCGTTCCGTTCGGAATGCCTCAAGCCGCGCAAGCTGGTCACGCTCGGCTTCCTCATCAACTTTCAAGATAGCTGAGGAATTTCCCGTATAGAGTGGAGATTCAGCGGTCTCGGTAAACTTGTTGACTCCAACGACAACGTGGTCGCCCGCGTTAATATTCCGCACCCGCACAGTATGGCTCGCGACGAGTTGCTCTTTGACATAGCCCAAGGCGGATATCACTCCGCCCATGTCAGTCACTCGTTCAACCTCAGCCCAAGCGGCCTGTCTAATGTCGTTCGTCTTGCCCTCCACTATCTTACTGCCCTCAAAAATATCTCCATACTCCAGAACGTCGGTCTCAAGGGCCAAAATCTGCTGAATGCGCAGACTCCACTGCTGATCCCATGGTCGCGGCAAGCCTAAGGCTTCGTTCCAGGCGGGTAGTTGCATGGCGCGACAGCGGGCGTCCTTGCTGAGCGTCACGCCTAACGCTTCCAATACGATCCGGGGGATATTGTTCTCAGGCTGGGCTTCGGTCAATCCCAGAGAGTTCACTTGCACCCCATACCGAAAGCGGCGGAATTTCGGATTCTCTACGCCGTAGCGCTCACGCGTCACGTCATCCCACAGTTGGCCAAAGGCCCGAAGCTTGCAAACTTCCTCGATGAAACGTACCCCGGAGTTCACAAAGAAACTAATACGTCCGACCGCTGCGGTAAATTCGACAGCTTCAAGTCGACCGGAATCGCGCACGGTGTCAAGGATCGCGATTGCAGTACACAGAGCATACGCAACTTCTTGAACCGGCGTAGCACCGGCTTCTTGGAGGTGGTAGGAGCACACATTGACGGGATTCCACTTCGGCACGTTTTTAACGGTATACGTAATGACATCGCTGATGAGCCGCAGGCTGGGCTCAGGCGGAAAAATATACGTTCCACGCGACAAGTATTCTTTGACAATATCGTTCTGCGTTGTTCCTTGGAGGGCCTCGGGTCCCACCCCCCGTCGCTCGGCCACAGCAATATACAAGGCTAGGAGCCAGGCCGCCGTACCATTAATCGTCATTGACGTATTCATCTGGTCGAGCGGAATGTCAGCAAACAGCGTTTCCATATCAGCGACATGGCAAATGGGAACCCCAACTTTTCCAACCTCACCCCGGGCGAGGGCATGGTCGCTGTCGTACCCGGTCTGCGTGGGCAGGTCGAAGGCAACCGAGAGGCCCGTTTGCCCTTTACTCAGATTCAGACGGTAGAGTTCGTTGCTGGCCTGCGCCGTTGAGTGGCCAGAATAGGTCCGCATTACCCAAGGTCTGTCTTTTGTCATATCTGATCCTTGCGTCGCCGATTCAGCAGAATGCTGGAAAGAGTAGCATATTCCTAGAAGCAAAAAGACCCTTTCATACTCCCAGCACTCTCTGAGAGCCAGAAAGTCCTTTCTTCATAGCTGCTTATAAATTCCTCCAGCCTCGCAGAGAACAGAATCCTAGCCCTCGCCTCATAAGATCGCACTAAAGAGGAGGGACGATCTTTCCGATTTCATCTTTGAATCGGTGCACCTCGATATTGTAGAATTGGTTGAGAGGGGGAGAAATCCCAACTGGGCCCAGCAGTCAGTGGCTATACTGTTTTTATGCCGGGATTATTTGGCCTGAGGGTTTTTGCGACAAGTCTCAAAGCCGCTGTGGAGGGGTTCGGAATTTTACACTTCGGCTGTGCTCTGGGCGTTCTAGGGGTCTGGCGGCAAGAAGAACGAACCCAATCGTATATGCAGGATCCCGACATGCCGCTCGCTCTGACCCCAGGGGTTTCTGTTTTCTCGCAAACAACGGAGCTCATCGTGGCCTCTTTAAAAATTTGTCGCTCTTGCCAAATACTTTTGCGGAATCCTCATCGAACGAGCCTAAGCCCGACCCATTTGAGCAGCAGGTCGAGGGTATCACCGAACGTGCCAGTGCTGTCTGCCCACTTATCAGCCGGGAAGAATTTCATAAAATTGTCTGCATGTCATTGTTCGAGATGACCCACAAGCAGGGGCAAGAGAGCGTCCAAGATGATAATTCTATCCCAGAAAAAATCCGGAAAGTCACGTAGGGACGTCACGCCGGTCACTGGTACCAACTTAAGGATCTCCCGACACCAGTTGTTCGTGCTGCTGGCGTCGACGTTTGATGAGCCCCAACCGCAGGGCATGCGTCCCCAAAAACTCGACTAACGTGTCCCGCCCGCCCTGCTGGACAGCTCGGCCGTAATGATAGAAGGCATTGCCGTAGGGGCCGCTGGCCAAACGCGTCCACCATCACCATCATCCGTCCGGCTCGCACCCGCCCCCTCGCCGCCCGCAAAGCCTGCGTCTTTTTGCGCAACGCCTCCAGCGTCGAGCCAGCGACCACCGCTATCAGCGAAAAGTGGTGACGCACCGCGGTCCATTCCGCCAGCCCCGGCCCGCTGAGCGCCGGCTGTGCCTGCAGCCGACTACTGACCTCGGCGAACACCTCCCTCATGACCCCCGCAGGCAACGTGTCCAGGCGTTTGCCAATCGCCTGCTCACTGACTTTGCAGGGCTGCACCCACAACAGTCCTTCGCCGGCTAACACCCGGCAGACCTCGGCAATTGCACCCAGCCGCCGCCAGACCAGACTCACCATAATCGCCACCATCACCGTTAGCGTGAGCACGCGCGCCCGCACCCGAATAGCCCGCTGCGGATTGTGGGGGTCGCGCCGCTCCGGCAAGCGGGGCGCCACGAGTGAGGGCGACAGCAACGCCCCCAGCTCCTGTTCCACTGCCTCTACCGCTGGCACGGGCACGGGGTGCCGAAAAGCGGGATTGGCGGAACGTCTAGGCTTGGGACAGAACCCCCAAGCCTACCGTAATGGGCCAGGGGCTACGTCCGGGGAAGCGAGACGGAGGAGCCTCGGACCTTTATACGTGACAATTCCGCCACTTGCAGCTTAAGTTGTGACTGGTGCCGGCCGGGCGCCCAGGCGAGGTGACCTCGCCTCTACGTTTGTCAGAGAGTTTTACCCCACCCGCCTCATCTGCTCCAAGATGTCGTAGCCGGTAATCGCTTTGCTCTTAGCCGCTTGCTCAGCCAGGTAGGCAGGCTCAACCGTCTCCGCCTGAACCGCTTTTGCGAGGTCCATGAGGGCGATCTTAACCGTCGCCTCGTCAATCATTTCGCCGGTTTCCGGATCTGGCATCGAACCACCACCCTTCTCGTGGTAGAGATCCAGCACGCGCGTGGCGTATTTTACCTGATCGTCATTCGGGGTGTAGCACTCGTTGGCAATCGTAGCCTGCTGGGGATGGATCACCCAAGTACCATCCATGCCGAGGTTCGCAGCCCCGATATTCTTCTCACGTAGCCCGGTCTCTATTCCTTTGACCTTTTCTTTCGGGTCATTCTCCCGCCACAACGGCAGATAGACGTTATCAATGGCGTGCAGACCGGCAGCCTTGGCTGCCACAACCACGGCCTGTTTCGAGTAGTGGAAATTAATATTTTGGTCTCTAACAATATCACGAATACCAAGAGAGGCAGCAAAGTCGGCAATGCCGAAAATCAGGCCAGCCATGCGGTCTGAAGCTGTCGCGATGGCGTAAGCATGCACTATGGCCTGCGGGATTTCGATCAGAGATTCGATCTGAATGCGTGATTTCCAGCCCGCTTCTTTTTCCAGATTGTCTAGCAGGCTGGACACGTATTTAATATCGTCCGGCCCTTGTGTCTTCGGAAGAATAATTCCGTGGAATTTATCGGGCGCGCCTTTCACAATCGCCTCCAAATCACCCAGGAAAAACTCTGAGCGCATATTATTGGGGCGTACCGTAATGACTTTCTTTCCAAAATCCAGCGTGTTGAGCGCCTCGACCACACACTCCCGGCTTTGCGGACCCTTGAACTCATACGGGCAGGCATCCTCAAAATCCATCATGACATGGTCAACGGGTGCTTTGACCGGGCTCGCCGCGTTTTGGTGAAGTTTCATGCTATGGCCGGGGTAAGTCATTTCTGTGCGAGGAATCACGAAACGTTTTCCCTCATCAAGTACGAACATACGAGCCTCCTAAGTACGATAGCTGTCAGCTATGAGAAAGTTGAATGATTTTCTGTATCAGATTCCTCTTTGCCACCCAACCGCCCTAGTCGGACAAAGAGACGGATGGTACCCTTTTTTAGACTTTTTTTCATCCTAAGGAGCACCGTATGCCCGATGTCCTACAACAAACCAGCCTTATCGTTGATACCCTGCAGAAAGTCCGGGATGAGGCGCTGCAGCATGGCCGTACACTGACCAATAATGGCAAAGGCATTGATGACCATCAGGTCCATGCGGAACGCCTCGCATACCTAGCGACTGAAGTCGAGGCAGCCGGGTTTTTGCTCAACTATGCCCGAACTGCCAAAGAAAATGGTGGAGACGATAGCGGCAACATGAGCAATATGGCACTCGGATTTGCCGCTGAAGTCAGTCAAAAACTAGTCGGACAGGCAAGCACGCATCTCGATGATTTTGGGTTTGACGAGTCCTTTCTCAGCGATACGCTGGGCCAGGCTGAAGTCAAAGCGGCAATGCGGGATGGTGCCCACGAGAGTCGCTTTCGCACAATCGGTCAGACTGTTCTAGACACAAAAGGTATCAATAACTCGTGGCTAGGGGATGACATTGCAGAAATGACCCGCGACTCAGTCCGCCAGTTTGCTAAAAGCGAAGTTACTCCGATTGCCGAGCGCGTGCACCGGAATGACGAGCTTATCCCGGAATCCATAATCAAAAACATGTCCGCGCTGGGCTATTTCGGCATGTCGGTGCCTGAGAAGTACGGCGGCGGCGGCATGGGCAATCTGGCCATGATTATTACCACCGAGGAGCTGTCTGCAGCCTCACTCGGAGTAGCCGGAAGTCTGATCACTCGGCCGGAAATCCTGACCAAAGCCCTCCTTCGCGGCGGCACAGAAGACCAGAAGCAAAAATGGCTGCCGCCACTGGCTGCGGGCGAACTCATGGTTGCGATTTCTGTAACTGAGCCGGATACCGGGTCAGATGTGGCCTCGGTGAAATGTCGAGCTGAAGCCTCCACTGTGGATGGACGAAGCGGCTATATTCTGGATGGTACAAAGGCGTGGTGCACGTTTGCCGGACGGGCTAATATCATTGCCCTGCTCGCTCGCACTGATCCGGACACGAGTTCCGGCGCACGCGGATTGTCGTTGTTCATTGTTGAGAAGGATTCTTTTCCAGGCCACTCGTTTGAGATGAAGCAACCGTCCGGTGGCGTGCTCCAAGGCGACGCCATTCCAACCCTGGGTTATCGAGGCATGCATTCGTATGTGCTGAATCTTGATAAATATTTCGTGCCAGCTGAAAACCTTGTCGGTAGAGAAGCCGGCCTGCACAAAGGCTTTTATCTGCAAATGGTTGGATTTGCCGCTGGACGTCTGCAAACCGGCGGTCGGGCTACCGGATTGGCCCAAGCTGCGCTTGAGGTGAGTGCGACCTATGCAGACGAACGTAAGCAGTTTAAGAAATCACTCGGTGATTTTCAGCTCACGCAGTACAAGCTCGGCCGCATGGCCGCCCATATTGCCGGCGTACGGGAGCTGACCCACACAGCCGCACGAGCCATGGATAAGAACGAAGCCGCCACCCTGACGGCTGCTATGGCGAAACTAGTCGCTTGCGATGTGGCCGTATGGGTCACCCAGGAAGGCCAGCTCATACACGGCGGTTGGGGATACGGCGAAGAATACGCTATTTCGCGCTATGTCGTGGATGCTCTCGTTCTGCCGATCTTTGAAGGCGTGAAGCCGATTCTAGAACTCAAGGTGATTGCGCGGACATTGTTGGCCTAGGGCCAAAAGACACCTTCACCCACGTCCACCAACGGGAAGATCAGACGTAATGGCTGCGCCGCTTGACGGCCATTTCACGTTCGAGATAAAAGATCTCCATCTCGCCCCAGGCATCATCTTTACGGATGAATTTGTGGCCGCGCAAGATGGTCTCGACAATGCCCAGATCTGGCCGATTGGAATAGTCGCGTTTGCCCGTTATTTCAGTCGACGCAAAAACTGTATCTCCCACAAAAACAGGACCGGTGTGCCGACCGGTCGCGTAGCACACATCGCCGACCGCATTATCTCCAACATCCGGACACGACAATCCGAGACATAGGTTAAACGGGATGCCGCCGTAGACGATGAGTTGACCGCCGATATAGCGCTCGGGGTGCTGGTCTATCATGTATTGGTTGGAATGGACCTGGGAGGTATTGTCTAACATGGCAGTCCATTCCATATGCGCAGTCGTGACTGTTCGTCCGCGCGAATGTTCAATCGTCTCCCCAACGTTGAAGTTTTCAAAATAGGTGTCGTCATTTGCCAGATGGGCAAGTTCTTTGTAATGCTGGCTCTCGTCATACGCAGGGAGGGCTAATTCACACCGAATAGTCTGGACATCTGATAGTGCCACTTCTTCGACCTGGGCTTCATTTTTGCCCTTCCAGATTTGCACTTTCCTTTGCAATGTCAGGACGATTTCACCATGCTGATTGCGCCCGGTGGTCTGGACATGGACCACGCCCCGCTCCTGATCCCGCGACGAAGGCTTGACACCGAGAATAGTCGTTTCAACCTCAATGGTATCTCCGATATAGACCGGCGCACCAAAGCGCATATCGCGGTATTCGAGATTCGCCCGCGCATTTTCTGAAATATCCTGAACACTCTGGCTGAAGACGATATTCATGACCAGACCAGGCGGGGCAATCAGACCACGGAAGCCATAGCGTTCGGCATAGCGTAGGTTTTTCGACAACGGATTGGTCGTCATGCCGAACTCGGTAAAGGCATTGAACAACCCTTCGGTGACAGTCTTGCCGACCTTATGCCGAAAGAGCTGGCCGACGGTAAAGTCTTCAATAAAATTGCCGCGTTTTTTCCGGATGCGCACTGGAATTCCTTCTCTCCCGCCAGCGTCGGCTATCCCCACTATCCCATAGCAGCCAAAAATTCTTGTCGGCTTTTCCCGCTGAGGTGGAGATACATATTGTGCCGTTTCTGTTCGCCGAGGGTGGCAAAAGGCTGAGATGCATAGTTATGGCCAGGGTACAAAACTGTTTCATCAGCCAGTTTGGATAAGGTCTGCAAGCTGGAGTATAAGTCTTCCGGGCTGCTACCAGGCAGATCGACTCGTCCGCACGAGTTAATAAACAGCGTATCGCCTGCCACCAGACGGTTCTCTATTAAAAAGCATTGCGAGCCAGGTGTATGTCCTGGGGTGTGAATGAACTTAACGTTCATATCACCCACGACCGTCATATCACCGCCTTCGACCTTGACCACGTCTGAATCAGACAGGCCGACTAAACGGGCAAGAAACTCGGACTCTGCCTTGTGAATGTATACTTTGGCCTTTACCTGCTCTAGCAGTTCAACCACGCCTTGGATGTGGGTACCAAACAAGTCTCCTCCAAGATGATCCTGATGGTAGTGGGTCACCAGAGCCTGCGTAATAGTAAATCCGTCTTGCTCAGCGGTTTGGAGAATCTTGGGAATATCCCAGGCGGCATCAATCACGACGGCCTCGCCGGTGGCAGTATCGCCAATCAGATAGGTGAAGTTCTGCATAGGCCCAATTTCAATTTGCTTGAAATACAACGAGGACTCGGCCATTACGCGCCTTTCTTTCGTGCTGAGCGTTTTTTGACAGCTTTTTTTGCCTTACTCGGCTTGCTGGTCTTTTTCCTACTTCCTCGCAACCCGCGATCCCAGAGATATTCCGGCTCGCTCAGTTTTTTGCTTACCCAGCGCGACAACACAAACAGCAGGTCGCTCAGTCGGTTGACATATTTGAGCGGCCAAGGACTGATCTCTTCTTCACGCGAGAGGCGCAGAATGTCTCGCTCAGCCCGGCGACAAACTGTCCGCGCTTGGTGCAGAAAGCCGCCAACTTTTCCGCCACCGGGCAGGATAAAAGAGTTCAGCGGCTCAAGGTCTTTCTGGCAAGTATCAATGATCCTTTCGAGAGACTTCACCTCAAGGTCACCAATCCGAAACATGCCGTCGTACGAGAAATCCGGCGGAGTAGCAAGTTCACTTCCGAGATCAAACAGTTCGTCCTGAAGACGTCGGAAAATATCGTCGAGCTGCTTCGAGGCAGGCAGCTGGTCTTTCAGGTCGTCATTAAAGACGCGGGCCAGACCCAAGACGGAGTTCAGCTCGTCTATTGTCCCGTAGGCCTCAATACGGGCCGCGTCCTTGGCGACCTTCTTACCACCGACAAGCCTGGTTGAACCTGTGTCACCCGTACGGGTATAGACTTTTGTAATGCGGATGGCCACGAAGTCCCCTCCCTAGGGTGAGAATAAGGCTATGAGTGAGCGTATAAGCCGAGGAGAAGACCAGTAATCCTCTCATCAGCCCCTACCCCTGCTCAGGCCTAAGCTTTCAGCCGTTTATCGAGGGCCGCGTTTTCTTGCCACAGCTCTTGTGGCAGTCGATCGCCAAACTGCCGAAAGAACTCCCGCTGGCCTTCTGCGGCCTTGAGCCAACCCCCGCGGTCTACGTTGAGGAGTTCATCCATCACCGCAGGCGACACATCAATGCCGGTAGTATCAATATCTTTCGGATACGGCAGATAGCCAATCTCCGATTCCCGAGCATCAGTCTCGCCATGAACCCGAGAAATAACCCAGCGCAATGCACGCATGTTTTCCCCAAAGCCAGGCCAAAGATATTTGCCATCGGCATTCAGGCGGAACCAATTCACACGAAAGATTTCCGGTGGCTTCGCGATCTTTTTGCTCATATTGAGCCAATGGCCAAAATAGTCGCCCATGTTGTAGCCACAGAACGGCAACATGGCCATAGGATCACGACGGACAATGCCGACTTTGCCAGTCGCTGCAGCCGTGGTCTCGGACGCCATAGTCGTACCAAGCGAGACGCCGTGCTGCCAGTTGAAGGATTGGTACACGAGTGGAATCAAACCAGCACGGCGTCCACCAAAGAGAATGGCCGAAATCGGCACGCCTCGGGGGGAGTCCCATTCCGGTGACATGGCCGGACACTGCCGCGCTGGAGTGGTAAAACGCGAGTTGGGGTGAGCGGCTTTGCCTTTGGAATGTGGCGCCCACGGCCTGCCTTGCCAGTCTATCGCCTCAGCCGGAGGGTCTCCGTCCATGCCTTCCCAGTACGGCGTCCCTTCTGGAGTCACTGCCACGTTTGTAAAAATTGAATTCTTCGAGACTGTCGACATGACGTTCGGGTTCGTGTGGGAGTTCGTCCCTGGAGCGACCCCAAAAAAGCCGGCTTCCGGATTGATTGCCCAGAGCCGCCCGTCCGGACCGGGGTGCATCCAAGCAATATCATCCCCCACCGTCCAGACTTTATAGCCCTTTTGACTCTCCGGCGGGATCAGCATGGCCAGATTCGTTTTGCCACAAGCGCTGGGGAATGCCGCAGCGATATAGGTCGTGCGGCCGCTGGGCTCTTCGACTCCGATGATGAGCATGTGCTCGGCCAGCCAGCCTTCCTCACGAGCCATATAGCTGCCCAGCCGCAGGGCAAAACATTTTTTCCCGAGCAGGGCATTGCCACCGTAACCAGAGCCAATAGACCAGATTGCCCGCTCTTCAGGATAATGCATGATAAAGCGGCGATCCGGGCTGAGATCTCCGAGCGAATGAAGGCCCTTTACGTAATTGTCAGACGAACCAAGTCGATCGAGCGCAGCCTGGCCCATGCGGGTCATGATCCGCATACTGGCCGCCACATACGCGCTATCCGTAATTTCCACCCCGATCTGGCTGTACGGCGAAGTCGCCGGCCCCATGATATAGGGCACCACATACAGGGTGCGGTCTTTCATCGAGCCTTTGAAGAGCCCGCCGACTTTTTCCTTGGCCTCGGCCGGCAACATCCAATTATTATTCGGGCCGGCATCCTCTTTCTCCTTGGTGCACACGAAGGTGAGGTGCTCGGTGCGAGCTACGTCTTTCGGATCGCTCCGGTGCAGATAACAATTCGGGTATTTCTCCTGATTCAGGGCCTGCAGCGTTCCGTCGTCAAGCATACCCTCAATGAGGCCTTGGTTTTCGGTCTCCGACCCGTCACACCAATGAATATTCTTCGGCTTCGTCAGTTGGGCGGTTTCTTCGACCCATTGTTCGAGCGGGGTTTGCATGGAAAAATGATCTCCTTTGAATAATGGTACGCCCTAATACTTGTAGCAGTGGATGATAAGTTTTCTTCATACCTTGCGTCTGGCTAGACGTCAAGAATGTTTCCCGTTTATAGGACGTATAGCGTGGGGGGAAGGGTGAGGAAAAAGCCTTCGGAGCGTAGTGGAGTCTGCATGCCACACAGCTTTAGTGGACACCGGTAGTCTCACTTGCCCCTACCCCTTATGATTTACACAGCTTGAGGATTGTTTCCTTGAGACGGTCGGGATCAACAGGTTTCTTAAACATGACGTTCTCCAGGCCTTCCAGACGACTGCGTTTGATTACATGGTCTTTGTCATAAAAATATGCGGTCATGAGCACAACTGGGAGATGCGGATAGCGTTCTTTGGCCTCCATGTAGAGATCGTACCCGTCGAGATCGGGCATCACCACATCACTCAGCACCATATGGAAGGGTTCCTGACCTAAAACATTCTGATCAAGAATCTTGAGCGCCTCGATACCATTGGTCGCTACTTCGACCGCACATCCATCTTCCGTCAGCAAATCACGCAGCGAATAACACACGCCGAGGTCGTCATCGACCACCAAGAGGCGCAGTCCCGACAGCGCTTGTGTTGCTGGCCGCACCCCAAGGGGGTGGGGGGTCATCACTTCGTCACGACCCAGGTCGGCCATACGAGAACCACGAAGATACTCGGTGGTGTCATACCCATCTCCGTGAGCCATTTCATCAACACGAGAGACCATTGCCCGAATCTTGGCTAGTTCGCGCTGGATCGACTCCACCCGTTCTTCCTGGACAACATATTCCTCGTCCGGAAAACTCTGCGCCATGTGTTTGGCTAAGATATCAAGGTTATTAAAAATGACTTCGAGCGGGTTATTCACACGATGGGCCAAGCCCACAGCCAATTCCCCCAGTGTTGCTAACTGATCGCGACGACGGATCTCTCGCAAGTCTTTTAAAAAACCAATCGACCCGATCTCTAGCCCTGCATCATCATAAATAATCGAGGCAGAAATCGTCGCCGGGATACGCTCTCCGTTTTTGGCGAGTAGAGTGGTCTCGAAATTCTTAACCTTTCCCTGCTCCCCAATCTCCTCGCTACGCATCGCCTCCATCACCCGCCGCGCTTCTTCGATGCCCGGGTAAACGGAGGACCAGACCCGCTTGCCATGAATCTCTTGTGAGGTATAGCCAAGAGTCTTATGTGCCCCATCGTTGTAAAAAATAACTTGGCCCTTGTGGTCGAGGGCAATAACGATATCGAGCGAACTTTCAAGCAACCGCTCAAAATATCCCGGCGGCAAACGGATCTCACGCAGGTCTCGAAAAAAGCCGATCGAGCCGATTTCTGCCCCGTTTTCGTGGTAGATAATGGACCCGGAGCAAGAGACCGGAATCTGAGCTCCGTTTTTGGCAACGAGCGTCGTCTCAAAATTATTGATTTTCCCCTTCTCCCCGATCTCTTCGCTGCGCATCGCCAGCATCACCCGCCGGGCCTCTTCGAGGCTCGGGTAGATAATGCCCCGTTTGCCCCGGACCTCCTCCCGGGTATAGCCGAGGGTCTTGCTCGCGCCGTCATTGTAAAAGATGATTTGTCCTCGATGGTCGACAACAATCACAACGTCTAAGGAACTTTCGAGCAGACGCTCAAAATAGATGGGAGGAAGTTGGAACATGGAAGATCACCTACTTGTTCACCCCCCATCGAGAGACTCTCTCTCGGCAGGGAACCGTGACCATAAACGCTCTTTTTTTATTATGTTAGGCTGCCGGTTTCGTGATCGTCAAGCCCGGCCCCGCCCACTGAAACAAACAGGGCAAAAAGTTGCGGTCTGCAGCCTCGTTCTCCTATGGAGTCTGTCGGGATGTTATTGGCTCAAGTACGAGAAACTCATGCACACGCATGTCGAACTGCTGCTCAGCATGACAGACAAGATGAGCCGCTTATTAGAGGAAAATGAGACGATCAGTCCGACAATGATGACCGAGTTTCTCTACCCACTTGAGCGTGCCCGGGACTTTACTCGTATCGCAGCCCAGCGCTATCCAGACCGCCAGTCCCTCGCTATCTTTAGCCAGTTACTCGATATCTATGAGAGGATCGTCAACGAAACTGATCGGCTACGCGTTGTCTCGGGAGATCTGTATACTTTTCGGACCCACGTCCAAACCCTTCAACAGTTTGCTCCACACTTAGAGGCTGCTCTAAGAAAAGAGCAACACTAACACAGTGTTTGACCGCACTCCCAAGCGTAATAGGTTTTACACCAGTTGCTTAGCCATTTGGCCGCAACAGAAATACCCGTTTGTCATCTTTCACAGCGGCAAGTAATTGAGAGATAGTTGAACCAAGGTGAGGGTGAGTAAACTGGGGAGCAAGTTCAGACAGAGGCAAAAGGACAAAGCGGCGTTGATGCATTTCAGGATGGGGAATCTTGAGCCTTTCGTCGTCTACAACGTAATTGTCAAAAAGTAAGATATCGAGGTCAATCTTTCGGGAGGCCCATTTTTTTGTTTGGGCGGTTTTCTTTCGCCCCATCATTTGCTCAATCTTCTGCAGACGGCTCAGTAGCTTCCGTGGGTCAAAATCCGTCTCAAGCTCGATCGCCCCATTAAGATACCAGGTCTTGGCATCCCCGATGGGTTCACTTTCGTACAACGAGGAACACTTCGCGATATGCGTATTGGGCAAGTCCTCTATCCGCTCTAACGCCTTCTGATAATGCTCTCGACGATTGCCAAGATTAGAACCGATACCAATAAAAACTCGACTGAACATCTACCGTTTCCCCCCTAGTGAGCGCCGACTCGTTCGCGCCCCGGACCGCGTTATTGCGCGAACAAAAAAGTTTTCAATACCCCCATGGCTCTGAACGCCCTGAACGCAAGGGTATCTGTATTGACTCGCAAGCTGTTATATCTATTATTCTTTTTTGGACGGAGAGGTAGGAAAGAGTCTTTTTGAAACGAGCGGGAAGGATGAGGACTATGAGCATCAGTTCCTCTAGGCACGGGCAGACTATCCGGTTTTTTCACTTTTGACAAATTTTGCGTCTGGTGCTGACGATGCTCCTTCATGATGATCCCTTTCTTAGGACCGTCTATGCATCCCAAGAAAAGGCCAGGGCAGCTCTCTCAACAATTTGCCGTCCGATAGCAAGAGAGGCTGTTGCACCAGGCGAAGGGGCGTTCAGGACATGCATAGCGCGTGGAGAATCGGTAATCACAAAGTCGTCGACCAGTGCACCGCTGGTCGAGACCGCCTGGGCCCGAACTCCGCTTCCACCAGGAAGTAAATCGTCTGCCGTGAGTTCGGGCAGCAAGCGCTGCAAGGCACGAAGAAAAGCCCTTTTGTTTAAAGAGCGGTAGATCTCCCCAAGGCCCGTCTGCCAGTATTTTCGCGCTATCATACGAAATCCTGAGAAACGCAGTGTTTCCCACAGCTCTTGGGGAACCATGTCCGCCCACTGGTAACCTTCCCGGGCAAACGCCAAAACGGCGTTGGGACCGGCCTCCATTTCTCCACTCATCGTCCGCGCAAAGTGCACGCCCAGGAAAGGAAAGGCCGGATCAGGAACCGGGTAGATAAGATTGTTGACCAGATGGTGTTTGTGCGCCGCGACAGTATAGTACTCGCCTCGGAACGGAACAATTTGGAGTTCAGGATCGACGCCGGCCATCCGTGCGAGACGGTCACACTGTAGGCCACCTGAATTAATCACAGCATGGGTATGTACCGCTCCAGCCGACGTCTCCAGTACGAGATGACCATCGGCGGACACAATACGCTGCACGGTGTGTAAAAGCTTTATTTCTCCGTCACCTTCTTGAACCAATTGGGCGTACATCTGCGCAACACGGGCAAAGTCGACAATCCCCGTTTTCGGAACATATAGCGCCCGTATGCCGGCCGCGTAGGGCTCGAGTTCTCGCAGCTGCTCGGTCCCGATCATCTCCAGTCCCTCAACACCGTTGGCCGTGCCACGCCGATGGAGTTCCTCAAGGCGCGCTAGTTCATAGTGAGACGTTGCAACCACTACTTTCCCACACTGTTCATAAGGGATATCGTGTTGGTCACAAAATTCGGTCAGCAACTTCGCCCCAGTGACACAGGTTTGGGCCTTGAGCGATCCTGGCTTATAATAAATTCCTGAATGAATAACGCCGCTGTTATGGCCGGTTTGGTGAGCGGCCAAGCGCGCTTCTTTTTCTAAGACCCCCAGTTTCACCTTTGGATATTGGCGTGTGACTTCCAGGGCAATGGCAAGTCCAAGGATTCCGCCCCCAACAATGATAAGGTCAAACTGTTCTTCCATAAAAACGTTCACCTCGTAGAGCAATTACACTCCCAGCTACGTATAGAAAACAGCTCCTGACTGCAAACAGTACGTTTATGTTTTCCCCCACTCGATCCGGACTCAGCGAAATTCTCCGACTCGCTTTGCCGATTATTATGTCGATGGCCTCGTTCACGGTGATCGGCTTTGTTGACACGTGGATGGTTTCTCGGGTGGGGACGGCTGAGATTGCTGCAGCCATGCCTGCCGGAGTCATTGCCTATACACTCACGGCCCTCCCGCTGGGCATTACGCAGTGTGTCAGCACCTTCGCCGCACAAGCTTTAGGCCGAGGTCAGCCTGACGAAGGTTCGGCCTTTGCCTGGCAGGGTCTGTACTTGAGTCTCGTCGTTGGTGTACTGGCCTTCTTACTATGGCCGGTAGCGCCGTATTTTTTTTCGCTGTTCGGCCATGAGTCAGACATTGTAGATCTCGAGGTCATCTACTTCCGCGTTCGGTTGTGGGGCATTGGCTTTTCGGTTGCTATAGGCGCGCTGAGTGGATTCTTTTACGGGCTGCATAAGCCCAAGGTCCCGCTTGTCGCCACCGTTATAGCCAATATGGCCAACGTTATTTTGGCCTACGCTTTGATCTTTGGAAAATTCGGCGTTCCTGCGTTAGGACTCAAGGGTGCGGCTCTGGCCATGGTGTTAAGCTTCATCGTACAGTTTGCAGTTCTCTTTGGTGTGTTCCTGTCCTGGACCTATGCAACCCAGTTTGCTACGCGAGCGACCTGGAAACCGCTCTGGACACGTACCCGTCAGCTGCTTCACATCGGCTGGCCGGCCGGCACGCAAATGGCCCTCGACATCTTAGGCTGGGGAGTACTAATCATCCTTATGGTCGGTCAGTTCGGTCGGCAACAACTGGCTGCTAGCAATATAACCATCCAGTACATGACCATCTCCTTCATGCCAGCCCTCGGGCTCGGCCAGGCTCTTACCGCGCTTGTTGGGCGATATATTGGTGAGGGCAAACGCGACCTCGCAGTGCAGCGTGTCTACGAAGCGGTCTTTCTGGCTATGGCATACATGGCCCTCATGGGCACGATCTATCTCCTCTTTCGGTTCTCCTTTGTCGGGTTTTTTAGCCAGGATGCCACGGTTATCCAGGTCGGCGGTACCTTATTGCTATGTGCCGCTCTCCTACAGATCTTTGACGGCATGGGGATAGTGTTTGCCGCAGCCCTACGCGGTGCAGGCGATACACATTGGATTGCGGGCCTGACCATCACGCTTTTAGTGTGCGTGTTTACCCCACTGAGTTTGGGTGGCGTGGTATTTACCAATCTCGAATCCTTGGGGCCATGGATTGCCGGAACCGTAAACGTGGCATTCTTCGGCCTGGGTTTATGGTGGCGTTTCTCCCAAGGAAAATGGCGAGACATCGATATTTTCGCTACGAAAGACTCTCTGTCCACTAATCGTATCAGACAGCGTGGGTACGTTTAAAAGCAGGAGAGCCGCCACGATCCTGGCTCTGCTGGGGCAGTTAGCAGAGACATAAGGTAGACCGTGTTGTAGGTCCCGACCTGGCTAGATCGCTTAAGGAGTATGGCTGCCACCTATGCTTCGACAATGTCGTCTTTGAGACTCAGGACGAATGCCACAATCTCGTCACACTCTTGCTGCGGCACCTGCAATGCTTCGAGGGTTGCACCGGCATGCTGCAGGAACAGCGACCAGTCTGTTTCACTGATCCGCATCCCTTTGTGGGAGGTGTTCATATCGCGGCCAGTGTAGTACACGGGACCACCCGCGCAGGAGCACAGATAGTTAATTAGGAGTTGTTTTTCTCGCGTAATCCCATCGTCGCCCCGATGTTGCCAGAAACGGCCCAATTGAGCATCGCCTTGTAACCGGGGGACCAAATTGTTGGCAAACGCGGCAATACCATCATACCCGCCCAACCGCTCATACAGTGATTTCTGATCCATAGCATTCCTCCTCGTCGAGTGAAAATACGTAGCACCCTCGGTGTGGAAAGGCCACATACACGGTTGAGAAAACGCGCTTCATTTTACGCGAGAAAATGAGCAGGTCAGAGCGCCCTTTTTGATCGCCCATCTTCGCAACTCCTAAAAAATCAAGCGGTCTGAGCGACTAAGGCTTTTACTCTTCCCAAGTTCATAGGCTCCCAAGAAACGCTTAGCGCTCATCTTTGTCTATTTGCTACCGGAAGGCCTATATGTAAGATTACGTAGCACGTTTAGGGCCCGGAGAAGACCCGGCCTTCTTCCGACGTCCCGACCGACTCCAAGCCGAGGGAGGAGGATCAGGTCATGAGCGGTACGACCGAGCATTTTGAAGGGGGCTGCCTGTGCGGGGCGGTGCGTTTTATCGCCACTGGTGAACCGAAGGGCGTATATTGGTGTCATTGCCAAAGTTGTCGCAGGCATACTGGCGCGCCGGTTTCTGTCTTCGTGGCATTCGACTGCGAGGCGTATACCGTGACCAAAGGCGAGATCACCAAGTTCGATTCTACGCCAGGAAGAACACGACGCGGATTTTGCCCCCGGTGCGGGTCAACTTTGACTTGTGAAAATCTCCCTGGGCCGACGGAAACGCATTTCCCTGTCGGGGCGTTCGATCAAGCCGCGCGGCTTCACCCGAGGCGACAGTATTTTCCAGAGGAACGCCTGCCGTGGTTCCATATCGCCGAGGCATAAACCCGGTGGCCCCTGCATCGGTGAGCTGCTGTGCGTACGCCCTCAGCGACGGGGGCACGCCTCCGTAAGGGGCGCCGCGCTTACGGTCCCAAGGGGTCGATACGGTTCTGTCAAGCTGTCGAGACAGCGCATGAAGCTCGCGATACGTGAGGTAGGATGAGATTCGCCGTACACTGTTGCCAACCCCGTTGTTACGTCGCGCCGGGTCGTAAAGGTATGGTCCCGAAACAATCGGTAGTGAGCTGCTCTGATCAAGTGTCGGCCCGTTCGAAAGAGATCATTGATTGGACTATGGACGGAAAGAAACGTTGCAGATGACACGGAGAGGTGAAGCGACGGATGTGCCGTTCCCGTTGGCGAGTGGATTGATGGGAGACCTCGGCCGGTTGTTGGCATACGGCGTAGTCCAGTGCTGGACAGAGTGGAGAGTGGTTCGAGTGCACCCCCGATGGGGCAAAAGACGTCGTCGCCCAGTTAGGCGGATCAGCAAACGGCGCCGCAGTCGGCCCCGATAGCATGATGTACGGGTGTAATAATGGCGGCCTCAAAATAATCGAAGTCGATGCCACCTCGCCGCCGCACAATTTTTTCAAGGACGCTCTTCCGCTGAAGACAAAGGATGCGTAGGTGATTGTCGGGACAACGGTTGTGAACGAGGTGCTCCTACGAGAGAGATACGCCAAAGTACTTCACATTCCGCCTTGTGGAAACGCCACGGCGGAATGCTACGAATCGCTTTGGTCAGTGGTCGCCAAACCAGCCACAATCCAATAGATGCCATTTGCGCGCTCAAAGGACAGCAGGAGACCATGTGAACGGTGGAATGTCTTCATGGGAGGAGAGCCGAGGGCGTCGTTGGATGCTTGTATGGCTTCTCGGCAGCATCTCGCCCGGCCCAACCGATGACGGGGATTCGGACCAGTATCGTTTGACATCAACCGCCTCTACCAGTAGTGGATGTTGGTAATAACGCTCACATTGGAGATACGGCATGAAGCTTCTTGACACGAGCAGTCTCGACTGGATCCATTTCACAGGGGACGACAGCTTTGACTATCCCATCGACTACTGGGCCTCGGTCCTCTGTACACGTGCTGACGGCCACATCGACATCCTGTTTCGCTGGGAGCCCGACTCCTATTGCCACTTCCATCGACACCTTGTGGACACAACGACGATCGTGCTCCACGGTGAACACCACGTTATTGAGGTCGAGCACGGCACGGAGGGCGAGCACAAGGTCCGTCTTGCCGGCGATTACGCGCATAAGCCGGCTGGGGACCTCCATATGGAGTACGCAGGCCCGACTGGATCGCTTCTCCTCTTTAATATGTACGCCCCCGACGGCAAGCTCTTCGAGATCCTTGACAAGGACGAGAACATGATCGCGCCCGTGTCGACCGAGGACATTATGAAACAACAGCGCCTCGCGAGCTAGCCGCGAGTGGGCTCGCGAATGGCATGCTCCGAGCGTTGCCGTCGATGGGAAGCCACTGCATAGGAACAGACGATGAAATCTGTTCCATAACAGTGCGCCTTCTACGCCAGACCTACAGTGAATCGGCAAACCCTTTGATATCGCGGAGGGTGGCCGCGTATACATTCGGGATCGCTTTACGGAAAAGCACATCCGCGGCGTGGCAGGTGCCGTTGACGGTCCGACTGTATACTGGCACCCCAGCTGACATGAGCATCTGATAATATTTCAGCCCCTCGTCCCGTAGGGGGTCTAATTCGTTGACCGAGATGACGTGCGGGGGCAACCCCTGCAGATCATCGCCTGTGGCCCAGTATGGCCAGCACAACGGATTTTTAGCGTTTTTGCCTTCAGGGTCATAGACGCTCGCCAGCACTTCCATCTGGCTACAGCTGATCAAGTAGTTGTCGTTTTCAAACAAAGAGCGAAGCTCCCTACTCGGCCGTGCCCACCCTCCATAAATGTACGGGCACGAGGCGTAGACGCCATCAATGTGTTCAAGGCGTCTGTCCTGCTTGGCCTGCAAACACGTGGCCAGAGTGAGATTCCCTCCGCCAGACTCACCGGACACGATAATCTTCGAAATCCCCAGACTGGCCTTGTGGTCAAACGTCCACTGCAGACCACTCGTACAGTCGTTGAGGCCGGCCGGAAATGGATGGTTGCCAAGCTTGCCTGCACCATTACGGAATTCCACACCAACGGCGATCATGCCGGCCGCAGCTAATTCGTCGCGCCAACGTCGATACGTCGGATCATCGGCCGTCAATATGACCATGCCGCCGCCGTGCATATGATACAGGCAAGGTAGCGAGCCGGACACATTCTGCGGGGTATGGATGTACAGATTGAGGTCGTTGCCGTCCACTCCCTTGATGACCTCAGTTCGCCGATCGACATTCTGAATCTCCGGGAGGTCCTCAAACAGGGCGGCAAACACTTTTGCCATGCCAGCCTCGTTTGCCGCACTGAAGTCGAGCTTGTCCTGCAACGGCGAGTCCGCGTTGACGGGTATGGGCGGGAGAGCCTCAGCGAGTCCATACGGGGCACAGGCCGCGACTAAGCGAGAATCAGTGCGGGGATCGGTCTTCAAGACTCGTTCGGGATCACCGAGACGGCCTGGTAAGAGAGGCAGATCGTTCGTGTGTGATACGGGTGTTGTCATTGTGCTCCTCCTTCGTGTCTTTCTAAGCGGCTATGCCACTTTACGCTAGTTCGTCCAATATGTGCGATGTGTAAGCCAAAGGACCACATCGATATGGACCACTTTTCCGTGGACGTGAGTCACACAGAGTTAGTTGCGGGTAGATTGCGGATCGTGCAGCATTATGGACGTTCGCCAAGAATCTCAACATTGTGGTACATTCCTCGCGAGCGACATCCGTTGCCGTTGTTGATACCAGCAGAGATAATGGCATTACGCGTTGCACGAGTTCTAACTAGCAAAGCGCTGCCGCTGCCTGCAAGAGAAAACATTGGAGGCTTAACGTATAAGTGAACGGGGTTAGCGATGACGGTTAAAGAGCGTTAATGGAGAGGCGAGGGAGCCAACGAGGGAAGGGTACATGCATCGTATCGCGATTGCCGTGGTTGCTGCTTCAGGTTTGCTTGCGAATTTGGCCTGGACTAGCGAGACGGAACGAGTGAACGCCGTAGGATTTGAGAACGGCAGCGTCTTGATTGAGTATACCAGCGAATATGGAAATCGTGCGTCGACCGCCTGGATCGCGCTAGGGCTCATTGATGGGCGAACAGACGTTGGATGGTCCAGTCGTCAGTCAGCCCCCGTCCCCCACACGTTTCTTTTCGAACTAGCACGCCCTTACGATATCGATACATTGTCATTTGATACAGCGAATACCGAATGGCGAACGCACGACGGCATATCTGCAGGACACGTCACGGTCCTCGCCTCGAGCGAAGCGAGGAAGGGGCCGTTCAACGTCGTTTTTGACGGAGATCTCGACGCGAATACCGCGACGGTAGTGTCCTTGCCAGCGCACGTTCGTGCGCGGTGGTTGAAATTGTCCATCACGAACAATGGTGGGCATTCACAGTACACAGAACTTATGGAGTTTCAGGCACTGGGAACACCAGAGCCGGGGGCGCGGGAACGCCCGGAGCTCGCTGGTACATATAAGACCAATTGGAATCCCTTTTTCATTGTGTCTGACACCGAGGAAGTCCGCGGTTGTTATGATTACGACGGAGGTACGTTTAGCGGCAACTATGCAGAAGACTTTGTGACCATGGAATGGCGCGAACATGGCCCCCAGATTGGGAAGGCTGTCTTGGCGATTACGGCGGACGGCGCGTACTTCAATGGGTTCTGGTACGAGGATGGTGCAATCCAGGGGTATTGGCACGGCCAACGTAGTGAGGATGCCCCTAAACCCGCGTGCGCTAGTCGGCTGCTACAGAGAGCAAGTAACCCCGTCGAGCGGGCGCTTGATGAGACGGGTCGCGCCGCGCTCTACGGCGTTTATTTCGATTATGACTCTGATGTGTTGAAGCCGGATTCTGCTCGGCAATTGCGAAGAGTGCATGCATGGTTATCAGCACGCCCCGCAAACCGCGTCGTTTTCACAGGCCATACCGATTCGGATGGTTCCGAGGAATATAACGCTGACCTGTCCCTCCGCCGAGCACAAGCCGTGATTTCATGGTTAGTGGCCAATGGTGTCGATGAACCGAGAATGTCGGCCCTCGGGCTCGGCGAACAGGTACCGGTCGCCTCCAACCTCACAGTTCACGGGAAGGCCTTGAACCGAAGAGTCGAGGTGAAACGGTCGCCCTAGCCGGACCACCGCAGTACCGGCTGATGACGGGTCCCTGACCTCATGTACGGAGCCGGGCAGGAAGGCGAGCCGTTCTCGCAAATCGGAATCACTTTCTCAATCCGAACGGCCTTCAACTTTGAAGCTGAAGCCAACACGAAGGCAGGCCGAGCCTGGACAGCCGATGGGTTTACAATGGCCCTAAGATACCATAGCAAGCGTGTAATTGACCCGATTGGCCCGCATATATTATGACACACGTTTGGTTCGCGCGGCGTTATGAGCGGCGTGGACATCCGCACGACACAAGAACTCTTGGGACATGGTGATATCAGTATGACAATGCGGTATAGTCACCTGTCGCCAGACCATAAGAGAGCGGCAATGGAAGCGATGGAAAGCCACTTTCCAGCAAAAAGTACCGCGAATTTTCACAACACCCCCTCTGGGAGCGATTGGGGGCCAAACGAAAAGGTGGCGGCTATTCAATGAGTTAGAGAGTTACTGGGCATTGATCGAGAGCTTTCTTGTTGTCTTCTAGATACAATGGAGGAGAAGATATGAGCAACCTCACATCCCTGGGGCAGAGTGTTGGCGAGCTGCTCAAGACACATAACCAGACTATTGCGATCGCAGAGTCTTCGGCCGGGGGTTTGATCTCGGCAGCGCTTTTAGCCGTTCCCGGTGCGTCCGCGTATTTTTTAGGCGGCGGTGTGATCTATACGCATGAAGCGCGGCGGTCTCTTCTGGCCATGCCAGACGAGGCGCTCGAAGGCGTCCGTGCCAGTACTGAGGAATATGCGCGGCGTCTGGCCCATCACGTGCGAGTCCGTTTTGAGACCACATGGGGGCTGAGTGAAACCGGGGCAACCGGCCCAACCGACAATCGCTATGGCGATGCAGCCGGACATGCCTGTATCGCCCTTGTGGGCCCGGTGGAAGAGATGCTGACGGTAGAGACCGGAAGCGCGGACCGAGAAGCCAATATGTGGACATTCACCCAGACTGCCCTAGAGTTATTAGCGAAGGCTATAGACGAAAACGTCACATGAAAGAGGTCACCATGGCGTATCGTGTCACGCAGGCTCTAAAAGTTTTGCTTCTACTCATCTGCTGTCTCACGCTGCTGCCGGCATCTTTCGCCGATGCCCAGGGCGCCGCCGGTGTGGGAGGCGATCGCCCCTCAGCTAAGACGCGTCGCTTCCCGTTTAAAGTCATCCTGACCGGCTTCCTCAACACCGATCCCGCACCAGAGGCACTCGCGGTTATCCAACTCGGGCTGGCCGGTTATCGGGGTCAGTACCAGCTGGAAGTCACCAGTGTGAAAGCACCGAATGCACCCGGACTGACCCCGCGACAAATTCTCCTGCATCGG
>CAZBUD010000034.1:0-46629 GCA_964495015.1 uncultured Enterobacteriaceae bacterium | reverse complement strand
GCCCTGAAGACTTGAGTGGCGATTCTGCGGTATGAATTAGGAGAAGAGCACCATGGCACGCCCACACGAGAACGAGACCCTCAAAACGGTTTGCGCAAATCCTGACTGCCGGAAGGCCGTCCCAACCGAGTACCCGTACAGCCAAGGTTTTCTCGCTGGCGAGAGGCGCAAACAGCAGACTATATCGGTGTGTCAAGAGTGCGTAGAGAAGGGCTGGCGGCCCCCCGGATATCAAGGCCGCCTCTAGGAAAACTGTGACCGACAAGACTCCGTGTCATGGACTCCGACTCTCCTAGATTGTTGGACGGTTGGCGCTGTTTATGATCGGTTGTCGAGGTAGCCTATCCTCAATATGGATCTGCGGGTAAAGCGGAGAATATTCAATGTTTCTCGTAGGGTAGACGTTTGGCATGGCGAGTATTAATATCGGTCAGCGTAACGGTTCCGTTTATGGGGCGATTGAGGGCAGCATTGCTCAGTATGTGGTCGACGCCCATTTTAGCTTGCTGGATCGTGGCCTGACTGCCCGCAGCATTTCCAGACAAATTACAAAGGCCGTAGGGATGTCAGGCTTCTACATGCGTCCAGCGCAGGTCCTCCAATGGGTGGCTGTGTTTGAATAGCGGACAGGCCGAAAGATTCTCGAAGAAGAGCCGCCAACCTAACCATGACGATATCGCTGCGTATACCATAAAGAGATTCGGATTCCTTAGGTTCACGAAGATATCGCGCATAGCGAACGGTGATCACCAGATCTATGTTTTAAGCATAAAAAAGGCGAAGAGACACACCTCTTTGCCTTTTCAGTTACAGTTTAGTGGAAACGCCTACGCGCTGAGCTTCGCCTCATCTTCAGCAGTGGGTTCCTCGACTTTGTAGAGCTTTTGCCCGTTGGTCCAGAGGATTTTACGCCGGACTTCCTCATCACAATCGCCGAGACCAGTTTTGATGCGCTCGTGTACTTCATCGCCGTATAGCGAAGTCGGATGCGGAAAGTCGGTTTCAAACATGATCTTGTCTACGCCGACTTTGTCAATCATGCGACGTGGCGCGATCTGCTCGAACCAATAACAGGCGTAGATGTTGCGTGCGAAATACTGTGACGGCAGCATGTCGAGATCGGGCCGTTCTTCCTGGACGCGGTTGCCGAGGAACTGGTAATCCAGCGCTTCGAGGGCAAATGGAATCCAGCCGATACCGCTCTCAACCGAGACAAACTTAATAGCGGGATAACGCGCCAGCACGCCCGAAACTATCAAATCGCTCAACTGAATGCCGTTACGCATGAAGATGTCCACCGACAGTGCAGCAAACGTAGCCATTTTGCCATATGTCTTGACCTTGTCGCGCTGCAGTCCGCCGTCCATATTGCCGGAGCCGATGTGAAAGCTAATCGGCTGATCAAGCTCGACCGCGACTTCCCACAACGGATTCCAATGTGGGTCCCCCAGTAGTGGCTGGCCGAGCGATTGCGGGTCCCCGGTGAAGAGAATTCCCCTATGGCCCATGGCGTGGCAGCGCCGGATTTCTTCTACTGTGGCGTCAACATCCCAGAACGGCGTTGAGGTGATTGGTAGCAGCCGGCGTGAATCGGCCGATGCCCACTCAGTCTGCCAATCGTTATACACCTTCACACAGGTCAGCTTCAGCTCGGAGTCCTCCAATCTGAGAAACTCCTGACTGCCGAACCCTCCAACGTTGGGGTACATGACCATGGCCCAGATGCCCATTTCATCCATATATTTGAGGCGTTCCTTGGCGTCGAATGCCCCTGGGTGCATCTCATCATATGACTTGGGCCAGTTCGTCATATCGCCTACACCGGCAGTAGCGGTCAGGCCCGGATTAGCGACGCGCCGATCCCCTAGGAACCACCATTGGCGTCCCTTGGCGTCTAGGTCGACGCGAGGGACCGAGTTTTTCATCTTGTCCGGGACCCGACTGGTCCACAGGTCTGGAGTCTCTGTCACGTGGGTGTCAACGTCGATGATTGTGTAGCCGTTCATAAGCGTCCCTCCTTCGGTTACAGTCTGGTACGCATACCGTAGCTTAGCCCTTGGAAGTTGCCAAGGCATACGGTTTCTATTTTATCGTTGTTCATATCTGCCCGGATATGGATTTCCATCAAGACGCCAAATTCTGCTAGGCTAGGAGAGAGGGTAGACGTCGGCGGGTTATCCGGCCCACCCGTTGAGTAGCGGAGAGGGCAGACCCCCTGCCGGGACGGGGAAAATATGGCATATCAACCGATCGAGAACTACGCAATCATTGGCAATATGTACACGTCGGCCTTGGTGGGCCTCAACGGATCGATCGACTGGTTCTGTTTCCCCCACTTCGACTCGCCGAGTATTTTTGCCGCGATTCTCGACGATAGAAAGGGCGGACACTTTCAGATCACTCCGGCAAGCGGTGAGGTTACCCACAAACAACTGTATTGGCCCGATACGAATGTGCTCATTACTCGCTTTTTTTCACCCGATGGCGTGGGAGAGGTGATCGACTTCATGCCGGTCGGTCTGTCTAAAAAGGAGTTCGGCTACCATAGTTTGATCCGTAGAGTGCGTGTTGCACGTGGCAGCATGCGCTTTTGCCTGGTGTGTCAGCCTGCCTTTAATTTTGCACGGGATGCTCACGCCATTCGCCTGACAGGTCAGGGCGTATGCTTTGAATCGGCAGATCTGAGTCTTGGCCTTGCCACGCGCGTCTCACTGAGACAATACGAGAGTGGTGTACAGGCTGAGTTCACTCTTAGCGAAGGACACTCTGAGACCTTTGTGCTACGTGCGATCCAGTCCGGCACGGACTGTGGTCATATCGAAGAAAAAGAGGGCGGCGTGCTGTTCCGTCAGACGGTTGAGTATTGGCGGCATTGGCTCGCTCAGTGCACATATGCCGGCCGCTGGCGGGAGATGGTGTATCGTTCTGCGTTAACGCTCAAGCTGCTGACGTATGAACCGACGGGTGCCATTGTGGCGTCCCCAACGTGTAGTTTGCCTGAGGACATGGGTGGGGAGCGTAACTGGGACTATCGCTATACCTGGATTCGTGATGCGGCGTTCACTCTGTATGGCTTACTTCGCATCGGATTCACGCAGGAGGCTGCCCAGTTCATGAACTGGGTGGAAGCGCGTTGCCATGAAATGGGCCCGGACGGGTCGCTACAAATTATGTACGGTATTGATGGCCGGCATAAATTAACTGAAGAAACGCTCGATCACCTCGCAGGATACAAGGGCTCTCGTCCCGTCCGGATCGGCAATGGGGCCTACGATCAACTCCAACTCGACATCTACGGTGAACTCATGGATTCCGTCTATCTGTATAATAAATACGGGTCACCGATTTCGTATGACCTTTGGTACTATCTGCGCCGCCTCATCAATTGGGTGTGCGATAATTGGCAACGCCGGGATGAAGGCGTGTGGGAGGTGCGAGGCGGGCAGCAGCACTTTGTGTACTCAAAGCTCATGTGTTGGGTCGCAGTTGACCGTGGAATTCGTTTGGCTGACAAACGCTCGTTTCCCGCTGACCGGGACCGTTGGCTGAAAGTACGTGATCAGATCTACGAAGAGATTATGACGAAAGGTTGGAACTCTCAGCGCCAAGCCTTTGTCCAGCACTACAACAGCGACATTCTTGATGCCGCCAATCTTACGATGCCGTTGGTCTTTTTCCTGTCCCCGAGCGATCCGCGCTTGCTCAAAACGCTCGATGCGGTTAATCGTCCACCCGAGGAAGGTGGCCTGGTCTCGAACAGCTTGGTCTATCGCTATAATGTGCAGGAAACCTCTGATGGACTCAACGGAGGAGAAGGTACCTTTAATATTTGCACGTTTTGGCTGGTAGAAGCCTTGACCCGGGCAGGTTTGACCGACCGACAACGACTCAATGCCGCCCGCCTCATGTTTGAACAAATGCTGGGCTACGCCAACCATGTGGGGTTGTATGCCGAACAAACCGGTTTGCGTGGTGAGGGCCTGGGGAATTTCCCCCAGGCCCTCACTCATCTCGCGCTTATCAGCGCCGCGTTTAATCTGGATCGGGCCCTTGGCAGCACGGGTTAAGAGGACGGAATACAACCTGTTTTGTCCCGCTAGCTTAGATCCCTGTGACAGCGACAGACAAAATCGATTTTGTTACACATTCCCTTGCATCAGGTGTTGAACTGCTTTATCTCTTGACGGCTGGAGATTGTAGTAAATGACTCTGCGCGTCTACGAAATAGAATGATACAAACGGGACATGGGAGGATGGAGTGGCAAACGCGGAAGATCGGACAGATGAGACAATTATCAAGGAATTTCGTCTCAGTAAGCTTGCCGAGGAGTTTGAAATTCATAGCCAAGGAGTAATTGAACGCTTACGTCGTGACAACGCGGATTATGACGAAAAACTCTACCAAGAAGCTGTTTCGCTCGTTTTTCGCAAGCTGAGCCAGAATGAGCAGAATGAGACGAGGTAGCGCTCATGATTATCACCGCTGTGCATGCGAAAAATATGCTTCGCTATGCTGAGCTGAAACTTACCAATATACCCCGACGCGGCTTGATCGGGGTAAGTGGCTCGAATGAGTCCGGCAAAACGACTATTGCCGAGGTCATTTGTTTGGCCCTCTTTGGCCGGACCTTCTCTCTCGATGAGGAGGAGATCAGTAAGAGTATTAAGTGGGGGGAGTTCGGCGGCTCTGTCACTATCGAGTGCGTGGCAAAAGATGGGCATGCGTATCACATCACGCGCTCCTTTGATGCTGAAGGAAATAACACCGCCCAGCTACGACGGAGTGGAGAACAAGAGCCCTTGGTCAGGGGCATTCAAGCGGTTAATCAGCATATCGTGCAACTTGGAGGTTTTACCTACCAACAATTTATTGATTCATTTTATTTAGCGCAGCGGAATTTGGCGGCGCCACACCTTCTCCAACAGACAGTCAAGACGTTAGCTGGAGTAGAGACGTTCGGGCGCATCGCTGCAGAATGCGAGCAGGATATCCATAAGACACAAGAAGCGCTTGCAGCGCTCAATGGGCACGTCGCCGAGGCTCGGCGTCAACGGAACGACCTCAATATCCAGGCGGATGTCTTGCCTCAGTTGACGGCTGTGCGGCAAGCACAAGTGAACGTGGTTGCCGACCAAGAAGCCGCGAATGACGAACGAAGAGCCAAACTTGATGCTTTACGTGCCGCGACGGACCAGGCTGCTGAGGCGGTTGCAGAGATTCACCAGGCTGGCCCTCACACGAGCTTTCAACATTGGTCCCAACACGCAGTTCAACTCGACGAAGCTACCCAAAGCGTCCAGACGGCGAGCGATCGTTTGGAAACTGGATCAGCGCTACGGCTGACTGGGCCTTTGCAATCGTGGCTGGATGATCTCCGTAGTCGTTTGCAGGCCTTTCGTCAGGTACGCGACGAGACGGCCGCACACCGTCACTACCTTCATTGGTCGGTTGGTGACGGGGACAGACCGTCTACGGTTGATCCGCTTGCGCTTACTCTGGCAGACCAACGCGTACTGGCGAGAAGTCAGATAAACGGAGCGGAGAGTAGTAGGGCTGGAGCTCTAGTGGGTTTTGTGGCGATGCTGTTGCTCATGGCTGGAGCATGGGGCGCATTGTGGTTTATCAACCACGCGCCGGATCATGCCGTCGGACAATGGTTCCTAGACGATTTTCAGCTCAGCCCCGCATTTAACACGCCCCTGTTTATCGCAGCGCTGGTGTGTAGTGGCTTGTGTTTTTTCTGCCTTGTGGCCGTCTTCGTCTTGTCCGGACGAAGGCTGGCCGTGCAGCAAGAGACGGCCCATTTGCAAGCTGAAGAGGAAGAGTTCAAAGCCAAAATCCAAATGCTGGATGATCTACCTTTGCGGTCGCTGTCAGGCGAAGTAGACGGTCTGCGACGCTGTGATGATGCGAGGTTGAGCCAGGTGGTCGATCAGTTTGCGAACGGACCTGGGGCCTCTCTCCTTGAGGTTGAGGCTCTAGGCACATTTATCTCTCCATTGCAGGATGCCCTCAAGACTTGTCAGGTGGATGCTCAGCCTATTTGCGAGTCTATCCGTAGAGAGATGCAGTCTGCAGCATCGATTATCTCAACAACCCAGCAAGATCTGGCACGATTACATCAAGAGATGGAAAAGGAAGAGGCGCGGCTCAATAAAGCCGCCCAGCTCGATCTGCAGGTCACGACACTCGAGACCGACCTGAATACAAAGATGCATCAGATTGAAGTCCGGCGTATTGCGCAAAAACTTTTGGCCGGCTCGCATGGGCGGTTAGTCGGCCGATTTAATCTTGAAATGCGCCATGTTGTCAGCAAGATCATGCCCCAACTGACGGATGGCCGTTATGAAACCATGCAGATTGATAAAGATCTGGATTTGCAGATATGGTCGAATGAGAAGGGAAATTTTGTTGGCTTAAATGAAATTTCAGGCGGCACCTACAATCAAGTCATGCTGGCCGTTCGTTTGTCTTTGTCTCAAGCGCTGATTGCTTCGTCGTTATGCGGAACTGAGTTTATCATCTTTGATGAACCGTTTGCCTTTTTTGACGCCCAACGGACGAGAAAAACACTCGAAACTTTGCCCCAGGTCAGTACTGAGCTAGACCAGACCTGGATTATTTCTCAGCATTTTGATGATGACAGCCTTTTTGCGCTTCACCTACGATGTTCCGGGGAGTCTGATGTCTTGATCGCCTCTGGAACGTAGGCGGACAACGCCTACAGGAGAGAGTATGGATTTTTCTCTGAGCCGAGAACAAGAGGCATTTCGAACGGAAATTCGAGAGTTTCTCTCGAGTGAAGTCTCGGATGATATTTCTGTCGAAGATGGCTGGATTAGCGGCTATTCTCCGGAATTCTCTCGTAAGTTGGGTCGTCAAGGTTGGATCGGACTCACTTGGCCGAAACAATATGGGGGACGAGAGAAGTCCTATCTTGATCGTCTGATTCTCACCGAAGAACTGCTTCGGGCGGGTGCTCCGGTCGCTGCCCACTGGCTGGGAGACCGCCAGGTCGGACCCGCGCTGTTAGCCTATGGCAGTGAGGACCAAAAGCAGGAAATCTTGCCCCAAGTCTGTAAGGGGGAGATCGTCTTTTGCCTGGGGATGAGTGAGCCGGATTCCGGCTCGGACCTAGCCTCCCTCCGAACCCGGGCCGACGAAGAGGGCGACCACTATCGATTGAATGGGCAAAAGATTTGGACCAGCTTTGCCCATGTCGCCGATTATGTCTATTTGGTTGTTCGTACGGATCCGGATGCACCCAAGCATAAGGGCATCAGTGAATTTATGGTCGATATGAAGACGCCTGGTATCGACGTCCGCCCGCTGATCGATGTGACGGGTGAACATCATTTTAACGAAGTCTTCTTCGAGAATGTGAGGGTCCCCAAAGATAGGCTGATTGGGGAGAAAAATCGAGGCTGGTATCAGATTGCCTCCCAGCTCGATTATGAACGGAGTGGGATCGAGCGACTGCTAAGTAACTATCGGCTCTTTAAAGACGCGATTTGTTATGCCAAGGAGCAGGTACTGACTAAAGATCCCTTAGTCCGGGACACGCTGGCACAACTACAAATCGAGCTCGATCTTGGTCGTTCCATGGTCTATAAAGTTGCCTGGTATCTGACCCAGAAAATTGTCCCGAATTACGAAGCTGCCATGGCGAAATGCTTCTGCACGGAGGTCGAACAACGCATCGCTAAGTTTGTGAGTGAATTGCTTGGTGATTATGCTGTGTTAATGCCAGATTCCCCACATGCACGACTGGCTGGCCGCGCTGCACGCGGATATCTGTATGCCCCGGCCTACACCATGCAAGGTGGAACGAGCAATATTCTACGCAATATCATTGCAATTCGCGGTTTGGGTCTGCAGCCAGGCAGATAGTATAGGCAGACTGGAAAAGCGCGATGTGGTTTTTCCGTAAGGATTAATTCTATGCTCTTAACCGACAAGGTCGCCGTCATCACCGGCTCTGTGCGTGGCACTGGGGCTGGCATTGCCCGCGTATTTGCCCGCGAAGGGGCGAAGGTCGTCATTAATCAAGTTCAGGACGAGGGCAATCCAAAACAGGCACGGGATGAGATTCAGGCTGCCGGTGGTCAGGTGCTCTTTGTCAAAGCAGATATTACAGATGAGGCTCAAGTCAAGGACTTGGTCCGCCAGGCCGAGGAGCAATTCGGCCAGGTTGACATCTTGGTCAGCAACTATGCCGGTGGCATTCCTCGGAAGTCATTTCAAGACACAACATGGGCCGACTGGCAGTATCAGCTTAATACCACAGTAAAGGCCGCCTTTCTGTGTTCACAAGCCGTTCTGACCGGAATGAAGACGCGCCGCTGGGGCCGGATCATCAGCATCAATACGATAGGCATTCAGCAACCCGAACCCAACTATCATGCCTATACCGCAGCCAAGACGGCCATGTTGGGTTTTACGCGTAACCTGGCGGTCGAAGTCGGCGCGTATAACATCACGGCCAATATCGTTTCTCCCGGACTCACTTTGACCCAAGAGGTCAAAGCCATGCTCACCCAAGAAGCGCAGGAAAAGCATGAAAACAGAGTGCCGTTGCGTCGAACTGGAACGGTGGAAGATACGGCCAATGCTGCGCTTTTCTTTGCCTCCGAATTGGGCAGCTTTGTCACCGGCCACTATATGCCGGTATGCGGTGGCCAGGTCTTGGAATAACATGCCAGTTGCGGAAGAATCACTCTTGGCAAGAGATTTGTCCTAAGATAGAAGACACTTCACCCCCTGTGTCTTATCTATCTGTTTTTCAACTCTTTCTAGACTTGCGCCAATATCTATCATAGGCCTGATAAATTTTCTTTTGTCAACTTTTAGGAGGAGCTATGCAACGCAAGGCTATTGCGCTTTTTACTCCCACGCTGAGTGACATGCTAGAGATTGCCACACTCGCGGACGAGGCCGGTTTTGATTCAGTCTGGAACGGCGAATTTTTTAATCGCAATGGTCTCGTCACCCTGGCGGCCGTGGCGACATGTACGAAGCGTACCAAGATCGCCACAGGTATTGCCTACGCCTATATGCGCAATCCAGTGCTGAATGCGGCCGGGGCAATGGATATCGATGAGCTCTCGAATGGTCGAATGATTCTTGGCCTGGGCAGTGGCACACGATCTATGAATGAAATGTGGTACGGTGAGCCGTTCGAGCCTCGCTCTGCCGCCAAGATGAAGGAGTGCGTTGCGTTGATACGAAAGATTTGGGCATCGCATAAGGGTAGGGGGATGCGTTTTGAGGGTGACTTCTACCGGCTGAATATCCCCGCCTATTCACGGCCACACATGGTGCGCGATCGAATTCCGCTCTACCTGGCTGGAGTCCAGAAGGGCATGCTGCGGACGACTGGTGAGGTCGCGGATGGGCTTGTCGGACATCCCCTCTGCAGCCGAAAATATTTGGTTGAATTCATTCGACCCCAGCTTGAGATTGGCGCTCAACGTGCCGGGCGAACACGCGAGAATGTTGACGTCACTACACTGCTTATCACGGCCATTAGCCACAACCGAGAGCAAGCCATACAAGAAGCCAAGAACCAAATAGCCTTTTACGCATCTGTGAAATCATACGAAGGCATTCTAAGCTTGCATGGCTGGGAGCAACAGAAGCTTGCTATCTGGGAGCATTTCAAAACATTCAACCTGTCCAAGATGGCGGCGGCGGTCACTGACGATATGGTCGAACAAATCGCTATTGCCGGAACCCCGGATGAATGTCGTGAGCAGATTGATAAGTGGAAAGACGTGGTTGATTTACCGATTCTTTATACACCAACCGCTGGAGTGAAAGCTGACCGCGTGCGTGAAAATCATCGTCTCATTGTTGAAACGTTTGGAGAGTAAGAAGGCTATTCTTTTTCTCCGGAACTTTAATGCTATTTACTCATGAGCTACGTCGTCCTCAGCTTTTTAATCGCTTGCTTTCAAGATTAAGTTGTGACTTGAGCCCTATAGCATGCAGGGCATCGTTAGCTTGTTTTAGAGAGGTGCTGGTGGCAACAGCCCTGGCTGACTTGGCTACGCTCTCAAACACCAGGGATCGCGACATCGAGGACGTCCATGTTGTCAGCGGCGTGAGTTTCACCTAACAATAGCCTCGGTGTGTCGGCGGAGAGATACCTCGAAGGACACTTATTAGTGTGTTCATCAGATAAAATGCTTCGCGTGAAACAGGTGAAGTGGAAGGTGAAGAATAGGTCAGTCGTTATGAGGTCATTCGTAAAGTGAAAAACTACAAAGATATCAAATAGTTAGATGGCGAGATAACAGATTGTCAAGTATGACATCACTCTGTGATATACACTAAGGTTCCTGTGGGAACGGTCGTGTGCAGTTCGTTGATATCATCGTCAAACAAGGATACGCAGCCGCGAGTCCAGTTGAAGCCTGCCTCATCAAAGAATTGCTCATCCGTTCCACGCAGGCCGATGGCACCCCTAGCTCCAGCTTAGCCGTCTCGTCGTTTTGGAACACGGTCTTGTGTGATTTCTATGTGGTGGCGGTGGAGGTCTGATGGTGATGAATAGTCTAAGAGCATAAAACGGGACCAACGCGGATGGTGACGTTTGCCAATAATCATGTACTGGCCTGTTGGGGTAGGTCTATCACCTTCGCATAGTTTTCTTCCTGTGTTTTCACGCGAGGACAACAGGGTAGGTACGAACGAGCTGGCCATAATGATAACGTTGCAATGTCTTGCAACGCTTGTCGACGATAAGCAAGATTGCTTCGGCTTGTCATCGCGGCGGTTCTATTTCTTGGTCAACTCGCTGAGGGATACGGGCCTGGGGTGCAATCCCTGCAGGCCGAGAGATGCAAGCGGGCAAACACGAGGCCCCGCTCCAGGAAACGAGCCTTTGCGGGAAGCAGGATGATGCCGAGTTGCGGGCGAATGCGAGACATGGGGTTCCCGTTACACAAAGACACTCATGTTGCGAATGTGCGTCAGCTTTTGCCTTATTTCACTACGCTCTTGCCCTACGTTAGGATGCTGATTAACTAATCACACTAAGGAGTACGTTCGGTGTTAAAGAATGCGGCCATAGGGATATTTGATTCTGGGATCGGCGGGTTGACCGTCTTGCAGCAGATTGCCCATCTGCTCCCCCAAGAGAATCTCGTCTATCTCGGTGACACGGCACGCTGTCCGTATGGAACGAAATCTCCTGACATTGTGGCCCAATATGCCTGCGAGAATAGTGACTTTCTGGTTGAACGTGGCATAAAAATGTTGGTTGTCGCCTGCAATACGGTCTCTGCCGTTGCGCTGGAGGCATTGCGCGTACGCTACAAGATGCCGGTAATCGGGGTGATCGCGCCCGGTGCACAGGCGGCAGTGGACTGTAGTACGAACCGCAGAATCGGCGTCATAGGGACGGAAGCAACGATTGCGAGTAGTGCCTACACGCAGGCGCTACGCATCCTTGATCCTGGCGTTGAGGTCTATACACGTCCGTGTCCGTTGTTTGTGCCCCTCGTTGAAGAAGGTTGGGTAGAAAACGAAGTGGCACGTTTAACTGTGGCAGCCTATCTTGGTAGTCTCAAACGCAGCGGCATTGATACCTTGATATTAGGCTGTACCCATTATCCATTATTGAGAAATGTGATCGTCGCCTTCCTTGGGGACGAGGTGCGTTTAGTGGACTCGGCTGAGGAAACAGCAAAAGTTGTCAAAACCACCTTGCTGAGCAAAGATCTAATCCGGCACCATATACGAGGAGATTTGCCAGGAGAAGCGAGCTTTTTTGTCACGGATGTGCCTGATCAGTTTGTCAAAGTCGGCGCCCGCTTTTTGGGCGAGGTTGTTGAATCAGCCGTTCGGATTGAGCGTTAAGCAGTGAGGACGAGAAGTTCGCATATTGAACATGCTCTTTAGGCATGGTCCTCGCACGAGCGGCCTCTGGTATAATGAGACCCACATATACTGTGTCAGGTATGCGCCGGTACAAATGAAGTAGGTGAATTTATAATGTTATCACGCCTTGCCCAAAAGTTTTTCGGCAGTAAAAACGATCGCGATCTGAAACGTATGCAGCCGCTGGTGGAAGAAATTAATCAGCTCGAAGCGGCATTGCAGAAGCTGAGCCTCGAAGAGCTGAGAGCCCAGACCGATTCTTTTCGCAGCCGGATCCTGGAGGCCACGGAGGCTACGCGCTCCCAGCTGATGGAAGCTATCCAACAGTCCCACGAATGTGAAGATCGAGAAGGGCGGGAAGATTTTCAGGAGGAGGCCGAACAGCTTGAGATAGAGTTGCATGTCGCAGAAGCGGAGGTGCTGGATGAAATTCTCCCGCACGCCTACGCTGCAGTCCGCGAAGTCTCGCGGCGAGTGACTGGTATGCGACACTTCGATAGTCAACTCCTTGGTGGCATTGTCCTCCATCAGGGCAAAATCGCTGAGATGAAAACTGGCGAAGGAAAAACCTTGGTCGCCACACTGTCGCTGTATCTGAACGCGCTCCTGGGACGAGGGTCGCATCTGGTGACAGTTAATGACTATCTCGCCCGACGTGACGTGCAATGGATGGGCCCCATTTATCATGCGCTTGGTCTGTCTACGGCTTCCATCGTGCACGATACGAGTTTCATTTTTGATCCGACGCACGTCGTCAAAGATTATCGGCATATGAATTTGCGGGCGGTGAGTCGCAAGGAAGCCTACGGCGCGGATATCACCTATGGAACGAATAATGAGTTCGGATTTGACTATCTGCGCGACAATATGAAGTTTAGCCTCGACGACTATGTGCAACGCGAGCTGCAATATTCCATTGTCGACGAGGTGGACAATATCCTCATTGACGAAGCGCGTACGCCGCTTATTATTTCCGGACCGGCTGAGGAATCGACTGAGAAATATTACAGCATTAACCGGGTGATTCTCCGCCTGCAGCGAGAATCCGACTACGCTATCGATGAAAAATTGAAAGCAGCCACGCTGACTGAAGAAGGAATTGCCAAAGTTGAGCGCATTCTCGGCGTGCGTAACTTGTACGATCCAACCGAGATCGGCACCTTGCACCATGTCAACCAAGCGCTCAAGGCTTACGCACTTTTTAAACGTGATATCGACTACGTCATCAAAGACGGTGAGGTGATGATCGTCGACGAATTCACCGGACGTCTCATGCCTGGCCGGCGTTGGTCGGATGGCCTGCACCAGGCGGTAGAAGCCAAAGAGGGAGTCCGCATACGTGAGGAAAATCAAACACTTGCGAGTATTACCATCCAGAACTACTTTCGCATGTACCGTAAGCTCGGCGGGATGACCGGAACAGCTGACACCGAAGCGGTTGAATTCAAGAAGATTTATGATCTTGACGTTCTCGTTATTCCTTCCAATCGTCCCATGGTCCGCATCGATTATCCGGACGTAGTGTATAAAACAGAGCGAGAAAAATTTGATGCAGTCATTGATGACATCCTGGACTGCCACGGGCGCGGTCAACCTGTTTTAGTTGGAACAATATCGGTCGAGAAATCGGAACATCTGGGCCGCATGCTCAAGCGTAGAGGCGTTAAACATAATGTGCTCAACGCCGTGAATCATGAAGCGGAGGCGAATATAATTGCCCAGGCTGGACGCTTTGGTGCCGTCACCATTGCTACGAATATGGCAGGGCGTGGAACCGACATATTGCTTGGTGGCAATCCTGAGTTTTTGGCCCGGTCCGAGATCGAGAGAAAATGGGTGAACAAAGCCAGTGCTGCTCGAGCACAGAAAGGGCAGAAGACAGAAAAGAGTTATGAGGAGCGGCTTGAAGAAATCCGTACGGAATATAATGACGCGATGGCCCGGGCGCAGGAAAAATATGAACCAGCCTGGAAACCTTTTGAAGAGGAACGCAATGGTGCTCTGAAACGGATGACGGAGACGTATCGGCCCTATCTACACGCGACATTGCAAAAGGCCCGGGCTGAGTATGGATCGGCCGCAGCGCAGCTTGATGCTGCGGATGGAGGTCTCTCAGCTGTGCAAATGGACACCTATACTCAGACGTGCGAGGCCTATGAACAGGCATTGGCTGAGTACGACAAGGTTGTTGGACCTGCGCTGGATGAAGAGCAGCAGCATGAGTATGAAGCCGCGCGCAATGACTTTCTCACCGTTCTGACCGAAGATGGTTCAACCGGAGCGGTATCTGAACGATTTGGCCTAGTGCGTGGCCGATATGAGCGGTGGCTACAGAATTACTGCGAGTCCATTGTACAGATGGCCGGATCGGCTTTGAGCGATAATGGGCGTGTGCAGGAGGAATACCAGCAAGCACGCGGCGCTTACGAAGATAACCAGCACGTGTACGAGCAGGCTGATGAGCGCTACGAAGAAGAACGCAGGCCGTATGAGAAAGCTGTTGCTGAAGCGGAAAGCCTGTACGAGGAAAAACGGAGAGAACACGTGCAGGTGATAGAGGAGGTGCGCGACCAACTTGAGAAAGCTCCGGACCTATATAGCCAAAATTTTAAAGAGGGACTTGAGAAATACGAGCAAACCTGCCGTGAAGAGCGGGAAAAAGTCGTCACTGCTGGAGGTGTCCATATTCTTGGCACTGAGCGCCATGAGTCGCGTCGGATTGACAACCAGTTGCGGGGACGATCAGGCCGTCAAGGGGACGCCGGCTCATCCCGTTTCTATCTTTCGCTTGAAGATGATTTGCTGCGTATTTTTGGCGCAGAACGGGTGCAAAAGATTATGGACCGCATGGGAATGGAGGAGGGTGAACCGATCGAACATGGCCTCGTCTCGCGGGCAATTGAAAATGCTCAGGGACGAGTGGAGGGCCACAATTTCGATATCCGCAAACACCTCCTGGAGTACGACGATGTCATGAACAAACAGCGCGAGGTGATCTATAAGCAACGGCGCGGATTTTTAGCGGGCGAGAATCTGAAGGAGGAGATTTTCGAAATCGTCGAAGGTGTAGTCGAGCAGACTACGGCAACCCACGCTGATCCCGGATTGCCAGACGAAGAGTGGGACCCGAAGGGCCTGGATGATGCAGTGTTTCGCCAATTTGGCTTCCGTCTTGATCTTAACGAGGAGCAACAGGGGGGCCTAGCGGCCGCTGAACTGCACGATCTCGTGCGGGAAAGAGTGTTGCAGCAGTATGAAGAACGCGAGCAGGCATTCACACCGCCTGTCATGCGCTACCTCGAGAAGGTCATCATGCTGCAAACCATGGACAATCTCTGGAAGGATCACCTCTTAGCCATGGACCATCTCAAAGAGGGGATCGGACTGCGCGGATACGCACAGAAAAACCCGCTCCAAGAATACAAGAAAGAGGGGTTTGCGTTGTTCGAAGATCTGTCCGACCGGATGCAGGATGACGTGGTAGAGAAGCTGTATACGGTGCAGGTCGCGCGTGAAGAAGATGTCCAGCGCATGGAAGCCAGCGGTGCCCCCCAGCATTCTCTGCGGATGAGCCATGGCGGCTCGCTGCCACTTCAGTCCGGCCCTCAACGCCAGCGACTTCTCCAACCCCAACCTGCTCAATCGGGTCCAGTTGGCCAAGCTGCCCAACCCGCGCAAGCCATTCGCGATACGCCGAAAGTCGGGCGTAATGCCCCGTGTCCGTGTGGAAGTGGCAAGAAATATAAAAAATGCCACGGGGTATAGCCGTTCTCAGTGAAGCGTAGGCATTGCCATTGAAGCCTAACCGTTCAAGCGAGAAATTATGAAGGTGAAGGTCAAAAAATCGCACATCGTCATTCCTGGATTTCGGTTTGCAGGGGTAGCCTGTGGGCTCAAGCCCAGTGGCAAAAAAGACCTGGCGCTGCTTGTTTCAGACGTACCGGCCACGGCGGTTGCCGCATTTACCACTAATCGGGTCAAAGCGGCTCCAGTGTTAATTGGGGAAGAGCGCATCAAGACCGGATGCCTTCAAGCCATTGTCGTCAATAGCGGAAATGCGAACGCTTCAACGGCACGGCCCGGACTCAAACTTGCCCGGGATACCTGTAAGCTGGTCGGGCGTGAGCTGCGAATAGCACCCCGTCTCGTTCTGCCCTCGTCTACCGGTGTCATTGGCGTACTGCCGAAGTGGAACAATATGCAGACAGGCATTCGACATGCAGCCGCGGCCTTGTCTGCGCGCGGTTTTTGGAATGCTGTAACCGGAATCATGACGACGGACGCCTTTCCCAAAGCTGCGCTGCGCCAGGTCACGGTTGGAGGCAGAACGGTGACCATTGCAGGCATGGCCAAGGGGGCGGGCATGATCAATCCGAATATGGCCACCATGCTGTGCTATGTGTGCACCGATGCTGTGCTGAGCAGGCCGACCCTCCAACGTATACTTGATCAGACCCTGCCCGACTCGTTTAATGCCATTTCGGTGGATGGGGATACAAGTACGAATGATACCGTGGTGCTCGTGGCCAATGGTCTGGCTGGAAATCGAGAGATCACAGTGCAGGGCAAAGATTATACGACTGTTCGAGAAGCCACTCACGACGTCCTGTGTGATCTTGCCCGTATGTGCGTCAAAGATGGCGAGGGCGCAACCAAAGTGGTCGACGTCTTTGTGCGTGGGGCCCAAAACGATGCTGACGCGGAGAAAGTTGCCCGCACGGTTGCCTGCTCTCCTTTAGTGAAAACCGCCTTTTTTGGTGAAGATCCGAACTGGGGACGTATTGCGTGTGCGGTTGGATATGCGGGCGCTCGCGTAGATCAAACACGCCTCGCTATTTCTGTCGGTGAGGTGCCTATTGGCCAAAAGGGGATGAGCACCGGCGCGCGTAACGAAAAGCGCGCAGCCCGTGTGATGGAAAAGCCCGAGTTCTCTATCACGATTGATCTTGGTCTTGGTCGAGGCACGGCCCATGTGGTGACGTCTGATCTCTCGACCGCATATGTGCATTTTAACTCGGCCTATACAACCTAGAGGGCCGTATAGAGGGGACATTGAAAAATGTTATTGCTCAGCTCTCTTGCTACTTCATCTGTAGTTTGTGCAGCTATTGTGTGGATGGCCTCTCGTAATCCTGTGGAGTGGTACCCTATGACCGATATGCCAGCGTTGGCGGTGTGGGGACTCTGCACGGCTGTCATGACCATCGTGCACTATCGAGATAGAGATGACCTTGAAAATATGGAAAGGTGAACCGACAGCTCGCGCTGGTTCCTGATGTGGTTGTTCAGGTCTGATCAAATACGTCTCTTTATCCATCTTTCAGCCCTTGATCGTTGGTCCACTTCTCGTGATGCGATAGCCATGATCCCAGCAGTGGTCCAAGGCTTCTTGGCGCTGTGTGATAGGCACCTCAATCTCTATGCTGCCGAAGTGTTTCACGCTGTCGAGGGAATTGATTTTCATACCTGTGTCTATATTTCTTAACGCCTCGGGGGTGTGAGTGCACGCCTCCATCTGGTCCTGCTGTTCCTGGCGGGCCCAGACCTCTGCATTATTAATCTTTGCAAGATCCAAGAATTGCACTGCAATCGGCCCCTTGCCCCACATTAGGGGCGGTTGACTGAGAATGACTCGGGCCGATCGCTTGACTATGCAGGATATTTTGGGTCCCGATGATAGGTTTAAGGGAGACATGCAGTTGAAAGCTGCAGCCCACTTCCCAGAGAACCTCTGCAGGTAACAGAGGTTCAGCGCCACATTTTTATCGCCCTTTCGGCAATTGTAAAACGCGCTCAGCAATAATATTGCGTAGAATCTCTGAGGTTCCGCCTTCAATGGTATTCGCCCGCGCGCGGAGGAATCCGTACTGCCAATAGTTCCCGCCCTCACTTGTCCCAACTTCCTGATACAGCTGTCCACCCACGCCTTGCATTTCAACTGCAAGATCCTGCATTCGCTGGTTCGTCTCGGCCCAGTGGAGCTTTGCAATTGAGCCTTCGGGGCCAGTAGGATCACCTCGCAATAGCCGTGTCAGGGCGCGATAATTGTTGAGTTTCAAGACTTCACAATCGATATAGGCTTGCGCCATCTTTTGTCTCATAAGCGGATCAGTCCGGATCGGCGCACTATAGCGCAGGGCCTTTTTGACCTCAGACCGCAGATCCTCGTACGTCCGTTTCTGAGCAAAGGTAAAATAAAAGCCGAGTCCTTGCCGTTCGAACATGAGCGACGTGATAATGACCTGCCAACCCTGGTTCTGTTCCCCCAGCAGGTGGCTCTTCGGAACCTGCACATCTTCCAAAAAGACCTCGTTAAACTCGCTCTCGCCGGTCATCGTCCGCAGTGGTTTGATGCTAATACCCGGACTGTGCATATCGACCAGTAGCGCGGACAGCCCCTTATGTTTGGGCGCATCCGGGTCGGTGCGGACCAAAAGCAGGCATCTATTGGCATACCGGGCCAAGCTGGTCCATACCTTTTGTCCATTCACAATAAAATAATCCCCATGATCAACCGCCCGTGTTTGCAGCGATCCAAGATCTGAGCCGGAATTGGGCTCGGAATAACCCTGACTCCAGATATCGTCTCCACTCAGAATGCTCGCCAAATGCTTTTTTTTCTGCTCCTCAGTACCGTGCTTGATAATCGTAGGGCCGACGATCTCTAGGCCCAGAACATTCAAGAGGCCGGGGGCTTTATGGGCTGCCATTTCTTCGTCAAAAATTACGCGCTCAATGAGTGACGCCCCGCGTCCCCCATACTCCTGCGGCCACGACACACCCGCCCAGCCACCCGCGTAGACTGTGCGTTGCCAATTTTTGAGGAAGGTCAGATCTTCGTCTGATGCCTGCGGCTGAAGATGCCGTAACGGGCCGTCGTCTGCAGGGACATGTGTCGCTAGCCACGCACGGAGCTCTTGTCGGAAGGCCTCTTGTTCTGCCGTAACATGAAAATCCATACGGTTCTTTCCTCTTAGTCTATGAGCTTCTTTTGCAAGAGGTGATTCACGATCTGCGGGTTGGCCTTCCCTTGTGTCGCGCGCATAACTTGCCCAACGAAAAATCCGATTAATTTTTCTTTCCCGCCTCGGTACGCTTCGACCTTGTCAGGGTTGGCCGCTATTACCGCATCAACGTGCGCTTCGAGCGCACCCGTATCACTGACTTGGGTCAGGCCTTTGGCTTGCACTATGGCTTCAGGGGCCTCACCCGTGTGGCACATGTCTTCATACACAGTTTTGGCGATTTTGCTGCTGATCGTGCCGCTTTTGATCAGCCCGGCTAACTGGCCTAAGTGTTCGGGCGGGCAGGGCCAGCGTTCAATTCTCAGCACGGTGTCCAGCTTTTCTTCTTTTACGGAATGGAGGACACTTTCCATGACCCAATTGCTAAGGGTTTTGGGGTCATCCGGATACGCTCGGACGGCTGCTTCATAATAATCGGCAACGTCTCTGCGTGCGGTGAGGACTCCGGCATCATAAGCGGGCAGACCATACTCTTGTATGAGACGCGCGCGGCGTTCAGCTGGAAGCTCGGGTAAATCCGCTTGGACGGCCTGAGTCCAGGCCGCATCAATAGCAAGCGGAAGCAGATCCGGATCTGGGAAATAACGATAATCGTGAGCAAATTCTTTGCTGCGCATCGAGCGGGTGACCTCGCGGTCGGCATCCCATAGTCGTGTTTCCTGGACCACCCGCTCGCCGGCTTCAATCACATCAATCTGGCGTGTTATCTCATACTGTATCGCTTTTTCCACAGCGCGAAACGAATTGATGTTTTTCACTTCAGCCCGTGTGTTGAGCTCGCTGCTCCCCCGCGGACGTATCGAAATATTGGCATCGCAGCGGAGACTGCCTTCTTCCATGTTGCCGTCACAGACTTCGATGTATTGGAGTATGGCTCGTAAACTTCGTAAATAATTGCCCGCTTCGTGTGGAGAACGGATATCGGGTTCACTCACAATTTCCAGCAGCGGCACGCCGGTCCGATTGAGGTCCACTAAGCTGGAGCCCGCTACAGCATCGTGAATGCTTTTACCCGCATCTTCTTCCATGTGGATGCGTGTAAGCCGCACTTTCTTCGGCTTCCCATCGTTTGCGACCTCAACATAGCCGTGTTCGGCGATGGGGAGTTCATACATGCTGATCTGGTAGCCTTTTGGCAGATCGGGATAAAAATAATTCTTACGTGCCCAGTGGCTAGTCGACGCGATCTGACAGTGGGTTGCGAACGCCGCCCGCAGGGCAAATTCAACGACTTTTCTATTGAGGACGGGTAATACACCTGGCAGGCCGAGACACACCGGGCAGGTCTGCTGATTGGGCTCCGCACCGAACCGGGTGGAGCAGCCGCAGAATATTTTTGACTGCGTCAGCATTTGTGCGTGGACTTCTAAGCCAATAACTGCTTCGTATTTCATTTCGTATGCCCTGGTGTTGTTACCGTGCGGCGCTCAACTTTTTACCCGGCGCTCATTCCTACAGCGGCGGTTTGCTCGTGTGCCAGCCGTTTGCTTGCTCGTAGGCATACCCGGCCTGCAGCAAAGTGGCTTCGTCGAACGGACGGCCGATGAGCTGCAGTCCTATCGGCAGTCCAGACTGATCAAACCCACACGGGACCGACAGCGCAGGCAGCCCGGCTAAATTCACCGCAATCGTAAAAATATCCGTCAGATACATAGTCAGCGGATCCGAAATTTTTTCTCCTACGCGAAAGGCCGTCGTGGGAGCAACGGGAGCGGCGATCAAATCACACCTCTCAAACGTGTCCAGAAAATCTCTTCGAATGAGCGTCCTCACTTTTTGTGCCTTTATATAGTAGGCGTCATAGTAGCCAGCCGACAACACATAGGTACCGAGCATAATACGGCGCTTGACCTCGCTGCCGAATCCCTGGGCTCGAGTGGCACGATACATCTCACCGAGATCATCGACCTGCGGCGCGCGATAGCCATAACGGACGCCGTCATACCTGGCCAAATTTGAGCTCGCCTCAGCGGTGGCAATAATGTAGTAGGCGGCGACCGCATATTCCGTATGGGGTAAAGACACGGGGACAACCTGGGCCCCTTGCGCTTCTAGTTGAGCAATGGCCTGCCGGACCGCCGCCTCAACCTCAGGTTGCATACCATCAATGAAATATTCCTGTGGAATACCAATACGCAGCCCCGTCGCTCCTCGGTCTAAACCCTCGGTGTAGTCAGGCGTGGGTCTATCCACCGAGGTAGACTCCCTGGCATCGTAACCAGCTATGACATTGAGCAGCAGCGCGCAATCGTGAATGTCTTTTGTGCACGGGCCGACTTGATCCAGGGATGAGGCATACGCAACAACGCCAAACCGGCTCACTCGGCCATAGGTCGGCTTCAGGCCGACGATGCCGCAAAACGAAGCCGGCAGACGGATGGATCCTCCGGTGTCTGTCCCCAGCGCGGCCATGGCCTGGTCAGCGGCGACCGCCGTCGCTGATCCGCCGGAAGAACCGCCTGGCACGCGGTCGATATTCCACGGATTGCGACTCGGCGTAAACGCAGAGTTTTCGTTCGAGGAGCCCATTGCAAACTCGTCACAATTCACCTTGCCGATAATCACAGCGCCGGCTTCTTTGAGCAGTTGGGTCACTGTGGCATCGTAGGGAGGGGTGAACTGTTCAAGAATCTTCGATCCTGCAGTTGAGCGTATACCCTGGGTGAGAATGACGTCTTTTAGGGCAATGGGCACGCCGCATAGTGGGGAAGGGCAGGTCTCACGAGAGAGCTGCTGGTCGGCCGCCTCCGCCTGCTTGAGGGCCTCTTCTCGACTCACGGTCAAGTAGGAGTGAATCCGACTATCTGTCGCCTGAATATGGTCAAGGACCGCCTGAGTGAGGTCTTGTGAACTCAATTCTCGCTTGTGCAGCTTCTCAGCCGCTGCGTGAATAGTGAGGTGATTGAGATGCATATTCTTTGACGATTCATTCGATGATTTTAGGAACCCGGAAGAAATTGGTTTTTCTACTCGGGGCGTTTGCCAGCAGGGCCTCCGTTTCCGACCGGTTTGTCACGCAGTCCTCGCGTAAGGGGGCTGGAACTTCTATTGCGTGCGCTGTCGGTTCGACCCCGTCAGTATCCAGCTCGCCCAGCTTGTCTACATAGGTCAAAATCGTATCAAAGTGTTCCACCAGCTCGTCTTGCTCCGCGTCGGTCAGTTTAAGTCGAGCGAGCGTCGCAACATGGCGCACTTCTTCTTTGGTGATACGCATTCAATTCTTGCCTTAGTGGTATGTCGTATTGCCGTCAATGTGTCACACCGCTCCGGTAACACACTGATATACCTCAGTGCCGTATAGTGACGGCGCCAGTGTGTCACACCGCTACGTGCAATTCAACGCAGACTGTATTGAGCGGCCTTGATCCCGTTGAGCTGTGTCAGTTACCCTATGCAGTATGGCGATGGGCGACCAGCGAATCATGCGGGGGCAACGTGCTGAGCAATTTTTATGCGGGCGCGGTTACCCGATCCTGGGCAGCAATTATCGATGCTTGCGCGGGGAGATTGATTTGGTGGTGCGCGATCAAGAGACGGTCGTATTTGTGAAAGTCCGATCGCATGGCCGGGCGCTGTTTGGAAACCCGCTTGCTTCGATTAATCAGCGCAAACTATGCCAAATAGCTAAGGCGGCATTGCATTACCTGTCGTGCTTGAATCTGCATGATACGACCGCACGTTTTGACTTCATCGGCATTATGGGCGAAGACGAGAGCGCAAAACTGACACATATCAAAGACGCGTTTGAATTACCTCCAGCGTGTTAGAGCACACGGGGGCAGAGAATTGTATGCTTGATATTAAACTCATCCGAGACAACCCTGCACAGGTGAAAGCGCAGCTTGAGACCGTCGGTTGCCCGAGTGCCGATATCGATGCCCTACTTGAGGCTGATCGCCAGCGGCGAAGCGGGATAAACACCGTTGAAACCTTGCGTGCGGAGCGCACTAAGTCTTCCAAGGAAATTCGAAAAATTGCGGATACTGATGAGCGCGAGACGGCAGTCCGAGCCATGCGTGAGCTTGGCGACCGTATTGGCCAACACGAAAAACAGGTATCCAAATTGGAAGCGGATTTTCGACGCCGTCTCTTAGAGATTCCCAATCTGCCCCATCCCGATGTCCCGGTCGGAAAGGACGAAGAGGAAAATATCGTCAGCCGCACCGTGGGCGAACTGCCGTCGTTTTCCTTTTCACCTCGGCCACATTGGGAAATCGGAGAAGAGCTAGACATTATTGACTTTGAGCGTGGGGTTAAAATCTCTGGCTCACGTTTTTACGTGTTGAAGGGCGCGGGGGCCAGACTGCAGCGGGCGCTGATCAACTGGATGCTCGATCTGCATATTACTGAACATAGTTATACTGAGGTCTATCCACCAGTCATGGTTAAACAAGATTGTTTGATTGGGACTGGTAATCTACCAAAATTTGGTGGGAATCTTTATCGTGATATTGAAGAGGACTTCTGGTTTATCCCGACCGCCGAAGTACCTGTCACGAATATGTACCGGGACGAGATTATCGAACCCGGAAAACTTCCCATTTACCACGTGGCGTATACTCCGTGCTTTCGGCGCGAAAAAATGTCAGCCGGTCGTGATGTACGCGGCATTAAACGCGGGCACCAGTTCGATAAAGTAGAAATGGTGAAATTTGTTGAACCGTCCTCCTCTGATCGAGAATTAATGGCTTTGGTTGACAATGCTGAGGACGTCTGCCGTCGACTTAAGATCCCGCACCGCGTGGTACAAATGTGTACGGGCGATCTCAGCTTTGTAGCGGCTTGCAAATATGACGTAGAGATGTGGGCGCCAGGATGTGAGGAGTGGCTCGAAGTCAGTTCGTGCTCAAATATGCGAGATTTTCAAGCCCGACGAGCGAGAATTCGCTATCGCTCTAAGAGGGGTGCGAAGCCTGATCTCATCCATACCTTGAACGGCTCCGGACTCGCTCTGCCGCGAGTTGTTATCACGATTCTTGAGCACTATCAGCAGGAAGATGGCAGTGTCTTGATACCTACGGTCCTGCTACCTTATATGGCTGGGTTGGAGAAAATCGAGCGGCCTGCTTAGTTGCTTCGTTAAGTCGATTTGCTGAGCCGATCTGTTTCCCCCTCTGCTTCGCGATGTCGTGCAGGTGGTAGTTGCGAAAAATCGTGTGCAGTGACGACGGGCGAAGCCGAAACTATGTGTGAGGGGGGAGTTGACGATTTGGTGGCGCCCCGGTACTAATTCGGCCAAGAAAACGGCGAAACTTCGTGGCAGAAGAAGCGCAAAAAGCGGCGCAGGGCCGGGAACTCGAAGAAAAAATCGAGGGCCTGACCAAAGAATTGTCAGGCCTCATTAATGAGGGGGGGACGGGTGCGCGCGATGAACTGCGCGACTACGCCGTGAGCCTCCTGCAGGGAGAGACTGAAACAGTGCTGGTGGAGGAGCCTACGGAGGCGGACGCGACTGAACACTCCTCCTCCTCTAGCGTAGTCGCTTTGAGCATTCCATTTCTCCTTATCGGTATCATTTTACGTCCACTCTTTGCCCCAGTTGGATTGGCGATGCTGCTGGTTGCGCTGGTGATGGGAGTCGGGGGGTGGTTAGCCCTGATGTTCCGTAGAAAGTAGACTGATAGCTACGGATGCAGATACTGAGGAGCCGGGGAATTGGTCGGTGCGGGGCACGAAGGGGTACACGCTATGCCAAAAAAACTAATCTCACCTGAAGAACTCCAAGAAATAGAGGCGCGACGGCGGGTCGAGCAGCGCGAGGAGCGCCAAAAGCGCGTACGTGAACGGGCCCAAAGAGGCGGTCTGTGGTCACGACGCGATTTTTTTGGCCGACTCAGCTGGGGTGGATTCGGTATTGTTTCCTTGCTGGGCTTGCTGGCGTTTGTCCGCTCAGCCTTTCCGCGGGTGTTATTCGTTCCGCCCTCGACATTTAAAGCTGGTTATCCCGGTGATTACCCGGTGGGCGAGGTCAGCGAAAAGTATCGCTCATCGCAGCGCGTTTGGATTGTTCGAGAGCCACAAGGGTTTTATGCCATTTTTGCCAAATGTACCCATCTTGGTTGTACCCCGCGCTGGTCGTCCGCAGAGAGTAAATATAAATGCCCCTGTCACGGGAGTGGTTATTACCGCACGGGATATAATTTTGAAGGTCCGGCCCCGCGCCCCATGGATCGCTTTAAGCTCTCGCTGTCCGATGACGGTCAACTGATAGTAGACAAAAGCAAGGTCTATAAAATGCAGCCGGGGGCGGATCCAAACAAACAGCATCCTGACAGCATTCTCCGCATTTAGGCTATCTAACAGCGAGGCGGTGAAAAGGCGAGGAAAGCCAATACGCGAGCCGATGGATATGGATAATGAGCTAGGAGCATTATGAGTAGCCAATTTGATGAACTTAAACGTCAAGTCATGGAATCGCAGGTGTGGCAGGCGATTTTTCGCCACGGCTACGAAGACACGCCGCGTAACCGGATCTTAATGGTCTCCGGAAACGTGTGGCTCCACTTGCACCCCTCGAAGGTACGCAAGCATGCCACGCGACTGCGTTTCACCTGGTGTATGGGCGGGATTACGTTTTTGATGTATTTGGTGACCGTGGTGACCGGTGTGTATCTTATGTTTTACTACCGGCCAGTTGCCGAATATGCCTACGCTGACATTAAATATCTCGAATTCGACATGCCGTTTGGCATGTTGATGCGCAATATGCACCGCTGGGCAGCCCACGGCATGGTTATCGCGGTGTGGCTGCATATGTTTCGTGTTTTTATGACCGGCTCGTATAAACCTCCGCGCGAGTTTAACTGGTTGGTTGGCGTTATTCTGTTAGTTTTGACGTTGCTGCTTTCTTTTACCGGCTACCTATTACCCTGGGACCAGCTCTCTATTTGGGCAGTTTCCGTGGGTTCAAATATGGGGCGAGCCACGCCGTTACTTGGTAACGAAGGGCCGTTTGCCGAACTCCTTGGGGTGAATCCGATTTATGATGCACGCGCCTTTCTGTTTGGTGGTGGCGAGATCGGCGCCCATACGCTGCTGCGGTTCTACATTTTGCACTGCATCTTTATTCCCCTGGTGACTAGCCTATTTCTGGCGGTGCATTTTTGGCGCATTCGACGTGATGGCATTTCCGGACCGGCTCTGTAGAGGAGGTCAGTCATGCGTGTACTAGTGATTCCTATTCTCATTGGCGTGATCAGCTGGCTTTTATTCCTGGCTGCTAAGCCCAAATCATCTTCAAACGACACGTAAAAACGGGAGACTGCTATGGCGGAAACGAGTTTGGCTGCCACACGTGTTGAAGTCGCGCTCAAAAAGGCAACCGGTCCGGGTGATGATAAGGTCCACACCTGGCCGCACCTCGTCCGAGCTGAGTTTCTGTGTACGCTTTTCATCATTGTCCTCCTCCTGGTGTGGTCGTTGCTCGTTGATGCACCTCTGGAGGAACCGGCAGATCCTGGTCGTACGCCTAACCCGTCGAAAGCGCCCTGGTATTTTCTCGGCTTGCAAGAGATCTTGGTCTTTTTCGACCCCTGGCATGCCGGCGTGGTAGCGCCGAGTTTCATTATCATGGGCTTGATGGTGATCCCTTTTATTGACATTAATCCCAAAGGGAACGGCTACTACACATTTAAGCAGCGTAAATACGAAATTCTGACTTTTCTGTTCGGTTTTCATGTCCTTTGGATATCGACCATCATGATCGGCACTTTCGTCCGGGGGCCCGGCTGGAACTGGTTTTGGCCGGGTGAAATATGGGACGCTCACCTGGTTGAAGCGCTGACCAACCAAGATTTACCGTATCTTTTCGGCATTCGTGACTATACGACGGCTGCGATCTTCGGGCTGAGCCTTATTGTCGGATTCTTTGTGGTCGGGACGGCTGCCATGCATTGGTGGATAGTCAGGATCAAGGGACGTGATTTTATGCAGCGTTGGGGCGCGGCTCGTTTTTTCCTAACATCCTTTCTTACTCTGAATATGATTGCCGTGTTTATCAAAATGCTGCTGCGGCATATTTTGAATGTGAAATATATTTTAGTCACCCCGTGGATTAATGTTTGATGTTGTTCTATTTGGCCAAGTTTCTTCAGGCCTTTGGCTTGGCTGACGTTGGCTACGCTTTATTCGTCGGTCTGACTGAAGAAGAAAGCATGGGCGAGGAGTTGTGGCTCTTAGGCATAGGGGCCGGGGTGTTCTATCTGGGTCGCTATCTTGAGAACCGGACAATCGTATAACAGTGAATCGTTATGGCACGTAGAGAAATTGACGACGAGAAGAAATCGTATAGTGGGATCTTTCTCCTGGCAGTCGGGTTGTTGCTCATGGGATCGGTCTGGTCGATCTGGGACGACTCCGTCTCGCGTCGTCCGTGGAAGAAATACCAGGCACAGTTCTCGATGATCGCGTATACCAAGACTATGGCTGAGCTCCAAGCTGAAGAGGAGCGGCTCGCGGCTGATCCCGCGTACCAAGAAGCGCTTGCTACATTAGAAGCGGCGCACAGTGATATCGCTGGTGGAGAAGGGAGCCAACGTTTAGCCGTCCTTCAGGCCGAATTTGTGGCAGCAGAAATTCGGACGAGTGATGCCGAGAATGCCGTACGTGTTGTCCGGAGTGAAATTGAGGCCGCTTGGTACGAGTATGACCATGCGATTCAACTCGAACACTCAACCAAAGAAGAGAAAGCTCATCTCGACGCCCTCGAAGCGGAAGATGTGGAGCGCGAGACAGTCTTTCTGGCAGAAGAGTCTGAGCGGGATCGGATTGAAAAAGAGATCAACGAGATCAATGCGCGCGTCCTCGAAGCGCAAGCCACTCTTGGCCAGATGAATCAGGCCAAAGAGTTTATTGTTCAACGCATAGAGAATTATGTCATGCGGCCCATTTACGGGCTTGTTATTCCTAACATCCCGGCCATCAAACAAGTGGTGGTACGGGAATTTGATGAAGGGAATTTCGACACCCCGCTTCCACGCGTTGACCGGTGTCAGTCGTGTCATGTTGGGATCGAAAAACGGGGTTTTGAGGATCAGCCCAACCCGCATAGGACGCATCCGAATTTTGACCTGCTGATGGGCAACCATCCGCCCGAATTGTTTGGCTGCACCTCGTGTCACAACGGCCAAGGCGTCGCGACGAGCAGTGTCGATATCGCACACGGATATGTGAAGTTCTGGGAACATCCTCTTTTGTTGGGCCCGCAGATGGAATCGAACTGCATTAGCTGTCATGCGGATATTCAGACCGTTGCGACTGGAAAGGTGGTCGGGCACGATATCGCACGCGGCGAGCAGCTCTTTATGCAGCTCGGCTGTACCGGCTGCCATCTCGTCGAAGGGTATGGCAATGCCAAAAAAATTGGGCCGTATTTACGGCGCGTTGGAGCGAAAGCCGACGCGGCCTGGATGGTCGAATGGGTGACCAATCCGCATCAATTTCGACCCCATACCCGCATGCCGAATTTTCTCCTCAAGAAAGAGCAAGGGCGGGCAATCACGGCCTATCTCATGCAGGCGAGTCAGGAAGAAGGACTGGCCTGGCTTGACTCTCATCCTGAGCCCGAAGGTATTGATCCAAATAATGCCGAATTGGTCCAGCAAGGTGAAAGCCTGGTCAATACACTCGGTTGCCGCGCCTGTCATGGATTCGAGGCAGACCAGACCGCCACACTGGTCGGTCAGAATAAGAATTTTGCGCCAAACTTGGCACGCGTTGCGGAAAAGACCAATGCCCGGTGGCTGTTTCATTGGATCAAGAATCCTCGCGACTATTCGCCTAATACGGCGATGCCGGACCTACGGCTCAGCGATGCAGAAGCCCAGGCTATTGTGTCGTTTCTGTTAACCCTCAAAACAGACGTCGAGCGTCAGGATATTCGCGCGGAGCTTGATGATCCTGACCTTATTCTCGCAGGGGAAAGCCTGGTACGCACCTACGGCTGTCACGGCTGTCATGAAATCCCCGGCATGGAGAAAGAGGCGCGTATTGGCGTCGAGCTGACTACTTTTGGGGGAAAGAGTCTTGAGGAGTTGTTTTTCGGAAATCGTACTGACGTAGCAGAGACGTGGGACGACTGGACGTATGAAAAGATTAATAGTCCGCGTGGCTATGCGACTGAACGGATTGAACAACTCATGCCCTGGTTTAATTTCGCGGACGAAGACATCAACTTACTGCGGGTGTTTCTCACCAGTCGCACCGGACATTTGGTGCCAGAGCGGTATACTGCTCACAATGAATGGACGAGTCAGATTGTCAAAGGCCAGCGCTTAGTTCAGTACTATAATTGTACCGGTTGTCACGTGATTGAGGGCCAGGGTGGGGACATTCGTTCCCTGTATCTTGATAATCCTGCCTTTGCCCCGCCGATTCTGACGGGGGCGGGGAAAAAAGTACAATCAGACTGGTTTTATCGGTTTCTCAAACAGCCGGTGCCTATCCGTCCGTGGCTACAGCTGCGGATGCCGACGTTTCACCTTGCCGATGCTGAAGCCAGCGGTGTTGTTAACTATTTCAATGCCTTGAGTAAACTAGAAATCCCATTCACCTATTTTGACCTCACCCAGACGTCGCCGGAAATGGTGCACGCGGGCGATGTCTTAATGTCAAACGATTACTTCGCATGCTTCTCTTGCCATCAACAAGGTGATCAGAAACCGGAAGGCCCGGCAGACGGTTGGGCGCCTGATTTAGACATGGCCAAAGAGCGCCTCAACCCTGAGTGGATTGTTGAATGGATTAAGGCCCCCTCGGCGCTGATGGCGGACACTAAGATGCCCACGTTTTATCCTGGTGGTCCTGACGATATCTTCGATGGTGACGAAGACAAACAAATTGTTGCCATGCGCGACTATATTATGTTGCTGGGTATTGAAGAACCGTTTGCCGGGACGAATGGCGCGGTTATTGCCGAAGCTTCAGCTTCGGCAAATATGACTGATATGACTGACGATGCCTCGACTGACATGCATGCCGAGGGTGAGGAGAGTCCGGCTCAGACCGACCCTATTCGCGAGCCGGGAAGCGCGGACGCAACAAAGTAGAAGGTACTGTGTTTCTACACAATACCGAGTATCTCTGAAGCAAATCTCTGACAAGGAGGAAGAATGCGTATGATGAGTGTGAAGACCCTGGTGGCCCTGAGTGTCGGAGTGAGCCTACCGCTTACATCCGTGGCCTGGAGCTATGATGCCGGGGCAGTGAGTAATGGTGGCTCTATTAGCGGAACGGTCAAGTTTGTTGGCACGGCGCCGGAGCCGAAGGCGATTGAAGTGACCAAGGATGCTGCGGTGTGCGCTAAGACGCCCAAATTTGAGGAGTCGCTCATTGTCGGTGAGTCTGACGGACTAAAGAACGTAGTTGTCTCCATTACAAGTATTTCCAGTGGTAAAGAATTTGGCGACGCCATGGTCCTGGACCAGAGGGAATGTCTGTATACGCCGCATATTACCCTCACCCAGGTAGGAGCTGGGTTGGAGATCTTAAATAACGACGGTATTTTGCACAATATTCACACCTATAGCGAGGCCAACCCTGCTTTCAATCAAGCGCAGCCGAAATTTAGGAAAAAACTCAAAAAGAAATTTGGGCAGCCGGAAGTCGTGCGAGTGGAATGTGACGCTCATGGCTGGATGAAGGGCTGGATCGTGGTCATGGAACATCCGTATTACTCGGTGTCTGATGGATCAGGGGTATTTACTCTGACCGATGTTCCTGCCGGCGAGTATGAGTTAAAGTTTTGGCATGAGACGCTCGGCGAGGCAATGCAAAAGGTTACGGTTGAAGCAGATGGAGAGGCTAGCGTAAGTGTTGAGATGTCGCAGTCATAAAAGGCAAATTTTCAAGCCAAACGCTAGCTCTTAAGCGTTCGCGTTTGGCTTCATCCATAATCTGATGACGATAGTGAAAAACAATCAAGACCGGCTGTAAGGCGGCGCGACCACGCTTTTTGCAAAAGGAGGGCGTGGAACAAATCCCTAGTCGTTGTCAGGTTTAGACCCCGTAGCTGTTACGCAAGGATATTTCTGGCTCGAGTACGTAACTCGGTTGGTGTGAGACGGGTTGTCATGTTGCGTTGCACGGTCTCTTGGCGTCTTGAGGCCTAGAGCCCCAACTCGGGTGGGAGGACAGTAATCGACGGAGAGGTCAGTGTGTAGCGATTTATGGCTGAGATGTACTTAGTGGTACACAACGATACGTTAGCGACTATAGTCAATTTTAGTTGTTCCGACACGACTACAAAAGCCAATCGAGCTACGCAAACAACGATCTTACTGCGCAACGTCCTCACATTTATCCACTACCCAGTACTAGGGATCAGAAAACATCTGACAGAATGAAGGTCGTTGTACTTAGTGTTTAATCGCAGTGAGGATCCCGTGTGGCTCTGTGAACGGAAGCCCTCCGATCGACTACGCTCCCCAGAATGACATGTACGCAAAATCCGTGCGGTGGCCCGCTAGTTTATCCAGGACGAACTAGTACGGCTTCCATTGCTCCGCCAGGATACCCTGACACGGGCTATCGGCGATACCCCATGTCGATGAGTTTTGGGCACTTCGTGACGTCGTAATATAGTCCTAGCCTTGACCTTTCGCTGTCTCATTAAGTTTTTTCCGTTCGCAGCGAACCTACCGAAGAATCGAAGAAGAAAGGCGGGCTACACCGCCTGGTTTGAGGTGGGACGCACCACAATACAACTACCCCTTCGGTCGTCTGCCGTAAAATATTCCGTAAGTTGTCAAAATATATCTTATCAGACGTAAAACAAATCTAGGGTCGCTGCTTTGCCTTAATTAGTTCCGCAAGCGGCGATTCTGGATATTGTTCGAGCAAATCGTTATACGACGTTGCAGATGTTTCCGCATCTTGATTGCGTTCCGCAACTTCCCCAAGCGCAAGAAGTGCCTCTCCCTTGCCAGGTCGGTCTATCAGGGAGGCTTGACGATACCACTCCGTGGCTGTATCAAAATTTCCAACTTTCTCTGCCCCTTGTCCCAGTCGCAGCAAAGCCACCTGCGCAATATATCCGTGATTATTCCGCGCCTGGGCGCTACGCTCATACACCGCCTTCGCTCGAGTAGGCCGGTCATCTTTCTCATAAGCCTCACCGAGGTATAATAACGCCACCCCTTGTGCCGCTGAACCACTGAGAGCCGGCTCGGCTTCTTTGAGGAGATCGATCGCCTGTTGCAAATTTTCTTTATCAAGCGCAGCCATGCCCGCACTCAATTGCTGGAGCCCTGCCCTATAGCGATACTGCGTCCAGGCTACCCACGAGATCCAGGATGCGGCCAGAAGAACGACGGCCACACCACCAACGATCACCTGCTGCTGATAGAGGACGACCACTCCCCACGCCTTTTGCAGGAGAGCAAAGAATTTCGCCGACGGATAAGAGGCCGGAGACAGTTCTTTTTTTCTCTTGGATGCCATAACTCTAAAGACGTACAGCGTATCAGCCTAACCTTGACTACATCTTATATTTGAAATCGTCAGGCGACATCTTCTCTAGAATCTCCGCCCATTTATCCCGCGACACATTCGAGAGGTTCGCTTCTTCCGGATTGTCATCCATTTGCTGCAGGACACTCGAGGCCTCAAGGACCTGTTTGGCAACAAAGATGGGGCTCTTAGATCGTAAAGCCAGAGAGATCGCGTCACTCGGACGCGCATCAATCTCAATATGCCGCTCTCCCATGCTCACGCAAATGGACGCATAGTAGGTATTATCTCGGAGCTCCGTCACCTCAACCGCCTCAACCGTCCCTCCCGCCTCCTCAACCAGATGGTGCAAGAGATCGTGCGTCATCGGACGCGCCATCTTGATCCCCTCAAGCTCGGTCGCCATGGAAGTCGCCTCCATCAGGCCAATCCAAATGGGCAGGTTCAGCTTATTTTCAGAGTCTTTCAAAATAACGATTGGGGTCTTTGTCACCGGATCAAGTGTCAGCCCGCTCACTTTCATTTCTATGAAATCCTCTCGCTCCATTACGCCTCCCTCGGGTGTACTCATAAAGGTGAATCGTATCACCCGGCGGTCCCATTGCCAATTGCAGCTAGACAGATACGAGCTGATCAATGACGCGATAGAGTTGGTTGAGGTTCCGGCATTCCTCAACTAGATCACAGTACGGTGCATACCGATCCATTTCGCTATCCCCAAAGCCCCATGTCAGACGACTCTCCGGATTCAGCCATATGACCTGTCTCGCCTGCTGCTGCAAATCGCGAATCACCCATTCGTGGGGGAGGTTGTAGTTATTGCGCGCATCACCTAAAACCAGCACAGTCGTGCGTTTATTGATGATCGACATATTATCACGATGAAAAGTCTTAAAGGCGCGCCCAAAATCAGAATGGGCGTAGATGTTGATGAAATTTCCTCTCAGGGCCAGATCAATAGCCGCATGGACTTCATTATCCTCAAAGAGCTTGGTCACATCACCAATGTCCGCCACAAAGATAAAACTGCGCACTTTCGAGTATAAATCCTGGATGGAATACACGAATTGCAGCATAAAGCGGGACACGTTGCGTACCGAATCGGACACGTCACACAGGATCACAACCTGAGGTTTTTCTTTTTTTCGAAGATTGAGCACGATATGAAACGGGACCCCACCATATTGGAGGTTTTTCCGCAGCGTGCGTTGCAGATCAAATCGGCCGCGTTTGTCGCGTTTGCGCCGAATCGAAATGATATGCTTGAGGCGCTGTGCGAGTTTGGTCACCGCTTCTCTCATTTTCCGAATTTCGTCTTCGGACAAATAATAAAAGCTTTTATCGGCTAAACTGCGCGACCGTTGCTGCTCACGCAGTTCCGAGTCCTTCTTCTCTAACTCGGCCCGCACGTAGCTGCGTATCATATGCGCCAGGTCTTGCTGACGCTGATCAATATACTGCGACAGCTGTTCGATTTGCTCTGGACTGAGACCCGCTTGCTGCAGAGCCTCCTTGAGATTGGCTAACTCCTGGGTAATATTGCCGAACCCCATCATTTGCGCCAGTGCATTCGCAAACTGTCCTTCCTGAAAGGAACGCTGGATGTCCTGCAGGTTCGCTTGCTGCGCAGCTTCTTGCAGCATCTTCTCCAACTGCCCAGAATTATTAGTCAGTAATGCCCGCGCCAGGTCCGACAGCTCTTCGCCTGCATTCTGCAGCGCGTTTTCTAGCTGTTCGAGGAACTTCTGAAATTCCTCTTCCGTCATATCAAGCGCCTGCATGGTCTGTGCCCCAGCCGCCTTGATCACCTCTCCAAGGCCGGTGAAGTACATGTCGAACAGTTCGTCGTAGACTGGAATATCCACCAAGCGTTTGACTAAGGTCGCCCGCAGCGTGTCTTTGAGCAGGCCTTTATCCCGAAGCCCAATCAGCCCCAACGCGGCAAACGTATCCATGTTTTCCGCCGCTGAGACCGTAAGACCATTCTGCCGCAGCAGATGCGCAAACTCGATAATCTTATCGTCCATAGAAACTCTCGCCGCACTTCTTTAGTGCAGCAGATCTTTCTCGTCTTGCGCTGGCACCGCCTCCGCTTTGGTTTTCTTTTGGCCGAGATATTCTTTGAGTTCCGCTTCCGCCTTACGCACATCCCCTTCGTATTTGAGGATGGTGTTGAGCGTTTCGTTCACCTGCGTTTCCTCGAGCCGATGGACGTTGAGTAGCGTCAAAGCCTTGGCCCAATCCAGCGTTTCACTAATACTAGGCAGTTTTTTCAGATCTATTTTTCGAATAGACTGGACAACCTCCACCACTTCGGCGGCAAGCTCCTCAGCGATGCCCGGCACTTTGAGCTTCACAATCTCCAATTCTTGTTCCTGGTTCGGAAAGTCGATGAACAGGTGGAGACAGCGACGCTTCAATGCATCAGACATCTCACGCGCGTTATTACTGGTGAGGACGACAACGGGCAGCTGGCGGGCCTTTATCGTGCCCAGCTCCGGCACGCTGACCTGGAAATCACTCAGCACTTCGAGCAGAAAGGCCTCAAACTCACTATCCGCTTTGTCAATTTCATCAATCAAGAGCACTAAGGCATGGTCTGCGGAAATCGCTTGCAGGAGTGGTCGCGGCAGAATAAATCGTTCAGAAAAGAACACGCTGTCTTGACTCCCAATGCGATCAACAGCCTCCGCCAGGGTCGAAGTCCCCTCAAGCACCTCGCCAATTTTATCCTTCAAGATCTGCGTATAGAGTAGTTGCTTGGCGTATTCCCACTCGTACAGCGCCTTGGCTTCATCGAGTCCTTCGTAGCATTGCAAGCGCAGTAGCTCACAGTCGAGGGCACCAGCCACAACTTTCGCCAGTTCTGTTTTGCCAACCCCAGCCGGCCCTTCAACCAGGATGGGTTTTCGCAATTGACTGGCCAAATACACGACGGTCGCAATTTGTCGATTACAAATATATTTCTGTTCTGAGAACCTTGAGATAACGTCATCAACGGATTCGAACATTCTTCCTCCTCGGCAGATAGGCGTGCGCAGACCGTAGCATAGGGGGTCTGTAAACTCAACGCGAAGACCAGCTTCTGCCCCTTGCTGGACCGCTGCGTCCACTCTATACTTGCGCCCGCAATATGTGTACGCTCGCCCTGTATTTCCAGGTTTTTCCCGACTACCCCCTCGTCGTGGCGGCCAACCGCGATGAGTCTCTCAACCGACCTTCCGCACCGCCACTCTTACTACAGGAAACCCCCTGGATTTTTGGCGGGAAAGATCTCCTGGCCGGAGGAACGTGGCTGGGAGTCAACCAATCCGGGCTTGCCGCCGGCCTGCTGAACCGTCACACCCCAGAGCCTCCGGATTCATATCGTCGATCGCGCGGACTCTTGTGCCTAGACGCCTTGGGGTTCACAACAGCGGACGCAGCCGTCCGATTTGTGCAGGCCGAACCAGCCGCACGCTACAATCCGTTCAACCTTTTAGTGGCGGATGCGGACGATGCGTATGTAGTCCATACAGTTGCAGATACAGGCCACGTCCAAAAGCTAGAGCCCGGCGTCCACCTGCTCACCAATCTCAACCTCAACGATCCGCAATGCCCGCGCATTGCCAAATCATTTCAACATTTTCAGCAGGTTCAGCAGATGATGATGGGGCAACTCACTGACATCTCATTTTCCCTTTCAACGCTTTTCCACAGACTGCATGCATTACTCTCAGACCATGCTACACCACTCGATCCTCGTAGCACAGATCCACGCAACGGACTATGCATCCATCTTGACGGATACGGCACCTGCTCCTCTTCTCTGCTGGCCTATTCAGCTTCACAGCGTCACTACATTTACCAATTCGCGCCTGGGCCTCCGTGCCAAAACACCTATACCGACGTCCCGCTTCCGCCAGCCCATTTGGCCAACCAACCACCATCTACACCATAGGTCGCCCCCGTCACAAAGTCTCCGGATTCCGCCAGAAAACGGACCACTCGCGCAACATCCTGCGGATCACCAAACCGCTGCAGTGGCGTGTTCTTGCGCACCTGTGCACGTCCCTGGGCTGAATACTCTTCAGGCACCAGAACCGGCCCGGGAGCGATCTCATTCACCTGAACGTACGGAGCAAATGCCTTCGCCAGGGCGTGTGTGAGGACATGTACGCCGGACTTAGAGACACAATAGGGGAGAAACTCCGGGCTTGGTCGTTGTCCACTCCAGTCTCCCAAAAAGATAATTTTTCCGCTGCCTTGCTGGTACATATTTCTACCCACTAACAGGGACAAAAGGAACGGAGCGGACAGGTTCATGCGAAGCGTACGCTGCCAGTCGGCGCACGCCAGTGTCGCAACCGGGGTGGGGAAAAATATGGCGGCGTTGTTGACGAGAATGTCTATGCGGCCTGCTGCTTCATGAGCCTCATCGACCAAGCGACGCACAGCGTCCGGTTGCGACAAATCGGCCTGCAGGACCCATGCCTGCCGACCCAACTGAGAAATTTCTCCGTGGACTGCCTCTGCGGACGACGTATGCACATGCAGCAGTACGTCAGCTCCGGCCTGGGCTAAGACAAGGGCAATGGCTCGCCCTATGCGTCGACCCGCACCGGTAATCAGGGCAACTGTTCCGTGCAAATTCTCCATACGTATTCACGTCGTCGCTGTCAGCGGTAGTGTGATGGTGAACGTTGCCCCTAGGCCCGGATTATTCTGAGCCGAAACCGTACCGTGGTGGAGTTCTACAATTTTTTCGGTAAAGGCCAATCCCAGGCCCGATCCGGTCGTTTTTGTGGAGAAAAACGGTGTAAAGATCTGCTCGCGCAACTCGTCTTGGATCCCGGCCCCTTCATCACGGATAACGATCTGCACCTGATCGTCCAGGGGCTGAGTCCAAATCGTAATCAGTCCGGCTTCGGGCGACGCTTCTATCGCATTGGTTAAGAGATTTAACACAGCCTGCCTGAGCTTGATCCGATCAAACTGCATGTTGACGGCGTGTCCCTCGGCTTCGCGCTGGTAGCGGAACTCAATATTCCGCCCCACAGCAGCCTGGCCAACTTCCTGGATGGCCTCCTGCAACAAAGAATCAAGAGATCCACGTTCAAGGTGCACGGCAAAATCTCGCGAAAAAACGAGCAGATCAGACAGCGTGGTATTCAAGTCTGTAATAGCCGTATCGAGTTGTTCCACCCGCTCGTACGCCTCGCCTCTTGTGTCTGCAGTCGGCGAGCCGGCTTCATCCAGTGTGTCCCGCAGGAGATCGCACTGCAAACCGAGCAGGCCGATTTTCTGCAAAATTTGATGTGAAATGGTTGACGACATCTGCCCGATCGCAGCCATGCGTTCATTGCGGGCCATTTCCACATTCATGCGCTGAAGTCGGCTATTTTGCCGCTCGATTTCTTTTCTGCGCAGTGTCAGCGTGCGCATTAGCACATGCGCGGCACAGACCGGCAACGCGCCTAAATACAGGCCGGCAATTCCAAAAGTATTCACCCCTAGCGTCATAATGGCAACATGCGGAGTCACTAAAAAGAGACCGGTTATCACCATTGTCGGAAAACTACTGGCAAAGTCGAGCCGATTGGTATAAAGCGATCCATACCGCTGGCGATGCTGCGCCCCATAGCCCAAGGCAAAGACGGCCCAGCCACTCACTTCACTCAACATAAACCGTGCTAACTCCTCAAACTCACCAATCTGAATCGGGATTTTCCCCCCGCTTGAACGGTAGACGATATACCGGGCAAACAACGCCACTAGTAATAGGCTCGCCAATTCGAGTACGCGGCGTACCGGTCGGGCATCATCACGGACCGTTTGCGGTACGCCCTCAACCCCCCACGGTCGCAGCAGCAAAGCCACAGGAAGACTCGCAACCATACCGCCAACGATAAGCGACAGGGCGAATAATCCCACCGTATAGAGAAGCGTGCTCGTCACGGCGAACAGCAAGAGCGATAAGAACCAGTCGAGGCCAACCTCCACCCGCAGCACCACTCCGATACACAGTAACGGGAGAAAGGCACTATAGAGATCAAGATAGCCCAGGTTGAAGGCAACCAAGCCAACGGCAGCCAGAAGAAGGCCGATCACGCCCCAGCCAGTGCCGGCTTCAGGCGTACCCAGAGCCGCCTCTTCATCCATTATTCACGTCCTGTCAGGAACCAATCGAGCCACGGGACCTGCCGGAACAAGAGGAATCCATACTCGGGGTTTGCCGCATCAAAGTCTGTATTATCAAGCGAGACATTAAACCGTAGATCTTGGAGTCCATAACGCGCATCGAGCTGATTACTCCAATCATAGGCCTCTTGTTTCACGGGGACGCGGTGGACGATGTCCCAGTGGACGACAACGCGGCTATACGGATGCCCACGCCATTGGCTGTTGGGAAAGGTGAATTCAAGCACGTAACACGGGCGGCCGTCATACTTTTGGATGCCGCGAAACTGTACCTCCAGCTCTCCCTGGAGCCAGCCCTGTTGGATCTGTAAGCGCTTAACGATCCGGTCAAACCCGAATTCCTTGATTGAAAAACGAGATTCCCCCTGCACCCAATAACTATCTGGAGCGAGGTCGCCGATCATCCCAAGTCCGAATAGCGACGCCCGCACCCGCACCCGGTCGCCATTCCACCCCTGACGAAAGAGGGTTTCCCGCAGTTTACCAGTCTCCCCGTCCCAGGCCATATAGACATCGAAAGGCTTCCGAAACTTAAAAGCCGCTTGCCGACGCACAAGGTGGTTGCCTTGAAGTGTCTCAGCGGCCCATACGCCGGTATAGTCCCGTATTTCACCCGAGCGTCGCCGCCAACTCTGAGTAAAACCTCGTACATCCAAGTCCGTGCCGGTTCGGGTGAGACTACTCCCCACTACAGTGTCATAGGCACGCGCAAACGTTTGCTGCGGAATGCGGATATTGACCTCCAGATTCATATAGGTCAACCGTTCGCGGACCTCACCAGACGCGCCAATGAGCACGAGCTCAAAGGGGACACCGGTTCCGCGTTCAATGACGAATTCATACGTGTCCACCGTATCATCGCGAATCCACAGCGGAATAAGAAACGAGGGAACGGAAAGAATGACGCGCCCTTCGGCCAGCTCATGATCTCGCAGTTCGACGAGCTGCAAGCTGCGATCTGTAACTGGCCTCTGCGCTAATAACTGCAAAGCATACAACCACTTGTTAACGTCCTTCAAAGCAGGGGCAAATAGGCCGCTGATCTCCGTCGGCAGAATATTCACAGTGAGAAACTCAAACCACCCGCCTAATCTGATCAAGATCGGCTCCGGAGCCCGTGTTTGGCGTGTGAGCAGGGTCGTTCCTGCGTGCAGACCGGTTTGCCAACGCAGGCGTAAAAAGGCCGGCTTACGCCACGTGACGTCAAGGTCGTGCCTGCGCACGATGCCCCCTTCCTCCCGCACCTCATGACGTAGCGTCCCCCGATAGTCGTCGAGTCGCTGATACGCGGCATGACATTCAGCTAAGACGTCCTGCACCCTGGTCTCGCCGGGAGAGAGCCCTAGCGCAGCTACATCCGAATTCCAGAGAATGAGGCAGGCCCACAGCCCGCCCCACAGCGTGCACTTCATTCTTCTCCCAAACCTGCTTTAAGAGCCAAAATTGCGGCTTTGGTTCGATCGTTCACCTGTAACTTCCGAAAAATACTCGCGAGGTGCATTTTGACGGTAAGCTCACTGATGAACAGATGTTGGCTGATTTCTTTGTTCGAGGCGCCGGTTGCGACAAGCCGCAGGACTTCTTCCTCGCGCCTCGTCAGTGTTTGCACCAGTCGGCGCAGTTCTTCGACCTCTTGGTCACGCTGAAACTCGCGCAGGAATTTACTAGCTAAATCTGGATTAAGAAAAACCTCCCCAGCCGCGACTTTTCTGAGTGTGTCAAGGATTTCCTTTGAACGAGTATTTTTGAGCAAATACCCCACCGCCCCAACCTTCAGTGCACGAAAAATGAGATCTGGATTATCATAGCCGGTCAGCATAACCACTTTTGTCTCAGGAGATTGTTTGCGGACAAAGGCCGTCGCACTGATCCCATTCCCCTCAGGCAGTTCGACATCCATGAGGATGACCTGCGGTTTTGACTGCGCAAGCAGGTTCTCAAGGTCCACAATGCTTTCAGCAACGCCTACCAGTTCAAAGTCCCGCTGCTTTTTAATGAGCTGTTGCAAACCGGATAGGAAAATGGGGTGATCGTCGACAAGGACAATCGAGATTTTCCCCGTAGTCCCGTCTTTTCCCTCTGCCCCCCGCATCCCTTGTCCTTTTTTCGTTGCCCATTTACTGGGATTCTGGTTCGCCATCGTGTCCATTCCCTCCGTCATTGTCCGGGCATTCCCTATTATTTTTGCGATACATCATTTCAATGCCTTGGCCGGGCCTTCTCGCCCTGCGTAATGAGATTCCGACGTCCGCGGAACTGAGTGCTGACGTCCGCGTATTTCAGCGACAGCGACTCGGTCGGCACAAGCGCCCTGTGCCTACCTTTCTATTACTGCTCCTGCAGAATATGAATTCTCTCGTTTCGGGTCAAGGAAAGGTGAAAATTTATCTTCCCCCACTGGCCATTTTTCCTGGATTCAGGTTTTGGGCAGAAGATTGGGCGGAGTAAGCTGGAACGAGGCGGAGCTATACGCGTGCGGCAGAGCGCTAAGCATATAGCTCCGTTGAGAGAACCAAAACACCAAGAACAACTCGGACTGCGTAACAATTATCGGCATCCATGGGTAATAATACATTTTAATCCGCTATTAAAAGTTAAAGCCATAATTAATGAATAAATGGGTAATAATAGGTCCTATAATTAAATATATTTAGATAAAATTATTTTTATTATTATTTATATCTGTATTGATGTCTCTTGGTTTTACTTATTCGTTCTTTTGCTTTTACGGGCCAGTGGCCGATTTACGGAGCAGTTAGTGGTCGCTGCAGGTGCTGGGTCTCTTTCTTTGGGGCCTTGTAAAACTTATTTAAATAATAGATATCTAGTAATATTTAGTAGACTTGTTTGAGGAAAAGTCATTTTTTTAACGTATTACTCTATCCACATGCCTATTTACCTAGGGATAATTGTAAATTGGGAGGTTAGCCATGGATGTTCTGCCACTTGTAGCCAAAACACCCCGACACAAAAGCCCTAATGCCCCGGCTTACAGCCTCCAAGAATGCCTGGAAGATTCCCGTAAGGTCTTTCGTGTAGAAAATCAGGTGGCGACCAGCCGAGAGTCGATATCAGAGCATCTGAACCTGGCCTCTCAATCTGGGCCTTTTAATAGAAAACTGAGCAGCTTACGTCAATATGGGCTCCTCGAAGCGATCGGAAAAGATCTGCGCATAGGCGATCTCTTTCTGCGGATTGAGCACGCGGTTGACGAAACGGAACGTTGGCGTGCGCTGCGTGAGGCGCTCGGCCGCCCTACCATATTCCAACGCCTTCTGGCCCAATACGAACAGACGGGCTTGCCTTCTGTTACCAATCTTACCAACCAACTAATAATAAAACATAGATTTACCAAAAAGAACGCGGAGGTTGTCTCGCGCGCCTTTCTTGATTCCTCTCGATTTGCAGGTGTTGGTATCCTGCGCACCCAGACACTGTCCCCCCTCGCCTCTCCTCCACCCCCGCCCTTTCCAGGGACATTTATTCCTGCGCCTCCAGTTTCGCCGCAAAACGCAGCCCTCCTTCCGTCTTCTACAACCCTGCTCTGCCGACAGGAGATTCCGCTCGGCGCGGCCCGGCGTGCAATTATAGAATTACCCGAGGATGTGAAGCGTGGAGAGGTCCAACGTGTTATACGTATCCTTCAGGCTCTTGCAGACCCCATTCAATAGTCGTCGGTCTATATACTCGCCGTCCTCTCTCCTCTACTCTCTACGCTAGGCTGGCCCACAGGAAGTTGAGCGGACTATATCGTGGCAATAGCGCACTCAGCGGCAAAGACACGCGCATCATATTCACATACGCCCCACCCGATTACACGGCTCTTCTTCGCCAACTTCTTCAACCTTTTACTCGTATGTATGAGTGCCGCCCAATACTGTATTCCGGTTTGGCTGTTCACTCTTTTTCTGCCTCTTTTCCCTGCACCTTCTTCAAACACCGTACTCATCCTCCCTCTCATATTCTTAGGTCTCAATATCACGCTCATCCGGTCTTCGTTCCGCTCGGTCAATCTCCCGGCCCCGATACGACTTCTTCTCCGTATCTATTTCGCCTTTGGTTTCATAACCGTCTTCTGTCTCGTGTTTCTTGTGTTGCTTGGAGCGATGTGGGCAGTTCTTTCCCTCGTTCCTATCCTCATCCTCACCGTGGTGTCCGCTGCTTCTCCTCTACAGACATCTATCCCGCTTCTCTTATGGCTCACGTTTAGAGCCACTGCCACAAGCGGGCTGCTGCTCCTCAGCGCTCTGCTCCTGTACGGCTATCTCCTGGGGCAAAAACAGCTCCAAATATCGCGCGTCACTCTTGCCCTAGCCAATTGGCCGCCTACCAGTCCGCCGCTCAATATTGTCCATTTAAGCGATATCCATATCGGCACGAACCTGACCCAGCAGGAGTTGCAAACGTTTGTGCAAAAGACGAACGTGCTCGATCCAGACCTGATCATTTTGACTGGCGATATCCTCGACGCCGATCCGGCCCACATTCCAGACTTCTTTCCTCACCTCAATAAGTTGCGCGCACGCTATGGCGTATTTGCCTGTCTGGGCAATCACGACGGCTACGCCGGCGCACAAGCCGTCGCCGATGGTCTCGTCCGTTACACGGATATTACTCTCCTGCGTGATCGGATCGCTCATCTCTCGATCCAGGCAACAAGGATGCACCTCATTGGATTAGACGACCGCGGGAAAGACTGGACGCGTGGTCTTGGTTCCGACGCTGTTCTTGCAAGCCTGAAAGCATCAGTCCCTCCAAATGAGCCCTGTATTTTACTGTCCCATCGTCCAGATATATTTCCTTCCGCCGCAGAGCTAGGTATTGATCTCACACTATCCGGCCATACCCACGGCGGCCAATTCGCTCTGCCCTTTGCTGCCCAGCACTTGAACCTCGCCCGTTTCATTACACGCTTTCCCCGTGGCCAGTATGAGCACAATAATTGCTTTCTGTACGTCAACCGCGGCCTCGGTGTAGCAGGCCAACGGATCCGTCTTTTTACACCCCGGGAAATAGCGCTCCTGACCTGTGGTACACCATAACTCCGTCTACACCATGAACTCCCGCTCAGAAAAATAACGTCTGCTTCACAGAATTTTTCCAAGCTTCGCCTACTTGACCCTCTCAGACCATTCCTGCATCCTAACTCCGGTATCCACACGCCGGGGCAACGGGGAAATAATGCACCATCTCACTCGATCTGTGGAATTTCAGGCCTCCCATCGGTACTGGAACCCTGCTTTCTCTCACGACAAGAACCACCACATCTTTGGCAAATGTGTTAGTCCTTACGGCCATGGCCACAACTATATGCTGCGCGTGACCGTATTCGGCCAGAGCGATTCCCATACAGGTATGGTGATCAATATCAAAGAGCTCGACCGTCTGCTGAGAGACATCACAAGCCAGTTCGACCACAAGTTCATCAATCTTGACCACCCTGCTTTTCAGACCCGTATCCCAACGACCGAAAACCTCGCCGCCTATATGCGCGACGAACTCGAAGCAACATTGCGCTCGACAAATCGTCACTCTGCAAAGTTTCACCCCGAAAGCGCCGCCGCCCGGGTTTTTCGCGTACGGCTCTACGAAGAGCCTACACTCTGGGCGGATGTCTCAGCCGGAGAAGGAAGAAATATGGCCTCACTCACCAAATCCTTTGGATTTAGCGCCGCACACCGCTTACACAGCCCAGACCTATCCGATGAAGAGAATCAAGAGCTCTTTGGCAAATGTAATAATGTCCATGGCCATGGGCATAATTATGAACTTGAAGTGAGCGTCCACGGGTCAATTGACCCCCAGACCGGAATGATCATGGATCTGGCTGAGCTTATGCAAATCGTTCAAGAAGAAGTCCTCGAGCGTTTCGACCATAAGCATCTCAATCTCGATACGGAAGAATTTCGCAGCCTGAATCCGACCGGAGAGAATATCGTCAAGATCATTTGGGACCTCTTGCACCCCCGCCTGGGAACCCATCTGACTCGTGTCGGTCTCTGGGAGACACGCAAAAACTTCTTTGAGTATTACGGGCAAGAAGCTGTGTAATTTTAACTGTGATTTGGGAGACACAATGACAGCCGCAAATCTCGCCGGGCAGGTTGCCGTCATCACCGGCGCAAATTCAGGAATCGGCCGAGCCACAGCTCGGGCACTGTCCCAAGCCGGCGCGCATGTCGTTTTAGCCGCACGCACCCGATCCACCTTGGAAGCTGTCGCACACGAGTGCGCACCTAACGGCGCGCAAGCACTCGCAATTCCGACTGACGTATGCAACGAGCCTGACATTCAGGTCCTCATGTCTCAGACCGCCGAGCGCTTTGGGCGGCTCGATATTCTCGTCACCAGCGCCGGCGGAGCCACCTTTGGTCCGATAATGGAATCTCGGACGGAAGACTGGGATCTGCTGATGAACGTCAACCTGCGCGGGACCTATTTGTGCTGTAAACATGCACTCACTTACATGCTGGCTCGGAAGAGCGGTCATATCCTCAACGTTTTGTCGATTGCGAGCCAAATGATTCTCCCAGGGTCGTCCGCGTATACGGCTTCTAAGTTTGGCGCGCTGGGTCTAACCAAGGTCATTGCCGCAGAAGTTAGATCAGAGGGGGTGAAAGTCACGGCGATCATTCCCGGCGCAGTGAATACGCCACTGTGGGATAAAAGCGGTGGGGATCTTGATCGGGCCCAAATGCTGTCTGCGGACGATGTCGCAAACGCCATGCTGAACGTCATTGCCCAGCCAGCAAGCATTCATACTGATGAACTCGTCCTTATGCCGCCGCTTGGCGTTCTATAAAGAAACCTTCCGGCCCCCGCCCTCGCCGATAAGACGTCAGCGTAAGAATTTCTGCATTGTGATGGGGCAAATGCAACCTACGGAGGGGGTGGGATTCGAACCCACGAGAGCCTATGAGACTCTACCGATTTTCAAGACCGGCGCCATCGACCACTCGGCCACCCCTCCACGTCCTTGATATTACACAGCTTTTGGCATTTGAGGCAAGTACTCCGAATGGGCCGTGTTGTGAGAAATCGCGGGACTTTTCTTGGAAAACTCTGCGTCCATCGTATCCATCGCACGCTGTTTATGGCCTGTGGACAAATGCGCGTAACGTAACGTCATGCTTATGGTCTTGTGTCCCATTAACTCCTGCACTGTCCGGATGTCCGCGCCTGACATCACCAAGCGGCTCGCGAAAGTATGGCGTAGGTCATGAAAGTGTAAGTCATGAATGTCTGCCTGCTTAGCAGCGCGATTAAAAGCTCTGTGACACGATGTATAGGGTTGCCCGCGCTGATTCAAGAACAACCGCGCAGAGTTCTTTCGCAACGAGTCCAATACTCGTGGGCGCAATAAGTCTTCCAACGTCTTTGTCATCGGCACTGACCTAGCCGTCGCATTCTTGGCGTATGCTGCCCGGACCCAAACGAGGCGTCTAGGAAAGTCGATATCGGACGCTGTCAAGCTAAAGAGTTCGTTGCGCCTGAAGCCCGTATGCAAGCCGGTGATTACGAGATCGACCAATTGCTGGTCACATGCTGCGAGCAGTCGCCGCTCCTCGTCCGGTTCAAGAAAACGGATCCGAGCGTTGTCCACTCTTGGCAACTGCACCGCGCGCACTGGGTTCTCACGTGCCCTCTTCCACAGAATCGCTTTATTATACATCGCCTTAAGGCAGGCTAGTTCCAGCTTTATCGTCTGTGGACTCCTCCCCTGTTCCTTGCGGCGGTGCTTATGTTGTTCAATAAGCCAAGGAGTGATATGGGACAACGTCTTGCCCCGGAATGAGGCCATCAAAGCGTTGATGGATGTTACGTCACGTTGAACCGAACGGGGCTTTTTATTGTCTGCGCTCCATTCAAGGTATTGGTTCGCAAAGTGTTCGAACGGTGGAGTCTTCAAGACCTTCATTGGGTTCAGGCGTCCCTCGATCACTTCCGCCTTCTTACGGGCAAATTCCTCCTTCGCCACGGTCTTTGAAACATGCCCGATGGAGCCGGTGTACCGTTCGCCTTGATGCTGAAAATCGTAATACCAAGAATCCTTGCGTTTATAGATCGACATAAGAGTTATCCCCCCCACCTGTC
>CAZBUD010000033.1:37416-47238 GCA_964495015.1 uncultured Enterobacteriaceae bacterium | reverse complement strand
CGGATTTCTTCTTCGCTCGGATGCGGGTTCTTTTGCAAAAGATCGTAGGCGCTCATCAAAAACCCGGACGTGCAGAAACCGCACTGCAAGGCGTGCTTATCCCAAAAGGCTTGCTGAAGTGGATGCATCTCGTCACCATTTGCTAAACCCTCAAGCGTAAGAATCTCCGCACCATCAGCTTGCACAGCAAACAACAAACACGACCGGACGCTTTCGCCGTCCATTATAATCGTGCAGGCGCCGCACACGCCGTGTTCGCACCCGAGATGTGTTGCAGTCAGACCGAGATCGTGACGCAGAAAATCCGCCAGGAGTCTCCGCACCTCGACTTCGTTCTCATAATCCTGACCGTTTACGCGGACGCGTACGGTTTGGCGATCGGTAAATTGTGAGTCGTCCATTTTTTTCTCCTTCAAGGTAGGGGCGAAGCATTATCAGAAAGAGAGTACTTTGCCCCTACGCCGCCTTCCCCCACGCTTCTTTCAACGCTCGTGCGGTCAGGACTTTTACCATTCTGCGTCGATACTTGGCTGAGGCGTGCACGTCACCTGACGGATCAACCGTAGCCGCAGCTTTTTCCGCGGCCTCAGTAATGACAGCGTCCTCGCCTTTGCTTCCTGAGATAACCGTTTCGACATCGAGAATATGCAGCGGAGTGGCATGTGCTCCGCCAACGGCGAGTACAGCAGCCGAGCATGTTCTGTTTTGATCGAGAGAGAGCTGACACGCCACAGCGACAATGGCAAAATCACCCGGCCGACGGCACAGTTCCTGAAAGCCCCACACGGCGCCGACAGGAGCAACAGGGAAACGCACTTCACACAGAATCTCGTTTAGCTCGATAGCCGTCATAAGCGGCCCAAGAAAAAATTCACGCGCGGCAACCGTACGCGTGTTCTCGTGTGAGCGCACGACGAGTTGCGCATCCAGCATGACCGCGACCAAAGGCCATTCAGCTGCTGGGTCGGCATGGACCAGACTGCCACCGATTGTGCCTCTATTCCGAATCGCTAAGTGCCCGACCTCTGTGGCGGCACGAGCCAGCAGGGGTTGCGCCGCCTTCACCTCGTCCGAAACCTCGATTTGTCGATGGCGTGTCATAGCACCGATGCACAGGGTGTCATTGTCTCGTTTTATATACACTAGCTCAGCCAAACGATTGAGATCGACCACAGCATCAACCGACGCTATACGCAGATTGAGCAGTGGCACGAAACTCTGTCCCCCGGCAAGCACTTTCATCTCATCCCCCCCAGGCTGCAGCAGGGCTAAAGCCTCTTCCACAGAGTCAGGGCGCGCATACATAAATGGAGCTGGTTTCATACGCCCTCAGCTAGCAGTTTTCAATTTAGAGGGCAAACGGAAAATTTATAGCCACCTGGTTTGCTTGACATCTTGGCTTGACATCTGGCTGGACCAATCGTACCAGAACGTCATGAAGCAGTACGACTGTATTGTCATTGGCACGGGTGGCGTGGGGAGTGCAGTCCTGTACCAGCTCGCAAAACGTGGTCTGCGCGCACTCGGCATAGATCGTTTTCCTCCGGGTCATGACCGGGGTAGTTCACATGGTGATACACGCATTATTCGACTCGCTTATCTTGAGCATCCTGACTATGTGCCCCTCCTGCGGCGGGCCTTTGTGCTCTGGGATGAGCTCGAACAGCACACGGGGCAGCAGCTGTATCGCGAAACAGGTTTTTTACAGATTGGACCAACCAGCGGCCCAACCGTCCAGGGTGCGCTCACCAGCGCACAACAGCACCAACTGACAATCGAGCCGCTATCTGCCACCGAAGTCGAGCAGCGCTTCCCCGGCTTTCGGATGCCTGAGTCCATGAGCGCCGTCCTGGACCCTCGGGCCGGCTACTTACGAGTGGAAGCCTGTGTGCTGGCCTATGCAAATGCGGCCGTCAAATTGGGAGCACAGGTCCGGACAGGAGAAACCGTTCTGAGCTGGCAGACTGACGGCTCTGGAATCATTGTTGTCACAGACACGGAGCGTTATGCAGCCCAGCATCTTATCCTTACCGCCGGTGCATGGGCGGCCGACTTCTTGAGCGCCCTGCACGTTCCGCTTGAAGTACGACGCAAGGCTCTGTTTTGGTATGACGTCAGTAATCGAGATTACGCCGTGGACTCGGGCTGCCCAACTTTTTTCTATGAGCTGCCTGAGGGCGATTTTTATGGATTTCCTCAAATTGACAGATCTGGACTGAAAATCGCCGAGCACTCAGGGGGACAGCTGGTTTCAGATCCGCTCAATCTAGAGCTAGCCATTCACTCTGGCGATCAAAGTCGTATTGAACGTTTCCTACACGACTTTATGCCCAGTGCGACGAGCACGTGTCTCAAGCATGTGGCCTGTATGTATACCATGAGTCCGGACGAGCATTTCATTGTCGATCGTCATCCCGAACATCCCCAAGTCGCTTTTGCGGCCGGGCTGTCCGGACATGGGTTTAAGTTTGTCGGCGTGCTGGGCGAGGCGCTCACGGAGCTTGTGCTTGAAGGACGTTCGCATCTGCCCATTGATTTTCTGTCGTATAAGAGATTTTTAAACCATGATGCAGCCTGATGTAGACGTACTCGAAGATATTGCCGTGGGAGCAGCCGTCCTGGGAACAGGCGGTGGCGGCGACCCCACCCTAGGCAAGCTGATGGCCCAGCAGGCGGTCACCCAACACGGCCCGCTTTCGCTAATCTCCGTGGATGAGATAGCAGACGACGCGTGGATCATCCCAACCGCAATGATGGGTGCTCCAACCGTCTTAGTGGAAAAGATTCCGAGCGGCACGGAGGTGTTGGACGCGTTTCGGATGGTCGAACGTCGGGTTGAGTGCCAAGCGGTCGCGACTTTTTCTATTGAAGCCGGGGGCATAAACTCAATGATCCCTATGGTAGTCGCCGCAACGTTTGGGCTGCCCATTGTTGATGCCGATGATATGGGCCGGGCGTTTACGGAAATCCAGATTGTCATTCCAACCCTGCACGGCGTGACCGCGACACAATTCGCAATCCTGTTGCAAAAAACTAGGCCTGGGCGGCCGGCTTACAGCGTTTTCTCTCGAGAAAACGGACTCCTATGCAATACTTCTGTAGAGAAATATTGCAATCGGTCTGAAAGTGTGAGGCTTACGTTATTTGACCACTAACTACAATGCGGCCTGGTGGCGTTTCTTGCGTCGTACTGTAATCTGGACATCCCACTTTCTTGGAAAAGGCCCTCTTCTCATCTTTCCTTCAGATCTTCAACCAGCAGGATGAACAATAACGCCCGTCAAATCATAGACTTCCGTTTCCATTTGACTTTCAGGACGAAAGTTTGATACACTGCAGACATCACGTCGCGATTCACGCGGCGTTTTTTTATGCCCGCTTCTCAAGCCTCATTGCGGGCCGGATTTCCAAATCGCCTCCAGCCTATCCCGCTTGCAGATCGCGCACTTCCGCCCTCCACTCCATCAGAGTGTCCGGCAAAGGTGCAGATACGTGTGCGCACAGGTCCAACAGCTTTCCACAGGGCTGGATTCATCGTATAGCTAAGGCAAACAATGCGTTAGACGCTCACCCCTTAGCTTTAGGTAGGATTTTTATGCATATTGCTGTTGACGTTGGTGGAACGTTTACGGATGTGGTCCTTCTGGATGAGGAGACGCAAGCATTGCGTCTTGAGAAAGTGGAAACGACGCCGCAAAATCCCGCCAGCGGCGTACTCCAGGGGTTCAACAAGGCCGAGGCCGTACTGAGTACAATCGATTATTTTGTGCATGGTACGACACTTGCACTAAATGCCCTCCTGACGCGCACGGCAGCGCGAGTCGCGATTATTACCACAAAGGGCTTTCGTGATGTGTATGAACTTGGTCGCACGGCTCGTGAGCCCATGTATGACCTGAAATACCGAAAGCCAAAGCCGCTCGTACCCCGCTATCTCGCTTTTGAAGTGGCCGAACGGCTGGACTATCAGGGCAACGTCTTGACCGCCTTTGATGAACGAGAGGCCACTGTCATTGCACGGAAACTGCGCGATAAGGAGGTCGAAGCGGTGGCCGTATGTTTCCTCCACAGCTACGCCAACCCGCAACACGAACTGGCGATGCAGGCCGTTCTGCATCGCCAGTGTCCGCATATATTCGTGACCGTGTCTCATCAGCTGAGCCGCGAATACCGGGAGTACGAACGGACGAGTACCACCGTTATCGACGCGGGGATAAAACCGCTTATGCGCAGCTATTTGGTACAACTCGACAGTGAGTTGCGGGCCGGCGGTTTTGAGGGCCATTTCCTGCTCACGCGCTCGGGCGGCGGTGCAATGACGGTGGAATCGGCAAAAGAACAGCCGATTCATTTGGTGCTGTCAGGACCTGCAGGAGGCGTGATCGGAGCGAGCGCGTTGAGTTCGCTCATAGATGCCAAGAACCTCATAACGCTTGATATGGGTGGGACGAGCCTGGACACCTCGCTCATTGTTGATAGCCAGACGCGGGTTGACACTGATGCTACGTTAGAAAGCTTCCCTATCTCCTTACCCATTCTTGACATTAAGACGATCGGGGCGGGAGGTGGGAGTATCGGTTGGATAGACGAGGGTGGGCATCTCCAGATGGGGCCACAGAGCGCTGGGGCAGTGCCGGGTCCGGCTTGTTATGGGAAAGGCGGCCAACAGCCCACGTTTACAGATGCCGCCTTAACAGTTGGCTTCCTGGATCCGACCAATTTCCTGGGTGGTGAAATTGCGCTTGAGCCAGAGCTCGCGCGTCGGGCGATCCACGAGCAGCTCGCAAATCCACTCGGCCTGGGCTTGAATCAAGTCGCGGCAGGCATGCTGCGCATGAGTGAAGCAAAGATTACGGGAGCTATTCGTGAGATCTCGATCGAGCGGGGATTCCACCCTGGAGATTTTGCGCTGTTAGCCTTCGGTGGCGGCGGCGGCTTTGTCGCTGCCGGGGTAGCACGAGAACTGGAGCTACCGACAGTCATTATTCCGCCCGGCCCGGCAAATTTTTCGGCCCTGGGCATGCTCATGGTCGACGTGGTGCACGATTTTTCCCAGACTCTTGTCACAGATCTGCAAGATATAGATTTATCTGCCCTGAGTGAAGCCTATACAACCTTGGAACACCAAGGCACGCGTGCGCTTGAACAGGACGGATTCCGCCGCGAGGATCGTCGACTCGCCCGCTCGGCAGAGCTTCGCTACCAAGGCCAAGAGCACACGGTGAACCTCTCCATTTCCAGACATGAGATTACGTCAAGTGGTCTGACTCAGATTATCACTGCGTTCAATGATGCCCACCAGATCCAGTACGGACACCGCACGAATGATCCGGTTGAAATTGTCACCTTGCGCGTACGCGCAATCGGCCTGCTTCCGCACCCACAACTGCCAAAGATTGCAGCCGGCCCGGGACGTATTGATACGGCCCAGAAAGGCCTTCGTCAGGTGTATCAGCCGGATCTCGATCACGCTCTCGACTATACGGTGTATGATCGCCGCCAGTTGCATGGGGCAGACCAGATCGTTGGACCAGCGATCATAGAGGAGCCGACGTCGACCACCATTCTGCACGCAGGCGATGAGATGACCGTTGGTGAGTATGGCGAATTAGTGATTCAGATCGGCCGGAACTAGAATCGGACAGCCAGCGAAACAGAGCATTAACGAAACGGAGAATCGGGCAGTCGAAGAGAAGACGATTGAGGAGACGATTTATGAACCAGATTGATCCCATCACCGTCGAAGTGATCCGGAACTATTTGCTGTCTGCTGCGCGCGAGATGAATCGTAACCTGATGCGCACCGCATATAACACGATCGTATATGAGGTAAGAGACTTTGGTTTAGGCCTGTATGATCGTCACTGCCGTCTGCTCGCGGAAGCTCCAGGGCTGGCTATTTTTACGCGGGCGAATGACTACGCTCTCGGAAAAATCGTGGAATTCTTGGGCGAGGATAACATCCATCCGGGCGATGTGATTTTACTGAATTATCCGTTTTGGAGTTCGACCCACACACTGGATGTAACCGCCTCGTCTCCGATTTTTTATGAAAACCAGCTGGTTGGGTTTACGGCAGTCAAAATCCACTGGCTGGACTTAGATCAGAAAGATCCCGGCTATTGTCTCGATACCACGGACATGCATCAGGAGGGTTTATTTTTTCCCTGCTCGAAGATCTACAAACGGGGCAAGCTCAATAAGGAGTTGGAAAATATTATCCGCTTTAATTGCCGCATGCCCGAGCGCGTGCTGGGCGATATGAATGCCCAGATCTCGTCATGCCGCACGGGAGAACGCCGGGTGCAGGAACTGGTGAAAAAGTTTGGTCTGGATACCTTTACCCAGGCAACGGAACACATTCTCGACCACGGCGAACGTCTTGCCCGGGCGCGCTTAGCAACTTTACCGAAAGGGACGTGGACAGCTGAAGACTGGGTGGATGATGATGGCATCGATAAGGATACCATGCTCAAAATTAAAGCCACCGTCACTATCTCAGACGACGAAATGCTGGTTGATTTCACAGGATCCTCAGCCGCAGTGAAAGGCCCGGTGAATATTCCTATCGGTCTCACTATGGGCGTGGGTGCCCTTATTTTCAAAGCCATCACGACACCCGACACCCCGGCTAATGAAGGGAACTTTCGCCCGCTGCGGGTTGAGGCTCCAGCGGGCAGCCTAATGCATGCGGTCCCGCCAGCCGCGACGTTTACGCTGTGGCCGGGCATCTTGGCAACCGAGGTGGTCACTAAGGCACTCGCGCAAGGTCTGCCCGACCTTATTCCGGCTTGTTCGGGTGGTGATCTGTGCTCGATGATGGGTGTCGGCGTTCATCCCCGCACTGGCAAAATATGGCTTGAGAGCAACAACGAAGGCGTTGGTTTTGGCGGCCATGCGGGCGGTGACGGAGAACACGGGATTATGCATCTGACTGAGCCTGGCTGCCAAAATGTGCCTATTGAAGTCCTTGAAACAAAAGCGCCGTTACTTATCGAAAAATATGGTCTGCGTCAGGATTCGGGGGGACCCGGTGAACATCCCGGCGGTCTGGGAGTATCCCGAACATATCAATTCTTAGCCGAGACATCAGCTTTAACCCTGATCAAAAAAACAAAAACGCGCCCCTGGGGAAGCGCCGGCGGCCAGACGGGAGAAAACTGCCACGTCATTCTGCGACCAGGGACAGGCCAAGAACAAACGACGGGTATGGTCTCTGCAGCTATGGGAGCGGGAGAAGTACTGGTGAACTGCTCGGGCGGCGGTGGTGGCTGGGGCAATCCACTTAACCGCGATCCTGAAAAAGTTTTATACGATGTGCGCAATGAATATATTTCGCTCAGCAGCGCAGAACGAGATTATGGAGTAGTGATTGACCCAACGACGTTGACACTGAATGAGGTAGCAACAGTCAAACTCCGCAAACTCCGAGACGAAAGGCAGGCGCCCGCCGCCGCCTTATAGGGTTACTGTGCCGACGCTCTATCTCGTGTCACACACCGCACAATCTTCCGCCGAAAGAGGGCCAGCTTTTCTTCATCACCCAGCGCTTGAGCCAAGCTCTCGTCTGAACGAAAAGTTTTGAGAGCCTCCGGCATCTTGCCTGGTGAGAGAAACACGCCGGTTTTGCGAAATAAGCGAGCCGATTGAACTGCTGGGCTGGGGGCCTCAGTCTTATCGATCCGATTGAATCTTTGCCACACGACGACGGAGAGAGGCCAGGAGAGATGAGAAGGCCGCTTTGACTTGCGGATTCTCTATGGACGGAATTGCCATATCGCGAAACTCGGGCAGTGTCCGTTGGGGAGCTGATTGGAACGGCAAGTCATCAGGTTGGACCGAACCGCGTACGAAGTAGATTTGGGAGATGAGGTCTGCCCCGATATAATGATTGAGACGTTTTCGGATGCGGCCCTTCACAAACTGGAGCTCTTGCATTAACGCCGGGTGAAAGACCGTTACAAAAAGTTTTCCATTCCGAAATTTGGTCGGCTGCGCGCCACGCGCATTCGCCGTCCCGACCACCTTGGACCAGATCTCCCACGCCCGATAAACCCGCAACTTCTCCGGTTCAGCGCTGTCCGGAAAGACCGTAGGTAAAATCGCTGCAACAGAATTCCAGGGCCGAGTCTTGGCTCTCTCGTTCATGCTTTGTTGAGAATAAAGTAAAACCCGCGAAAAGAGAAGAGATTTTATAACCCACCAAATCTTGCGTTGCCCAAAACTTGACAATACTATATATAGTGTGTAATCAGTTTTTCGTTGCAGTTATATTTGAACTGCGAGGTGAGGTGAGGAGAGGAGGGGGTTATGGCAACAAAGGTGCAGGGCAAAGCTCGGATGGAGGAGACGCTCACGGCCAAGGTAGAGGGAACACCCGTGACGGAACAGCCCAAACAGCAGACAGAACGGAAACGGAAGGGCATCAGGATCTCACGCTACTTTACGCAGCCGACGGTTGACCCGTTCGATGAGTTGGAATGGGAGCAACGCAGTGCGGTCATATCAGGCGAAAAGGGAGAGGTTGTTTTCGAGCAGCACGATGTAGACATTCCAAAACCCTGGTCACAGCTCGCGACCAACGTCGTTGTCTCAAAATATTTCCGTGGTCCTATCGGGACTCCGCAACGAGAGTCCAGTGTCCGCCATATGATAAGTCGAGTGGTGCAGACGATTACCACATGGGGGAAACGGGGCGAATATTTCGCAAGCACTGATGATGCCCAAAATTTCGCTGACGATTTGACCCATCTGCTCGTCCAACAAAAGCTTGCGTTTAACAGCCCGGTGTGGTTCAACGTTGGCGTCGAGCCCCACCCGCAATGCTCGGCCTGCTTTATTTTATCAGTCGACGACACCATGGATTCCATTCTCGACTGGTACCGCAAAGAAGGTTTCATTTTCAAGGGTGGCTCAGGATCCGGGGTCAATCTCTCCTACATTCGCTCATCCAAAGAAAAATTGGGCGGCGGTGGAACCGCATCCGGACCGGTTTCTTTTATGCGGGCGGCGGATGCCTCGGCCGGAGTGATCAAGTCAGGCGGAAAAACCCGTCGAGCAGCCAAGATGGTTGTGCTCAATGCAGACCATCCGGACATTGTCGCATTCATTCAGTGTAAAGCGGACGAAGAAAAAAAAGCCTGGACCCTGATTGAAGCCGGGTATGATGGCTCCATCGACGGTGACGCCTATGGCTCGATCTTCTTCCAGAACGCGAATAATTCGGTCCGGGTAACGGAAGGTTTCATGCAGGCGGTCGTCAATGACCAGGAGTGGCAAACCCGCTTTGTCACAACGGGCGAAGCGTGTGAGTCCTTTCAGGCCCGCGACCTCATGCGGATGCTTGCCGAAGCGACGCATCATTGTGGTGATCCAGGCATGCAGTTTGATACTACGATTAACGACTGGCACACGTCTCCGAATAGTGGACGCATCAACGCCTCGAATCCCTGTTCGGAGTATATGCACCTCGACAATAGTGCATGCAACCTGGCCTCTCTCAATTTACTGAAATTCGCCAAAGAAGACGGCGGGTTTGATACGGCAGCATTCAAACACGCAGTCGATATCAGCATCACAGCTCAAGACATCATTGTTGATAATTCCAGTTACCCAACCGACGAAATCACCCAGAATGCAAAATCCTTTCGCCAGCTGGGCCTCGGCTATGCCAATCTAGGGGCGTTGCTCATGTCGCTCGGTTTGGCCTACGACTCTGAAGCCGGACGGCAGTATGCCGGTGCTATAACGGCGCTGATGACAGGAGAGGCCTACCTGCAGTCCGCCCGTATTGCTGAACAAATAGGCCCGTTTGAGGGCTAT
>CAZBUD010000033.1:0-37406 GCA_964495015.1 uncultured Enterobacteriaceae bacterium | reverse complement strand
CGTACGCACACAAGCTCGATCCTGCGCTTGTCCCGCTCGAGATGTTATCTGAGTCTCGAAAAGTATGGGATGAAGCATTGGCATTGGGCGAAACAGCGGGCTACCGTAATTCCCAAGCGACCGTATTGGCTCCGACGGGAACCATCGCCTTTTTGATGGACTGCGATACTACGGGCATTGAACCCGATATTGCCCTTGTGAAATATAAACGCCTCGTTGGCGGCGGCATGCTGAAGATCGTGAATAATACGGTCCCGCGGGCGCTCAAACGGCTGGGCTACGACAGTAAAGAAATACAGGCCATCGTTGAGTATATTGATGAGCAGGAAACCATCGAAGGCGCGCCAAATTTACGCGACGAGCACTTGCCGGTCTTCGATTGTGCTTTTAAGCCTGCCAACGGCAGCCGGACGATTCACCACCTCGGACATTTGCGTATGATGGGTGCTGCTCAGCCCTTTATCTCCGGAGCCATATCGAAAACCATAAATATGCCGAACAATGCGACGGTCGAAGATATTACCGACGCATATGTAGAAGCATGGAAGCTCGGTCTGAAAGCGGTTGCGATCTATAGGGATGGATGCAAGCGGGTCCAACCGCTCGATACGAAAAAGCACACCGAAGAGTCGCAGAACCAGCAGGGCCGGACAGCTGTCGCTACAGGGCCCAACCCGGTGCGTCGACATTTATCCGAGGATCGGCAAGCGATTTGTCATAAATTTGAGATTGCCGGACATAAGGGGTATATCCACGTCGGCTTTTACGAAGACGGAACCCCTGGAGAAATGTTCATTCGCATGGCGAAAGAAGGCAGTACCATCTCGGGTCTGATGGACACGATCGCCACCTTGACCTCCGTGTCCTTACAATACGGCGTTCCGCTCGAAGCTTTGGTAAATAAGTTCAGCCATGTGCGTTTTGAGCCCTCGGGATTCACCAAAAACCCGGATGTCCCATTTGCCAAATCACTAACGGACTATATTTTCCGTTTTCTAGGCACCCGTTTCTTGTCCACTGAGCAAAAACAGGAAGCCGGACTGACGGAGGCCGAACCGGAGCCGTTTAAGCCCGTCCTGCCAATCAGGGATACAGTAGAAACCATAACCAATGACCGTTTGTCAGCCATTGATCAGGCGCCAGCAGCCACGGGATATACAAGACCAACCTGGCAATCTCAGGCCGATGCTCCGAGTTGTGCGGATTGTGGTTCCATCATGATCCGGAACGGTTCGTGTTACAAATGTTTAGATTGCGGTTCAACCAGCGGTTGCTCATAAGCCTCAATATGTGTATACAGCGCGGCAAAAACTTCGTTGTGGGGGAAAGGGAGGCAAGCTGCATGAGGGGTAGGAAGCTGAGGGTCCTCTCCAGTGGGCCGGTATCGTACCGGGCGGGGCGTCGCAAGGCGCCCCGCGGTTGACCGCGCCACACGCGTTGACCGCGACATACAAAAGGAGTCCCCGGCCTGGAGATCAAGCACCGGACTCGCGTCCGATCAAAAGTCTATCCCGTTACTGAGTTTGCCCGACTTTTTTGCAATCTCCCCTCACCGTGTTCGAAACTTAATCCGTAAGGGCGAGATCCCGGCCTTACGGGTCGGACGCTCATACCGCACTCCGCGCAAAGCTGAGGCAGAGTATCGCGCGCGCCCTGCCTCCAACGGTACGGACCGGCAATAAACTCAAGACATCTCTGCTTGATGATCAGACAGGCAATTTCTTTCCATCCCCAACCATGCATTGAATATGAACATAGTCTCGCAGCAATGCACGGCAGGGTGTGAAGCCCAGCCACATCCCCACCGGGTCAAGCAACGCTTCTCCCAGCCCGGCAGTCGAGCCGAGATCACGATTTGGAATATTCCGGCCTTAGTCTGTCCCCTGTGCCACCAATCTTTTGTTGAAGAAGAAGTGGCGGGGCAACTGATATTGTTCTGCCGCCCCTTCCATGGCACTCCGGAGAATATCCCCGATCTGCCACCCGCAAAACTGACTATCGATTTCAAAAAATGTAACCCTGGCCACATCCCAGTCAGCAGGCAAGTCGGCGGTGATCTACGAACACCGAAGCAGATGAGAGAAGGAAGAAATCGGCAAGATGCGAGTTGGAAGACCCTTCAATTACTCAGTGTTACAGCCATGTGTATAGGATAGGCATACGATATTCCGTAAATAACATGGGCGCCTGTCGATTTCGAGATGGTGACCTCTTTTGGTTGCGTCCGTGGGGAGACGTGTAAGACGAACCCGTTTTTTGCCGTTAAGAAACGTTGTTGCGTCTTTGGTTGCGCAGCTGGACGTTTCATACCGTCTTCCATAATATCGTCATAGATCCCTTCTCATGCGTACGTGTCTAATGACCCACTTCTTTGACAGAGCTTTGCACTCCAGATTCATCGGTTTGATCGAGTAAATAAATCAGCTCCCGGAGTCCTTCGTTCAGATGATGGGCGACCGACAGCAGAGAACCATAGGCATCTTCTTCAGGTTCATACGACCTGAGATGGTCGTTAATGATACGGAGCAGGTCTCGCATCTGTTCTTCAGCGTGCGTTAAATGCTCACACGAAGCCATCCTATCCTCCGTCGCGCTTGATGACATTGTCATAGGAAGTAATTGTAGCCGACCTTCCTCGCAGCGCCTAGTAGCCTCCTACCTTCACTGTCACACAAGCGGGCTTGACTAAAAGAATGAAAAGAGGCTCTCATAAAAAGAGCGCTTGAGGAGATTCTCCCGGTCACTCAGTTCAGGACAAACACACTGGAGGCAATATGAAACGAATAGATGTCAGTCGGCTTGCACTCGGTATAAGCCTCAGTGCGGTTCTTCTGATGGGAGCCGATCCTCACCATTACATCGATAGTGGTCAGAAATTTGAAGCCGAAATGCGCTGGGGCGAGGCCATGGCAGAATATCATTGGATTCTTACCGAAATTGATCCCAATCATGTTGATGCCCACTACCGCCTTGGCGTCGTGCGTGAAAAAGTTGGAGCAATTGAGGATGCCCTCCGATCCTATCAAACCGTCCTAAAGCTCAGTCCAGGCCACCCCGGCGCGAGCAAGTACCTCGAAGGCTATTACGTCAACGAAGGGATTGCGTTCCGCCGAGAAAAGCGATTTGACAAGGCACGCGCGGCTTTCCAACAGGCCCTGGGTATAAATGGCTCGTCTGCGACTGCCCATTTTGAGCTGGGCAAGGAGTTAGAACGCCAAGGCCAAATGGATCAAGCCATACACGAATATCAAGCGACCATTCGCCTCGATCCGGACAAAAGTGCGGCCCATACCCACCTGGCTGCGGCCTATACGGGCAAAGGACAGTACCCGGACGCTATCCAGGCGTACCAAGAGGTCATTAAGAAACATCCACGCGATCCCGTTGCCCACGACGGCTTAGGCGTCGCCTTCAGTAAAACCGACCAGCGTGACAAAGCGATAGAAACCCTTGGACAGGCGGTTCGCTTTTATCTCATCCGCGGAGAGCGCGAGCAGGCAAGACCTGCCTACGAGTTACAAAAGAAGCTGCTAGCAGAACAAGGAGTGGCCAACCAATAAATACACCATATCCTGCTGCTGACACAAACAGACACGACACATGTCGGGTCAGGGTTCCGTTGTCAGTGTGAGCAGAACCAGAATCAGAGCAGGACAGCCGCACCAATTCCTCCTTTTAGCACCGCTTGTGTCGGGCGTCATAAAAGACATCGGCGGGCTGTCTCGACTCTTAATATCTTCCTCTTTGACGGCCCCGCTGGAGTGTATCAAATACACCCCTTCGCCCTCGTATCAGACGAGATCTCGATCATTAAGCAAAGGAAACAACGCCCGACACATGCGCGCGATAGCTTCGGCTGCTCCTGCACGGCAGTGCTTGAGCCGAAGCAAGAAAGGAAGGTGCTGCGGGTGGGTCATAACATGGGTAAGCGCGCGTGTCATACGAATATTTCCATCTGGTGTTGTGACACCTGTCATGGCCGGAATTGTCATATCAACCGAATCGAGGATAACGCGGAGAACTAAAAAAGGAAGCTCCCGTTTAACAGCAAATTCGGCATGCACCCCACTCTCCATCTCAACCGCAATACAATCCGTCTCGCGTCCGCACTTGTGTTTCTCTTCGGGGCTAAAAAGCACCCGCCGACTCGTAAAAATTCCCCCTTCAGCCGTTTCCACCCCAGCATGAGTCGCGGCGGTTCGAGCTGCATCCAAAAGGTCGGGGTGCACCGGAAACGTATCGAGGCGCTCTTCTTTCTCCTCTTGCCCATCCTGCTCATTTTGCTCCTCAGCATACATCCGTACAGCCGGCGCAAGAATAAGCTGGCCGGTGGTTGGACCGGGTATAAGTGCCCCAGCACAACCGACAGAGAAAACCGCTGTCAGCGGAGTTGCTACGAATCGCTCAACGGTTTGCCGGGTTCGGTGCGGACCTATACCACCAGTGATAATGACAACGTCACGCCGACCAGTAGATCCTCTCCACAGCCCTTCCCCTTCACGCCGCACCTGACGCAGGACGGAGCGGACAGCCGCACTCTCCCAGGCGAGCGCAGTAAAGACACAGAGAGGCGGCTTCACGATGATCACACCCCTAGCGCCAATCGATTTGCCTCTTGGTTGCGTAGCGGAGCGCGGAATCAAGCGTCATGCCTTCGTACAGAACAGCAGCGAACGGCAGGGTCCACGCCCAGGCTAGCCGAAGGCCAAAAAAACGAACGGCGGGGATGTATACACGAGTCATAAGCGCCCAGGCAAAGGCACCCTCTGCCATCAGCAAAAACGTAAGCTGGCACATGACACCGGCCCCAGCAATCCATCTCCCCACGCAGATACTGGCTCCCCCGAGGAACCACAGCGGAGGCACGACAAATATGATCCCCATACCGAGCAGGGTTCCAGCGAGTCGCAGCCAAGAGTAGTTGAGTTCGGTAAATGCCGTGCGAAGGACCATACTCCAGATAGCGTAGACGTTCTCATACGCGCGCACACTCTTCACAACAGTGCGGCTCAGCGAGAGCCGAATAACAAAGCCGGCGTGCTTGACTCGCCATGCAAGATTTACATCGTCAATAATGTGTGCACGTAATGTCTGAAAGCCGCCTATGCGAACAAGGGCGTCTGCAGACAGCAGTACACACCCCCCTGCAGCTGCAGCAACCGTCTTGAGAGGATCGTTTACCCAACGCAGGGGATAGAGCAAGTTAAAAAAGAACACAAACGGAGGAATAAGGAAACGCTCTGGACGAGAGACACAACGAAGATGGGCCATACGGCTGTTGAGCCCAAGCTGAGCGGCCTCACTCTCCACGACCAGCCGTTGTACCGAGTCGGGAGCGTGCCAGATGTCAGCATCAGTCAATAAGAGATAATCGGGTCGTAAAGAATCAGTCCGGTCTCCGAAACCGCACGTGTGAGCACCTTGTTCAAGAGCCCACATTTTGCCAACCCAGCCGACGGGAAGCGAAGTGCCCACCACAACGGTCAGTCGGTCAGTCGCACTGGTTTGTTCTGCAAGCATACGCGCCACAGCGGCGGTATCATCGGCTGAACGATCATCGATCAGTATGACCGAAAAGCGGCCTGGATATTCTTGTTGCAGTAAAGCCGGCAGGGTAGCCGGTAATGAGAGGGCTTCATTTCGGGCAGGAATGAGCACGCAAACAGTCGGCCATTTTTGAGGAGGCCGTGCCGCAGGAAGGTCCTCTCCAACAGGTTGAAAAATCCACGGGCGGGCCGGATGACAGAAAATCCCAAGCCAAACGAGAGCAGAGATTCCACCAAGAAGAGCTAAAAAGATCAATGACCCCTCGTATTCTTCCGATTTAGCCGTGACTCAGTCTCCATCATCTACCCCTTCGCTCTTTTGACGTAGCCGTACTCCTGAAACCACGCAATTGCCTTTCCCAAAGCCGTACGCACGGAAGTTTGCGGCAACCCTAACTCGCGAACGGCCTTGTCCGGACTAAAGAACATTTTTTTCCTGCTCAGTTTGACACCTACTGGAGGGGCAAAAGGCTCGCGACCGGGTATCAAGCGCGCCAACGCTGCGTCCCCGTAGGCAACAGCCAAGGCCAAGGCATAGGGAACTTTGAAACGCGGAGCCGGACGCCCCGTCAACTCGGATAAGAGCATAAGGATATGTTGCAGGGTCAGGTTTTTATGCCCGAGGATGTATTTTTCTCCAGTTTTTCCTCGCTGTGCCGCAAGGATATGTCCTTGGGCAACATCTTCAACATCAATCAGGTTGAGTCCGGTGTCCACGTAGCCGGGCATATTTCCGTTCAGAAAATCGACGATGAGTTTTCCGGTTGGCGTCGGCTTCAGATCGCCTATGCCGACCGGCGTACTCGGATTAACAATCACTACTGGCAGTCCTTTGTTCGCGTAGGAGAGGACGACTTGTTCAGCCAGAAATTTACTCCGTTTATAATGGCCAACCATGTCGGAAAGAGAAACTGGTGTAACTTCTGAGCCTAGGTTCCCATCGCGAGGCAACCCAAGAGTTGCTACTGAACTGGTGTATACGATTTTCTCAACATCAGCTTCGCGTGCGGCCGTGAGTATATTTTCCGTGCCGGTCACATTGCTTTGGTACATGTCCTGCTTGTGGCGCACCCATAATTTGTACAGCGCTGCGACGTGATAAACCTGGCTGCAGCCTCGGGTAGCCTGGAGCACAGATGCGTAGTCACGGATATCACCATTTGCTACCTCGACCGGCAGATCGTTCAGCAAATGCCCGTCGGAACCCTGTCGCATCAGTACGCGTACCTCGAAGCCGGCTTGCACCAGTGCTCGTGCCACAGTTCCACCCACAAACCCCGACGCACCCGTGACCAACACCCGCATAGGCATCTCCCGTAAAGTGCTTCCGCGCTAGTGTCAAGGGGATAGGTTCAGTCCTTCTTCTCTGCTATGAGAAGAAAAAATCGTGCTGACAGGAGGCAGGTTATGGCTGATATTCTACAGATTTCGGATGACAGTTTTGACGGAGATGTCCTCAACGCTGAGGTTCCCGTTCTGATCGATTTCTGGGCCCCATGGTGTGGTCCCTGCAAGGCCATTGCGCCGATCGTGGAAGAACTCGCGACGGAGTATGACGGCAAGTTGAAAATCGTGAAGATGAATGTCGACGATAATCCGCGTACGCCATCTCAATACGGCGTCCGGGGAATTCCGAATCTTATATTATTTAAGGGTGGTGAGGTCAAGGAACAGATCGTCGGCGCTGTCCCCAAAGCCCAGCTTGTCAAAGCCATCGACAACGTGGTCTGATCAAAAAAGAAAGCGCCTAGTGCTGACGTTAAGCGCCAGGCCAAGGGCCACCATCATCGTTAATAGTGATGAGCCGCCGTAGCTTAATAACGGCAAAGGGACGCCAACGACCGGCAAAACCCCGACGTTCATCCCAATATTAATAATGAGCTGCCAAAACACCATCCCCGCGACGCCAACAGCGATGAGTAGGCCGAAGCGTTCGCGCGCCCGCAGTGCAATAACGATCAAACGCGCTAAAAGTGCTCCGTAAAGGAGCAATAGCCCTATTGTTCCTACAAATCCCCACTCTTCAGCCAATACTGCAAAAACAAAGTCGGTGTGCTTTTCAGGCAAAAAATCGAGGCGATTTTGGGTGCCAAGGAGAAAGCCTTTCCCCCACTGCATACCAGACCCCACGGTCACTTTTGCTTGGATCATGTGATACCCGGCACCAAGAGGATCAAGTTCGGGGTGCAGAAATGACGTCATCCGCTGCCGTTGGTACGGTTCGAGGTGCGCCCATACAAAGGGTAGGATCACGCTCCCTAGCAGACTCAGCAGCGCAAGAGAACGCATACGCAGGCCTGCGACGAACGTGAGCGTTAAAAAGAGCAGTACTAATGTCACCGTAGTTCCCAAATTGGGTTGAAGGAGGATCAAGCCAGCGGGTAGCGCAACAAAGACCGCAGGTATAAGGATCTCTCGGATGCCGTATCCTTCAGTTGGCACATAACGATTAAAAAATCGAGCAATGACGAGAAGCAGCCCGATTTTCATGAACTCTGCTGGCTGCAGGGAAAACGGCCCGAGATGTATCCAGCGCCGCGCGCCCCCGACAAAAGAGCCGATGAGGGGAACAAGAATAAGCAGGCACAGCGCCACAACGTAAAACACGTAGGCCCACTGCTCAAAATGACGGTAATCTATAGAGAAGGCAAGCGCCATACCAACGAGTCCAACCAAGACCCAAACAACCTGGCGGGTAACCCATGGACCCGAGTACTCGGCGCCTTCATACGTTGCACTATAGATCCCGAGGACGCCAATACTGAGGAGTCCCGCTGTCAAGAAGAACAGCATCCAGTCAAAATGCTGGATGAGCCGCCTGTCTAATCCCATTACGCTCCTCACCTGAATGCTGAGTGAGTCGAAAATATCGCTCTAAGACCGTACGCACAACGGGCGCCGCAACCGCTCCTCCACCCTTGCCAGCGTGTTCAATCAAACAGACAACAACAACCTCCGGATGAGACGCTGGCGCAAAAGCCACAAACCAGGCGTGGTTACGGTGCCGGCGCGGTGCGTCCTCCTCGCTCCCCCGCGCTCCACTAATGACCTGAGCCGTGCCCGTCTTCCCAGCCACCTCGATATCCATAAGCCGGGCTTTCGTCCCCGTCCCAGCTTTCCCATGGACCACCTCCCACATCCCCTCTCGTACGGCCTGTAAATGCCAGGCTCGAATATCGACCTGAGTAACAACTTCAGGCGCGTAGGTATGAATGGGCGTGTTGTCGGCTCCTATCACCTGCTTAACGAATACGGGCCGGTATACTGTGCCGCCATTGGCTATGGCAGCGATCGCAACGGCCATCTGTAAGGGCGTTGTCGTGACATAGCCCTGCCCGATGACGACAGGCAAAGTCTCTCCTGCGTACCAGGGTGTACCGAAACGGTTTCTTTTCCATACCGCATCCGGGATAATGCCCGAAGCAGCATGACCAAGCGCAATATGAATATCCTGACCGAACCCGAATCGGCGCGCGTACTCGGCAATCTTCTGGATTCCAAGTCGTTTACCAATTTGGTAGAAATACACATCGCACGACTGGGCCAGGGCTTGTTTCAGGTCAACCGTCCCGTGTCCGGACCGTTTCCAGCAGCCAAACACCCGCCCACCAAACGACAGTCCGCCCTGACATCGAAACTGCGTCTCCGGTGTAATGACACCCTCCTCTAATGCTGCAGCAGCCATGATCGGTTTAAACGTCGAACCTGGCGGGTATTGCCCCTGAATCACCCGATTTGTGAGTGGGTGCAACGGGTTCTCAAGCAACTGATTCCATTCGCTCCGGCGAATGCCGCGCGCAAACAAATTCGGGTCAAAGGAGGGGCGGTTCACCATGGCCAAAACTTCCCCGGTATGCACGCCGAGGACAACAAGCGCACCTTCGACCTCTTCGAGCGCACGCTCGGCTTTTTCTTGGAGTTCAAGGTCTAGTGTGAGTGCCAAATTTCGTCCGGATTGCGCCCGCACTTCATCCAAAACCCTGAGCTTTCTTCCCGATGCATCAATCTCAATCTGTTGGCTCCCGCTGAGCCCCCGCAGCGCTTCTTCCCAGGCCTTCTCAAGTCCGACCTTTCCAACTAGATCACCGAGACGATAGCCCTCAAATTGCTCCATTTCGGTATTATTTACTTCTCCAACATGTCCGAGGAGATGCGCCGCAACGCTCTCTTCTGGGTAATACCGTTTCGAGCTCACCTCCACACGTACCCCAGGCAGGTCTATTTGATGTGCTTCAATGGCCACTAAGGTCTCCCTTGAGACATCCCGCGCGACGACAATATCTTCGTACGAAGGACGCCGTGGGTTGCGCGGTAATTTACCTTCCCACAGCCCCGTGGCATCCGGTAAATGCTGAGCAAGGTTCTGCAACAGCAGCGGCATTTGTGGCACATCTTCAGGAACAATAATCACATCGAAAGAGGGACGGTTATCAACAACCACCCGCCCGGCTCGATCATGCATCAGTCCGCGCATGGGTTGCAAACGTTTAAGGCGTAGCCGATTTTTTTCCGATAAGATCCGCAAGCGAGTTCCGTCGACAATCTGTAGCTGCCACAAGCGAAACCCCAGGACGCAGAAGGCGAGCAGGATAATGAGACTCATCACGCCGACTCGCCTATAACACGCGGCGAGCGCTTCCTGGGATGTAAAAACTTCAGACGTCTCTTTCATTTACGCCCGGGAAGGTCCCCGCTCGCCCACCGCGAGAAGAGCAAAAATCAAAGGGGTAAGAAAAATGGATAACAGCACGTCCCATAATACGTAGCGCAAGACGAGTGGGAAGAACAGAACCGAGGCCCACTCTACCTCATGCAGAAAAAGAAAAGCAGCCGTTTTGAGGAGAACGGCCAATGTGATGAGTCCGAAAACTGATACAGGGTTATTCATCCACAAACTTTGTGATACCAGGGCCACAGCGGAAAAAACCAGACTCATCGTAAGCGTATGCGCACCCACCGGTAAGCCCGAACAGCTATCGAGTGCATAACCCAGGAAAAAAGCCCAAGCCGCGCCACCCACAGATCGATGGTAGATACCCAGATACACACACAGAATAAGCAAGAGGTCCGGCGCAAACGGGAGAGAAGGGAGCACGCTTGTTTGTAACAAAATAGCGCCGGCCCCGCAGCCGCCAAGGAGCCCAAACGTGCGGAGCTTACTAGCCTCCGAGTCGCTCGCGTCCCGCTTGGATGACCGCTGGGGCAACCACCAAGACTTCTTCAATTTTTGCAAGCTCGGCACTGAGCACGACCTCTATGTCTTGGAACATCCCATCGTCGCGTGTAGCGACTCGCGCCACACTCCCAATCTGTTGTCCCTTTGGGAAAATTTCATCCAGTCCAGACGTAATAATGACATCACCGACCTGCACATCTCTGCCATGTTTGACATATTTGAGACGACAATGTCCAGCAAGCGTTCCCGACACAATACCAGGAACACGCGAACGCTGTACTAACGCATCGATTCCGCTGTTCGGGGCGGATATGAACAAAATGTGGGCAGCGTGCGGTACAACAGAAACGACCTGGCCAACCACACCGGCCGGGGTCAAGACAGCCATTCCCTTACGAATACCGTGCCGTTCGCCCTTATCCAGAACAGCCGTATACGTCCACACGCCAGGATTCCGCCCAATAACACGAGCGGCAATAGACGAGCCGGGAGCCTGCGTCCGCAAACCTAATAAGAGCGCCAGGCGCTGATTAGCCAGTTCAAGTTCAATCAACTGTTCGTGCATACGCTCAAGAGCAGCCAGACGCACGCGCAGGACTTCGTTGGTTTGATGCACAGAGAGCAGATCTCGGTATTGACCCCAAACCTCCCTCGAGCCCTGGGTCAATGCGGTCAGGCCGACCTGGAGAGGTTGCATCACTTCAAGAAAAAGCACGCCAACCGGATCCACCCGATAGGGAGACCGTCCGTTTATCGTCGCCAACAATAACGAGATAAAAAGAACGAACCCACAGGACAAGAGTATTCGGTATCTATGCAGAACCTCGAGCATGATCCACACTCAGGGTGCTGCGAAAATTCGCAGCTTTCCTATTGTACCGCAACTTCTCTGAGGAGAGAAAGTTCATCCAAGGCCTTCCCCGCTCCCATCACCACAGCCGTCAGCGGATCATCCGCCTGCACGACAGGCAATCCCGTCTCGCCGCTTAACAAGACATCAAGATTGCGCAGCAAGGCCCCTCCACCCGCAAGGACGATGCCCTTGTCAACAATGTCGGAAGCCAGCTCAGGCGGCGTCCGCTCCAGCGCAATCCGTACCGCGTCAACAATCTGATTAATCGGCTCGAGCAAGGAATCACGAATCTCATCATCCGAGAGTTCTACTGTTTTCGGCACTCCGGCGACGAGATCGCGCCCTTTGATTTCCATGCTTTGGGGCTCCTCAGTCGGATACGCTGAACCTATGGTAATTTTTATGAGCTCGGCTGTTCGTTCACCAATCAAGAGGTTGTATTTCCGTTTAATATACTGCCCGATAGCTTCGTCCATCTTGTCGCCACCTACCCGGACTGAGCGAGAGAAAACCACGCCGGCCAAAGAGATGACGGCGACTTCAGTCGTTCCACCGCCAATATCAACAATCATATTCCCGATGGGGTCTGTGACCGGCAGTCCCGCACCGATCGCAGCCGCCATGGGTTCTTCCATAAGATAGACCTCACGGGCACCAGCGGATTCAGCCGCTTCTCGAACCGCGCGTTTCTCTACTTCGGTGATCCCATTCGGAACACAGATAACTATGCGCGGTTTAATCCAAACCCGACGCTTGTGGACCTTGCGAATAAAATAACGCAACATCGCTTCGGTTGTTTCAAAATCCGCGATCACCCCATCCTTGAGCGGCCGGATGGCAACAATATTTCCTGGCGTCCGCCCGAGCATCCGTTTGGCCTCAATGCCAACGGCGAGAACGCGTTTCGTCCCGCGTTTATCCATTTGCACCGCAACGACAGAAGACTCATTGCATACAATGCCCTCGCCTCTCATATAGATAAGAGTGTTCGCCGTGCCAAGGTCGATAGCGAGGTCAACAAAGAGCTTTCCCCACAACGATTCAAAAACCATGTTTTATTTCTTCCATATTCCCTAGCAACACCGGTAGAACCAGGGTTCTATCAAAATTCGAATATGAGGGCAAGTCCTTGGAATGCTGTTGCTTTTTCTTCACACATCAACTATGCCATCAATACCGAGGAGGTTCAAATCCATGCTTGACTTTATGCGTAGCAGGGTCCAGTCAGTCTGGACGAAAATCCTCTTTTCGATCATTGTCTTGGTATTCGTTTTTTGGGGCGTTGAAAGCTTTAATGATGAAGCCCCAGTACAGACGGTAGCGACCGTTAACGAAGATCCTATTTCGCTTAAGGAGTTCCAGCACGCCTATCGGAATGCAGAGTCGCACTACCAGCAGGTATACAAGGGGCGCTTTACACCCGAGCTGGTGCGACAGTTGAATTTGAGACAGCAAACGCTAGACCAGCTTATCGATGCCAAACTGATGGCAGACGAGGCCCGTCGGATCGGTTTTCGTGCCTCTGATGAAGAGGTGCGCGATGAGATTTCTGCATTCCCTGCCTTTCAAGGTTTTGGCTCTTTCAGCTCTGACCGCTATCGGCGTGTCTTACGCTACTTACAGATGACCCCACGCGAGTTCGAAGAGCGACAACGCGACCGGATCGTGGCTATCAAGCTCCAGAAATTCATTGATGCCTCAGCCCGAGCCACCGACCACGAGGTAGAGGAGCTGTTTCACTTTGAGCAAGAACAAATTGATCTGGCATTTATTAAAATCGCCTCAGGCGACTTGGTCGATAAAGTTACTGTAGACGAACAACAAGTGCAGAATTTTTACGATATAAACAAAGAATCATTCCGTGAGCCTGAGCGTATCCGTTTTACCTATGTGACCTATACGCCCGAAGAGTACCAATCGGCAGTCACCATATCAAAACAAGATGTGCAGAAATATTACGACACGAACAAAGCCGAACAGTATACGGAAGAACAACAAGTACATGCGCGCCACATTTTGTTCTCTATCCCAGCCAACGCTTCAGAAGGAGAAAAAGGCCAAATCCGAACCAGCGCAGAAACGACTCTGAAGCGGGCAAAGTCCGGAGAGGATTTTGCGACCTTGGCAGGGGAGTACTCCGAAGACACTCAGACAGCGGAAAATGGAGGAGATTTGGGGCTCTTCGCACGTGGGCGTATGGTCGAGCCATTTGAAGAGGCGGCCTTTAGTATGGCCGTAGGAGAGATCAGCGATCTTGTGGAAACCTCCTTCGGGGTCCACATCATCAAGGTCGAAGCAATACAGTCCGAACGTGTGAAACCGCTGGATGAAGTCGTAGATGAAATAACCGGAACACTCAGAACTCAGGGTAGCCGTGAGGTTGCGGAAAATCGTGCGCGCGAGGACAGAGCCAAGATTACAGACGACATGACACTGAGTCAGTTCGCAGAAGCCATACAACTGCGTCTTGACGAAACTCCTCTTGTCGCTAAAAACGAAACGATTCCCGGCCTCGGGAGCAAGCCGAAACTCATCCAGACAGCCTCAGAGCTTGCGCTGCAAGGAATAAGTGAGCCCGTCCGCATCGATGAGAATTGGTATGTTGTGTCTCTTCACGAACGTATTGAGTCCCGTATTCCCGAACTTGCCGACGTTCAATTACAAGTAGAAAAACGCTATCGCGGCGAGCAGGCCGAGCAATTGGCCGAGGAAAAGGCCCAGAAACTCCACGCTCACCTCAAAAAAACAAAGAATATTAAAAACTTAGCTAAAGCCGAAGGTCTAACAGTTGAAGAAACAGGCCCCTTCGCACGGCGAGGAAACTATATTCCGAAAATCGGGAACATTCCGGAGCTTAAAACGGCGGCGTTTCAACTGACCCCAGAAGAGCCGGTCGTGCCGAAAAGTTACGCCTGGGGTGGGAATGCGTTTGTGGCGGTGCTCAAAGAGCATATCCCCGCCGATTCCGAAGAACTTGAGAAACAACGTGACGATCTGCGCAAATCTCTGCTGGAGCGCAAGCAAGCGGCAGCTAACCTCGAGTTCATCCGCTACTTAAAGGAGCAATCCAGCATAGAATACAACCAACAAACGCTGTTAGGTGCATCATAGGCTCAACGGCCCGTTTTAGACCGTTTTAGAATTGATGTGTAAGGAGTAGGAAGACATGTTACAACCCGGAGACGCCGCCCCAGACTTTACCGTCAAAACTCACGAGGGAACCGACCTGTCGCTCGCGGATCTACGCGGAAAGAAAACGCTCCTCTGGTTTTACCCCAAGGCCGATACGCCTGGTTGAACGACGGAAGGTCGCGGGTTCCGCGACCAAATCGAGGATTTTAAATCACAAAACGTTGAAGTTCTTGGTGCCAGTTTCGACACGGTTGAAGAAAACGCTGACTTTGCGAAGAAATTCGACTTTCCTTTCCTGCTTCTATGCGACACAACCCGGAGCCTGGGCCTGGCGTATGGCGCGTGCGACGAAGCCGGCGCTGGCTATGCGAAGAGGATCTCTTATCTCATAGATGAGGATGGCAAGATCCAAAAAGGCTATGCCTCCGTGAATACCAGGTCCCATCCAGCCGAAGTGTTAGCCGATCTTGTTTCGTAAGCCTTTTCCTCTTTCTGGGCGGAGCATGCGCCGCCCCGACCCGCTCCTTTTCCTCAGGCATCCTTCACATCGTGCGCCCCGTGTACTGCCGCCTCATACACCAACTTGAGCGGAATACTTCTTTCTTGTGCGATTCGTTTACAGTCGTCGTATTCCGGGGCGACGTTTATCTGTCCGTTTGGCTGATAGGCAATTTTGACTTTGACAATACCATACGCGGTCTGGACTGCCTTCTGTTCCCGGCGGAGGGATAAACGATCAACGAGATACGATCGTATCCCCAACGTCGAGGTTTCGTTAAAAATAATGGTCGCGAGTTGTCCCTGGTCTTTCGGACTACACAAAACCCGCAGAAGTATGCCGGGTCGGTTTTTCTTCATTTGAATCGGCGTCAGAAACACGTCGCGCGCGCCTACGGCAAAAAGCTGCTCCATGACGTGCTCATACAATTCCGGGTTGAGATCATCGATATTAGTTTCTAAAACAAGAAGTTGTTCGTATTGAATTTCAGGAACAGCCTGACCAAGACAAACTCGCAGCAAATTCGGTCGATCAGGAAGAGTACGCTCGCCTGCCCCATAACCAATCTTTGTGATCGAAAGCGGTGGTGGTCCAGGCTTTGCCAAGGCAGACAGAATAGCCGCGCCAGTGGGAGTAACAAGCTCAGACTGACCGTCTTCAAAACGAACCGGCAGACCCTTCAGGAGCTCCACAGTCGCGGGGCCTGGTACCGGCAACGTCCCGTGACGAGACGAGACAAATCCACTGCCCAGCGGCAAAGGACTCATATAGATCGTTTGAATATTGAGCGCTTCAAAACCGATCGCCGTGCCAACGATGTCGAGTATAGAATCAACCGCGCCGACCTCATGAAAGTGGACGTCTTCCACGGCCACGTTGTGTACGTGCGCTTCCGCCTTTGCTAAACGAGTGAAAACCTCCAGAGCCGTCTCTTTCGCCGCCGAACTCAGCCTACTCTGGCCGAGCATGTCAACAATGGAATTAAAACTGCGTTCGTGTTGTTTAGAAGTCACCTCAACGTTGAACTTGACAGCGTGTATACCACTCTGGACACGCTCGGATTGGCTCACCGTATAGCCGTCTAAGGAAAGATTAGGCAGCTTGGCGAATTCGGCCTGCAGCAGCTCAAGCGGCACGCCCAGATCGAGGAGTGCGCCTATGACCATATCGCCACTAATACCGGAAAACGTATCAATATAGGCGATCGTCATGGGGCCACTCACGATACTTCAAGCACGAACTTGATGGGTATCTCAACCCAACTGTCAACCGCCAGCCCATCATGCAACGCAGGGAGAAAGCGCCAGGTCGACCTAACGGTCCACAGCGCTGAGTTATCAAGCATGCGAAACCCCGACGAACGCAGGACGGCAGCTTGCCCGACACTGCCGTCCTTAAGGACAAAGACGCGCAGCGTCACCACACCTTGGGCTCCTAATCGACGCGCTATTCTCGGATATGGCGGTTTTGGATTCACATCATAATACGGCTGCGCTGCCATGCCAGCTCCCCTACGGCCTGATCCCTGCCCACCTCTAGCCTGCATTCCATTGCCTGACATGGGACCCTCAGGTCCATTGCTGGCAAGAGCGTTCGGATCGGTGAAATCCCGGTCTACAACACTTCCGCTGCCAGTGTCTTCTGACTGGGGGTCAGCCTCCATCTTCTTACGCGGTAACGCTGCGACAGAGGGTCTTGTCTTTTCGGTCACAGGCTGAGCAGGCTGTGGCGGTTTTGGCGTTGTTTTTGACTTTGGCTTGGGTTGAGTATTTCTAACCTGTGGTTGTTGGAGCGGCCGAAAAGGACGAGCCAGTTTCTTCGCCCGGAGGGCGGAAGCTTCATCTCTCTTTCCTTGAATTTTTCCCGTCGGAAGAGGTGTCGCCAGTTGTATCAAGGCGATTCTCTGAAGCTTCTGTCGCGGTGCTGGAGTTGACACCGACAGCGTAGCAATCCATCCCAGGACAAGTATATGGATTACACCTGAAAGGAGGGCGGCCCATACAGGGGCAGGAGCGAGTAGCATGAAAACTCGTTACGTCAGAAATAGGCCGTTCATAAAAGCGACTTCAAAAACCATCCAGAGCCCGATCGCTAAACTCGCGCCCCTCGTGAGACCGTCAGCATCAAAAGCATACTTTGCGCCACGGATAAATCCAGTAGTCAGGACCCAGAGTGGCTCCACAGCCTGCCTCTTCTGTCTCCTTTTCGGGCCGCAGCCTTCGTAGCATGAAACCTGCTCTCTCGCCATGTCACGTGCAGCGATCATCTCGCAGCCGCCCACCTCGTCTAAGACGGCATATTTCACATTGGCTTCCACGCCTGAGTATGGTACAAAAGGCGCAGAAAAATGCGAATACTTCGGCTCACCTCCATCGGTATGTGCCTCTTGTTGAGCACGTCCGTCGCAGCTCAACCGTCGCGTTATGGCGATACTGGGGATAATCTTGGTACGTGGCAGTGGGGCAAGTCATCACCGCGACAAACCGATGCCGATACAGACGACGATTATGCAGGAACGTCGTGGGAGCAGATGTACGAGGACCGCTTATACGAACAGGAATTGCAAAAAGAAGACGAGGCCGAGCCTCTTTCTCTGCTGAGCGCTCCAGCCAAAATATGGCGCTATTTTTGGCGGAAAGATGACGAAGCGTTCGAATGATAGACCGTTCTTATCAGACCAGCATGCGCCTGGCGCAACCGCGCAAAGATTTCTCCCCGGTTCCGCTTGCTGTCATTCCTACGTAGGCAGGAATCTATCCCCCGGCGCTGCACTGGATTCCCAATCAGGTTGGCACTGACCGGCGAAGACGGTAATCGCGTCCTTCTGGAGCTTCCTCTCGGGTAAATGCGGAAGAACTTCCGCGGCGGTATACTACTTCTGCCTGGTCTTGGATTCAGGTTGTGACGTCACGCCATTCAGTGCCGCGACTTTTTCCACAGCGACCAAGTACAGTGTGAGCTTGGTCATCTCCAGCGTAAATCGTACCCGGTCCCCAGGCTCCAAATTATGCAACAAGCTCGGCTTATTGACCTCAAAACTCATGGTCATGGCATGCATAAAACCTGGAATCTCTTCATGTGCGATAACAACCCTCCTGTCCGGGACAACCACTTTTTTGACCGTGCCTTCCCCAACCAGGATCTCTGGAGATGGCGGCGGACCGCAGGAAAGGAGGGGCAATACGAGACAAAGAGCAATACAGTATTTCACGTAGATAAAGTTTTGAGGTCTTTATAGGCCCAAAGGTGCACCACTTCATTCAGCTGGCCGACTTCGGTGTGCCAAAACCCGCTCGGTTTGAGCCCATACTCTGCGACCGCCGGGAGAATCATGGCTTTGGCAACGTCAAGATATTCAGCCAATCTACCAAAGGCAAGTTGATAGGTCCGCAGCTCATAAATCATATGTCTTCCTCACGAGGCATAGTGTGACCTCCATCTATCTCAAACTTGAACGATGTCAAGAGTCACTGAGACCTTGACTCTTGCTCAGCCCTTGGGTTACAGCACAAGCAAGGATTCGTAACACGACTCAAAAAGGAGAAAAGACATGGCCCTCGACCCAAAGAAATTGGCACTCATTGTGATTGATGTACAGAATGAATACTTTGACGGGAAATGGCCCATCCCGGACGGCACTGCCACCCTCGACAAGATTGAAGAGACGATTGATGCGAGTCAACAAGCAGGCGCAAAGGTCATCTATGTCCAACACGAGGTGCTCAATCCGGAGCGTGGAATTTTCATTCGGGGGACGAAAGGGTTTGAACTGCACCCGCGTCTCAACCCTCGTTCCGAAGACGAGCGCCTCGTCAAAAAATACCCAGGTTCTTTTACGAAAACCGGCCTGGAAAAGACCCTACGAAACGACGGCATCGAGACCTTAGTTATCTCGGGTTATATGACGCATATGTGTTGCGACACGACAGCACGTGAAGGTTTCCATCGCGACTTTCGTGTCCTATTCCTGAACGATGCCACAGCCACGCGGGACGGTGAGCATCCGACACTGGGCAAGGTAGATCACCGCGAATTACACCGTTCCACCCTGATTACCCAAGCATCCATGTTTGCCGAGGTCTTGCCCACGCAAGAGCTGATAGATCGGCTAGCTAATTAGACGCTCGTTTATACGTAGAGACGCCCACCGAGACGGCGCTACGAATGCCTCGTATTCTTCTCTTGCCCTGTGCCCTTCCTGAAATGCGGGATGATATACTCAGCCATCAGCTCGACCACACGATAGGCATGGTAGGCTTCCATGCCCGGCCACCAGATACGAAAGATGAAATGATTAATACCAAGCTGTTGATGATGGGCCTCGATCTGTTGAATGACCTCTTCAATACTGCCCAGGATGAAACGGTCCTTGGCTAATGCTTCAAACGACACGCGAAAGGACTCCCCACCGGGGAGTTCCTTATCCTGTCCCCAGTCCGCATACGCTTGGTATTTTTTCTCTAAATAGGGCTGGGCAACCGCAATGGCTTCTTCGCGCGTCTTGGCGACATGCATTTCTTTAATAACGGGGATTTCTAACGGGCCGCTATGTCCAGATGAGGCCAGGGTGTCGGTATACAGTTTCATCTGACGCCGAAGTGTTTCCATTGTCGCATGCGGATTTACGAGCCAAGAATAGCCCAGCCGCCCTGCCCGCTCGATAGCGCTATCGTTATTGGCAGCAATCCAAATAGGCGGATGCGGCTGCTGGACGGGTCGAATGGTGCATGTCGCGTTTTCGATACTGAAATGCTTGCCCTGAAACGAGACCTCCCCTTGTGTCCACAAGCGTCGGATAAGTTCCAAAGATTCCTCAAAACGTGGAATGCGCTCACGTCGACGCGTATTAAAAGCCTGATACTCGATATCTCGATAGCCCAGCCCGACACCGAAGACAACGCGCCCCTCACTGATGACGTCTAATGAGGAAACATCTTCGGCGATGCCGACTGGACTGTAGAGCGGCAGAAGAATGACAGACAGCACGAGTGACATCGAACCACTCTCGGCCGCAAGCCGTGCAAGAAGAGGCAGACTTTGGATGTTCTGATACGGCGGAGCGAGGAAGTGCTGGCCACACGCAATCGAGTCCAGCCCAGCATCACGGGCTAAGCGCGTCAACTCAACCGCTTCTCGGAACCGCTTGACAGGCGAGTCCGTTCGCGGATGCTGAGGCATCACCATAATGCCGAATTTGATCAAGATAGCGGTCTCCTCATAGTGCCTAGCCGAATAACCATAGGCACCCGGTTCTGTCATGTTGGGCGTAGCGAAGAATCTCTCCCCTTGTCTTAGAGTTGAGATGTTTCGCTACGCTCAACATGACACCGTGAAACCGTTATTCGGATAGCCTCTGAATATCGTAAGGGCGAAGCATTTTTTGCAGGACGTGAGACGACCAAGCAAAATAATAGAAAAATGCAACGCCCCTACCCCACCTATAGAACTGACTTAGCCAAAGACTCTAATTCCGCCAAGACAGCATCTTCTCCGCTCTCGCTCCGTTGTAGCCAAATAGTGGCATGATCGACACCGGCTGACTCGAGTTCTTTGATCTCATCTCCTGTCCGGAATTTTCCGGGAAAGCCGAAAGCCAGGACAGCGATTTCCTTGGGGTCACGGCCGGCTTGTTCCGCCAGCTCATTAAGGCGTTGCCGGCCTTCTTTGATGTATTCGACCGACGCTAGAACCGGCATCCAGCCGTCGCCCCATTCAACAACACGTTTGAAGACATATTTTGACGACCCACCCATATAGATAGGCGGATGCGGTTTTCGAGCAGGTTTCGGAAAAGAGCGGACAGCCGGAAAGTCATAATACTTGCCGTGATACTCGGCCTCTTCCTGGGTCCATAATTCCTTCATGGCCAGAACGGCATCCTTAGTCTGGCCCCAGCGGTGGTCAAAATCACCACCCATGATTTCGGTTTCTTCCCTAAGCCAGCCTGCGCCAATACCGAAAATAAAACGGCCGCCCGAAAAATGGTCTAAGGTCGCGACTTCCTTCGCCAGTTCAAGTGGATTGCGTTCTGGAATCAGGCAAATGCCCGTACCGAGTTCAATAGTCTTGGTCACCGCAGACGCACGAGCGAGAGAGACAAATGGATCGGTGATACGCCCATATTCATCTGGAATTTTTCCGTCGTCCGAGGCCGGATAGGGCGAACTCGTTTTAATTGGAATAACAGCATGCTCAGGTACCCAGTACGAGTCAAAACCCAGCTCCTCGGTTCGCTTTGCAATCACTGCAGGATCAACCGATTTATCAATACAAAACTCAAAAACACCTATTTTCATACTTCCCTCCTTTTGTCTCTTATTGCGCCGACGCCGTGAACCGATGGCATACGCGTGACTCTAGCATGCGCCCCCAGACCCGCCAAGAAGTAGCAGTGTCATTCTGTTGTATTTTTCGATAAGATTTCGGTCACTGTCATGTTTTCCGGCGACAGAGAGTCTGTTGCAAGGGCGGGAGGATTTGCGCCTATGAGGATGATTTTGATTGGTCCCCCAGGGGCCGGAAAAGGTACCCAGGCGGTTCATCTAGTTGTGAAATTTAAAATTTCGCATATCTCGACGGGTGATATGCTGCGCGCTGCGGTGAGCGAAGGCACGGATTTAGGCAAACGGGCAGACGGGTTCATGAAAGCTGGCGGGCTGGTTCCCGATGACCTCGTGATTGCCATGGTTATAGAACGGATAGGTAAGCCGGACTGTTCCGAAGGCTTCATGTTAGACGGCTTTCCACGTACCCGGCCTCAAGCCGAGGCCCTGGACTCTGAACTGCAGAAAGCCGTAGTCGCACTAGATGTGGTGCTGCAAATTGAAGTTCCGGATGCCTTGATAGTAGAGCGGATTACTGGCAGGCGCATGGACCCAGAGACGGGCGATATTTATCACGTCAAATTCAAACCACCACCGGCAGATATTGTCTCGCGCGTCATTCAGCGTAAAGACGACACTGAAGAAGCCTGCCGCGCACGATTAGAAAAATATCACTCAGAGACCGCGCCTATCATTCCATTCTATCAAGGTAAAGGCGTTCTCAAACGCGTCGACGGCGACGCCGCGCCAGATGAGGTCAGTCAGCGGATTATGCAGGTGTTGGGCTAAAGCCGTGTACCGCAAAAAAGCAAAGGCGACCGGCCGTTCGCCCCTACAAACCGGACTCACCCTGAACTAGAAATGTTCATCCTAAGGCAACGCAAACACCGCAACCGAACTGCCTAGTGTCGTCTGTGGGTATTTCCCCACAATATCGACGACCAGACCGCCGGCCCCACTCGGCACGGCAACATATTGCTTACCGCCAACCTTATACGTAATCGGTTGCCCGCGGACAGCCGAGCCAGTCTGGAACTCCCATAAGACTTTCCCAGTCGCGTCGTCTAGCGCGAGCGCATAGCCCCGTTGGTTCCCGGTAAAAACTAATCCGCCTGCGGTCGCAAGCGCACCACCCATCATGGGCCACTCGTCCTTATAGCGCCATTTTACTTCGCCGCTGGTAGGATCTATGGCTGAGACATGGCCATACGCGACCCCCAAGTCTCCTTGCGTTTGCCCAGGACCGCCACCCCAGAAGGGAATGCCTTTGATGAAAATGGACTTTGCTTTTTCCATTCTTCCGCAACTCTCAATTGTCGGCACAAAGATGAGATTTGCAAGCGGACTGTAGGCCGCAGCATACGAGCCATTCTGGCCGCCCGCGTTGCCGGGACAGATCAGTTCGGGATTGCCACCTTTCATGGGAACATATTTGGGGTCAACGAGCGGACGGCCCTTTTCATCCAACCCTTTCGCCCAGTTGAGCTGTTCGACATATTGCGCGCCATGCAGGAATTTTCCATCGGTGCGATCCATCACATACATGAAGCCATTACGATTCGGCTGGGCTAAAGCTTTGACCGATTCACCACTACGTTTAACATCGACCAGGAACATGCCGGTGTTGCCGTCATAATCCCAGACATCATGCGGCGTGAACTGGAAATACCATTTGATCTCGCCGGTCTCAGGGTCGAGCGCAAGGACCGAGTTGGAGTACAGGTTGTCCCCTTCACGTCCATCACCATTCCAGTCCGGCGCAGGGTTTCCGGTAGCCCAATACACAAGGTCAAGGTCAGCATCATACGAACCGGTCACCCAAGCCGGGGCTCCACCGTTTTTATATGAGTCGCCCGCCCAGGTTTCGACTCCTGGCTCACCCTCGTCAGGGATAGTGTAACGCCGCCACTTACGCTCTCCGGTCTCCACATTATACGCGTCTATATAGCCGCGAATACCGTATTCACCACCAGCAATGCCAACGATGACGTTGTCTTTTACAATCAGCGGCGCGAGTGTGAAGCTAAAGCCTCGGGCATAGTTGTCAGCCTCCGTATTCCACAACACATCGCCAGTTTTGCGATCCAGCGCCACAACACGTGCGTCCAGGGTAGCCATGATGACTTTACCGCCGGCAAGTGCGACACCACGGTTCCCCGGGCCACAGCAAATGCGCATATCGTCTGGCAGCTGATGGTCGTATTTCCACAGCGGCTTGCCCGTTACTGCGTCTAGGGCGAAAATCTTGTTATACGCCGCAGTCAGATACATCACACCATCGGCAACCACCGGCGAAGCCTGCATTTGGGCCGGCACCCCCGTCTGAAAAATCCACGCAGCCTGGAGCTTGTTCACATTCTGACGGTTGATGTCCGTGAGTGCGCTGAAACGCCAGCCTTCATAATTCCCCCCGTACATAAGCCAATCAGCATAGTTGGCCTTACTGTTTATTAAGCGCTCATGAGTGACGGGCTTGAGAACATGGTCACTCTGTCCGTGGTGATCGGCATACAGAGTAGATGGCGATACAAGCACGAGAGCGAATGTAAAATATAGAAGCCCCCGCAACCGGAAATCTCGCATGGGTTATTCCTCCTCAATTGATGTCTTCGTGTGATGGCTTACTTCACGAATGTGGTCGAACCCTACTGATTTATATTTTGAAGGTCAAGAGAAAGCAGCCAAGCTCGCGAGCTTCAGATCTCTCAGAAAAGATGCAAACGCCTGCCAATAAAAATCATACTGACTATCCCCATCAGCAACAAAGCCCCATGCCTCCTCCAGTTCCAAATCATAGGATACGAATCATACACACGTGGGCCGGTTATGCCGGGAATACTGGGTAAATCGCCATCTCCGCGGCCGACCTTCAGCTGGGCTTTCATCCCCTTTTCCATATGCTGGGACACGTCGCAGTGAACCAGATAGGTTTTGTTGCCCGCTGGCAGGATAAACGTACCCGTACGCTGCCCTCGGCCCGCCACTTCTAAAGTAAACATGCCCTGAGGATACACATAGCGTGGCAGGCCGTGCAGCATCCACTGATGGCGAACGTTATCCGTATTCTCAAGCGTCACAGTAAGTTTGGTGCACGGTTCAAAATGCCATTCATGCTGGTCATAAGAAAACATACTGCCTTGAGAGGCAAATTCTTTCCCGGCCCGAACCGTAATGCTCTCCTCGCCCGCAATACGAGGACAGCCACGCGGCAATTGGTCTGTGTTTTCATTCATGACCATGCCGGTCTCATCCAGCTGCATATTGTGGTCCATATGATGCTGGTTCTCTTGGGCTGTGGCATAGGAGTCTAAGACGCCTAGCGCCATAGCAAGGAGAACGAGTGTAGGGGCAACCGACCGGTCGCCCCTACGAAAAGAGCAGTAATGGAGGGCTATCTCTCGTGTTCTCCACACCATCTTTTGAAAATATGCCCCCATACTACGCTTCCCCACGCGGTCGCCGTCCGGACCGACCAAATGCAAACGCACCGCCGAGTAAGAGTCCAATCCCCAATCCCAGCAAGAGAGCGTAACTCAACGGGAAATTCTCGCCTCCGGCCTGACCAAGCAGCCCTCGCTTATCCAACTCGGTCCAGACTGGAATTTTCTTCTGGTAATACTCTTTGGTAAAAAACGCCGCCCAGTCCATACCCTGAGTCTTGGGTTGGCCAGTCTCACCCAGTAACGCTTGGTACACAATGGCGCTGATATTCCCACCAGGGTTGATGCCGTCGGTCGTAATCGCCTTTTCCTTGTGGTCGTGTAGGAGCCAGATGCCTTCGCCGTAATTATGCAGGCCATCGTTTGTCGTTTTGAGGTGAAGGTCCACTCGCTGGGCGGGGCTGACCCAGACTACATCGCGGGTGATTTGCGCAGCAGGATTATGCTCGACGCCGTCATAGTGGGTCATAGTGACTTTATGTCCATGCGTATGGAGCGACAGCCCTTCCGCACCGCCATTCAATACGCGCAGTTTGATATTCTGATCAGGCTCAACCACAACCAAGGATTCACGCATCGTGTACGGAAACGAGCGCCCGTTCAGTAAGAAGTAATCCGGACTTTGATCCGTGATATCGTACTGTCGATTGGTCGCCTGCGCGATCAGGCGCGGATCATTGGCAGTCTGAATCACGTTATTCAGCGAACGATCGATATCCTGATAGTGCAGATCAAACTCGCGATCAAAAGTCTCACCGATAGCCACCGACGAATGCCGGACCCGGCCAGCACCGATATTTAAGGTCTGGAGCCAATTATTCGGCCGATTCTCCTCAACCACGAACATGCCCTGCAGTCCCATGAGAATATGCACCTGGGGTTGGACATGACAGTGATAAAACATTGTCCCAGTCTGACGTGGTGTCATTTCATATGTTCGACTCTCACCCGGAGTGACCGGCATTTCACTCGTAATCGGGACGCCATCATTGCCCTTCCCTGCAGCATCGACGAAGGGATGATCAACTCCATGGAAGTGCATCGTATGCGGCAGATAGTGAGTATTTTCTAAAGTCACGCGTAGTCTGTCACCCTGTTCAATACGGATGACCGGCGACGGAGCTCGGAGACTGGCGTGGGCGTTCCCGCTTGCAAAATTCTCAGTCGCCATGCCGCGCGATTTCGGTGCAAACACCCACAAGCCAGGCTGCACTCCGGGAGCTATGGCATACGCCGGAAAGGGAGCAGGGTCATCCGGCGAGTGCCCGTTTAACTCAACTACTTCGAGCCGAATGTGGATCTCATCCGGATCGCCATCGCCGTCCACATCGTTCTCTTTCAGCACGGTATTTGGCGTCAGCCGTGTCTGCATCAATGTATGCACAGAAACGTTGTTGGTACCTTTGACAAAAGCGGCGACTTCGGCTGGATTATCCGGATCACACACAGGCGATGCTTCTATGCTTACGCCTTCAATCGTCTGGTCTTTACGCCAGTCCGGATGTCTATCTAAACAAAACGGCTCGACTAGCACAGGATCAATCTGGCGACTTTCCGGAGGTTTTCGATAGGATGTTTCACCAAGATAGAGATAGGCCAAGTTTTTCAGTGTTGTGGGCAGCCAGGAACGCGGCACCAAAAATATCGCACTCCCCGCAACGAGGCCCAGCAAGAGAAAAACAAAGAACAAACGACGCACCAGCATCGTTCACCATGTACTGTGAGGAAGACGTAAGGGGAAGGGGGGAAGAACAAGGGATAAGGGATTTGTGTTTTTTTAGTTTTTCACCAACCGGCGTGACGACGCGTTCTTTGCTTCGAACGGAGGCCAGCCCTGCTTCTGACTGACCAGATAATAGCCCACGCCACTACCGACCACGATGCCGCCGATCAGCAGCAGCATGGTCGTCGAAAGTACGGCCACCCGGATTGGAAATTCGATCGATCCAGCTACATCATCGAGCGTCATTATGGCCGTATACTGGCCAGGGGTATCAAAGTTCACCTCAGCATTCATTACCCCATTGGGATAGATCTTCGCGGGGATATCGAGCAGCAGACGCGGTTCAGCCGCCCCTGTCACTTCAACAATGCGAATCGCGGCAAATTTCTTGCGCAGTTCGGGATCGATCAGGTCAAAAACGAGGATCGCGTTTCCAGTCCGAGGAACACTACTGCAGAATTCCTCGGTGGCGTAATTTTGGGGCTGGTACGCAGAAAAATGGACCAGATAGGCACCCGCACGCTGCACACACGGGTCCATATCAATCGCGACACCACCGTGCGCCCGGGCCACTGTTGACGAAAAGAAAATGATGAGGATGGTCGCCAGATAGAACACTGACAAGATACTTCCCGTCAATATGGACTCCCGGATTCCGCGCTTCCACCCAGCAGGGGGAGTCAGGCTCCCCGCGACATCTGTTACGGGAGGTAGGTCGAACGGAACTGCGTGGGTATGACACCCGAACGAACCGTCACTAACTCATGCGCGCCCTGACCATCCTCGAACCGGAGGATGCCACCAAGAAATTGCTGGGGGTCGTTCATAGGTACCAGCCGTTCTTGACTGAACAGCGTGCTCGTTACCGTCAACGTGAGGTCCTTGCTTTCTCCAGGGGCAATAGTTCCATTATGCGACACTTCAAGAGCGCCAACGAAATCACTCGGCCCGGCTTTAACTTGCTCCTGCTCGCCGCCATTCACAAACGTCGCCATGGCCACGGTGAGTTGCTTGAGCTGGATTTCGCTGTCCAGCTCATTTGTCACCTGGATCTTCATTTCCAGTGTATCGGAGGCCTCATCAAAGGTTGCTCCGTTGGTGTGGACCTCGGCCATTTTCTCGCCCGAAGAAATAAAGCGCGGAGTAAACCAGTCGGTCTGCTGCGGCCATCGGACCGGCGCATTTGTTGTGGCATAGGTCCAGCCAACAACGAGCATCACCAGGGTGATGCCGACTATGACATTCATCCACATATGGTCACGTGGGGTGATCAAGCCAATGTCGGGCGCATCGTCGTTGACCGGAATCTGTATTGTCACCGCAAGGGCTGCCACCGTCTTTTTGTTCAGCGTCCAGTACAACATCCAGACCACGCCCAGCAGGAATCCTGCAAAAGACCACCACCAGACGAATTGACCGCTATACGTACTGAGTTCGATTGTCTTACCCGACAGCAAGGTCACCGGAAATTCGAGCGGCGTGGCGCTGGGTTTGACCTTGACCCATTCACCGGGTCCAAGCAGCGTGCCCGTCCCCTGGATGGCGATACCGGGATGCACGTGCCAGTCTCCGGGCTCTTTGCCCAGGAGCTCCATTTCAAACTCATAAATGCCGCCTTTTTGCGCGAAGAACGAACCTATCGAGGCCTGCCCATTGACAAACCTTTCCTTCAAGACAAACACCGGACCAGGCACGACGGGAATAATGGAGGCCATTTCTGGTGTATCTAAGGTGTGCGGCCAGATCTCCAAAATCTTCACGGAACCAGTGATGCGAACAGGCTCTCCGATTTCGATTTCAGTGGGAGAAATCGACACATTGAAAAAGGCAGTGGTCATGTTCTTGAGAAAAGGCTCGTCAGCGGCTTCACCATGAGCGAACGCGCTGGGTATACTGGCCAGTGAAGCAAATACCAACATGCAGACGCTGAGGCTGATACCAAATCGCCTAGCCATCAGCCCGCTCTCCTTGTCTCCGGCTGGCCGTCCTCGCGCTGCCTGGTCGCCTCTATGACACGCAGGCGCGGCTTGCGCTTAATGCGTATGGTCTGAGAATCTCCCGACGGCTGCGCAGGTCCGTAGCCATTCCTCCCAGCGCTTTCTTTTCTTGACACCGGCCACAAAATCACTAACCAATAACACATAAACGCTAGCAGCCCTGAGGTAATAAGAGGCGGCGCCATCACCGCCGCGTCCATCCCGTGCGCATGCGCCAATGAAGGCATAATACACACGAGCGCAAACACCGCGAGGCAGTTCTTCATCGTTTGCACCAATATCATCATAACCATCTCACAAGGTTTTCAAGTAGCGCCGAATCGGCCAGACCGCCAAGTAGCGGCCAATGAACTGACCAATCCAGTATCCGAAAAACGCGGCAGTTCCGCCGAAAACAAGCGAGACATACTGGGTCTCACCCAAGAAACTGCGCAACGCACCACGCTCAATCATGCGCAGATATTCCGGCGTCTGTGACCGGATATACGCGATGCCTTGCACATCCGCGACCGTTATCACATGGTCCATAAAATGGGCCGGCTGCAGAAAGGCGGCCAACGGAACGTAATTATACGCCCACACCGCGACCGCCCAGACATGCGCGCCAACTAGTGATGTCAGGATGAAGCTCTTCGTCTTCATAAGGGTCCAGTCCATCAAAATCCCGGCGCAGACCAGGGAGACGGGCCACACAAAGTTCAACGGATAGTGGGCGGCTAAGTCCCACTGAAAATAACGCCCTACCCAGGCCGCCATAAACATGCAGCAGGCGGTATATGTCGCGCCGGTCGGAAACCGCCAGGCTGCCCACTGAATATATTGGAGCGCGGACGGGATGATGATAGTGGCAAAGGCCGTGATAACAGGCCACCACTGGGGATCTTTCCAGTCAGTCCAGAAGTCCCAATCGCCGGCGAACAACTGCTTGGTAATATCGCCGGCGCCGGCGACCACGAAGATGGCCGTGGTCCAGAAGACGACGTCCCACTTCCAGCTTATCCACCTGTACTTTTTATTGTACAGTTCCTTGAGTTCGAGCCGTTTTTGCCGTTCGGCTGCGTCGGCAAGGTCAGTTACCGTTGTCGTGCCTTCCGCCATGCGTGTTGCCTCTCAGTGCGAGGATCCCCGAGGTTATCTGAGGTTATCGGTGTTCAATCCAACCTGCGAATCTGAGCCGGTCTCAGTCTGCTACCATGTTCGGCTCAAGCGAGGATTCCGGACTGGCTTCCTCCGCATTTTTCTCAACCTCGTATAGGCGCAGGATGGTCTCACCCCACACAGCGAACATGCCACTGGCAAGCCAGCCGTAGATGACGAACGGCCAGTGAAAAGGCACTGAGAAAATCTCTTCCGAGATCCACAGACTATGGCCCCATTCGTTTGCCGCCACAGCCATGCATTCGAGCGCACAGGCACTAATCAACAAGAAGAACGACCACGGAAAACCCTTGTCTTTGCCGTACAGAGCGGGAATGTAAAACCGCCCGTAGACATAGGTACCAATAGCCAGAATGACGGACAGGGGGAAGAAGAAATAGAACATCGGAATGTGGGTCGGCGTGAGCGCGGTGTCACGCACCATGGTCTGATGCCACGATCCGTCCCAGTTTGGCCAGAAACTCGCTTCCATATAAATAGACACACTCAGCGCGCCTATGAGGCTCCACAAAATCGCGATCCGACGTGCCTCTTCAGCAGGCGAGCACTCTTGGCCTTGAATGGCGCGGCCGTTCCGCATCAACCAGCCGAACCACACACCACTAAAGAGGCCTAAGACAATGAGCTCACCCCAGAACAACGACATGTAATACGTGTTGAATTCCGGACTGGCCGAGTTGAGTCCAGCCGTGAACATGAAGGCGTAATTCCAGTACCAGAAAAAGGCGTTGGCTAACATGATGAGCCCGCAGCCCCAAAACAACGGATGCCATCCAACTGACCAGTCCATCGGATTGACAGTGCTACCACTCGTCATCGAGCCGTCGCCAGAACCCTTTTGTGCCTTTTGCACAGCCTGTGCCTGAGCCATAAGTGTCCCTCCTCTATACTCGCGCCTGTCTTGGTGACAACGTCACCTTATACTGCATCCATTTGTTCCGCTACCGCTTCTTCCCGCTGCGAGACTACCTTATACCGAATTACGGATAGAGCCACGATAACGATCAGCCCGAGCACAATCAGTCCTGGGATGGTCAGGGCCTTATACCATGCGGCAACCTGAAAGGGAAATGAAAATGACTGTATTTCTCGGTCAGATCCCAGCTCTAAGACAACGCGTACCGCATAGGTCATCCCAACGTTCAAAACTACTTCCCCATCGGCCACCCCGCGCTCATGCACTTGTGCGGGCAGCGAGAGGATAGTAGACGTCTGGCCGGCTTCATTTGTCCCAACGAGTTCAACCCCGATGCGCACCTCCCACAGATCCGGAGTCACATCCACAACCAGGAAGGCTTTCCCCGCATGCGGTACTTCTTCGCAATATTCAGCAACAGGATCAAACTGGGTCTGGTACAACGTGATATGGAGGAGCGAAGCTCCGATTTCCCGTCGACAGGGATCGTCCGGTCCGCGGTCCCGGTGCGCCCAGACCGCAGGGGAGCCTAGACAGCCAATCACTGTCAGCAGCAAGAGGGACCAGAAGATACGGCTGGCACTACTCATCTAGCTACTAATCTGCGACTGTTCAGGCAATTATTCCGACATTTCAACTATTTGCCAAGAATATCAGATATCGAAACAACATTCTGATAGCAGGCTGAAGCTACACAGACAACTCCTAACACGCCGAGGTGCAGCGTGCCCTGCCCCTCGGTCCCAAGACTACGGGCGCGTGTCCGCTAAAAAAGACAGGAGGGCGGTATTGAGCGCAGGCCACACAATATGTGAGCCTGAACCTTCGCAATACACCGTATGGCCTCCTGCCTTGCAGCCTGAGTAGGCCATACACCCGTTTTTGTCCTTTTCACCGGGATGCCCCTGACATCCATTGCAAGCGGCCAACCAAGATGCAATTTTCGCCCCGAAACCGGGGAAAAGCTGATCATCGGCACTGTGCAAAATCATAGCTGGCAGCGAATCTGGACAGGAAAACGTGTCTAAATCCGCCTTCGTGAATCCAGCCGCGCTCGAAACAATAGCAGCCGGTATGTTGCGAGTCTCGTCTATGAGCGCGAGAGCAAGCGCAACCGTGCCGCCATCAGAATGGCCGGTCAGATAAATGCGCTTCTCATCGATACACCACTTTTTTGCAATGAGCTGGGGCACGGTCCCCAGGTCGGAAATAACGTCGAGGGAGAGGCGGCGCGCGTCGGCGTAGGCAACCACAAACCCAACCGAGGTGGCATCAAAAGTCAGATCAGCAAAACGCTCGGAGCGAAACCGGCTCGATCCAGCGGGGGCATACACCATAAAGAGCGGATGAGAGCGCGTGGAGTCATAATTGGCCGGCGTTCGAACGGAGAATTTAATTCCGCTTTCCGTGTGTTCGTCATTCGTCACGCCGCGCCTGCCCTTTCGTTCGCCAAAGGCACACCTTGTTACAGACCGATTGGGGTCGTAGGCGTAATTGCCCAACTCAGGCGGGTCGCCCCGGAATTCCAGGCAGCCAGCAAGGACACAGACTGAGACCCCGACGGGAAAGATGAGAAATATACATGACATGAACCCCAGCCTCCTCATTAGCTCGGAGAATACATCTCTCCAGGAGTGAGGGCTATATCCGGCTCTCTCCCTCAGCCGCTTGCTGCACTGGCAGATCTCGGTTTATACTGCCGCAAATGCTGCTCTAAGCCCCTGATATTCAAAGGAGGAACGTATGCTCTCGGTCTTCTCAGCTCCAAGCCACTATGTTCAAGGCAAGAATGCCACGGCGGCACTCGGAACCGAAATGCAGCGCATCGGCCTCCGAGGACCGGCGCTCATTGTTGCGGGGAAAAGCGCTATTCGTCTGCTCTCGGAAGTCTGGCAGAAACACCTCCAGGATGCAGGTATTAGCCATGCCGTGCATCAGTTTGGCGGGGAGTGCTCATATCCGGAGATTGAACGCATCAAAGAGACAGCTCGTGAGCATAAGGCTCAGGTCGTCATTGGCGCGGGCGGAGGTAAGGTCCTCGACGCCACGCGGGCTGTAGCCGATGACCTCGACCTGCCGGTTGTCAACTGTCCCACCATCGCCTCAAGTGATGCTCCGTGTAGCGCGCTTTCCGTGATCTATACACCTGAGGGGGTATTCCAGGAATATCGCTTCTATCGCAAGAACCCCGACCTCGTTGTCGTCGATACCCACGTGGTTGCCCAGGCTCCAGCGCGTCTGCTTGTTGCCGGCATGGGCGATGCGCTCGCCACCTGGTTTGAAGCCAAAACATGCGTGGCCGGCCATATCCAGAATATGCGCGGCGGAGCCTCAACCCGCAGCGCCGAAAAGCTGGCGGAGCTGTGTTACAATATATTGGTCGAAGATGGGCCGGACGCCAAGCGAGCGGTAGAACGCAATGTAGTGAATCCCGCCCTGGAGCGGCTGGTCGAAGCCAATACCTTACTCTCGGGATTGGGCTTCGAGTCTGCCGGCCTAGCGGCTGCGCACGCCGTGCATAATGGCCTCACGGCCACGCCTCTCACCCACCCCTACTACCACGGCGAGAAAGTCGCCTATGGGCTGCTCACACAGCTGATTCTCGAGGGTAAACCACGCTCAGTCATTGATCCGGTCCTCACCTTTTCCTCGGCAGTCGGACTACCGATCACTTTGGCTGAAATCGGGCTGACAGAGCTACCAGACGACATGCTCAGCCAGGTGGCACAACGGGCGACAGCGGAAGGCGAAACCATTCATAACGAGCCCTTTGAGGTCCAACCCGATATGGTGGCGGATGCCATCCTCGCCGCTGACTCTATGGGCCGGGCCTGGCAAGACCAGCATAAGGAGCAGTAACCAGAAGTCCTGACACCATGACATTTGACGAGATCCTCTCGAGCGTCCTTGCTTAGCTCGAAAGAGAACGGGGTGTCGTCTACCGCCAACTCCAGGGCCGAAACGTACAGTCGCTCACCGTTCTCCAGAAGGTCCAGGCCAACCAGCTTGATATTTTCAAGCCTGTGAAAGAACTGAAAACTCACACCGTGTTTTTTGAGCATCTCATAAAATGGTGCAAAAACTGCATCGCCAATAATAGAGCGTATCTTCCAAAACGGTGAACCACGATAGGTAGAAAACATGCCAAAAGTACCGCGCAAAGCCAAACCGGCCGCAAGATGCACCTTTCCAAAATCTCCGTCTTCGTAGGCAAAATAAATGTCCTACATCCCATGCACAAAAGCGGAATCCAACGTGCGTCTTGCGGCCCCGTCCATCCGCAACCATACTCGGCAATCATACGCATTAATCGCATCGAGTCCTCTCGGGTCAGTCAGCAGACCAACGCGCACGGTCCCACGCAGGACGGCCAGGAGCAGATCAACCACATCCCACATCGTGCCCGCTTCGTCACCCACGGTAACAATTCTTTCCAGCTGCTGTTCGACATACGTGCGGACTACGTCGCGGAAGCGCAACACGATGTTTTCAGGGTAGAGGGGGGAGATTGGCGGAAATCGATTTGAGCAGATCGAGCGCAGCCAGCGCACCAGCCAAGGTCACAAGCCGGCCATACTTCACCAACCGGGTCGTTTCTTCCGCGATCGCTTCGACGGCAGGCAGATCCAGCTAGAGTTCCTCTTCCCTCTGCGGCTGAAACGCCTGCGCAGTCATTCCATTTGAGGCTGGCATTTGGGACGTTCTAACAGGTGCCAGCACAGTAGAGCGCGGAAACAAAGCGAGTCAGGTAACCGCTCATACTAAAGGGATTCCCCTCCTCCCAAGGGTCACTGGGTAAGCCTGCACCAGGCGGGAAATATGCCATCCAATACTACCAGCCCGCCTGCTGTCATGGCTCAGCCAGTCCCACACAACAAGCCGGCTCAAAGGCGCCATTCTAGTCAGTGATACGACACTGCTATGGATCACGATTCAGCTCCCGGCAGCATTCACGCATAAGGCGAAAGGCGTTTTCATAATAACCCTGCCAAATGCCAGGCCATGCTCTTCGACGCGACCTGCCGATCCACGCTCGGACGCCAGCCTAGCTGATAAACGGTGACATGACATTTCCCCTGGTGTTCCTGACGGGTGAGTTCAAAAACAGTGGCAATAGATGCGCGGCCTCCACGGATAATCGCCACTTCAATGGGTTTTGAATCGTTCACAGCCTCATCTCCGCCCCTTTTACACTGCTTAAACAAGACGAACCGTACTGCCTTTTTCGTGATACGTGAAGAAAAAGTCATTAGCACCGGGAATATTTCATTTGTTGCTAGTCAGAGTCTAAGACCAGCGATAGAGAAAAAGGAGGTAGGCGCGGTTAGTCTGGCCCGTCTAGTTCACCAAATACAAGTTTGCCCTCACGTTCTTGGGCAGCTATCAGCGCTCTCAGGTCAGCCGGCAATTCTATCCGGCGCTCGGTGGGGAATTTCTCTTCTTCCAGCGGAGGACGCAGGTAAAACTCATCTGCTGCATCAAGGCTCATCAGCCCTTTTGGTGGTGCTAGGAACCACTCGCGTCGCATAAAGCTGGGGGTGAAGAATATCTTCTTGTCTTCCTCCGACCACTGCTGGGGCAAAAAGCCATGAACCGAGGCCGACAAAAGATCAATGGAAATGTCCCACCACAGATCAAATAAAACGGCATATCCGTGCTCGCCAAGGCGGGGGTTGGCATTCGTCCCGATACGGGCGTTCACAAAGTCCAACTTCCCGTTCTGATCGTACTCTTCGATCCGGAGAGGAAAGAAAGCTTCTTGATCCAGCCAATAAATGATTTTGCTGACATAGTAATCCTTGAGCCACGCCGCCTTGGGCATGGCTTCAACTACAAAACACTTGACCCCACCGCGTTCCGTATACACGGGATAATCTTTGCCCATTAATGTAATGTCACTGGCTTGGACCTCGATATAGTCACCCGTTTCATTTGTGAGAATGGCCAACTGACGCGTCACAGGGAAACGTACGGTGTCGTACAGAACATCAGTCCCAAGAATACGCCACGAAAACTCCCATGCATCGCGGCCGATCAGATCGTCAAATGTTGCGGCGCTATTGGGCAAACGGTCTTCCCGACGGGGCTGAGGTTGGCGTCGAATGCGCCGAAGCGCAGGGGAATAGGCAAACATGTCGACTTTCGTCGGAAACGTCTTATCCGTACGGTAGCCGATCCACAGTACTTGGTTGCCGTAGCGCTCAGGTGGCGATACAGATTGGGTAAGCCAGCGGTAGACCTCTTGGCCCGATTTGGCACCGTACAGCTGCTCGGCAAATCCGCCTTCGAGTAGATAGAGAATGGGGATAAGAGTGACACGCTGATTCATAAAGCCCGAGCTGGTGACCGTAAAAGCAAGATCCACCAACGTACAATCCCAGAACGGGGAATGCGGAAATTCCATAGCGCGGAGACCCATCTCCTCGGCCGTATAGGGCGGTTGAAACGGAAATTTTTCTGCGGGCAGATAGGGGATATTCGCGTCTCGTGGCGTGTCGGTCCGAAAATCCAACAACGCCTTCTCTACGTCAGACAGCTCGGAAACCGTCTTCCACGTCTGCGGCCGCTGCACGCCGCCGCGCACTTGTGCCCTGGCGGTCTGCCCTGCGGTGAAGCATCCGGACCAAAACCATAGGCAGCAGGTAACTATCCACACTCGGAGAATTCTTGCGGACATCACGGCGTCTTGGCTTCGGCAAGCTGGGAGGCCATCTCAAAGACTAGATGCCCGGCTGCTTCTTGCGCGTCTATCCGACGCGCAACAGCCTCAGACACGACAATTTTTCGCTCGTCCGGAAATTTCTCTGGGTAAAGCAAAGGGCGTAAGAAAAACTTTTCAGGCGTATACACCAGCGCTTGTGTTTTAAGGGGATACTTGAGCCATCTACGCCGCATAAAATCAGGCTCAAACATCGTGCGTTGATCTTCTTTGGACCATTCCCTCACCCAATGTGCGTCGTGCGCACTATAGCTCATCAAGTCTAAGCCAATATCATAATACACAGTGAAAAGTCCGGCGTAGCCACGCCCTTCTAGTGCCGGGTTGACGAGAGAGGCGTTCCGAACCTCTATGATAACTAGCTGGTTGTCATGGTCGTACTGCTCGATACGCAGCGGATAGAAACTGTGCCGGTCGAGCCAATAGATGAGCTTGCCTATGCGGTAGTTTGGCAGCCAGTCTTTACGCGTGCGCGCCTCAACCACATAGCAGGCCACACCACCATCATCGGTATAATGCGGATACGTATCTCCGAGCATTTTAATGTGATCCGCCGGCACCTCATAAAAATTTCCATCGGGCTGGGCGAGGGTGACCGTCGGACGCGTATTGGGAAAACGAACCGTCTCATACAGGACGTCCGTTCCGAGCAAGCGCCAAGAGAACTCCCAGGCATCTCGTCCGATTATATCATCAAAGCTCTGGACACTATTCGGGAACTGAGCATCCCGACGCGGTTGCGGCTGGCGGCGCACGCGGCGCAAGGTTGGGCTATAGATGAAATTGTCAAGCTTGGTCGTTTCCTGTTGATCCGTGCGCCTCAGAATCCAGAGATCCTGCAAGTCTTGATTCTCGGGCGGATAAGTGTAATAGAACGCCATCCGAAAATAGGCTTCTCCCGGCGCCGCGGTGAGCTGGCCGGGC
>CAZBUD010000032.1:0-48539 GCA_964495015.1 uncultured Enterobacteriaceae bacterium | reverse complement strand
ATCGACCCGGAGCAGGGAAAGGACGAGAGACGATGGCGAAGGCGCGGTTTGAGCGGACGAAGCCCCATATGAATGTCGGGACGATCGGGCATATCGATCATGGGAAGACGACATTAACGGCGGCGATCACGAAGGTGTTAGCCGCGCGGGCGCAGGCGGAGTTTGTGTCGTTTGAGGATATCGATAAGGCGCCGGAGGAACGGGAGCGGGGGATTACGATCAACACGGCGCATGTGGAGTATGAGACGGACAACCGCCACTATGCGCATGTGGATTGTCCGGGGCACGCGGACTACATCAAGAACATGATCACAGGGGCGGCGCAGATGGACGGGGCGATACTGGTGGTGGCGGCCTCGGACGGGCCGATGCCGCAGACGCGCGAGCATATTTTATTGGCGCGCCAGGTGGGGGTGCCGGCGATCGTGGTATTCATGAACAAAGTGGACATGGTGGACGATGAGGAGCTGTTAGAGCTGGTGGAGCTGGAGATGCGGGAGCTCTTGTCGAAGTATGATTTTCCGGGCGATGATACGCCGATCATCCCGGGCAGTGCGCTGCAGGCGCTGGAAGGGCAGGGGACGGAGTTAGGGGAGCCGGCGATCCTGAAGCTGATGGAAGCGGTGGATAGTTTTATTCCGGAGCCGCAGCGGGAAGTGGATCTGGAGTTTCTGATGTCGATTGAGGATGTGTTTACGATCTCGGGGCGGGGGACGGTAGCGACAGGGCGAGTCGATCGAGGGCGGGTGAAGGTGGGGGAAGAGGTGGAGATAGTGGGGATTAAGGAGACGCGCAAGACGACGGTGACAGGCGTGGAGATGTTCCGCAAGTTACTGGACGAGGGGGTAGCGGGGGACAACGTGGGGTGTCTGCTGCGGGGGGTGAAGCGGGAAGATATCGAGCGGGGACAGGTATTGGCGAAGCCGGGGAGTATCACGCCACACACGAAATATGAGGCGGAAGTGTATGTGTTGACCAAGGATGAGGGAGGGCGGCATACGCCATTCTTCAATGGGTATCGGCCGCAGTTTTACTTTCGGACGACGGATGTGACGGGGTCGGTGGTCTTGCAGGCGGGGACGGAGATGGTGATGCCCGGGGATAACACGCAGATGACGGTGGAGTTATTGACGCCGATTGCGATGGATGAGGGGCTGCGGTTTGCGATTCGAGAAGGGGGTCGCACGGTGGGGGCTGGCGTCGTGACTAAAATCCTTCAGTGAAGTTCTATGACCAGCATAATGAATGAAAAGATCCGTATCCGTCTTAAGGCGTATGATCATCGAGTGCTCGATCAATCGGTGAAAGAGATTGTTGAGACGGTCAAGCGGACTGGGGGCAGGGTCGCTGGTCCGATCCCACTCCCCACGCGGATTGAGCGGTTCACCGTAAATCGCTCTCCGCATGTTGATAAAAAATCTCGCGAACAATTTGAGATTCGGACTCATAAGCGTTTGGTCGATATCCTCGACCCTACCCAGCAGACAATTGACGCTCTTGGGAAACTTGAGCTTGCTGCGGGTGTCGATGTAGAGATTAAATTGGGGTAGGGAAGGGGTAAGGATGCGAGGTCTGATAGGCAAGAAATTGGGCATGACGCAGGTCTTTGTCCCAGATGGCGGGCTTGTCTGTGTGACCGTAATCCAGACTGGGCCTTGCACCGTGGTGCAGAAGAAGACTCAGCAGAGAGACGGCTATACGGCTCTCCAGCTAGGGTTCGGAACCCAGAAACCCCATCGTGTTTCCAAGCCGGTCCTTGGGCACTGCCAAAAGTCCGGGAAGGGCCCGTTTGCCGTTCTTCGAGAGTTTCGGTCGGACGACATTGAAGCCTACGAGGTTGGAGGCAAAATCACGGTCGAGCAGGTTTTTCGACCTGGAGACTTGGTGAATGTTGTAGGGCGGACAAAAGGGCGAGGATTCACCGGGGTCATGAAAAGACATGGGATGGCCGGATTTCCCAAAAGCCATGGCACCCATGAATATTTTCGGCATGGGGGGGCTATTGGAAACCGTTCTTATCCTGGCAAGATTTTCAAAGGCAAACGTATGGCCGGTCGTCACGGAAATGATCGGATCACGGCCTTACACCTCCGAGTTGTTGAGGTTCAGCCGGATGAGAACCTCCTTCTCATTCATGGCTCGGTCCCAGGGGCGCGAGGGCAAGTTGTCCTCGTACACCAGACGGAAGAAGGGTAATCTATGGAAGCTCAGGTAACACGCATACCTATTCTCTCCGTCCAGCGTGAAACTGTTGGCGAGCTTGAGCTCCCGGCTGTGATTGTACACCAACCCCAGCGTGAACATTTACTGTATGAAGTGGTTAAGATGCAATTGGCGAACCGTCGCTCAGGCACAGCAGCAACCAAGACACGGAGTCAGGTGCGTGGCGGAGGGAAAAAGCCGTGGCGCCAAAAAGGAACGGGCCGTGCTCGGGCAGGGAGTAATCGGTCCCCTATCTGGGTCGGTGGGGGTACTACGTTCGGTCCGCAGCCAAGATCATATGCCTATCGTTTACCTCGGTCGGCGCGCAAAGCTGCGTTGCGGTCGGTGTTAGCTTTGAAATTGCGCCAAGAGGAGCTCGTGGTTGTTGATGCGATTGAATTTGCTCAACCCAAAACGAGACAGATGGTGGGGCTGCTGTCTCAGCTCGATATGGGGAGCAGTGTACTGATCGTCTTGGCCGAAGCGGATGTGAATGTGCAGAAATCTGCACGGAATCTACCGGGAGTGAAGGTCCTCTTGAGCCAGGGGCTCAATGTATATGACTTGCTTCGGTATCGTAAAACCCTTTTTACGCGAACGGGCCTGCAGCAGGTGAGTGAAAGGCTCGGGTAAGCGATGGATGTCTACTCTGTACTTGTTGCTCCTTTGATCACCGAGAAGTCAACCCTTGCCAGTGAGGTGGGGAACCAGGTGGTTTTTCGAGTCCATCCTCAGGCCAATAAAGTGAGCATTCGAGACGCGGTTGAAACGCTTTTTAACGTCAAAGTGAAACAGGTCCGAACGATGCAGTACCTTGGGAAAAATCGTCGAGTCGGTCGATCTCATGGACGGAAGTCCTCATGGAAAAAGGCCTACGTGACGTTGCGGGAAGGCGACCGCATCGACTTCTTCGAAGGAGCATAACCGGTGGCTGTACGGCAGTATAAACCGACTTCTGCTGGAAGACGATTCCAGAGTGTGTCCGGCTTTCAGGACATTACGAAAACAAAAAAGGATCCGGAGCGGTCCTTGCTGGCCCCGCTCCATAAGCATGGCGGACGGAATAATCGTGGCCGACTCACGGTGCTTCATCGAGGGGGGGGCCACAAGCGACGCTACCGTGTGATTGACTTTCGTCGTGGGAAAGATGGCGTTGGTGCAAAGGTTGCAGCCATTGAATACGATCCCAACCGCTCGGCTCGTCTGGCTTTGTTACATTATGTTGACGGAGAGAAGCGATATATCCTTGCCCCAGTTGGTCTTGTTGTCGGGGATATGGTGATGTCAGGTGATGCGGCAGACATCCGGCCAGGAAATTGTTTACCCCTGCGTCGGATTCCTGTTGGGACGACCATCCACAATATCGAGCTGAAGATCGGCAAAGGCGGGCAAATTGTCAGGAGTGCCGGGACGTCGGCACAACTCATGGCGAAAGAAGGCGTCTACGCAACCGTGAAACTTCCATCCGGTGAAATGCGGATGATGCATCAAAATTGCAAAGCTACCATTGGCCAAGTTGGAAATCCTGATCATGAGAATGTCTCCTACGGCAAGGCGGGCCGTACGCGCTGGTTCGGGCGTCGTCCTCGCGTTCGTGGAATTGCCATGAATCCTGTCGATCATCCGATGGGAGGCGGCGAGGGGCGAAGTAAGGGCAACCATCCGATGAGCCCTTGGGGCGTTCTAGCTAAAGGGTATAAAACGCGTCGCAACGTAAAGTCGGACAAATACATCGTACAAAAGAGAAAGAAATAAGATGCCCCGTTCAGTCAAAAAAGGCCCGTTCGTTGACGATCACCTCCTCAGGAAGGTTGAAACTGCGGTGCATAGCGGAGACAAAAAGGTGATTAAGACCTGGTCGCGGCGGTCAACTATTCTTCCCGATATGATAGGGCTGACCTTCGCAGTCCACAATGGAAGAAAGTTCATTCCCGTATATGTTACCGAAAATATGGTCGGCCATAAGCTCGGAGAATTCTCTCCAACCCGGACCTTTTACGGGCATGCTGGGGATAGGAAGGGCGACGTTAAGAGGAGATAAAGGATATTGGTTATGGAGGCTCGGGCAATTACCCGTCATGTGAGAATGGCACCGCGGAAAGCACGCTTAGTAGCGGATCTCATCCGTGGTAAGCAGGTCGAAGAGGCGTTGTTGATTCTCCGTTTCTCCCAGAAGAAGGCGGCACGCATTCTTCTGAAAACAGTGCAGTCCGCCATTGCGAACGCAACCGATACGCAAAATGTCGATCCGGATACGTTGTACATTAAACACGCGACTATTGATGGCGGGGCGACGTTCCGACGTTTCATCCCACGTGCCCATGGGCGGGCAACGCCAATTCGGAAACGGACGAGCCATATTACTGTCGTGGTAGACGAGAAATAGACGAAAGAAGAAAAGGATGGGTCAAAAGGTACATCCGATAGGATTTCGGGTTGGGATTCTTCAAGGGTGGGAATCGGTTTGGTTTGCAGAGAAAGAGTATGCTGCATTACTGCATGACGATATCCGCATCCGAGAATTTATTAAGAAGCGCCTTTATCATGCCGGCATTGCGAAAATTGAGATCGAGCGCGCAGGGAATAAGGCAAAGATCAACATCTATACTGCCCGTCCTGGCATCGTGATTGGGAAAAAGGGCGCAGAGATAGAAAAACTCAAGGAAGAACTCGCAAAGGGCAGAGATCGAGAAGTCTATTTGAATATCCATGAAGTGCGGCGCCCCGACCTTGATGGGCAGTTGGTCTCTGAGAATATCGCCCTTCAGCTCGAGCGCCGGGTGGCCTTCCGGCGTGCCATGAAAGAGACTGTCGCCCGAGCGGTCCGGATGGGAGCACAAGGCATAAAGGTGCGCTGCTCTGGCCGGCTCGGTGGTGCTGAGATCGCCCGTACGGAATGGTATCGTGAGGGGCGTGTTCCTCTTCATACGCTCCGTGCCGATATTAGCTACGGCGTTGCGGAGGCAAGGACGACATATGGGGTTATTGGTGTGAAGGCCTGGATTTTCCGTGGCGAGATCCTCACCAAAGAGGAAGAGCAACAACGGACGAATATGAGCGCATAAGGAACGGCGAGTTATGCTTGCTCCCAAGAAAACAAAGTTTCGAAAACAACAGCGGGGACGCATGTATGGCCATGCGCAAAGGGGGGCAACCCTCTCGTTTGGAGATTTTGGTTTGCAGACCCTTGAGCGTGGTTGGTTGACGGCACGTCAAATCGAGGCGGCTCGTATTGCACTTACCCGTCATGTACGACGTGGCGGGCGTATCTGGATCCGCATTTTCCCGGACAAACCCGTTACCAAGAAACCGACTGAAACGCGAATGGGAAAAGGGAAGGCTTCCCCTGAGTTTTGGGTTGCCCCTGTCAAACCTGGCCGTATGCTCTTTGAGATCGAAGGGGTTCCGCGTGATATTGCTCGAGAGGCTCTCCGTCTCGCTGCGAACAAACTGCCGATGCACACGCAAATCCGAGAGCGACATGGAGCCATGTATGAGACCGCGTGAAGTCCGAGATTTGACGGTTGCTGAGATGCAGGAAAAAGCCCGAGAGTTCGGGGAAGAGCTTTTTCGTCTACGCCTGCGGAGGGGAACGGGACAACTGGAAGACCCGATGCGCCTGCGCAAGATTCGCCGAGATATTGCTCGCATTAAGACAATACAGCACGAACGCATACGCGAAACGACCAAAGAACGGAGTTAGTTGTGCCGGGGCATCGAAAGGTAAGACAAGGAATCGTTGTCAGTGACAAGATGGATAAAACGGTGACCGTTCAAGTTGAACGACTTGTACGACACTCCATGTACAAGAAATATGTTCGTCAGCGAAAAAAATATAAGGCGCATGATCCGGAAAACCAGTGCCATGCTGGCGATCTTGTCTCGATCATGGAAATCCGCCCCCTTGGCCGAAATAAGCACTGGAGTGTGCAGACTGTTCTGAAGCCGGGGACACCGGGCTGAGGAAACCACGAGGGTTGTCAAATGGTTCAGGTCGAAACAGTGCTCGACGTCGCTGATAATTCGGGAGCACGCCGGGTACGTTGTATTCGTGTCTTGGGCGGAACGCGTCGGAGATATGCATCGGTGGGCGATGAAATTGTCGTTTCCGTCCGAGAAGCAGCCCCCAACTCGAAAGTGAGGAAAGGTGACGTGGTACGTGCTGTAGTGGTCAGAACAGCAAAAGAGCTGAGTCGTCCGGATGGATCATACATTCGCTTCGATACTAATTCGGCGGTTCTGATAGATAACCAGCGTGAGCCGGTTGGAACGCGCATTTTTGGACCGGTGGCTCGGGAGTTGCGGGCCAAACGTTTCATGAAGATTATTTCTCTGGCCCCAGAGGTGCTCTAGGACTGACTATGGCAGCGCGTATTAAAAAAAGCGATTCGGTGATGGTTATCGCCGGAAAAGAACGCGGAAAAATAGGGAAAGTCCTGCGGGTCTTTCCTGCACAAGACCGCGCACTCGTCGAGCGCTTGAATATGGTGAAGCGTCACATCAAGCCCCGTAGCCCGCAGGATTCTGGGGGCATACTAGAAAAAGAAGCGCCGCTTCACCTCTCTAACCTGATGCTTGTTGATCCCCAGGATGGACGTCCTACACGTGTAGGTTTCAAGATCGTTGATGGACGAAAAATGCGTGTGAGTCGTCGCACCGGGAATGTGCTGGACTGAGAAATATGGCTCGCATTAAAGATCTCTACTATACCCAGATGCTCCCTACTCTTAAGCAGGAGCTAGGGCACACCAATATCATGCAGGTCCCTCGCCTCACAAAAATTGTGATTAATATGGGACTCGGCGAGGCTGCCACAAATACCAAACTGCTTGAAAGCAGCGTTGAAGAAATTGCGCTCATTGCGGGGCAAAAGCCTGTCGTGACGCGTGCCCATAAGTCCATTGCAAACTTTAAGCTGCGTGAAGGAATGACCATCGGTTGCGCGGTGACGCTACGGGGGACGCGGATGTATGAGTTTTTTGATCGCTTAGTCAGCGTTGCGCTCCCCCGCGTCCGAGACTTCCGCGGAATATCGGATCGTTCCTTTGACGGCCGGGGCAACTACTCGCTTGGTATCCGTGAACATAGCATTTTCCCCGAGATAAACATTGACAAAGTCGAGCAGATTAAAGGATTCACTATTACGATGGTGACAACGGCTAAAACAGATGCTGAGGGACGTACGTTGCTGCGTGCCTTGGGCATGCCTTTTCGGAGTTAGAACCTATGGCACGAACATGTTTACGAGTCAAAGCGCAACGGAAGCCCAAATTTCACGTCCGCGCATATAACCGTTGCCCCTTATGCGGACGCTCTCGAGGATTTTATCGCCGATTTCGCATGTGTCGTATCTGTCTGCGAAGTTATGCCCTTAACGGCCAGATTCCTGGGTTGACGAAGGCCAGCTGGTAGGAAAGAGTTGTATGCAAACTGACCCTATCGCGGATCTATTGACCTGTGTGCGCAACGCCCTCCGGGCCCGTAAGGAGTATGTCTCGATTCCTCGATCACGTGTGAAGGAAGCGGTCGTAGGAATCTTGGTGGCAGAGGGGTTCATCCAGGATTATTGTGTTGTTGAGAAAGAGGGATTCCCGCACCTCAAGCTTGGGCTGAAGTATGATACTGCTGGCCAGCCAGCTCTGCGCGGGCTGAAGCGTGTCAGTAAGCCGAGCCTTCGAACCTATGTGAAGGCGGATGCCATTCCGACTGTGCGGAATAGCTTAGGTGTGAATATTCTTTCCACTTCTCGAGGTGTCCTTACTGACCGCGAAGCCCGTAGCCTTCATGTTGGTGGAGAAGTCTTGTGCAGTGTATGGTAGAGCAGAAAGCTAATACAGCAAGTGAGGAAATAACTCATGCCTGGTGTTGGGCACAAGCCGGTTGTCATACCCGATAAAGTGAAAGTGGTACATGACCAAGAAGCCCTGACTGCCGAAGGGCCGAAGGGTAAATTGCATGTGGTCGTTGATCCAGTGCTGGTAGTAGGAATTGCCGATGGATCGGTGACGTTGAGTAGATCAGACGAATCGCGTCGCTCCAAAGAACTCCTGGGATTAACGCGAAGGCTTATCGCCAATGCGCTCCACGGCGTTTCTGCTGGGTTTTCTAAGAGTTTAGAGATCCATGGAGTTGGGTATCGAGCGGATACGGCAAAGGATACGATAGAGCTGAGCCTCGGATTTTCTCATCCTATCATCTTCCAGCTTCCGCGTGGTGTGAGTGCAAAGGTTGACCGCCAGACGCTTATCAAGATTGAAGGAATTGATAAGCAACTTGTTGGGGAAGTGGCAGCGTCCATTCGCCGGCTACGTCCGCCGGAACCCTATAAGGGGAAAGGGATTCGATACGTGGATGAAAGAGTGCGCAGAAAGGCCGGGAAGACGGCTGTGAGCACTGGAGGATAAGAAGATATGGCAGGGATGAACCCTCGCAAGCGGAGCCGCTTACTCCGTAGAAGAAGTATCCGGAGACAGGTTCGGGGGACAGAGGTGCGGCCACGCCTATGCGTGTATCGTAGTAATAAGCATCTCTACGCCCAGGTTATTTCGGATGAGAGTGGACGCGCGCTGGCAGCAGTGTCAACACTGTCTGCCGAGCTTAAAGACAGTGTCAAAGCCAAAACGGCAACAATCTCTGCTGCGAGAGAAGTGGGGCAGCTCATTGCCAAGAAATGCCAAGCGCAAGGCATACGTACGGTAGTGTTTGATCGCAATGGGTTTCTCTTTCATGGCCGAATCCGTGCAGTCGCTGAGGCTGCACGTGTGGCTGGTTTGCAATTCTAAGGAGGCGGAGAGTGGCCCGAGAAGATCAGATTAGCCCGGACGACCTCGATATCCAGGAGAAAGTTGTCCACATTAACCGTGTGAGTAAGGTGGTCAAAGGGGGCCGCCGCTTCAGTTTTAGTGCTGTCGTGGTGGCTGGAGATGCGGCTGGACATGTTGGGTATGGGTTGGGAAAAGCACACGAAGTACCCGAAGCCATTCGGAAGGGTGTTGAGCAGGCGAAAAAATCACTGATCCGAGTTCCACTCGTAGACGATACCTTGCCTTACGAGGTGATTGGGAGGCATGGTGCCGGGAAAGTATTGCTCAAGCCAGCCTCGCGTGGAACCGGCCTGATTGCGGGAGGTGGAGTTCGGATTGTGATGGAACTCGCCGGAGTGCGGAATGCGCTCACCAAATGTCTTGGCTCTACCAATCCGCATAATTCGGTGAAGGCTACGCTTGTCGCGCTCCAAAGTCTAGATGCTCCTGAAGAAGTCGCACAGCGCAGAGGGAAAAGCCTCGCCGAGATGAAAGGGTAAGTCATGGCAGACGGTGGGCAGGGAAAAGTCTTAGCCATTAGGCTCAAGCGGAGTGCCATTGGTGGGACTCGGCGTCAGCGGGAAACCCTGCGCGGTCTCGGCTTGAATCGGCTTGGAAAAACGGTACGCCGCCACGACTCCCCCTCGCTGCAAGGGATGATTCAGCGGGTGCTCCATCTGATCGAGGTAGATGAACAAGATGAATATGGATCTTAGCAATCTCAAGCCAGCCGCCGGGGCGATGAAAAAAAGAAAAAGGGTCGGCCGCGGTCCCGGCTCCGGACTTGGTAAAACTGCAGGCAGGGGGCATAAAGGCAGTGGGGCACGTTCTGGGGGGAGCATTCCTCCTGGGTATGAAGGGGGGCAAATGCCGCTCTCTCGCAGGCTGCCAAAGCGCGGATTTCATAACCCCTTCCGAAAAGAATATTCGATCATCAATCTTGGTAGCCTTGAACGCTTCGAAGCGGGTGCGGTCATAGACCTGGAGGTCTTCCTGAGTGTGGGACTTGTCCGTGGACGGAAGAAGAAAGTAAAAATTCTGGCCAAAGGTGAACTGACTAAAGCGCTGACGATCAAGGCACACGCTTTCAGTGCCCAGGCGCGCGAAAGAATTACCGCTCTTGGAGGGGCGGCCGAGGTCGGCTAGCCATGCTCGAAGGGTTGCAAAATGCGGCAAAGATTTCTGATCTGCGCCGCCGCCTCCTTTTTACGTTTGCCTTACTCGCGATTTACCGTGTGGGGGTCGCTATTCCGACTCCGGGCATTGATGGAGAGGCTCTGTCCGCCTTCTTTGAACAGGCGGCGAGCACTGTTTTTGGTATGGTCAACCTCTTCTCGGGCGGGGCACTGGAGCGGTTTTCCATATTCGCACTGGGCATTATGCCCTACATCAGTGCCTCAATCATTTTTCAGCTTCTTACCGTGGTTCTTCCTACGCTAGAACGCTTGTCAAAAGAAGGCGAACAGGGCCGACGGAAGATTACACAGTATACGCGTTATAGTACGGTCGGATTGGCGCTGCTTCAGGGACTATTTATTAGTATTGGGCTTGAGCAGATTCAGGCACCGGGGGGTAGCTCTGTCGTCTTTAACCCTGGCTGGGAATTCCGTCTCATGACGATGATTACGCTTGCTGCTGGGACTGCTTTCATCATGTGGCTGGGCGAACAGATTACCGAACGTGGAGTTGGAAACGGTATCTCGCTTATTATCTTTGCTGGTATTGTTTCTAGTATCCCGTCGGCGGTAACGGCGACCACGGAGTTCGTTCGGGAAGGGGAGCTCGGTATCCTTTTGCTCGTTGTGTTGCTGGCAGGAATGGCTGCCCTCGTTGCCGCTGTGATTTTTATGGAACGCGGGCAGCGCCGGATTCCTGTGCAATATGCGAAACGTGTTATTGGTAGGCGGGTCTATGGTGGTCAGAGTTCGCATCTGCCGCTCAAAGTGAATACGGCCGGTGTTATCCCGCCGATTTTCGCCTCTTCAGTCTTGATTTTCCCGGCCACAATTGCCGGTTTTGCCGAACATCCGTGGGCGCAGACAGTTGCAAACCTGCTGACTCCGGGTAGTTCGGTCTACAATCTCACTTATGTCGCGATGATTATCTTCTTTTGCTATTTCTATACGGCAGTGGTGTTCAATCCGGTCGATGTCGCGGACAACATGAAAAAAAATGGCGGATTCATACCAGGCATCCGTCCCGGGCAACGGACGGCAGACTATATCGACCGTGTCCTCAGTAGAATTACCTTGACTGGGGCTATTTATGTTGCAATTGTTTGCGTCTTGCCAAACCTCCTGGTTGGGGCCTTTAATGTGCCGTTTTTCTTTGGCGGGACTGCACTGTTGATCGTTGTTGGGGTTGCGTTGGATACCGTGGCCCAGATTGAAACCCAGATGATTATGCGTAATTATGACGGCTTTATGAAGCGTGGCCGTGTCAGAGGACGACGCGGATAGGGAGAAAGAGGTGGACGAAGGAGTAAGGAATCTCCTTCTCTGAAAGACGACTACGATTTTCTGGTTCGATTTTTCCCTTCGATGATTTTCCTTAAGTCTCCGGAAGAGATAGAAATAATGCGGGCTGCCAACCGTATTGTTTCCGAGATTCTTGCAGAACTGAGGCAACAGGTGCGTGAGGGCATTACAACAGGTGAAATAAATCAAATGGCGGTGGAATACATTCGGCAACGAGGAGCAAAATCTGCGTTTAAGGGGTATACTATCCGGAACGGCTCTGTCCCTTTTCCTGCGACAATCTGTATTTCTCTCAATAATGAAATCGTACATGGCATCCCGTCTCTACATCGGACTATCAAAGATGGGGATATTGTCAGCTTGGATTTTGGTGTAGTGTATAAGGGGTTTTATGGCGATGCTGCAGTGTCTTTCGCGATTGGGAAAGTGGATAGTTCTGTCCAGCAGCTATTAGACACGACCTCGACCGCTCTCGAAATAGGGATGAATCATGCCTGCGTAGGAAATCGTTTGGGTGACATCTCTGCGGCAGTCCAAGAGTGTGTCGAGAGAGCAGGTTTTTCTGTCGTCCGCGAGTTTGTGGGTCATGGGGTGGGGCGCAGATTGCACGAAGATCCACCTGTCCCGAATTATGGGAGGCGAAATCGAGGAGTCCGGCTCCGAGAGGGAATGGTTATTGCCATAGAACCTATGGTCAATATGGGTGGGGCAGAAGTTGCTATGTTAGATGATGGATGGACTGCGGTAACGAAAGATGGCAGCATCTCCGCACACTTTGAACACTCGGTTGCCATTACTGCTGACGGCCCGGCCGTTTTAAGCCGGATTTAGGGGCAGAGTTCACGATATTGGCGGATTGCTGGCCGAGAAAGAGAATGAGGTTCCCATGAAAGTTCGCGCTTCAGTGAAAACGATGTGTCGAAAGTGCAAAATCATTCGACGCAAGGGGATTATTCGTATCATTTGCGAAAACCCTCGTCATAAACAGCGGCAGGGCTAAACGCAGGCCCTCTCAAACTGAGTGGAGAAGACGGAGAAATAGTATGGCGCGTATTGCTGGCATAGAATTGCCGCGCAATAAGAAGATTGGTATCGGCCTCACTTATATCTACGGGATCGGTAGGGTGACTGCTCTCAAAATTTTAGCGGAAGCTGGAGTGAGTGTAGATACCAATTCAGATGTTCTGGCCGATGATGAGATCGCAAACATACGGCGTGTTATCGACCAAGAGTATCGGGTTGAGGGTGACCTACGGCGGGAGGTGGGAAGCCACATCAAGCACTATATTGACGTTGGTGCGTATCGGGGATTGCGGCATCGACGCAACCTACCGGTCCGAGGCCAGAGGACAAAAAATAATACCCGGACCAGGAAAGGGCCTCGCCGGACAGTCGCCGGGAGGAAGGTTGCACCTACACCGAAGTAGTACCTGGCAAAGGTGAGGAGAGATGCATGGCAAAAGCTGGCGACCGCGCTGCAGCGCGGAAGAAGAAGATTCGAAGGAACGTCCCAGAAGGCGTCGTGAATATTCATTCGACTTTCAATAATACGATCGTGACGATTGCTGACCCGCAAGGGAATGTTGTTGCGTGGGCCAGTGCGGGCAGTGTTGGATTTAAAGGATCGCGCAAAGGGACGCCGTTTGCCGCACAAATGGCAGCGGAAAGCGCGGCACGTAAGGCTGTCGACTCCGGTATGCGCTCGGTTCAGGTGCATGTGAAAGGGCCTGGAGCAGGGAGAGAATCTGCCCTGCGTGCCCTCCAGTCAGCTGGATTTTCGGTTAGCCTCATTCGCGACGTGACGCCCATCCCTCATAATGGCTGCCGACCCCCAAAGCGTCGTCGCGTCTAAAATTAGGGAGCGGGCGTCATCAGACTAGTACAAGGATTTGGAGGTTTTTGTGGCACGATATAGAGGGCCGGCTTGTCGCCTATGTCGCCGGGAGGGACTCAAACTCTTCCTGAAAGGCGAACGGTGTTATACCGATAAATGTGGGATAGAAAGACGAGGCTATCCGCCTGGACAGCATGGTCAGGTACGGGGCCGGAAGCCGACAGAGTACCACGTCCAGCTACGAGAAAAACAAAAATTGAAACGCATCTACGGCGCTTTCGAAGGACCATTTCGCCGACTCTTTGCGCGTGCGGAGCGTCGACAGGGGATCACTGGTGAAAATCTTCTCGTGCTGCTAGAGAGTCGGCTCGATAATATGGTGTATCGTATGGGATTCGCTACCTCACGTTCAGAGGCCCGTCAGCTTGTTCGACATGGTCACTTCCTTGTCAACGGACGGCGGGTGACGATCCCCTCGTATTCTGTGAAAACGGGAGATGAGGTCCAGGTCCGCGAGGCGAGTCGAAAAATTGCCCGGATCCAAGAATCCGCTGAACTCGCTCAGCGGCGTGGAGTTCCGGAATGGCTTGAGGTCCAAACGGACTCGTTTTCCGCACGCGTTCGGGCGTTACCCGAACGGGCCGAAATTGCTTTGCCTGTTAATGAACAATTGATTGTAGAGTTGTACTCGAAAGTCTAACGTAGCGATGTGACGTGTAGGGCAGGGTAGGGTACGGATACAAGACGAAAGAGGGAGCAGCATGCAGGAGAGTTGGCGTGACCTCGTTAAGCCCAAGATACTCGATGTTGAAGAAGAAACCTTGACTTCAACATACGGCCGTTTCATTGGTGAACCCTTTGAGCGTGGATTTGGCTCGACCCTGGGGAATACGTTAAGGCGGGTCCTGTTAGCCTCGCTATCCGGGGCGGCCATCACCAAGGTGCGCATTCAAAATGTCGTCCATGAATTTTCTACCATTCCTGGAGTGACGGAAGATGTCACCGACCTGTTACTCAACCTGAAAGAAGTCCGATTTCTACTCCGTGACAGCGATACGGAAACGGCTACCCTCAAGGTCCGCGGGGCAAAGAATGTTTCTGCGAGTGACCTTTCCGTCGGCCCCCAGATCGATATTCTCAACCCCGAAGTTCATGTTGCCCAGCTGGGGAAAGACGCGCAACTTGAGATCGAAGCTGAGGTGAGTACAGGCCGCGGATATGTCGTCGCTGAGCGGCACAAATCTGAAGAGGATCCCATTGGAACGATACCGCTTGACGCCGCATTTTCTCCTGTCCTTAAGGTCAATGTGACGGTGACCAGTGCCCGCGTAGGACAGCGGACCGACTATGAGCATCTTTCGCTAGAGGTATGGACCGATGGGAGCATTGATCCCAGAGAGGCAGTTGCTTCTGCTGCCCGCATTGTCCAGGATCAGCTGACGATCTTTTCTGGTCCAGCAGAAGAAGGAGAAGGCGCGGAGGAGCGGGCGGGGCAAAAAGAACAGCCCCCGCCGAATGAAAATCTCTTCCGCCCCATTGATGATCTCAATCTTTCGGTCCGTTCTGCCAACTGTTTACAAAGCGCTGACCTGCGTTACGTCGGAGAACTCATCGTCAAGACTGAGCCCGAATTGCTGAAGACTAAGAATTTCGGCCGAAAATCTCTCAGCGAGATTAAAGACCTCTTACACGGGATGGAACTGGAGCTGGGCATGCACCTGGAGGAACTTCCTAGTCGGGAGGAGCTAGACAGAATGCGGGCCTCCCGCGAGGGGAACCCTGCATAAGCAGGGGGCGAGACAAGGAAGATTTGGACATGCGACATCTCAAAGCAGGGCGGAAACTGAATCGTACAGCCGCACATAGAAAAGCCCTCATGCGCAATTTAGTCAAAGCGCTGCTGCTGCGTGAACAAGTACAGACGACTGATGCGAAAGCGAAAGAGCTGCGTCGATGGGCAGACCGCATAGTAACCTTAGGCAAGAAGAATTCCGTGCATGCGCGGCGTTTGGCCTTTGCGTACCTCGGGAGTCGTAGGCTCGTCCAGCGCTTATTTGACGAGGTGGCTCCTCGCTTTCAGAGCCGTTCTGGTGGGTATACGCGTGTACTCAAAATAGGGCCGCGTCGAGGGGATGCCGCTCCCATTTCTCTTGTTGAATTTACCGAACGTGGGGCCGGCCTATCGACTGAGGAAGGAAGTGCTGCGAATTCCTAGGCGTAGCATTGGCGTCAGGTGGTAGCAAGGAAAACGGCAGGAATCAATTCGGATTAGAAAACTAAGGGGGGGCAATGCTCCCCCTTAGTGGTATGGGGAACCAGAGAGAGGGAGGATATCCATGCCAGAGCGATACTATGCCTTCCATTTCAACCTTCCCGAAGGATGTATCTTGTTCCTGACCGCCTCGATCAGTTTCTTTCTTGTTTTTGCTTTCGGGGTATACATAGGAAAAGAAGTGCAAGCGTACAAGACGGCTCAGGAAACGCGTACGGTCCGCTTCCCCATCCACGCTTCTGAAGATGTCTCTCGGCCTTCGGCTTCTCCACTACCCCTCCCTGTTGTCGAGACACATCCCCCAAAACAGGCAGCCCAGCCACACCGTCCCTCTCCGCAGCCTGGATATGGGCCGACTCCCTCCCCAGCAACCCAGCTGGGAGAGCGGCCACGTGTAGCCTCGCAGCCGGTGGTTTCTCAGGGTGCGGCCAAACTGGGGATTCAGAAAGAGTCGGGACTAGGCTCGGGAAACTGGAGTATCCAGGTTCACGTCACGAAAAAGCGGCACACGGCTCAACACATTGCAGCAGAGCTGCGCAGACAAGGGCATGCCGCAGCAGTGAACACGATTACCCGCCATGGGGAAGTCTGGTATCGCATACGGGTGGGGAAGTTTACGCAAAAATCGGCGCAGCTTTTGGCGTCCCGCTTCCGGCGAGAAGGAAAATTCACGCAGGCGTTTCTCGTCTCGGATTAAGACACGGTTGGTGCGGCTATGACCTTCAAAGATGCCATTATTCGCGTGACCTCTGGCATTGATCTCACACAAGAAGAGATGCACCAGGCCATTACTGATTTGATGGATGGACAAGCTACGCCGGCCCAGATTGGGTCTTTCCTGACTGCGCTGCATATCAAAGGAGAAACGGTTGCCGAGATCTCAGGAGCAGCTCGTGCCATGCGAGCTATGGCGACTCCAGTTCGTCCTGGGCGGACAACAGTCGATACATGTGGCACTGGTGGTGATGGCTGTCATACGTTTAATATTTCGACGTGTTCAGCCTTTGTTGTTGCTGCGGCGGGTCTGTGTGTGGCTAAGCATGGCAATCGGGCGATGTCTGGGAGCGTCGGGGGAGCGGATGTTCTGGAAACGCTCGGGGCGCGTATCGAGCTGTCTCCAGAGCGGGTGGAATACTGCATGCGCGAGGTTGGGTTAGGATTCTTATTCGCTCCTGCTTTTCATCGGGCTATGCGCCATGCGGTTGGGCCACGTCGCGAAATCGGAATACGGACGGTATTCAATATTCTTGGACCGCTGACAAATCCGGCTGGGGCGCGATATCAACTCATCGGCGTATTTGACCGGCGCTGGGTGCAGCCGTTGGCTGAAGCGCTGGGGCGGTTAGGAAGCGCGCATGCCTTGGTGGTCCATGGAGACGACGGGTTAGACGAAATTTCTCTTACCGGCCCAACTACCGTTTCGGAGTGGGGGCCGCAGGGAGTCCAGTCGTTCAGCATCGATCCGGGAGACTTTGGCTTCCCGCGCTGCGAGTTATCAGAGCTGCAAGTCTCTAGTGCTCAGGAGTCAGCTGACATTATTCGATCGGTATTAGCCGGAGCGCCGGGGCCTCACCGGAACATCGTTTTGCTCAATGCTGGAGCGGCTCTCTACGCTGGAGACGCTGTAGAGTCCTTGCTGGCTGGAGTGCAACTTGCTGAGAAAACGGTTGACAGCGGAGCTGCTGCGCGGACGCTCGAACGCTTGATCCCATTGACGCATATGGAAACAGTATGATTCTTGACGATATTGTCGCCCATAAGCGAGAAGAACTCGCCGTCCAAAAACAAACGCTATCGCGTACCCAACTCCAGGATCTGCCGCTGTTCCATGCGCCTGCTCCGGGCTTTCTGAAAACACTTCAATCCTGGTCTGGCCGCACTATTATTGCAGAAGTGAAAAAGGCATCTCCCTCCAAAGGCATCATCCGCGAGGATTTTGACCCGCTTGCTCTGGCGAAAATATATGCCGCTTCAGGCGCAGCAGCGATCTCGGTTCTCACGGAAAAGAAGTTTTTCCAGGGCAGTCTCGACTACCTCCAAAATATCCGTCACCACGTGAAGTTACCGTTGCTCAGAAAAGATTTTGTCTTTGATGACTACCAGGTCTATGAAGCTCGTGCGTTTGGGGCGAGTGCGATATTGCTCATTGTGGCCATCCTCGAAAATGCTCAAATACAAGAATTGAGCGGTCTCGCAAAAACGCTCGACCTTGACTGTTTGATGGAAGTGCATGACGAGCGAGAGCTAGAACGAGCGCTGGCCTGTGGGGTACAGTTGCTCGGTATCAACAATCGTGACTTGTGGACTTTTCGCACGACTATTGAAACGAGCGAACGACTTGTTCGAGAACTACCACTGGATGTTTATGTTGTCTCTGAGAGTGGGCTTTCAACCACAGACCAATTAGATAGACTGGAGGCACAGGGTGTCCGGGCTTTTCTCATTGGCGAGACCTTCATGGCCGCTTCGGATCCGGGAATCCCATTACGGAGCTTGTTAGCCCGGGTCTCCTAGATGCATTATGTCCGTTCGTGTCAAAATATGTGGCCTCACCAGCGTGGCTGATGCCCAGTACGCCGTCCAGGCAGGCGCTGACCTCATTGGACTGAACTTTTATCCGCAGAGTCGGCGCGCAGTTTCTGAAAAGACAGCTAGAGAGATCCGAGCTGTTCTGCCCAATCATGTACTATGCGTGGGCGTTTTTGTAAATGCTGCGCGTGCACGGATTGCCTCTCTCGTCGAATCCTTGGAGCTGGACGCCATCCAGTTTCACGGCGATGAGGAGGCGACTGCTCTAGAGGGATGGCCGGTACAGACTATCCAGGCCGTGCAGGTGCAGCCGAATGAATCACTGTCAGAACTTTCGGGACTTGCAGAACTTGTAGCACAATCTCAGGCGGACTATGTCCTGCTTGACACGTATAGACCGGGCCGATACGGAGGAACGGGTAAAACGTTTGCCTGGGAAAAAGCGGGAACTTTGCCCATCCCATTTCTTGAGCGCACGATTCTGGCAGGTGGATTAACGCCCGAGAACGTTGCTGAGGCGGTCCGAACTGTGAAGCCGTGGGCTATCGATGTTGCCAGTGGTGTCGAATCCGCACCAGGGCGTAAAGACGTAGAAAAACTACACGCTTTCATCCACAATGCCAAGACTGCCGGATAAACAGGGACATTTTGGGGCATATGGGGGCCGGTATGTTGCGGAAACCCTCATGCCAGCCTTGATTGAGCTCGAAGAGGTCTATCGGCAATGCCGACGAGATCCTGCCTTTAAACGTGCGTTGCGGGACTTGCAACATGAGTATGTGGGCCGACCGACTCCGCTTACGTATGCCGCACGATTGACGGAACGTCTTGGCGGCGCAAAGGTCTATTTAAAACGCGAAGATTTGTGCCATACCGGAGCGCATAAGATCAATAACACGATTGGCCAAGCGCTCTTAGCAAAACGTATGGGGAAACACCGGTTGATCGCTGAAACCGGTGCGGGCCAGCATGGGGTGGCAACCGCGACCGTTGCTGCATTGCTTGGGTTTGAGTGCGAAGTCTTTATGGGCAGTGAAGATGTCATTCGTCAAGCTCCGAACGTCTTCCGGATACGATTGTTAGGGGCAACACTGCGCGAGGTAAAAAGTGGCAGTAAGACCCTGAAAGATGCCATGAATGAGGCATTGCGTGACTGGATCACCCAGGTCCAGGATACTTTCTACGTTATTGGAACAGTAGCTGGCCCTCACCCGTATCCTATGCTCGTAAGGGATTTCCAGTCTGTCATCGGCCGCGAGGCGAAAAAGCAAATCCGGAAAAAGGAAGGACGGTTTCCTGACTATCTCATCGCTTGTGTTGGTGGCGGCAGTAACGCGATAGGCTTGTTTGCCCCGTTCTTGACGGACCCAACGGTACGGATGATTGGTGTGGAAGCCGGAGGATTGGGAGAAGGGCAAAATGCGGCGTCCATTACCAACGGTCATATCGGTGTCCTCCACGGCTGTAAGACGTATCTATTGCAAGATGAGACGGGGCTCATTGCGGCAACCCACTCTCTTGCCCCCGGGTTGGACTACCCCGGCGTCGGGCCGGAACTGAGCTATTGGAACGATCAACAGCGGATTCAGTATGTCACGGCCCGAGATACGCAGGCGGTTGAAGGCATGCAGCTTTTGGCTGAGACTGAGGGGATTATTCCTGCTCTGGAAAGCGCCCATGCCGTGACGTATGCGGCGACCCTGGTACCTCAACTACCATCGGATAATATTGTCGTGATCAATATTTCTGGTCGCGGGGATAAAGATTTGCAAAGCGTAGCCCGTTTCCTCGGGGCACCAGGCGTATGACGAGAATTGCTCAGACCTTTACCGACTTACGGGCACGTGGTGAGGTGGCGCTTATCCCTTTCCTTACTGCGGGTGATCCTGATCTCGAAACGACCTTTGCCCTCGTCCAGGAGACGGTGCGTCAGGGTGCAGATATCATTGAGCTTGGAGTACCATTTTCGGATCCTATGGCTGATGGGCCAACGCTGCAGCGGGCGGCGGAGCGTGCCGTGCGAAATGGGACTTCCCTGTCGCATATTCTCGGTTTAGTCAGCCGGTTACGGCAGTCGCTCTCGGTCCCGATACTTCTTATGGGATATTACAATCCTATATTTCGGTATGGCGGAGAGCGGTTTGTACTAGATGCTCGCCGGGCTGGGGTCGATGGCGTCTTGTGCGTGGATTTGCCGCCTGAGGAAGCCGATGAGCTCAAGTGGGCAACCGACCTATATGATCTGGATCTGATTTTTCTTCTTGCGCCGACAAGTTCTCTGGCCCGAGCGCAAGCCGTACTGACTCGTGCACGAGGATTTATCTATTATGTTGCGGTAACCGGGGTGACGGGAGCGCGGACGACATTGCCGACGGACTTGGGCGATATGGTGCGCCGTATCCGCGCGATATCGCCTGTGCCGGTCGGGGTCGGATTTGGTATTTCCTCTCCTGAGCAGGCAGCCCAGGTCGCGGGAGTTGCGGACGGGGCGATTGTTGGTAGTGCAATTTCACAGATTATTGAGCAATCTTTAGGGCAAGCGGATATGGTTGAACGCGTCGGCGAGTTTGTCGCCCAACTCAAATCTGCTTTACGCAGTGTGGCAACAATCGATATGAGTGGTGACGAGCAGGGCGTGTCGTCACGACAATCCTAGTCTACGGGGAGCGAGGCATGGCGGAGGAGGAACGGAAACGAGGGCATGAGGAAACAGAAGCCATTTGGCTCAAGTGCTCTACCTGTCATGAAATTCTTTTCCGAAAGGAAGTTGAGCGGCGGCTCTTTATCTGTCCTAAATGCGGGGCGCATCTTCGTCTGACAGTTGAACAACGGCTCCTCACCATTGTTGATCGAGGTTCATTCGTCGAACATGAACAGCACCTCCATTCGAACGATCCGCTGACCTTTACTGATCGGAAAACCTACGTGCAGCGACTCGCAGACGCCAGCAATCGGTCCGGACGAGAAGAAGCCGTGGTGTGCGGCGTCGCGACTATTGAGGGCCGTGGCGTTGCCCTCGGTTGTTTTGATTTTACTTTTATTGGCGGCAGCATGGGAGTAGTGGTTGGCGAGAAGCTGACCCGCATCGTGGAACACGCGCTTGTTGAGCGGTTGCCCGTTATTTTTTTCTCGGCTTCTGGCGGTGCACGTATGCATGAAGGTGTCCTCTCGCTCATGCAGATGGTTAAGGTCAGTATGGCTCTGGGTCGTTTGCGGGCCGCACGTCTGCCCTATCTCTCTGTTCTGACCGATCCGACGACTGGCGGGGTGGCGGCGTCGCTGGGCATGCTGGGTGATATAAATATTGCTGAGCCAGGCGCTTTGATTGGTTTTGCCGGCCCACGTGTCATTGCGCAGACCATTCGAGAGAAGCTGCCGCCCGGTTTCCAGCGCGCAGAGTTCCTTCTTGAGCACGGCATGCTTGACATGATTGTTGAGCGCAAAGATTTGCGTGGAACCATACACCAACTGCTGGGAATGCTGTGCGACCCTTTACAGCCGGAAGTTTCTCAGCCGGCGGAGTCCGATCGGTCCGCATAGCGCCAATGCCCCGAAATCTGTACATCGAAAGGATCGAATGTCTCACTACTCTGACACACTTGCCTGGGTGTATGGCCTCGAGATCGAGCGTATGGATCTCAAACTTGACCGTACGACTCGCGCGCTTGGCCTGTGTCGCGATCCACATTCCCATTTCGCTGCTATCCACATTGCGGGAACAAACGGTAAAGGATCAACTGCGGCAATGCTGCATGCCGTCCTGAGCGCGGCAGGCTACCGGGTGGGCTTGTTTACGTCCCCACATCTGATTGACTTTTGTGAGCGGATTCGGCTCGGACGACGATACATCACCCAGAAAGAAGTGGTGGATGGTGTGGAGGCAATTCAGGCGTGCATAACACCCTCCGAACTTAGATTGACTCCGTTTGAAATGATGACTGTGCTGGCTTTTCACGCCTTTGCTCAAGCGTCTGTTGATATCGCGGTGGTAGAAGTCGGTTTAGGCGGGCGGCTCGATGCCACCAATGTGCTCTCCCCACTGGTGTCTGTGATTACGAGTATTGGGTTGGACCACCAACAGTATCTTGGCCCAACGCTGTCTGATATCGCACGGGAGAAAGGAGGGATTATCAAGTCTGGGGTGCCAGTCGTCATAGGCAAGCTGGAAGCCGAGAGTCTGTCGATTCTGCGCCGTACTGCCCAAGATCGCCACAGCCCGACTCTAATATATGACCAGGATTTTAGGCTTGAGGAAGACGCTTCAGGACACAGTGGCTACCGAGGCCCGCAGTGGCAGTTCGATGACCTGCCGGTCCCTCTGCACGGAAAGTTTCAGAAGCGCAATGCCGCTGTGGCATGTGCCGCTCTTGAATGTATCCAGGAAGTCTTCCCGGTTACGGCAGCCCAGGTTTTTGCTGGGCTCCCATCAGTCATCTGGCCTGGCCGACTCGATATCGTATCTACTCACCCTTTTGTGATTGTCGATGGCGCACATAATTTACAGGCAATGGAAACGTTGATGGCTGAACTCTGTCTTCTTGTCCCAGATAAACGTGTGATCTTTTTATTCGGAGTCATGCGAGACAAGGATTGGCGGTCGATGGTGCCCGTTCTGGGGCGGATCGCATCCGAGGTCGTAGTTACGGCTGTTGCTCAACGCCGCGCAGAAGATCCGCACACGGTTCACGCAGTTTTTTCCTCTCACTGTCCGGTTCGGGTTATTACCGGTGCACAGGTGGCATGCCAACAGCTCTTGAGTGAAGCTAGCCCACAAGATGTGATTGTGGTGTGTGGATCGCTCTTCTTGGTCGGTGAAGTCTTGCCGCTTTTTTCTGACTCTACCGTAGATCGAAGGCAACGAGACGCTTTAGAGTGGCACGGAATCGTCTGAGAAAGAAGACTAATGCGGCAAAGATTTTCCTTTCTCCTTCTCTCGTTGATAAGTGTGCCATGTGTGCCTGCTCAGGGGCAGGCCCAAGAGCAGGTGCAGGTACAGGCCGACACGCTGAACTATGAGGAGCAAGGGGAGACGGTGACGGCAGAAGGCGACGTTATCGTCACCAAAGGACAAACCACCCTGACTGCAGATACCGTCACTGTCAGCCGCGCCAAGAATGAGCTCACAGCACGGGGAAATGTTGTATTAAAAGACCCTCAGGGTGATGTTTGGGCTGAGGCTATGCATCTGGAGCTGACAGACGAAACCGGTGAGATCCAGAACGGGACGGTGCATCTCCCGCGTAATCAGTACACCATAACCGGGAAAAAACTTCAGAAATCCTATGGCCAAAGCTATCATATCGAAGACGGGGCACTAACAACGTGTGAATGTGACAAAGTGGAAGACGCGGACTGGAGTATTGGGGCGAGAGAGCTCGACCTCAACTTGGGCGGAACTGGTAAGATTCGAGGCGGGCTGTTTCGCGTACGAGATGTGCCTGTGTTGTATGTGCCGTATGCGCTCATTCCCGTTCGCAAGGACCGTCAGAGTGGTCTGCTTGCGCCCCAATACAGCTTTTCGAGTAAGCGTGGTTTCCAGTGGCAGCAGCCCTTCTACCGGGCCATGAGTAAGAGCCAGGATCTGACGCTGACGGCAGACGTGGAAACGTCTGCCCGCGTCGGACTCTTGGGCGAATATCGGTATGCCCCCAACGAGCGGACAGAGGGAGAGTTCTCTGCCTCGTATTTTAATGAGCAGATCCGTGGCCCGGCCTCAACAAGCTCCCCCATCGATCGTTGGAGTGTCGCCGGAATGCACCGACAACGTCTAGCCAATGACCTTGAGCTGTATAGTGATTTGTTTTTTGTCAGTGATGATTTCTTTTTACGCGAGATAAATATGTCATTTCACCCCAGGTTTGAGGACCGTGAGCTGCGCTCTCGGCGGTTCACCGACTCGCGAGTTGGGGGAGTCAAGACCTGGAAGCAGGCGCAATTACGGTCAGAGGCACGCTATTACCAGGATCTCCGCGGCGACCAGGACAATACCTTCCAGGTGTTGCCACAGATACATTTTCGAGGCCACCAGCGTTTTTGGCACGACCGCATTGAAGCCGGCATTGCTGTGGAAGGCAGTCATTTCTTCCGGAACCGGGGTTACTACGGGCAGCGGTTCGACCTGGCCCCATGGGTATCCGTACCCTTCTCGCTTGGCAGGTATCTTTTTGGTTCAGTAAAAGTGACTGGGCGTGAGACTGTCTACCATATGGGTTCTCGGGAGGAAGGGCGGCCGACCCTGCCCGACGAAGGCAGGCTACGTCGGAACCAGGCACGAGAACTCGTACAGTTCCAGGCTGAAATCGGGACACGCTTGTCGCGCGTATATGATGTTGGCTGGGGAGGGCTGCTGAAACTACAACATGTGGTTGAGCCGCATGTCTCATTTTCCTATGTGCCGTCTGTCAATCAAGACGATCTACCCTTGTATGATGCCTTGGATCGGATTAATAAACGCAGCCTTTTTGTGTATGGTGCTACCAATCGTCTGTTAGGAAAATTCTCACCGCTTCCTGGCTCCTCGAACCAGCGCACCACCGTTCGCGAGCTGGCACGTTTGTCTGTTACTCATGCGTATGATCCCAGCCGTAACTTGCGGACAGGAGGAGAAGAGTTTGGGCTCAATTCAGGGCCCCCCCGTGCCCTCAGAGAAAAAGAGGAACATTTTTCGAATATTGATCTTCACGCGCAACTTCGGCCATTCTCCTTTTTGACTCTTTCTGCAGACACGAACTACGACGCTGACCGTGGGGACGTGGTTGCCGCGCGCATTGGTGGGTTTCTCCGCGACCCGCGACCCCTCCCGGAGGTCAGTCCCTTGGTGCGCCATCTGCAGCGGCGGACCAGCATCCGTGTCACGTATCGTACAATTGCCGACCGCCTGCTTAAGGAGGTAAATGGGAGTCTCATCTTTCGCTTTAACGAATACCTAACTGCGGCTTATTTTACACGCTACGACCTGAATGATAATTCTTTTATCGGCACCCGCTATTTCTTTCGTTTTCTCTCACCGCAAAAGTGTTGGGCGTTTGATTTCGGCATTGTGGATAAAGTCAATCCGAGCGAGGTGGAGTTTCGTTTGTCCTTGGCACTCATCGGCATTACCTCAGCGGGGAAAAGTGCATTTTAATTCACTGCCACTGAGGTGCTCTAGGAGTACGTCAGCACAGGGCGAGCAAAAATAACATTCGGCCTTGGACGAGACCCTAGGATTCTGGGAAACGGATAGTAATGCGAAAGACCTTTACTGCGAAAGATCTTGCAATACAACTGTCGGGATTGCGCCGCCAGGGAAAACGGATCGTATTCACAAACGGCTGTTTTGATCTGTTGCATCCGGGTCACATTTATACCCTGACCCGAGCAAAAACCTTTGGCGATATCCTTGTGGTGGGGATCAATAGTGATGCTTCTGTGAAGCGGCTGAAAGGCGAGAAACGGCCCATTCTTGATCAATCGAGCCGTTCATCTCTACTGGCTGCTCTGGAGGCTGTTGATTACGTGACAACGTTTGACGAAGACACACCGCTGACGTTGATTCGCGCCCTCCAGCCGCATATCCTAGTCAAAGGTGGAGATTGGGACCCCGAGACTATAATTGGAAAAGAGATTGTTGAAAAAAACGGTGGACGGGTTGTTGCCGTACGCTACCAGGACGGCTTTTCAACTACCGATCTGATTGAACGTATCATCGCAATATCTCAAGAATAAATGCACGGTTCGACCGTGTTGCGCCGGTGTAATGCCTGTGGTACACACAGGGGCTTCCCAGAGTGCCAGAGGGATGGAGGAGTTCCGTGGCCAAAAGATGTGAAATTTGTGGAAAAGGCCCGTCCGTGGGCAATAATGTCAGTCACGCCAACAACAAGACCAGGCGCCGTTGGTTGCCCAACCTGCAACGGGTGAAGGCCAAGGTGGATGGAACGGTCCGACGCCTGCGTGTCTGCACGCGCTGTATCCGTTCAGGTAAGATTGTCAAGGCTGCGTGAGTGCAGGCCGGTTGCCTCCGCCCAGCCTAATACTCTGAGGAGCTGTCCCGAGCGAGACGTGCCCTTCACGGCTTCATCCTGGACACTTTCACCACACCGCGGACGCGCTCTAGGTTGCGCATGACACGCTGCAGATCGCCGGAGCCAGAGACTAAAACTTCAAAAACGTTGAGGGCCCGTTCGTCAGTTAACGTCCGAACATCGGCGCTGGCGATATTGAGCCCAGCAGTGCTGATGGCCTTGCTCATATTGGCGAGGAGACCCGGGCGGTCTTCGGATAGAACCTCAAGTTTGACCGGACGGGTGTAGTCGGTTGCCGCATCCCAACTGACGGCGGTATGTCGCTGAGGATCGCTCTCAAGCAGGCGCTGGCAGGCAATTGTATGCACGGTGACGCCTCTGCCTCGCGTGATCACTCCGAGAATGTCTTCTCCGGGCAACGGGTTACAACAGCGGCCAAATCGAATCAGCACGTTGCCTACGCCGCCAACTTTAACGCCACTTGGGTCTCCATCTGGCGGCCTGCGGCGAATTTTTTCCAGCTCGATTTCATCGAGGTTTTGGCCTGGGACTTCCGTGGGCTGTGGAACCAGATGAGAAAGCACCTGGCGCACCGTCACCTGGCCGTATCCCAAAGCTGCAAAGAGGGTTTCTTCATCCTCAAACCCGAGCGCTTCAAGGGCTGAAGCGATTTTGTTCTGCTTGCGCAGGGTGGGCAGGGTAGCGTGAGCGCGATCCAATTCACGCCCCAGAAGTTCTTGTCCTAACGCCAAGCTGCGTTCGCGCTGTTCCTCTTTGAGCCAGTGGCGGATGCGGGCTTTGGCCTTTGGAGTTTTGACGATTTTCAGCCAGTCTTTGCTCGGTGATTGCTGCTTGGTCGTGATGATTTCAATGACATCTCCATTTTGGAGCTGGTAGCGTAGCGGAACTTGGCGCCCATTCAGTCGTGCTCCGGTACAGTGGTTGCCGACTTCTGAATGTACCCGGTAGGCAAAGTCTATCACTGACGCCCCACGCGGAAAACGATTTAGATCGCCTTGGGGTGTGAAGGCGTAGACTTCTTCCGTGAAGAGGTCTTCTTTAATCGTGTGGAGGAGTTCTTTCGGGTCTTGGACTTGTTGTTGTAATTCGACGAGTTGACGCAACCAGGTGAAACGCTGAGCCTCTTCTTGGCCTTGACCTTCTTTATACGACCAGTGCGCGGCCACGCCTTCTTCGGCAACAAGGTGCATCTCACGGGTCCGGATCTGTATCTCGATGCGCTCTCCATGCGGCCCAATTACTGTTGTGTGGAGTGACTGATACAGATTCGCCTTGGGTAGGGCGATATAGTCCTTAAACCGGCCCGGTAGTGGCCGCCAGTGACTGTGGACGCTGCCAAGGGCATGATAGCATTGTTGTACAGACGCAACGACAATGCGAAAGCCGACCAAGTCATAGATCTGGCTGAAGATCAGATTTTGTGACTGCATCTTTTGGTAAATCGAGTAGAAATGTTTAGGTCGGCCAGACACCTGAGCCGAAATGTCTGCCTCAGAGAGTATTTCTTGGAGAATGTCGATTACCGCGGCAATATAGTTTTTTCGCTCACTTTTTTTCTTGACAATATTACGCTTCAGGCTGGAATATACCTTGGGATAGAGGTAGCGCAACGAGTTATCTTCTAACTCGCTTTTCATCCAGTAGATGCCCAGGCGATGGGCGAGAGGAGCATAGATTTCCAAGGTCTCAGACGCAATTTCACGCTGTTTGTCCTCACTCAGATGGAACAGCGTCCGCATGTTATGGGCACGATCCGCCAACTTGACGAGGATAACACGGATGTCTCGCGCCATGGCGAAGATCATTTTGCGGAAATTTTCAGCCTGGCGCTCTTCGCGCGTGATAAAATTGATCTGACTGATCTTTGTGACCCCATCGACCAGAGCAGCGACTTCCTCCCCAAAGCGCTGCGTAATTTGATCTAGCGTGGTCAAGGTGTCTTCAACCGTGTCATGCAGTAAGCTGGTGACCACGCTCGGAACATCCAGTTTCATGTCGGTAATAATTTCAGCGACTCCGACCGGGTGGATAAAATACGGCTCCCCCGAGCGGCGCTTTTGGCCTTGATGAACCCGTTCGGAGAACGCATAGGCATTTGTGATGAGGGCAGTATTGGCCTCAGGATGATAGGACTTAATTCTGGAAACTAGCCGCTCCAGGTTCATGAGCAGGTTCCTGTTTTTACCGCTCCGTGTTGAGGAGAACCCGAACATTGCGCTTGTGACACATCCAGACGTGATAGGCGTACTCGCTCAGCGCTGAGAATAGCGTGTAAGGACGCGACACCGGATTCGATTTCGTCATTGATGACACAATAATCGTAGTGAGATAATTCTCGTACCTCTTCTCGTGCACGACGGATACGCTGTGTAATCTCCTCTTCGTGGTCAGTACCGCGTCCACGTAAGCGCGATTCTAACTCCGAACAAGAGGGGGGTAGGATAAAAGCAGACACGGCCTCTGGATACGCGGCCTTGAGCTGAGCAGCGCCCTGGACATCGATATCAAGCAGGAGGTCCTGTCCACTGGTCAGGGCTGCATCGATCGTGGCGCGGGCAGTCCCGTAGTAGGCGCCGTGAACTTTTGCCCATTCAGCGAAGGCGTTATTCTTGCGGAGCGTCAGAAAAGTGTCTTCGCTAACAAAGTGATAATCTTGTCCTTCGACTTCTCCTGCACGACAGACACGAGTCGTGTGTGAGATCGACCAGCGCAGGTTGTCATTCTTGCAGATGAGTTGGCGCGCCAGCGTAGTTTTCCCAGCTCCGGACGGGGCCGACAATATAAGGAGAATCCCACGCCGGGGAAAAATGAAGCGTTGGTCGTCGTCTGACATACGTTATTCTATATTCTGCACCTGTTCGCGTATTTTTTCCACCTCTTCTTTAGCCTGTACCACCAGATGTCGGATGGGTGCATCATCCGCCTTTGCCCCGATCGTGTTGACTTCCCGTTGTATCTCTTGCAGCAGGAAATCCATCCGTTTGCCGACCGACTCCTCAAGTGGTAAGAGATCGGAGAATTCCTTGAGGTGGCTCTGCAACCGCACTAGCTCTTCCGTGATATCGCTTTTTTGCACCAGGCTTGCCACTTCCTGCAAGACGCGACTGCGGTCAGTTTCGAGGTGAGGCAAAAGCGGCATGATCCGGTCCGCCAACTTTTGGCGCATAACCTGTCGGCTTTGTCCTGTCCGGTGCTGAACGCTACGACGTAGCTTTTCGAGTGTGGAAATACGGCTGCGGAGATCACGTTGGAGAAATTTTCCTTCGCGGCTTCGTTGGCGTGTTAAAGCCGTCAATGCCCGTTGGAGTGCTTTTTTTGACGCGCTGACCTCGGCTGTGGATAGCTGCTGAGATTCCGCTACTTGGAAGAGATCCGGTCGCGTAGCGAAAAATTGGAGATCGAGCTCACCGCTGATCCCCAGCTCATTTTGCAAGCGGTTGACAGCCTGGGCATAGGCACGAGCAAGCTCTATGTTGAGATGAACCGTAGAGGAGCGAGAGGCACGCCCGGAGAGCGAGAGGAAAACCTCTATCCGCCCCCGTTTGAGCTGAGTAGAAATAAGAGAACGGAACTCATCTTCCCACGGCAAAAACGCGCGGGGGAGGTGAAACTTCACTTCGAGGAAACGATGGTTGACTGCACGAATATCGACCGCCGCGTGCCCGCCCGGTACGGCGATACTACCATTGCCAAAACCGGTCATACTTTTCATTGGTTGTGTGGCCTCAGGATTGTTTTGAGTTCTTTAGGGTCTACTGTCGCTGTTCCAACCTTGCCGACTACAATCCCTGCGGCGTGATTCGCCAGAATAGTTGCTACCTCGCGTGACGCTCCGGCACCAAGGGCGAGGGCGCACACGGCAACGACGGTATCTCCTGCGCCCGTCACATCAAACACCTCATGAGCCGTGGTTGGAAAATGGGCCGTCCGCTGACCCGGCTGGAATAAGCTCATGCCTTCTTCTCCACGTGAGACGAGGACGGCCTCAGTCTGCCACAGGTCGAGGAGGCGTGCCCCAGCATTTCGCAGGTCGGCATCGGTTCTGATTTCGATTTGCGTTGCCTGTCCGGCTTCGTCCGCATTCGGCTTGACCAAACTGGCTCCGCGGTAGGAGAGGAAGTTCTGCCGTTTTGGATCAATCACGTAGACGAAGCCGTGCTGAGCTCGCAGCGCGGCCAAGAGCTGGAGGATGTCTGCATCAATGAGTCCTTTGCCATAGTCTGATACCACACAGACGTCAAAGTCGGACATATGGCGTTGGATAAACGTCCGCAGTCGAGATCGGGTATGTGGGGTGAGATTCTCTATAGGATCCCGGTCCAGTCGGACGACTTGCTGACTATGGGCAATGATCCTTGTCTTACTAATGGTTTTGTACGGCTTGCTGGTGACAATGCCGTCGATGTGTGCCCCATATGACCGTAACTCCGTGCATAAGCGCTGGCCGGCCCGATCTTGACCGACAACGCCACAGACCGTTACCCGTCCACCCAAAGCGCGGATATTCGCAACAACGTTGCCTGCTCCTCCGGCGTGCAGGCTCTCGTGAGTAACGCGGACAACGGGGACGGGTGCTTCGGGCGAGATGCGATTGACTTGGCCCCAAATATAGCGATCAAGCATGAGGTCGCCGATGACGAGTACGCGCACCTGAGCGAAGCGGCCGAGCAGGCGCGTGATGGTGCGTGCGGAAAACTGCTGACGAGAAGAAGCGCGCTTCACACTGGTCCTTTAATGTGCGACGCCAAGTATTTCATACAAGCATTTCATACAAGTAACTCATAATACAGCGCCTCATTTGCCTGGGTAGTCGCGCCAATATCAAAGCGGGCGTGTGCTGTCGCTCGGCCAGCCTGTCCAAGTCTTTTGGCCCAGCCCGGGTTGTGCACATATTGTGCGAGCGCTGTCTCCAGCGCTACCGAGTCTTTGGTCGGGATGAGCAGGCCGGTCACCTGATGGGTAATTAGGTCAGGAATACCCCCTACCCGGCTCGCCACAACCGGCAGTCCGGCCGCTAGGGCTTCTATGACGGCTACTCCCAAGCCTTCCGACAGGGGGGTATGAACGAAGAAGTCTGCTGCTGAGAGATGAGCCGGGAGGTCATGACAAAATCCGGTGAAGTGCACGCAGGAATCCAGACCAAGGGCATGCACCTGGGACTCCAGAGCTGGCCGGAGCGGACCGACGCCACAGATAAGAAATTGCAGGGCTATCCCGCTTTGCTTAAGCCGCGCTGCTGCGTCGATGAGGGTCTGATGAGATTTGCGCTCAACCAGGGCCCCCACAGCCAGAACCAGTGGGTCATCCTCAGTCAGACCGTATTGCCGACGGACAGTCGTACGTTGGTTGGAGTTCGGCACAAACCGTTTGCTATCGATACCACTGGGAATCAGCCGAATATGCGTATCCAGAATATCTGCTGCCCAGAGTGCAGCGCGGACACTGGAAGAAATTGCAACGACCATGTCCACATTTTTTATGTACAAGAAATGGCTCATCCAGCCTGGGGGAATGGGATAATCCATCCGCCGGGTAACCACACGTTTTATCGGCAGGCCGCGTACCCAGGGACTGAGCGCGTGAGCACTGGCTGTGTGAAAATGGACCAAATCGTAGCGCTCCTTCTGAACCATGCGGCGCAACCGCCACCCTGCAATACCATCAAGGTGATTGCGGATCGAGAGGGGTCTGGTTACGAGCCCTGCTGCGTGCAGGCGCTGGGCTAAGATGCCGTGCGGATGAACGGCAACGTGGGAGACATGTCCAGCCTGATGCAGATACTGTGTGAGCCCCAGAACCTGAGCCTCGCCCCCACCCCACTGCCGTTCCGGGTCAACGTGGAGAATGCGCAGCCGGCGTGTCACTAGGAGAACTCGCAGTCTGCTCCCTCAGCTTGGCATATTTGAGGAAGACGTAGAAAGCTGATGTCACGGAAATAAAAAGACCGGGAATGCCATCACGCAGGCAGCCGCGCAGAAAGTAAAAACTCACGAAGCGCCAGAGTGGGCGCAACAGTAAGTCGATGAGTCGCCTCGGACGTTTGCGCAGAGCCAGCTCACTGGCCGAGACATCTGTCAGGCCGTTGATCGTCCGCAGGTGATCACTAATGTCATCATACGTATAATGATGCAGATTGCCGTAGAGTTGATCTGCGTGGCCTCGAAGCAAGACCTTCTCATGCGGATTGATGCCTCCCCAGCGGACCTTGGTCTTACGAAACAACCGCAGTCGATAGCCGGGATACCAGCCCCGCCACCACCAACGCCCCAAATAGCGCACCAGGCGTGGTACGTAGAATCCATCCACCGCGGGATCATCTCGTTGTAAGATGGCTTGGATCTCATGTTGGAGGGACGGGGCGACCTCTTCGTCGGCATCAACGTTCAACACCCACTCGTGACTCGCCTGAGATAAGGCAAATCGTTTTTGTTCAACATAACCCGGCCACGGACGCTGAATGATCCGTGTGGGATAGCTGCGGCAGATCTGTACTGTCTTATCGGTGGAAAAGGAGTCCACGACAATAATCTCATCGCACCACTTCACGCTTTCCAGACAGCGGCGCATATTTCGCTCTTCGTTAAAACAGATAATGCAGCACGAGATTGGAGGGCGATCCAGTCCACCGCTTTCAGAGGCAACAGCCTGCCGGGCGGCTGTCCGCTCGGCTGAAGAGAGTGCGGAAACGTATGGCCGCTGTCTCGCGCGCCGTTTGGCATATTCACGGTCTTTCCGGTCGCGTAAAGACAGAATTTTCTTGATCAAGCGGCGGCGCTGGCGGGGAGGGGGAAGAGGAGAGCCCAGATAGCGGTACAGGAAGAAGAGGCGTTCAGCCAGCCGCACACGCTGACCTAAGGTCCGGTCAAGCTGTACGAGATTTTTGATCCGGCGACGCTGAGCCATATTTGCTTCGTGCTTGACACGGTCCAGATCAACCAGGCAAAAGCGCCACGTGTGATCATTGCTCTCTTCGACTAAGAGGTTGGCATCTCTCAGGTCGCCGCTATACAGCCCGGCGGCGTGAAAAGACTGGACGAATTCGGCCAGCCAGCCAAGAAACATGCGTCGTTGTTGGGCAGACCAGCCAGCCGACTGCTCCCGCCAGTATGTTGAAAGTGGTGGGTACGGCAGTGCCTCACTCACATAGAGACTTTCCTGTACCATGCCGGCTGTGCGTTTTTCGACAACCGCGAGTGGCTGCGGAACGGAAAAGCCGTAGGTCTGCAGTAACCGCGCCCCGCGCCAGGACCGGCGGGCTGGGGAGCCGTGCATGATGATATCCGCCCGATGGCGCCAACTGTCAATCTCGTGGTGTTTGACGACCACCGATTGTTTGTTGTGGGACATCATTGTGACGGTTGTGCGCGCATCTTTTTTGAGAATACGAGCCATTTGCCAGAGCGCCGGTTCTTGAGAAACAAGATCTGATACGAGCTGGGCATCCAGGCTGGAATACACGATAGTTGGGTCCGGTGCAGGCACGACCGACCGCTCCCTTACATATACCCGAGCTCGGTTAAGCGCTTTTCGACTTCCGCTTTTTCCGTCTCGGTCATGATTAACCCTGGAGTGGCTGCGAGCGCGCCGTGCTGAAGGTCTTCAATCCGACGCTGCAGCAGCTGTGCGACCTTCGGATGCTGGGTCGCGAGGTTGCGCTGTTCCGAAGGGTCATCCGGCAAGTGGTAGAGTTCTGCCGGCAGGTGCGGGTTGTGGGGCGCATAAACATACTTCCATTCGGATGTACGCCAGCCGACTCGTTGGTCGCGCTGATCTGAACGTATCCGTAAAAACGCCTCGACATACGCCTCTAGTCCGAGCTGGGTATCATCCAATAATGCAGGTTTGAGGCTCTGGGCATGGATCTGACTCGGAACCGGAATGCCGACAAGGTCTAACGCTGTGGGTAAGGCATCAATCTGCCGTGCCAGTTGGGAAATCCGCTTTCCCGTGGGTAAGGACAGGGAAGCCTGCGCGTCTTTTTCGTCTTGTCTATTCTGTTCATCCTTCCCATCTCCGAGCATGCTAAAGACCAGCGGAACGCGCACCAGGTCCTCGGACACGTCCATCTCATGGCCTTCACGTTTGAGGGTCTTCCGGCCGGCCAGATCTCGGATGAGGCGATACAGCCGATACTGAAAGTCGGTTTCCACTACATGTTCGCCATGATCGCCGTGAATGACCACGAGCGTATTGTCCGGCAGAACGGCCAAGAACCTGGCCAATTCAGCATCCAGAGAGGAGAGTGCTCGTTCGTAGCGGTTGCGGCCAAATCTACGATTCCGAAAGGCTGGTAGGATATGACGATGGTGGTGGAGCTCCCACAAATGCAAAAAAAGAAACCAGGGCTGTCGAAATTCTCCGCTTTGCAAACGCTGTCGAAAGTCGGTACCCCAGGGAGTAGACAGATACGCAGCTCCTTCACGAAAGTTATAGGTGTCAAATCCGCGATCGAGATTGGTTTCTGGAAAAAGCGGTCCACTCACCTCAGCGGCTGTGTAATAGCCGTGTTCGCGAAAAGACTCGACTAAAGAGGGTATGTCGGGGTTCAACTTTAAGCCAAAGATGGAACGCAGGCCATGTACAAAAGAGTAGGTGCCGGTCAGCAGACTCGCCACGCAGGGCGTGGTCGATGAGGCAGAAGCAATGGCTTGGGTACAGGCCACGCCGGAGCGAACAAGACGATCTAACGTTGGCGTGTGAGCTCCCCGGTCTTGGCCCAGCACGGCATCTGCACGCAGGCAATCAATAAGCAGGAAAAGAATATTTGGACGAGACATGGCAGTACACTGAATTTACACGGTTTCTTTGTGATCCAATATCTGCTGCGCAGTCGCAAGCACTTGTGTTGGTGTAATACGTTGCATGCAGGTCCGATTGATTCTGCATTGTCGGACATAACATGGGCTACAGGCGGCTGGCCCAGACTGGACAAAGTCCTCTGATCCCCACGGGGCTGAGCGCAACGGGCTGGTTGCCCCCCAAAACGAGATCACTGGTGTTCCGACGGCCGCCGCGATATGCATCGGACCCGAATCTGGGCCGATCGCAATCTGAGCACGTGAAAAAATACCAATCAGATCGCGCAAGCTTGTTCTGCCACTCAGATTCGTAGCGGTTGTTTTGAGTTTATCCGTTACGTCTGCGGCAAATTCCACCTCACCTGGCCCTCCAATCAACACCGTGCCCATACCATACTCTCGCTGGAGGTTTCGTGCCACCTGGGCTGTTGCGTCAGGAAACCAAAACCGGCTCGGCCAGCGCGAGCCCAGAAAAAATGCGGCAAAAGACTGCGGCGTATCAGCCAGAAGCGCCTCTACCTGCTGTTCCTCTTCCGCACGGAGCCGCAAATCGAAATGTACTCCATCATCGGGCAAGCCGAGGGCGTCGGAAAATTTGAGGTATTGCTGGAGTTTGAGAGACAAATCAGGCACGGGTGTAATCGTATGTGTGTTTAAGAGCCAGTTGCCTTCTTTGGTATTGTGTCGATGAAATCCGAGTCGGACCGGAGCCCGCGACCACACGCTGACGAGGCCACTCTTGGCATGCCGCTGGAGGTCCAGCACAAGGTCGAATTTTTTCTGGCGGATGCTTTGCAAAAAGGGCCAGAACTGCCGTACGCCTTGCGAACGTTCATACAACAGCACCTCGTCGAGAGCCGGGTGAGCGTCGAGCAGTGTGGCCGCCGCTGGCTCAACCGCCCACGCAATACGGGCGTGTGGATATCCGCGTCGCAGGCGCGTGAGTAATGGCAGCGCGCGTGTCACATCTCCAATCGCTCCAAACAGGACGATGAGAATGCAATCAGGTGGTGTTGAAAAATAAATCTGAGCCACGGGCAGTTATCGTTTAGATGGTGCTCGGCATATCTTGGGCGGACTGAACGCCACTCGTCATGCCGGCAGTGCCCTTTTTTCGGCTCTTATACAGGATGTCAAGGTCAGTTCCCGGCAAATTGCTTTATGGACTTCTGGACCGAGGTGTCCGGCTGATGCTTCTGCACCGTCCTCAATGATGCGCTATACGGCACGCAAGACCGCAGGCTTATGAGCGCGCGATCGGCCGCGCAATTCAGCCACACGCTCCTGCGTGTAGACCTCGTTCCAGATGCTATACGATGTCTCGAGTGGGGCGAGCTTAATGGTATCGTTGACCTCTAACGTGACTGGCTCACCGGCTATGGAAACGTCTCGAATTCGCGATTTATCCTGCAACACGGAAATGTCGGCGAGGGGATCGCCCTCCACGAATGAGGATATCGGCCCGCCGCCCGGCTTCCAGCATGCAGACCTGGCCGGCATTGCGCACAAACTGTCCGTTGACTTGAGTCGCGCAGCGCAGGGCTTGAGCGGTTGTGAAGCCTAAATAATCGACATAGTATTCGAGTTCGCGTTTGTGGGCGTCGGGGAAGCCTGGATAACATCCATCCGTGGGTTGGGTGAACTCGATATCATTAATCACCAGGCTTAAGGTTGGACACAGACGGCAACCGTTTGCCACAACAGCCTCCAAACCCTCCTCGTCCATCCACGAGGCATGCAGGATGACATCGACCCCAGCGCGTGCTGCGTATAGCGTCCCCTCGGCACCACGGGCATGCACGACGACCTTTTTCCCCAGCCGATGGGCTTCTTCCACCATGGCATGGGTTTCCGCCTGATTATACCCAGCGATAAGCCCAGTAGCTGGATTCATGGCATCCCCGTCCATTGCGACCTTAATGAAGTCAACGCCCTGCTTGGCCTGCTTTCGGATTTTCGGCAATGCCTTCTTCTGCGGTACGGGCCAGGACTCCGATAGATGTCTCAGGCACGCCTATCCACGTCGGATACCAATCTGACAGTCCTTGTCGATTGGTGATCTGTCGCCCCGAAGTCGTAACCCGAGGACCGACGAATAGCCCAGACTCGATGGCGTCTCGAATCGCAAGACTGACGACCCCGGTGCTGGCTGTATCCGCCAACGATGTAAAGCCGGCTTTCAGCACTTTCTGTGCGGAATACAGCCCTCGTTGGGCGCGGTATTCGACCGGCACAAAGAGGTCGATGTCTCCTCGGTTTTGGCATTCCCATATGAGAGGTGCACGTGGGTATCGATCAAACCTGGCATGACAAAGGAGTTGGAGTAATCCAATACTGTGTCTTCCGCCGTAAGGGGAGGGGCTTCAGCCGACGGTCTAACAGAGGTGATGGTGCCGTTCTCTATCCTGAGAGTTTGGCCGGTACGTGAGGTATCTTCGGTTCCCGTAAACAGCTTCCCACATTCGATTACTGTACCCATAGCCGTATCTTCCCCGGTTAGTCCTCCGAGTACGAAAACTATGCGGCGAGGCTAGTACAAGCCGAGTGATCCGTCAACGATTCAGTGACAGCACAAGCACGGTGCGATATGGGTGCTCGCATCGCAATCAAAATCGCCCGGAATATCGGTAAACGTATCCTCAGCGCTGGGGGCCCGAAGTGGTGATTGACAGGGGTCTCCTCATGGGCGACCCCTACCTCCGCATCGCTTAACGCCTGATCATTTTGGGTTCGTACCTTCGGATAAACGATGGACTCGATAGATGTTTCTTACCCACTCAGACGCCGATTGATTTTGATAGTCATCACAAAAGGTTCTTGTTTGCAGATCAGGATATTTTCTCCATGGAAACGGATGCTGAGGCGGTATAACAAGCAATGACAACGTCGATGCGACGGACAAATCAGCCCTGGTGAATTGCTCCCCAACCAGATAGTGCCGCCTAGTGATCTTCTTCTCTATTTAACCCATCGCAACATCAAAGTTGCGTTTGGCTTGTTCGACCTGCGCCGCAGAAATCACATATGTTTGATAAATCTTGGATCACGAAAATCGGGTAAAAGAGACGAAAAATAAACTGCTTTAACCCTGGAACTGGATGGGTAAAACAATGGCGGATATAGTCGGGGTACGCCAGCAACCCAGAGTACGAACTTCGACGAATATTTCCTCCGAGTCTTTCGTCCATGCTCTGTTCAATTTCTAAACATGTTTACAGCTGGCTCGCGTGCGTGGGCGTTAAAATAAGGTGAGGGATATTGCTGTTCGAGGTGGGTGATAATTTCATTGGAACCTAGGACTACTGTGGACCGCTCAGTAATACCGGAATAGAAGCATCAGGTGCACACGTGCACCCTGTTATCATGTGAAATCCAGGCATAATCGCCACCGGCTGGAATGGTATGCCTTTATAGTCGAGTGCCCAGCGCGCTTTCTCGCAACAGTGTGAGTGAGGGAACTCAAGTAATTTCATATGTGGATGACACCGCGCCTCAACGCTCTACATGTTCTACTCCCTATTGCGGAAGGCCGCGAAGTCTTTTTGGAGGACTGAGTCAACGGCGTTGACGGATGACCGTTCGCCAACCATTGTCAAGTACTCGCCAAGTCCGGGCACTTCGTCGGTAATATCCCAGTTATAGACTGTTGTGGTGTGCAAATTGGCAAACCGCAATTGGAAGTAGGCGGCGATATCGGCAAACGTAAATGTATCTCCAGCGATATAGGGCTCGAAGCGTGCGAACTGCTTGAGTGACCGTACGCCTTTCTCAAGCTCCGGCCGGACTTGTTCATATGCGGTCCGGTCGACTGGCGCACCAAAATACACGGTCGGGAGATGTCGTCGCGCGGGGAAATCGAGATAGAGCTCGACGACGCGGATGAGTTCTTTCACTTTAGCCTTCGCCCAGGGATCGGTCGGATAGAGTGCCGGCTGTGGCTGAATCTCCTCGAGATAATCGAAGATCACGTTGGTCTCGGTTAAGATTTTGCCATCGACCTCAATGTAGGGCACCTTCCCCATGGGATTGACCGCGAGGATCTCAGGCTGTTGGCTCGGAAAGATCGAGACTTCCTCGAAAGGAACTTCTTTCTCGACAAAGGCAAGTTTCGCAGTGCTGAAATAATTACTAATGCTCGTGCCATATAATTTGATCATATTACCGGTTACCGGTCCTTCAAGCGATGCGTGCCATGGTTTTCCTTCGAAGCGATGGAGTGGGTATGCGAGGCCAGGATGCCTGGTGGAAGAGGGAAGGGCTCAGGTTCCGCACTCTGATTGCAGAACCTCACACTCCATGCCATCTTTGTCCATTGACGCATCACCTTTACCGATCGGCAGTCATCCGAAGGGCGACCCGTAAATGTTGGTACTTCCACTCACCGTCTACTTTCACGTAATCGTCGTCATATCGCAGAGCCAACCACTTCTCATCGTCGTTTTCGGCATACGTCCACGGACCCATGATGTACCAAATGCCTGTGGCGTGATGTCCATTGATTTCGATTATGGGATTCATAATGTTGTGCTGAGAAAAGCTGAACATTCTTTGGAAGTTGCGAAATAATTCTTGAATCGCAGCATGGCCCTCGGCTTTGCCGAAATCGTCACTTTCCCAGACGGCGTCTTCAGCGAATACCGAAGCGACTCGATCGGGGTTATGCATATCGTCACAGATTTCGCAGTAGCGGGCTTTGAGCTGTTTTATCGCTTCTATGTCTTCGAGCCGAGTGATGCGCTTTTCCAATTCTGACGTTGCCATAGTAAACCCTCCTCTTGGTAAGACTGCTTATTTCATTCTTACTACCCGGTTAACTGACTCTGCAGCAATGCCTCTTTGGTAATGTCGGTGACGGGGCTAAGGAGTTGGTACTAGTGCGACAGTAAGGGATAAGCCCTTAAAGTCAAAGCCTCCTTTTTCGCGGTTAGTCTCTACAGCAATGCGATGGCGATGAGGTGGAGCGTAGAAGGCAGCGACTGTGCCGGGGACTCTATCCAGATCGCTGTAATGCGTCTACCAACGCTTGAGGTACTTCGAACGGGAAAAACCGGCCCGCTGCATAACCATAGTCCTCTCCACTCTCGTCAACAACACGAATGTACCCATGAGAGGCGGCTTCTTCATCCTGAACACGCGGTAGAGTTTCCCTACCTTATAGTGACGCTTTATACCTTTCATTATCGATGCAGACAGCGAAGTGAGATGCTTTCGTTGTTTTTCTTCTCATGGATAATGCACCAAAGCGGATTTGATCTTGAATTCTTTCCGTCCGATGCCGTGTGCTTCATACCAGTGCAACTCAGCCGGGTGCACTGTGCTATCGACTAGACGGACGGCGGCCCTTAAAAGCTGGGCTTGGTCGGAAATGGAGTCAATTGGAGCTCGTGCGTCCAACAGGATTTGTCTTGAGTGTGGAGATAATAGTACGCCTCAGCGATCTTCACGGGATTCATTACTATTTCAGGCCGCTGCTGGGCCATCGATAGGGCGCGGGTTCCCGGAGAGTCGATAAGGCCGTCTATCACGATATTGGCCACGTGTACGCCATGCTCGGAATATTCCTCCGTCAGCACCTGTGCCAGCGTACGCATCATCACTCGCGGATAGTACAGCGACTGTCCCGTCAGACGCTTTCGTCCGCGCAAGGCAGCGGCGTTATTAGAAATGAGGAAAGAGCCGGCGCCGCGCTCGCGCATGGCGGGCAGCACTTCCTTGGCGACCAAGAACGGTCCACGGCTGGAGATATGCTGCGCGGTGTCGAACAGTTCGACGGGGATGTGCTCAAGCAATTCTTTCTCCGGCGGCAGGTCACGCCCCTCTAGGTAACCTGCGTTGTACACCAAGACATCCGGGTCACCGGCTTGCTCTCGAATCTGAGCGAACGCGCGTGATATGGATTCCTGCGACACCAGGTCCAGCTCGACAATCATGCTTTCGCCGCCTTGCTCTCGGATGGCCAGCTCCAATGCCGCCGCATTGGTGGCCTTCCGGGTCGTCAACACGACGAAGAAGCCCTCCTGCGCAAACTTTTGGGCTACGGCACCGCCGACGCCCCAGCGCGCGCTGACGGCCATGTCGCTATCGTCGAGCACCTTACCGTGGGCCAGTTTAGTATTGCGGCCATCTGACTGCCACTTAGATGTCGCGCCTATCACGACGGCGACCGGTTTACGGGTCGAGTTCATGTTTGATTCCTTTGCCCTCGTTGCGAGTCTACCAAGCATAAGGAGAAGTAGCCAGATTCACAATGGTAAACGGAATTATCAGTGCAAAGACTTCCTAAACATCGAATTTTTGAGCGGATACCACGAAGGGATAGGCGGCCCCCATCTTCCTCACGGTTGATCCGCCGGGCTGTTCACCCCGCGTTCCCCACGATTCAGCATATGAGTATAGATCATGGTCGTGCTCACGTCACGACAGCCGAGTAACTCCTGAATAGTTCGGATATCGTACCCGGCTTCCAAAGGATGGGTGGCAAACGAGTGGCGCAGAGTATGACATCCAGCGGGCTTGGAGATCTCGCCGACTTTTTGATGGCTTTTTGCATGACTGACTCATGTAGGCGGTGCCCGCATCGTATGCCTGTGCGTGGATCTGTTCCAATTCCCGAAGCTGGGAGGACCTATTGCCAGCCCTATTCTGTGTCTGCATTCGGATATTTCCATTGTAATGCATAGAGTAGAGCAACTCTCCCAAAGCCTTTTTCGAGGTCCTGCTTAGGTCAAGATGCCACTTGAGCCATCTCTTACGGGCGAATTCGGGTGGATCGATTGCGGCTGAAAGATTCTTCGCTCCACTCAGAATGACAACACTATACTTCGACAAACTTTATGACTTCGAAAACGCCTCAACTACGACCGGTCTCTGCAGTTTCCCCGTTACGAACCGGGGCGTCGCTTTCGTTTCGCGGCTCTATGCGCTTCCAAACAGTGCCTTCACATGTGACTCAGGCAGTGGCTGGGTGGCTTTGGATATGACATATGTGCAGGCGATCGACATGAGCTCTCCCAGCGCCGCGCACGAGAACGGACTAGGGCCTTCGGCATGAAGCCAAGCGGCCGCATCTCGCATTGCACTGGGTGCAAACCAGTTGGGGTCAAGCATTTGAGTATGTAGAACGAGAAAGGTGACGAAACCGCTGATAAGGCCAGCATAGGCGCCTTTACAAGTGACGCCCCGCCAGAGTGCGCCGACTACTAAGGGACCAGCAAAGGCAGCCATCATGCCACCATTTCCGATCCAGATAATAAGCGCGATGTTGGTTCCAACCAATGCCCAGGCGAGGGCCGTGCACAGGATAAGCACCACGACCGTAGATACTCGGCTGATACGTAAAATTTGCTGGTCGAGTTGCTCGCCGTTTGGTGGGTTTGTGAGTCTGGGTACGATGGTGCGTCGGTAGAGATCGTTGGCAATCACTTGAGATGAGGACACGACCAGCCCATCGGCAGTGGACATGATCGCCGCCAATACGCCAACACCGACCAAGGCGGCGAGCCAGGTTGGAAACAACTCAATGAAGAGGAGGGGGAGGGTCTGATTGGGGTTTGCTCCGTCCAGGTATAAGGCGTCGCCTAATATCGCGCGGGCCAGAAGGCCGGCCAATCCAAGCATGCCCATGCTTAACCCAAACGAGAAAGCGAGGGTGACGAAGGTTTTCTGCTGGCTGGCCTCTTTGAGGGCCCAGAGTTTATTGCCGATATGTGGCAATAGACCGAGTGGGATATGAGAAACAAACACGGCGAAAATCGACCACCAGGAATGATACAACGCGGTCTTCGTATTCAGCACGCCGACCAAGTGGCTATCTTGCTCGGCCAGACTGTCAACGACGCCCAACATACCGTCTCTACTTCCGGGGCCTCCATCAAAGCCGTAGCCTGTGAGAAAAAGGAGGATGACTGCGATTGCGACTGACAGCATCATAAAGCCCTGAACGCCATCGGTAAGAATATCGGCGTGGGCACCGCCGAGCACGACGTAGATCAATAGCACCGTCGTGGTGATGAGCAATGCCCACACGGATGAGAGCCCGAGCATAATTTCGAACATCACGAGTCCCGACACTAGCTGGCCTGCGAGATAGAAAAACAGCACTAAGGAAAAGATTGAGATGAGCACTCGAATGCCTTCGGATTGGTAACGGTCGCCGAGGTATTCAGGAATAGAGCGATTCCCAAACCGATGGCCGGATGTGGTAATCAAGCGCATGGTTATCAAAACGCCGACATACATGCCCGTTGGGTACAGGACGTTGCCCCAGATTGTTACGAGCCCCCATTCGTAGCCAAGGGCAGGGGCGCCAAGGAAGGTCGCACCGCTGGCCGTCGTAGCTGCAAACGCGAACGCCAGAAAAATCGGTCCATACGCACCACGTGCAGTAGCAAAATCATCCGCATGTTTGACGCGCCGTTGAGCGAAAACCCCGATTCCCAGCATGCCGCCGATATAGATGCTGAGAAAAATCCACGACCAGGTAATGAGTGACATGCGTTTATTGTGTCTGAAAGCTGAGCGAGTCAATCAGCAGCATGAAATGTGCTCGTTGCTGCTCCATGGTTTGGGCTGGCCCTACAATTTTGAAGAAAAAGGGGCCGTCGGCCGTTTCTACCACCGCGGCAAACAAGCGGTAGTTGGGCTTATTGTGCCGCACGTTTGGATTCCGGGGGGAGAGGGGAGCGACATAGGTTCCCGCGAGCTCCAGAATGGTCACATTCAGCCCAGCGGACCGTTTCTCTTCTAATTTCTTGAAATCAGTGAGAGATATTTCCTCCGGCGCTTCGAACTGTAGCTCCCAGCGTTTGAGGTTAGCCTCGACCGATCCGCCCTGATTCGGACCGAAGTAGTACACGACCACAGAGGCAGATTCATTATTGTCACCCTTGACCGGGATTTCGAATTGCGCTTTCCGCATCGAACTCGCGGGAGTCTGCTGAATCCAGTCAGTGGGCACCCGAAAGAAAAGGTTGCCGGCCTTAACTTGTTTGGGGTGCTCATCGGCCGTGCCATCCCATACAACGAATAGGGAACAGAGCAGCAGCACAGCGGCCCACCAGAACATCACTCGTCTAGCCATGATTCTGCACCGATGCCGTCAAATCGCGCCTTCATCTCGAGCCGCCTCGACATCCTCATCCCCGTACCCGATAAGCTCCTTCAGGATTTCCTCCGTATGCTCGCCCAGTCGTGGCGAAGCTTTCACCTCGACCGGCGAATCCGAAAGCTTGAGCGGACAGCCGACGGTTTTGAATGTCCCGCGCTCCGGATGCTTGACCTCGACCATCATGCCTTGCGCAGCAAGCGACTCATCTTCGATCAACTCTTTCATGTCGAGGACCGGCCCGCAGGGAACGTTGACCTCGTTGAGGAGCTTCATGGCATCATACTTCGTACGCCGCTGCGTCCATTCTTCGACAATTTTGAAACACTCATCGAGGTGCGGCAGACGCGATTCGGGCGTTGCGTAGTCTGGGTGGCCGGCGAGGTCCTCGCGTCCGACGAGTTTCATCAGCGGCTGCCAGACTTGGGCCTGGAGAATCACATAGATGTAGTCGTTGGGGCCGCCGGGCTCACATTTGAGCGCTCGACCGGGATGGCCCCCCCCGGACGCGTTGCCGGAACGCGGCACCGCGTCGCCGAAGGCGTTGGTGAGATATTGGGGGTATTCTTTCAAGGGACCGTGCACAAGCCGCTGCTGGTCGCGCAGTTTGACCCGGCACAGATTCAGCACCGAGTCCTGCATGGCGACCTCGACCCGCTGACCACGTCCGGTTGTCTCGCGTTGAAAGAGTGCTGCTAGAATGGCAGAGACGAGGTGAATGCCGGTCCCGGAATCACCGATCTGGGCACCGGTACTGGTTGGCGGGCCATCGTCCCAGCCGGTTGTGCTCATGGCGCCGCCCATGGCCTGGGCGACAGTCTCGTACGCCTTGAAGTCTGCGAACGGACCGGGGCCAAACCCTTTGCCGGAGGCATAGATCATGCGAGGATTGATCTTCTGGATGACGTCCCAGTTGAATCCCTGTCGGTCCAGGGCGCCAGGCGCAAAATTCTCGACGAGTAGGTCGCAGACCTCAATGAGTTTGCGAAAGATTTCCTGACCCTTGTCGGTCTTGGTGTTGATGGTGATGCTGCGCTTGTTACAGTTGAGCATGGTGAAATATAAGCTGTCGACGTCGGGCAGGTCGCGCAGTTGTTGGCGGGTAATATCTCCCCGGCCCGGTAATTCGACCTTGATAACGTCGGCACCGAGCCAGGCCAGGATCTGGGTGCAAGAAGGCCCCATCTGGACGTGAGTCATGTCGAGAATACGTATGCCGCTCAAAGCTTTTTGCATGGTTTTTCTCCTGGCCAAACACGGGTTCCGCTGTGCGGTTCTTTGTATATCGTCTGATCCCTGATGTAAGAAAGGGGGGCACCGGTGCTGCCTCGACTACTGCGGAACGGTGCCCATGATCAACTGAGATGCGGGCGAGACCGTGACGTGTACGTACACGGTGACCGAGCCGAGAGTAGCGGCCTTTACGACCACGCTAGGGAACACCGTCACGATTGATCTCGACCCAAGTGAGACAGTGCGCCGCATGTACGCGAACACGGACGGACCCGGCATGCTTGAAATCGTCAAGGACACCCAGCATCTGAGGAATCTCGCCTCTGCCTGGTGGCGGACTCCCGCCCGATTCGGTGAGAGAGCAGACTTCGTTTGTCGGAGCGGAGGAACCCGCCGTATTGAACGCACGTACTCGGTAGCAGTATCGCCCCTCCGGATCACCGGTCGTGTCTGCCCAGAGCTGAGAACCGGCGCTGAGAGTAATAAGTGTCGCAAAACTCTAACCGGCTTTCAACCACGAAACCCCCTTCATTTGTGGAATTATCAGTCCGGCCGAGTTGGGCGGCGGTGGCGGCTGTCCGCCAGAGTGTGAGCAGCAAGACCGCGGCGAATACGAAGAGAAAACGGAGAAAGTTTTTTTCATGTTGCACTCGTTCTTGAGATCCTCGGAATTTCACCGCCATCGGGTGCTTATCGGCAGGAAACGAAAATTCTTTAATCACCAGAAAGCTCTTGTGCAATAGCGCTGCGAGGGCTAAAAGCAAGATCGCCCGCGATGACAATGACGAAACGCTTGGAGGAGGACCGCAACGTATGTTCACCCCGCGTAAAACTGTTAGCCAAATGATCGAAGAAGCCAAAGCCCGGATCGAAAACCTTAGTCTGAAGCAGCTCCTAGCTGAGTTGCAAAGTGGCGAGGTCCAGCTCCTGGACATCCGCGATGTTCGCGAACGCCAAAAGCTCGGCTGGCTGCCGGGCTCGGTACATACGCCACGGGGTATGCTGGAGTTCTGGGTTGACCCGACCTCTCATTATTACAAAGACTGGATCGATCCCGAAAAACGTATGGTCTTGTATTGAGCCGGCGGCGGACGGTCTGCCCTTGCGGCGGACGTGCTTAAAGAGATGGGCTTTCCCAACGTCGCCCATCTTGAGCCGGGTTTTAACGGTTGGGCAACAGCGGGACTTTCGGTTGAAGGGAAAGACCCAAAGGAATAAAGGCCGTGCGTAATCTGATGAATCGGTAGTCTTGTAGGGTGGGCCAATGACCTAGCCCTTTCTCATGCTCTGCTTTATTTTCACGGCGGGCACAGGAATGTGACCGAACCTGGTCTGACAGAAGATCCGTCAGCTGATCTCTCTCGTGTGAGAAGTGTTATGAGGTCAAAGAGGTACAAGCCACCCCGTCACGAGCGCCGTTTGCCGCGCAATGAGCAAACTTATAAAACTCCTAGAGACTTGCTCACTTCGGTATAACCAAGAGCCACTAACAAAACTCGGTCTCGTGCGGGAGCCCAGGATACCTGTGAGAATCGCTCACGCAAAAGTAAGAGAGGAATAACCGGCCGTGCATAGACGCGTACTCATAAGTAACCGTGGTGAGATCGCCATTCGCATTGCCAAATCCGCAACCGCATTGGGCATGGAATCGGTCGGTGTGTATCCTGCTATCGACGCGCTCTCGTTGCATACGCGGTGTATGACGGAAAGCCATGAGATCGGTGCAGGACAAGACGCCGTTGGTGCATATTTGAACGCTGAAGCGCTCATTCGGGTCGCAAAAGCAAGTGGCTGTGACTGTCTGCACCCGGGTTATGGTTTCTTGTCCGAGAACGCACCATTTGCCGAATTATGTGCCGCCGAGGAGATAACGTTCATCGGTCCGCCGCCAGAGGCGGTGGTACTATTTGGAGATAAAGTTCGAGCGCGTGCTCTTGCCGCGTCGTTGGATATTCCCGTCGTACCTGGGAGCGTTGGCCCCTTGGGTTCAGCGCTGGAGGCCGAGCAGCTGGCAAACGATCTTGGTTATCCCGTGATGCTCAAGGCAGCGGCGGGTGGGGGCGGGCGCGGTATGCGTGTTGTGGAAAAGGCCGAGCAGATGGCCGAGGCATTTGCTCGTTGTAGCAGCGAGGCGCAGGCCGCCTTTGGTGATGGCTCTGTTTTTACCGAAAGGCTGATCGCGCGGCCAAGACATATCGAAGTACAGATTTTGGCTGACTCCAGTGGCAACGTAGTCCATCTGCACGACCGGGACTGCTCGGTGCAATTGCGACACCAGAAGGTGGTTGAGCTGGCCCCTGCTCCGGGTTTGTTACCCGATCTGCGGCAGAGGATTCTCAATGATGCTGTCAAACTTGTGCAGGCTGCCTCGTATGTGAATGCCGGTACAGTAGAGTTCCTGGTCTCGCCGGAGTCTGGCGAATATTTTTTTATTGAATGCAATCCGCGGATTCAGGTTGAGCATACGGTCACTGAGCAGGTTACTGGTATTGATCTGATCGAGGCTCAGTTCCATATCGCAGCGGGTGCGACGCTTGCCTCGCTGGGCCTTGGTGATCAGCATGCGGTTGGTGCACCGCGAGGTTATGCCGTGCAGGCCCGCGTCGTTGCCACGAGTACGGGGCATATCACGGCGTATAAGGAGCCATCGGGAGTGGGAATTCGGGTGGATGCATGTGGCTATCTGGGCTACGCCCCACCGCCGCAGTTCGACCCGTTGCTGGCGAAGCTCGTTTGCACATCCGGCGCACACGCAGCAGCGCTTGAACGCACGCTGCAGGCGCTCGATGAGTTCCATATTGGTGGTCTGCAAACCAACGTACACCAACTGCGCGCCATATTATCGCACCCGTTTGTTCGGGCCGGTGATGCGAGAACGTCATTGTTAGCAGAGGCCCCGGAGATTAACACAGCTTCCTTCTCCGCTTCTGAGGGTAGCGCACTCGCATTGTTGGAGCAACAGGCCGCCAAGATGGGCAAGATAGGCGGCGCGGCGCCATCATCAGTGCAGTCTTCCACGACACGCATGCCAGCGTTAGAGGTGGCAGAGGGCCAGGAGGCCGTGAAATGTCCCATGGATAGTTCTGTCGTGGAGATACGCGTCGGCGAGGGTGACACTGTGTTGCCTGGTGATACGGTGCTGGTCGTTAGCGCAATGAAAATGGAAACCATGGTTACGGCCAGCTGCGCGGGCATTGTAACGGCTATGCAGCCACTGAAGACCGGGGATATCGTCGCCGCAGGGCAAGTTGTGGCAGTCGT
>CAZBUD010000031.1:0-49414 GCA_964495015.1 uncultured Enterobacteriaceae bacterium | reverse complement strand
GTTAAGCGGTCGTTTTCGTTGTGATCCGCCAGTTCACACATAACTGCAGAGAAGGACGATCAAGACAGTTCCTCTAGGAGTGTTTTGGCATCTTGCAGATCCTTGGTATCAAACCCTTCAGTAAACCAGTTGTAGATCGGCGCGAGCAGGTCGCGGGCTTCTGCTTGGTTCCCCAGCCCCTGCCACAGTCGGGCCAGGTTCGTGGCCGCGCGAAGTTCGAAGGACTTCGCACTCTGCCTACGGGCGACTTCGATGGCCTTCTGAAAACATCCCTCCGCCTCTCCTTCGACTTTTGACCCTTCGACGCCGCTCAGGGCAGGCTTCCCATACGATTCAGCCAGCTCCCTCAGGAAATCTGTCTGTCGCAGCATCGCACCAATGGTCCGATAACCAGCCAGACTTGCACGGATGAGGGTGATGTCAGCGTCGCCCTACCCCCGATTACCGATTTTCCTCGACCAACACCCCTGCCTCGCGTAGTTGTTCGACCTCTTCAACTGAACGACCCAAATACGAAGTTAGGACTTCTTCGTTATGCTGACCCAGGGTAGGGGCGTGGAGCGGGAGTTCTTCCGGAAACTCGGAGAACTTGAGCGGAAAGCCCGGTACGTCAAGATCGCCATGGATGGGGTCATTGATCGTCCGAACAGTTCCACGTTCTCGCAGATGGGGGTAGTCGAGGGTTTCAGCCACAGAAAGGACGGGAGCGACCGGAACACTAAACTTCTCCAAATGTGAGACTGCGCTGGACACATCGGGAAACGTCTGCAGCCAGTCTTCGATCATGCTGACCACCTCATCTCGCCGTTTGAGCCGGGCTTGATCGGTAGCGTAATCAGCGTCTTCAATGAGTTCGGGACGTTCTAGGGCTTTACATAAATCCTGCCAATGGTGGAAAACGGCCATGATGACCAGATGGCCGCCGTTCCCACGAAACACACCAGCTGGACAGGCATAAGTCATATGCCGGCCAACACGGGTGGGCTTGGTGGCTCCTTCGGTTGCCCGCGGGGTATGCACATTGACCTCATGATAGTGGTAGTACACGTCGAGTAGGGCGACATCCAGATGCTGACCTCGGCCCGTTTTGTCACGATGGCGCAGAGCAGCTAGGACGGCCAAAGCGCCATGCACGCCGGTACTCACATCTCCCATCCCGACTAGTGGAATATACGGCGCGTCGTCCTCTTCGCCGATCATTGAAGTCACGCCCGCATACGCCTGAGCGATATAGTCATATCCCGGCTTATGGGCTAAAGGGCCCGTCTGGCCTAAAGCCGAAATGGAACACAGAATAATGTTGGGGTTAAGTTCTTTGAGCCGGTCGTAGCTGAGACCCATATTCGCCATGACACCGGGCTTAAAATTTTCAACAACCACCTCGACCTGCTGAATAAGCTCGGTGACCAGGGCCATGCCGCGTGGATCGCGCAGATTGACACATAGGCTTTTCTTGCCGCGATTGTGCTGGACGTAAAACAGGCTGCGCTTGTTGCGAAAGACGGAGGCGTTGCGACTCAAGTCGCCCTTGGAAGCAGGCTCGACTTTGATGACATCGGCACCCATCTCGGCCAGCATACGACTACAGGTTGGCCCGGCCAGCGCGCGTGTAAAGTCGAGCACGCGCAGCCCGCTGAGAACGTGTTGGTTGCCTTGGGTCGCCATAGTTGCCTCCTGTCTATGAATTTTTCTCCACCAACACCCCCGCTTCACGCAGTTTCTGCAGCTCTTCTGGTGAGCGCTTCAGATACGAGGTCACGATTTCCTCATTGTGCTGACCCAGGGTCGGGGCTTGGAGGGGCAAATCTTCCGGAAAACGTGAGAACCGCAGCGGCATACCAGGAATGTCGAATTCACCAGCAAGCGGATCTTTGATCGTTCGGACGGTGCCGCGTGCGCGCAGATGCGGATGCGCGACGGTCTCGGCGACAGATAAGACCGGTGCGACCGGGACTCCGAACTTTTCCATCTGGGCAACCGCACTCTCGGTATCGGGAAAGGTTTCCAGGAGCCAGTCTTCAATGATTTTGACGACCTCGTCACGATTTTCCAGCCGTAGGGTGTCGTTGCTATAACGTTCGTGTTCTATCAGTTCCGGCTTATCCATGGCGGCGCACAGATCCTTCCAGTGCTGCATGAAGGCCATGATGACGACGGAGCCGTCTTTCGTACGAAAAACGCCGGCCGGACACACATAGCCCAAATGCCGGCCTGCCCGGACTGGATTGATTTTGCCGTTGGAGCCGCTGTACTGGTGGACGTTGACCTCGTGGTAGTGGTAGTACACATCCAGCAAGCCGATATCGAGATGCTGTCCCTCGCCCGTTCGGTCGCGATAGCGCAGGGCAGAGACCACGGCCAGTGCAGCATGCACACCCGTACTGACATCGCCCATGCCGACACCGGGTATATACGGCGTTGTATCCGGATCACCAATCATGGATGTGACCCCAGAGTAGGCTTGGGCGATGTAGTCATAACCGGGTTTACTGGACAGTGGCCCTTTTTGGCCTAAAGCCGAGATTGAGCACAGAATAATATCCGGCTTAATTCTTTTGAGCTCTTCGTACCCCAGGCCCATTTGGGCTATAACGCCGGGCTTAAAGTTTTCGACCACCACGTCCATTTGCGCAATCAGCTCTTTGAGAATTTCCATTGCCCGGGGGTCACGGATATTAACGCACAAACTCTTCTTGCCGAGATTTTGTTGGATCAAATACAAGCTGCGCCCGTTCTGATAGATGGAGATGCCTCGCACCATATCTCCGTTTGGAGCAGATTCGACTTTAATGACGTCAGCCCCCATTTCCGCCATCATGCGCGTGCAACTCGGTCCGGCTAAGGCACGCGTAAAATCTAAAACTCGTAGATCGCCCAGTACATGATCCATTCCGTGTGGCATAACTTCCCTCCGCTTAGAATTTGATTTTTTCGAATTGAATGGGTAAATAGCTCAGTCCCACATCAGGCCGCCATCCACATTAAACGACTGGCCGGTGATATTGCGCGCCTCATCCGAAGCAAGGAAAACGGCCATGTTCGCAATGTCATCCGGGCTATTGGAGCGTTTGAGCGGAATCGAGGCATCCAGACGGGTAACCGCCTGCTCTTCGGTGATGCCCTCCCGCTCAGTCAGCTGCTGCAGGACGTTGTTGTACAGATCCGTACGAGTCGCACCAGGACAGATGGCATTCACATTAATATTATGTTTGGCAAGCTGCGAGGCGCCGATTCGCGTCATGGCGATGACGGCGCCCTTTGAGCCGGCATATGAGATGTTTGAGGTGCCGCGAAAGCCTTTGCCCGCGATCGACGCGATATTGATGATCTTGCCGTCTTTGCGTTTTGCCATCTCGCGTGCGACGGCTTGCATGCAGAAAAAGACGCCTTTGGCGTTGATGGCATGAATCCAGTCCCAATCGTCTTCCGTTACATCAAAAAATCCGATGCTTTTGGTGACGCCAGCATTATTGACCAAAATGTCAATCCGGCCGAAGATCTCCACCGCTTTAGCGACCATGGCATTGATGTCTTCCACCCGACCCATATCTGTTTTCACAAAAAGGCCCCGGCGGTCGTTGGCGCTGACCTCGGCTGCGGTTTGCTGACCGGTGGCCTCATTAATCTCAGCTCCCACAACGTGCGCGCCTTCTTTGGCACACCGTAGGGCAATGGCTTTACCCATCCCGGTCCCGATGCCGGTGACGACTGCAATCTTATCTTTGAGCAGCATGGTGCCCTCCTTATTGAATTTATTGAAATTCGGGCATGACTTCCTTGGCAAAAAGTTCCAACCCCTGACGTGCGCGTTGCGGATCTCGGCCGCCAGCGTGGAAGTAGAAGGCGACTTGATCGAGGTCAAACTCGTCATTCAGTTCAGTCAGGCGGCGGCGGCATTCGGCCGGGGTGCCGACTACTGCTCGCTCTTCTACATCGTCGGGCATGGAGAGAATAAATTCCAGGTAAGAGCGCATGGGGTCGTTCGCAGGGACTTGGTTGAGCGCCTCACGTGGTACAAATGAGGTGATCAATTCCGTATAGGCGCGTGTGCTTGCGACTGCGTCACGCACGGCTTCCTGATGGTCGTTGTTGACAAACATAAAGAAGATACACGTCGTCCGCGTTGATTTATGTCCATGCTCTTTGAGCGTAGCGCGATAATGATCAAGACGGGAACGGACTTCGGGATGTGGTCCGCTTAGCCACGGGACAATAAATGCATTGTCTCCGACCTTACCAGCTCCCTCAAACGATTCACGACTGAGGGTGCCACGATAAATGGGGGGGTGCGGCTTCTGGATTGGCTTGGGGCCGACTGACAATGAAGGAACCTGCCAGTATTTGCCGTCATACTCAAATGGATCTTCAGTCCAGGCACGTCGGATGATTTCGAGAGACTCTTCGTAGCGGGCACGATTCTCACTTTGATCAACACAAAACCCTTCGAAATGCTTAGGAATAATGCCGCGCCCGGCCCCAAAGTTGAGGCGTCCATTGCTCAGCATATCGAGCATGGCGAAGTCTTCCGCCTTGCGGAGCGGATTCTCAAACGGCAGCAAGCTGATAGCGGTGCCAAGCCGAATGCGCGAAGTCTCGCGGGCCACGGCGGTGAGAAACATCTGCGGGCTGGGACAAATGCCAAATGAATAGAAGTGTTCTTCGCCCAGCCAGATGGAATCAAAGCCCTGCTCTTCTGCCAGAATGCAGATGTCAAGCGTATCTTGAAAATACCGTGCTTCATTCTGGTGGTCGCGAAAAAAATCGAAAAGAGAGAATATGCCAAACTCCATGAGAAACTCCTTACTCAGGGGATGCGTTCCCCTACGTTTTAGTGAAATTCCGGCATGACCTCATTGGCAAACAGCTCTAATCCATACCGAGCACGCTTCGGATCACGTCCACCGGCGAGGAAATAAAAGGCGACTTGGTCGAGTTCAAATTCGTCATTGAGTTCATGTAAACGCCGTCGGCATGCGGCCGGCGTTCCTACAATAGCGCGTTCTTCTAACTGGTCTGGCATAGATTGGGTAAATTCTATAAACATCCGGACCGGCTCGCTTGTATGCATTTTCCTCAGAAGCTCCGGCGGAATGAATGAAGTAAATAAACGCGTGTAGGCGTGCGTTATCTCCTTGCCCTCTCGTAAAGCCACCTGATGGTTTGGGTCGATGAAGAGAAAGAAAATACACGTCGTTCGCTTCGGGCCGTGCCCGTTCTCTTTGAGCAGATCACGGTAACGTTGGACACGTTTGCGCACGACAGGATGGGGTGCAGTCAGCCACGGCACGATGAAAACATTATCACCGACAAGGGCGGCACCTTCAAACGACTCTTTACTAATAGTGCCCCGATAAATGGGCGGATGGGGTTTTTGAACTGGCTTAGGTCCGAGCGATAGAGACGGAACCTGCCAGAATTCACCGGCATACTCGACCGGATCTTGTGTCCAGGCGCTTCGGATAATTTTTAACGATTCTTCGTACCGTACCCGGCTCTCACGGAGAGAGATGCCAAAGCCTTCAAAATGTTTGGCAATAATCCCCCGTCCAACGCCAAAATTGAGGCGGCCATTACTCAGAATATCGAGCATGGCAAAGTCTTCGGCTTTACGCAGCGGATTCTCAAAAGGGAGTAAGCTGATGGCGGTGCCTAAGCGAATACGCGACGTTTCACGGGCGACCGCCGTCAAGAAAATCTGTGGACTAGGGCAGATGCCAAATGAGTAGAAATGTTCTTCACCAAACCAGACTGAGTCATAGCCAAGCTGTTCGGCAAGGATGCTGAGATTGAGCGCGTTTTGATAATACTGGACCTCGTCTTGTTTGTCGCGGAAGAAGTCGAAGAGAGAAAATAGGCCGAATTCCACGAAGATGCCTCCTTTTTTAAAGGGTCACCCTCCTCCTTGTTCTTTTGATCGAGAGGGGGGGGGACGCCCGGTGCTTTGTGTGGAGCATCAGCAATATACGCGGCAGCGTCTTCTGCCAAGAGCAAGCGTTGGGCCTCGAGTGACTGTACGGTCCGCGTGACTTTCGCAATATAGGCCTGAGCGGATGGATAGCGTTCAGCTAGGGAGGGGCGAGGATCGGCCACCGTTTCCCGTTCTTGCTGCGTCTGAGCAAAAGGGATGAATTGGCCCCGATTTCCGCACATGGCTCCGGGGACATCGGCGCGGACGGCCCAGCCGGTGTGTGTGCCGAGAGGGACAGCGATATCGGGCAGACGAATGCCTCCGAGGTCGTTCCCGTCTATATCCGTTTTGGAGACAAGGGGTGTGTAGTACGCTTCAGACCGCTTTGATTGTGTAGCGGCAATCGTTGGTGTGGCTGAGCCAACGTGTTGGACGCCAGGTATATTGGGAAAGGTCTTGATACTGGCACTCGCTGCAACAAGCGTCCCTGCTAGGTGAGTGGGGATAGCGCTCGGCGGAGGGGACGTCCCATGCTGCACCCATTCGTGTAGGGCAGCCAATAATGCGCGCATAACACGCCCGCGGAAAGCGGGATTATGTTCTTGCTGGCAAGAAGAGGATGGAAGACGCGCCCCCAGCGAGGTTTGAAACGGCTCTGAGAAAATTGGGAAGTGCTGGGTACTCGCAAAAAAGTAGAGACGCACGTTGTCTGGAATGCTTACGTCATTCATGCGTGTGCCCGTGTGCAGCAACGAGGCACTCTTGCGCCAGTACTCGCTGGCCGTGTTGGTGACCATGATGTGTGGGTCAAAGCCATCGCCGGGCCTTCTGCTACCGTTGCGGAGCATGCCGTCTCGTTTGCCTGTCAAGGGATTACCCTGAGATCCGTATGCAAAAGGAAACAGGTTCTCCGGGAATCCAGAATCCTGGTGACTGCCGCGCGTCCGGCCCGGTCGGCCAAAGGCAAAATTGGTAAACGTTTTGCCTGCTCCGCCAATGTCTGCAATCAGACCGTCGAAAACAATGCGCTCGGCTTCATCTTGGTTAAAGCCTGCCCAGACGTGCTCTTGCAAATAGCGGCCGGATTGGGAGATGCCGAACGCCAGGACCTTGTCGATGCCTGTCTTTTCTTGGCTGAACCGGAGGGGATTTAGTTTGCCCGCGTCGTCCTGTGTCTCGTAACGGAGAAAGGAGACGACATCTCGCGTCGCAGCAAAGCCGAGTCTGAGGACAGGAGGATCCCTACCCTGGTATTTGATTTCATACAATCGTCCGGACTGAAATCCACCTCTCAAATGAATCGTTTGCTCGTCTTCAAAACTCCAGCAGGGGTTCTTGGCTTCAGTTTCACAAAACGAAATCGGAACACCTGTTTCTTCAGCCCGATTGCGAACGGTTGCGTGTACCTTAGCTGAGTCGCGTGATGAAACCGCGTAGCTCAGCGTGGCGGTGACGTGATCCGGAGCATTCGTCTGTTCTTGCCCAACGAATAGGTCACGGACCGTTCCCACAAGCGCCTGGCCATTATCCGAAGGAATAGGGAGATCAGCACCCATGAACCCAGGTTTGTTCCGCACGCAGCACTGCGCGCCGGCTTTGCCTTTGGCCTGCCAACCGGTCCAGACAACGCTATAGCCCTGACGCATGAGAAAGCCGTTGCCTGCGTCTGCGGCCGTTATCGGCTTGTTGGTACGTTTGCCAAAAGGAACGTCGTTCAGCAGGTTGAAGTCAATTTTACTGCCTCGGTTAAGGATCCCGGAGAATAAGGTTCGGTTGCCTTTGGTGGGATCGATGGGCTTGAGAATGTAGAAATCCGTACTGTATTCGACCAGGCCAGCCGCGTTCTGAGGGGCCTTGTCCAAGTTCACGATATTCGCATGTGCAGCCGTCTTCGGATCAACCGCTCCAAACATCCGGCCTACGATTTTTTCGTACTGGCCTACATCGCCAAATGCATGTCCCTCAAACGTTGGCGATTCAATACGATCAATAACAACTGCTGTGACACGAACCCAGGCTGGACCCGCCACGATGAGCATCAGCAAACACAAAAGTACTTCAACTTTGATGAAGCGGAAAGCAAAATACATGATCCGCTTCTCCTATCATTGTTAGGCGTATTGTTGGAATAATGGTGTTGATGACGGCGGCCGTTTTTGTTTCTGATACCAGTTGCATGATCGCGGCTATCTGCTCCTGGCGCGAACACCATGAGCGGGCGGTTGCCGAATTTGAACGACCCTTTGACCAAGAAGATGTGTTAGTTTCTGCTGCCCCCGCCTTGGTCGAGGCGTATGCGGTGCTTACCCGTCTGCCCCCTCCGGATCGTTGAACGCCCATGGACGCAGCCCAACTCCTAGAGGCCAATTTCCTACAAGCCTCATCGATTGTTGCGCTCGACGGCCGTGCAGACCGAAATGTCCTTCACCGCGCTCCGGATGAGGGCATATCAGGTGGGCAGACGTACCATGCGATAATCCTGGCCTGCGCGCTGAAGGCGCGCGCTGGAACATTGATTACATTCAATACGCGTCGTTTTTTGCCGCTGGTAAAAGGGCGAATCGACATTGTGACGCCTGTGTAGTCCGTGTACTGGGTGAGGAAAGCGTCACCCGACACAACGGCCCTGTTCTCCCGGAGTTCACGACATTTTTCCAGCGGCTTCTCAGCAGCTATAACCGAGCTCCAAATTCGAAAAAATGAGAAGCAAAATGCATGCTCTATACCTCCTCATTAATTTTTCCGTACCCACGTTTTGCCGTTGACTTAACGTTTGTCGGGCAGGATAGTCGAGGGTAACAATAAAATTTTCGAAAGGGAGTATGTCGTATGAAGATGTATAACTTAGGTCTGAGTAACTTCGCCGGTAAGTGCCGGATTGTCATGTATGAGAAGGGACTCAACGTGGAATTCCTTGACGCGCCCGGCGGTCCGAACTCCGAGGACTACAGAAAAATAAATCCGACCGGGAAGATCCCCGCATTGGAGACTGACGATGGGCAACTCATTGCTGAGTCGGAAGTGATCAACGAATATCTGGAAGATAAATACCCCGAGACATCGCTCCTGCCAAAAGATGCTGAGGGCCGAGCCACAGTGCGCGCGATTACCCGCTACCACGATCTCTACATCGACCCGCCGGCACGTGCGTGTTTTGCCAAGCTGTTTGGTCAAGAGCTGAGCGACAAATTCATCGCGGATAAGATGGCTGAGTTAAATAGTAATCTGGACCAGCTTGAAGCCTCTATTTCTGATGGGCCGTGGCTGACTGGCGATAATTTCACCCTTGCCGATGCGGCCATTGCGCCGACGCTGTTCTTACATGACAATCTGCTGCCGAATTTTGGCTCTAAGAAGCCATTCGAAGGCAGGCCAAAACTTACTGCGTGGTGGCAACGCATTCAAGAGCGGGACTCAACCAAGAAAGTACTTGGCGAGCAGGGTGCTGCGTTGGCAGCCATGATGAAAAAGTAAGAAGAAGTCCGAAGAAGTCAGTCTGAGAGAAGACTGAAAAGTAAAAGGGCGGCTTTTGGACCGCCCTTTTTTATCGGGTTATGGAACAATTTTCTATGGTTTGGCAGATGAGGTAGGAAACAGCCGCTCGTAGAGTTTTTCCACGGGGCGACTTCTTCGCTCAAGGATGGTGTCACCTCATCCCGCGTCTGCTGGAGGGTATCGAATAGATTCCCCACACTGTCTTCCACCTGGTGCTTTTCTTCGGATCTCTGGGTCTGATTGAGAGCCCGATTAAACGTTTCAACTTGATGCGTGAAGGCCTGGACCGCGCTTTACATGGTCGCAAGCTGACGACGGAGTTCGACCTCTATTTCAGACTCTGCCCCGGCAATCACACTCCCTGATGGGAGCGGCGGGCTGTATTTATCAAAAACAACTAAGCGCAGGACGGGACGGCTCGCTCCCGTTGGTGTGATGACAAAGAGCGTTGCCCGTTCCCGCAGAGTCGCGAGCATCTGGGTCCAGGGTCATGACAATGTGGACTGGTGTGGAACGCGCACGACATGACCGATAGGCTGACCCGCTTCTTCTACCGGATCACCCGTCTGGAGACCTTTGCTATTGCGGAGCTGTACCGTCCACGCTGGCGCCGGCGGCGGAGTTGCCCAGACGCTGAGGAAAAAATAAAGCGGAAGCCCAAAACTCAGAGCCACAACGAGTTTGGGTATATCTGTCCTCCGTCAGTAGGAGTGCATGAGTGTAGATGATAGTCGACGTGATCGGTCTTGCGCAGAAACGCATCTCTTTTCGGAGAGGTGCACAGTGCTCAGATAGAAAGAAGCTCTATTCTCAGGTAACCGGTAAGAAAAATTTTCTTAGTACTTTGTCAACGTGCATTTGCTGTGTGTCATTCTGAGGAGCTTTGCGACGAAGAATCTCTCCGTCTCGTCTAGCAGAGAGATTCTTCACCAACGCTCCGCGCCGGTTCAGAATGACAGACCTCTCCCTTCAGCCCTGAGAGAAGACTAGCCGTCTGTGCACTTCGGATCGCACGCGGCTGCCTGCCGGGCGGCATCTTTTTCGCACAGCTCGCTTATGGCGTAGGCGTTCTTTTGGTCGAGACATTCAAGAATCTTATTGATCTGAACAGTCATGCAGTTGCTGTAACACTGGGGAGCGTTTGCCCCACCGGTCGCTTCGAGCCTGTCATTGACATAGGCCGTGATCGCGCCAAAACGAGCGAGGATGTTGGTTGTACCCTTTTCGGCTGGTTTTGACGGCGTGTAGCCCTCTGGGTAGCCTTCAGCAGCAACGCCAGAAGACGCAGCCAGGATTGTCCCTAAGCAGATTCCACCAAGCAGCGTCAGTACGAATTTTTTCGTTTGCATCGTATTCTCCCTATTCCCGTATGCCTCTTTGAACTCAAGACTGGCTGAAAAGTTGTGTCGGGGTATGCATCTCGTCTCGTGGCTTAACTCGCCTGACTATGAGTCCGACGGGCTACATTTTGGATCACATGCCGCCATTTCTTGAGCGGCCTCTTTTTCACACGATTCGCTTGTCACATAGGTGTCGTTCGCTTCGGCACACGCAAGGACTTCATTCCACGGGGCCGTAAGGCAGCTGCGATAGCACTCCGGTGATTTTTCTCCACCAGCGGCCGCAAGCTTGTCCGTCATATAACCTGTCACAGCGAAGACCCGGTCTAAGCCTTTTCGCCGTCCACCTTCTGCCTGAGTCGACGGCGTATAGTCCTCAGGATAGCCTTCCTCAGCAAACCCTTGAGGGACGCTCCCGAGAGCGAGACTGAAAACAATGCCACCAACGAAGCCAAACCCGTAGCGCTTCTTATGCATAGCCTCTCCTTCTCCACAGTGAGAGATGGAGTTCTCATACCGTCCTCTTCACGGTTGCGCAACTCCAAAGGGAAGGCTAAAGCGTGTTTGAGAAGCCTCTCCACCCTCTGAGGACACCATGGTAGCTGCCGATGGCTTTCGGTGAAGATCATATGCGCCCTGCCATTTCTCTCAGCATTATCTGGATGTGTAGCCTCGCCTCAATCAGTATCGCCTTGTGGTGGCCAGCACTCGTATACGATCCGATCTATACGCCCCGCCATGCCCGTCTCACCCAGCAGGAGCACCATCTCCCAGACGTAGTCACTCCTCCAACGACCGATGATCGGGCGATGGCCATTTTTTGGATGTGGGAGCAGCGGACCTTAGTTGAGGACCCGTGGATCTTTGGTCCGTATCGTGGGCTCCGTGATCCGAATGGCCGTAATCAGACCTTGCTGGCCATTGGCATCATCTGGCTGATACGCGGGGGCCTCTTCATGTGGGAACGTTCGGCTCCTAGTAGTTCTCAAGATACACGCATTTTTTCCTAGATTCTCTTCCCTAGCTGTGGTACAGCCTGAAGGAAAAGGAGGGCTTATGGCTCGTACTGCGCAGGTCGCGTGTCCACACGATTGTCCGGATTCGTGCCTTATGGATGTGACCGTTGATCATGGTCGAGCGGTCAAGATTACGGCGAATAAGGAGCATCCGTTTACGCGTGGAGCTCTGTGCGCAAAGGTTAACAAGTTTCTGGATCGTGTCTACGCGCCGGAGCGCCTACTCTACCCAGTGAAGCGGGTTGGTGCGAAAGGACCGGGAGCCCGGTTCGTCCGGATTTCGTGGGATGAGGCTGTTACGACCATCGTAGATAAAATGCAGGCTACGATGGCAAGACACGGGCCGCAGTCCATCCTGCCGTATTCGTACCGGGGCAATAACGGGGTGTATCAAAGCAACGGCATGGATCGCCGCTTCTTTCATGCGCTCGGTGCATCGACCTTGGCACGCACGATTTGCGCAGGCGGTTTGTATGGCGCAATGGATTACTCCGATGTGTTTTTCGGCTTTTCCCCAGAGGGTTTGGTTGAAAGTAAACTCATCATCTTCTGGGCTTCGAATCCGCTGAACACGGGTTTGCATGTGTGGCCACTTGTGCGCGAGGCACAGCGTCGGGGGGCGCGGCTGGTTGTCATCGACCCGTATCATTCGCGAACCGCCCGGGCGTGCGATGAACATATTGCTCTGCGACCAGGAACCGACGCCGCATTGGCCTTGGCCATGATGAAAGTCATTGAACAGGAAGGGCTGGCCGACCTCGACTATGTACACCAGCATACCATCGGCTCCGGGCCATTTTTTAAACGCCTGCAGTCGCTCTCGCTGACCGACCTGGCGCAGACGTGCGACGTTGCGGTGACTACCATTCAGGATTTTGCGCGCACCTATGCGACCACTCGACCCGCTGCGATTCGAACCGGCGTTGGCATCCAACGCAGCGGTGGCGGCGCGGCGGCCGTCCGTGCAGTGGCTTGTCTGCCTGCGCTGACGGGTGCCTGGCGCGAGGTTGGTGGCGGCTTGTGTAACTTTGGCGGGGCCATGTTTACCGCTCAGAATATCAAACAAGTCATGCGCTTTGATCTTGCACCGGTGGACACGCGCGAGATTAATATGATGCGGCTGGCAGAGCATGTACTCGATCCGACCTTTGATCCGCCTATCAACGTGTTGTATGTCTATAACTGCAATCTGGCCGCTTCGATGCCGGATCAACCCCGCCTGCGGCGCGCTTTGCAACGTCCGGGCCTGTTTACCGTGGTCCACGATCTTTTCCTGACTGACAGTGCGGACTATGCGGATATTGTCCTACCTGCGACCTCTCCGCTTGAACAGGATGATATTATTCTGGCGTATGGCGGTGATTTCGGAAGCTTCAGCCGCAAGGCGCTTGAGCCGCTGGCCGAAGCAAAATCGAATGCCGACGTGTTTCGGTTGCTGGCCACAGCACTTGGCATAACTGAGCCTGCGGTGCATGTATCGGCAGAGGAATTTGCCGCTGACGTCTTAACGGATGGGCTGTCTGTCGGTGAATTCCTGTCTCGTCCCTTTATGCAGACGCGCTCTGAGCCTGACCTGTTACCCCGTGCGCATGGCAGGTTTCTGACCCTTTCAGGTAAGTTCGAGTTTTTCTGTGAAAAAATGGACCAGGACGGACTTGACCCGCTGCCTGCCTTTGTCCCTCCACACGAAACGTTGAGCGATGGTCCGTTTCCACTGAATTTTCTCCCGCGCAAACACAAGGATTCGTTGAACTCGTCGTATGGGCATTTGCCGGTGATGCGCCGTCAAGAATCCACGGCCAAGACCTTAGAGATCCACCCGCATGATGCCGCCCTACGCGCGTTAAACGAGGGGGATGAAGTCCGGGTATTTAACGACCGTGGCGCATTCGTTCTGCCGGTTGCCATTTCTGAGCGTGTTCAAGCTGGCACGGTTGCAACATTCTGGGGCTGGTGGGACAAATTGGCCGGAGGAAAGGGCAACGTCAATAATGTTACTTCGGCAAAACTGACCGATCTTGGCGGCGGTGGAACTTTTTACGACTGCCGAGTTGAGGTAGAACGCTGGGACGGGAATACCCTCTCATAAGACATCGCAAGATCGGTCGAAAAGGAATCAAACATGCCACGAATGGAGCCCGTCGACGATCTCCCTACTGCTGTAGTCCGGCTACGCATGAGCGCGCATGATGCTCATTATGGAGGGAATCTGGTTGATGGGGCGAAAATGCTGCAGCTCTTTGGTGATGTTGGGACAGAGCTGCATATCCGCTTGGATGGCGATGAGGGGCTTTTTCGAGCCTATGACAATATAGAATTCTTAGCTCCAGTTTATGCTGGAGATTTCATTGAGGCGCATGGGCGTATCATCAGGGTTGGACGCAGCTCTCGCACACTCGAATTTGAAGCCTGGAAAGTCATTGGTCCGCGGCTGGATCTCTCGGACTCAGCTGCAGAGGTGCTGGAAGAACCTGTTTTGGTCTGCAAAGCGAGTGGTACAGGGGTAACGCTGCTTGAAAGACAGCGTGAAAGGAAACTGTAAGATCGTGTATCCCTATTTGTTTTTCTGCTTGCAGATGAGATCTCTCTTTGAGGAAGTAAGGTTGATCGAAAAAGTTGCATTATTTTTTTACTCTTCGTGTATGTCTATATCAGGGTGCCAAACGGGCAGAGGGTGTAGCGTTCTTCCATGAGCATCCTGCCGACCTCGTCATTACGCATATTTTTATGCCCGAAAAGGAAGGTATAAAGATAGTCCTGGAACTGCGCGAACAGTCGCCCCAAACAAAGATTATAGCGATCTCCGGCGGTGGACGCGCCGGCCACTTCGATTTCTTAGCAACCGCAAAAAACTTAGGCGTGCAGCACACGCTGGCCAAACCGCTTGAGCGCCAAGAGCTCCTTGGGGCGGTGAATGCTGTTCTGGTGTCGTGCTGAAGACTCCCGTAGCCATCTTACCCGGTTTCGTGCTTTTCGATTTTTTTTAGCACTAAATCGCCATACGATAGTGCGATAAGATCCTGGGATGCGATTCGCAATGCCTCGCGGAAAAATTGGCATTGGCTGAATAGCTGCTCTGTGCTGAGTCTTCTATCCTGACCAATCGCTTCGATCTCAATAAAATGGCCGAGCCCATTGACCGCATCAATGTGGAATTTGACGTTGTCAAGGAAATAGATCTCGCGTTGTTTTTCTACAACAACAAGAATTCCTAAGGCATGGCTGAGCAGTGCTTTGAGGGTTGAATCAGGCCTCGTCTGAGTAACTATGACATTCGACTGCTTTGGCTCTTCCTGGTTTTCGCGTTCGTAATAGATGAGCGCGTTTTCGATCGTGCCCTCTCTGAGTTTGAGTCGCCCCCGAGGGACCTGAAAGTAGGTATCGGTTTGGTGATCAATTCCTTTGAAGTCGGCGTTTTTTGACTGCAGATAAATCCGGACATGCTCCGGATCCGAACAGTGCGCCTTTATTTCGATGATGCTGATGTCGGTCATAGAAATGCTGTCAGGGCGACCGATTGGTCGCCCTGACAATGTAGGCTGAGTGTCTCGTTGAAGAAAGGACGGGGTTTAAGCGCTGCGCAGCACCCGGCCGGCAAGAGCGCCGGTGTGATCGAGTCCTTGCATAAAAACCTGTCCGTTGACCAGCGTGTAATCGTAACCGGAAGATTTCTGGATATAACGCCCGCTGCCAGCCGGGAAGTCATGCAGAAAGGCTGGCGGCGGGAGGCGCAGATTGTCATAGTCAATGACATTCAGGTCGGCATATGCGCCTTCACGCAGCACCCCGCGATCGTGGATATCAAAGAGTTGGGCCGGTTCGGACGTGAGCATATAAATCGCTTGTTCCAGTGCGAAGTGTTGACGTTCCTTGGCCCAGTATTTGAGGAAGTAGGTCGGCAGGCTGGAATCCATGATCTGGCCACAATGCGCGCCGGAGTCGCCAAGGCCAATGATCACCTGGGGGTGATCGAGCATACGTTGCACGGCGTCAAACTGTGAGTTTAAGAACGGGTAGTTGAAGAGCGTTTCGCCCTCGTTCTCCAGAGCGAGATGTATAAAGGCTTCGCCGGGGCTCACACCAAGACGATCAGCGTGTGTCTGGAGGCTGTCTTCTGTCCCCAGATCATACCGTACATCATCCTTAGGCAGAACAAAGATTTGGCTAAAATCAATCGGCGGCGGATTATCCTTAGCTTCGCGGACCATCTGGGCACGATATTCTGAGTCTCTTAGCTGGGCGACTTTTTCTTTGAGGCTCAGGTGGCGCAGCGCACGCCAGGCCGAGGCGCGGTCAAACGGGGTCCTATTTGCAAAACCAAACAGCACCCCAATTCCGCGCGTGGTGGATTGAGCAAAGATGCGTGCCCCGCGTTTCGCACTTTCGCTGATTTGATCCAGCATGGACGCATACGCGGTGGGATGCGGCCGGCTTTGGGCCAGGCCGAATGTGACCGGCCGCCCGGTTGCCAGACTGACCTCAGTCATCCAACGCACTTCGCGTTGTAAATCTTCCGCGCGGCCACTGTCGATGCCAGGGGCCGCCTCGACTACGCCCCGTTTAAGATCTCCGAGCGCACTGGTTATCCCCATTAACTCTTCAAACTCGGCAAAGGTGCCGGGGACAGGTTGGCCTTCTGGGGTGCGGTGCAAGATAGTCCGCGAGGTAGAAAACCCGAGCGCGCCGCCCGAAATGGCTTCGGCCACGATTTCGCGCATACGGCCAATTGCTTCTGGACTCGCTGGCTTATTCTCTAGGCTTTCTTCCCCCATAGCCCAGTAGCGTACGGCACAGTGTCCGACCATGCCGCCGACGTTAACGCCCTTGGGCGTGCCGTCGAGAGCCCCGAGATATTCCCCGTAGGTCTCCCACTTCCAGGGCATACCCTCGTTGATGCTCGCGGCTGGAATATCTTCAACCGACTCCATCAAGTGGGCCAGATAGTCACGATCTTCAGGATGGCAGGGGGCAAAGGTGACACCGCAGTTGCCCATGACGACAGAAGTCACGCCATGCCAGCAGGAGGAGGAGACGGCCGGATCCCACCATATCTGGGCATCTAAATGCGTATGGATGTCAACAAAACCCGGCGTGACAATCTTGCCTTCGGCATCGATTGTGCGTTTTGCCGTATCCGTAATTTTTCCGATTTCAGCAATTCGGTCGCCTTGAATAGCAACATCCGCTTGGCGGCGTTGATTCCCAGTGCCGTCAACGACGGTTCCGTTCTTGATAACAACGTCGTAGGCCATGTTTCCTCCTCGTATTTTCCCCGTATACGCGAGTTGATCTATAAATTTAAGTTTTACACGCTTTTATCATTTTTAAACTATCTCGCCTACGTACTATTAGAACTTGCCCAAGCAGAGACTCTGCCCAGCTCGCTTGTTCGTGCCCAAGCGGGTGTGGTACACGAGGAACTTACGAATGAGGAAACCATGAATTTGGTGCACCATTTTTGGAATCGACTGTCTCAAGACGAAGACCGACTGCTTTTCGAGCGCTTAGAACCATCCGGGCAAGTGACCTGGTCTCAGACGCGGGGAGAGCTGCGGGCTGAAGCATCCCGCTGGATGGCCGCGCTGCGTGCGGCGGGCATTCGGCCGGGTGATCGCGTTGCGCTGTCGCTCGGTAAATCAACGGGTCTTGTCACTGCTCACCTGGCTGTACTCGGCGTTGGGGCTGGGGTCGTGCCGCTTAATCCTGCTTTGTCTGCCGCAGAGACCCAAGCCGTGCTCAAGCAGGCAGACGTTCAACTCGCGATTACGACGGCGGCAACAGTGACCCGTGCTCCGGAGATTGTGAAAGCCGTGTCTGGGCCGTGGTGGGTGGCCGGACATAATGAAGATCTTTCTGCGCATACTATCGCTCTGGAAGAGGCGCTTGCCGGGCAACTGCCCGGTCTCGAGCCTGTTGCAGGCGCGGATGACAATCTAGCCTTGTTATTGTTTACGAGTGGAACGACCGGACAACCCAAAGGAGTGGGACTGACCCAGCACAATATCGGGTCCAATCTGCAAGCGCTTTTGGTTGACACGTGGCGGATGAACGAAGACGATCGCCTCTTGCATGCGCTTCCGCCTCATCACTTGCACGGTTTGGGCCTGGGCTTGTATGGGACGCTGTATGTTGGCAATGCCACCGTCTTACTGGATCGATTCGATCCTGCCGTTGTTCTGCGTGCTCTAGCTCCGCATCGCATCAGCGTGTTTATGGGCGTGCCGACCATGTACCATCGCATGACCGAGAGCATGACCGAGCTGGAAGAGAAATTTGATTTAGACACCATGCGGCTGTTTATCTCGGGCTCGGCTCCTCTGTCTCCGGAAACCTTTCGTCGTTTTGAAAAGCAGTCGAGTTTCCGCGTGGTCGAACGCTACGGCTTAACAGAGACGGCGATTAACACCTCGAATCCTTTGGATGGAGACCGACGGCCGGGCACAGTCGGCCTGGCCTTGCCGGGAACCGATGTCGGCGTTTTTAACCCCCAGACCCAAGAGCAACTGACGCACGGAGAAACGGGCGAGATCTGGGTTCGTGGCCCGAATGTCTTTAGCGGCTACTGGCACAACCCCGAGGCCACAGCTGCCGCCTTTTATGATGACTGGTTTCGCACTGGGGATCTGGGAACATTCTCTGCAGATGGCTATGTGTCCATCAGCGGTCGGATGAAAGAACTCATCATTGTTGGCGGAACAAACGTCACGCCGGGTGAAGTCGAAGTCGTGCTGGAAGCTGAACTTGGCGTGCGTGAGTGTGCGGTAGCTGGCATGCCTGACGTTGACCTGGGCGAACGGGTTGCCGCTTTCATCGTCCCAAAAGAAGGTGAAGATCCTGGTGGACTCGAAGACCGGTTGCGCAAGCGTACGGAGCAAGATTTAGCCCCGTATAAGCGGCCGCGTCTATATCGCTTTCTTTCAAAAATTCCGCGGAACGCTATGGGCAAAGTGGAGCGTGGAAAATTAAAAGATGCGGGGGATGCGTAGCATTCTGCCGCGTGACATAACGAGACAGGGCAGGGAGACGACCCTATATGGTCATCATTGTATGAGTTGAGAAAGGAATTGGCATGAGACTCGTTACGTATGAGCACAACAATGCTCTCAGTACTGGAGTGCTGACCGATGCCGGGGTCATGGATCTGCCAACCGCCTCTGGAGGCGCTGTGCCCGGTGATATGCTGAGCCTGCTGCAAAAGGGAGGTGAAGTTCTAGCCCAGGCTCAAGAGGCCGTTAGCGCGGGTAGCCTCATCCCGTTAGCGTATATTCGGCTCAAAGCCCCCATTGCGAGACCGGGAAAAATTCTGGGCATTGGATTAAACTATGCCGATCACGCACAAGAAGGTGGGCGAAAAAAACCGGAATATCCGCTTATTTTCGCCAAGACTGTTGCTGCTGCGATTGGCATTGGTGAGGCTATTCGTCTGCCACAGGTCAGCCAGTCGGTTGATTTTGAAGGTGAGCTGGCTATCGTCATTGGGACACGTGCGAAAGACGTTACAGCCCCCAACGCTTTCGACTATATTGCTGGCTATACCATATGCAATGATGTCAGCGCGCGTGACTACCAGCGCCGGAGCAGCCATACCGCTGGGAAGTCGTTTGATACCTTTGCGCCAATGGGGCCGGCCATTGTGACGCGAGATGAGCTACCTGATCCGCACGTCCTGGATATTCGTACCCTGGTGAGTGGTGAGGAAATGCAACACTCCAACACGCAAAATTTGATCTTCAACATTCCCTATTTGATCGACTACCTGTCGCATATCTTTCCGCTTGAACCCGGCGACGTGATTACCACCGGTACGCCAGCTGGGGTTGGCGCCTACCGTAAGCCACCGCGTTTTCTTAAGGCCGGGGATACGGTTCGAATCGAAGTGCAAGGTATCGGCGTATTAGAGAATCCGGTTGTGGCATCGTGACCTGTCAGTAAGGCAACAAGGATATTATGAAAGGGAAAAAAACAGATCCCGCCGCAACGGCTACCCACAGTACCCAAGCTTCCTCCAGCCTTACCCGGCGCTCATTTCTAAAAGGGGCCGGGGCTGGGACGGCGGGCCTGAGCGCGTTGAATTTCTCGCTGCCCGGTGTCAAGGCGGAAGACAAGTCAGAGATCCCTCCTCTCTTGGGACCATCTCCCGTACCAGTGGGACTTGAGGTCAATGGCCAGACCCATACCGTCAACGTCGAACCTAGGGTGACCCTAGCCGACGTCTTACGCGACCATTTCGACCTGACCGGCACGAAAGTGATTTGTGACCGCGGGGCATGTGGAGGCTGTACTGTTCTGCTCGACAACGAGCCCGTCGTCTCGTGTATGCTGCTGGCCATTACAGCGCAGGGCAAGGCCATCCGGACGGTTGAAGGGTTGGCGCCGAGTGTAGAACAGCCTGATCCGCTGCAGGAAGCCTTTATTCGCCATGACGCTGTGCAATGTGGTTTTTGTACACCCGGCATGCTGATGAGTTGTCGGGCTTTGTTGGATCGAACCGAGAAACCAACGCTTGATGAAATTAAATCAGCACTGAGCGGTAATCTGTGCCGGTGTGGAACCTATCCGCATGTGTTTACTGCCGTGCTGGCCGCGTCGGGCCAAGAGTCGGATCTGGTGAAGGGATAACGCATGGCGCGCAAAGTCACACTCCAGGTCGGCTATCTCAATAATCTCAGCTCAGAAACACGGACCATCCCGGACGACGAACCGTTGCCGTGGGATGCAACAACCGAACTCCGTGTTGTGGGGAAGCCGGTTCCGCGGGTTGATGCCCGCGCCAAAGTCACCGGCCAAGCAAAATACACTCGTGACATGAAACTGCCGGGCATGTTGTATGGAGTGATCGTACGCTCACCATACGCGGCCGCTCAGATTCAGTCGATCGACACAGCAGTGGCGGAAAACTTAACCGGCGTGCGCGCTGTGTATGTGCTGGACCGCAGGCGCGTACGCTTTCAGGGACATGAAGTAGCGGCTATTGCGGCGGATACCCAAGAGCAAGCCGAGGATGCCGCGCGCGCGATTGAGGTTACCTATGCGCGCGGTCCGTTTGTCGTAAATTTTGAAACGGCTATGCACGCGGACGCACCTGTCGTTATGGAAGGTGGGCGCGCAGCTGCAGGCGGTCGCGTCCGGGCCCAAGACGGCATTCGATTCGTCGCCTCTGCCTGGGCGGACGACGGGCCGAAACAAAGTGGCAATGTGTTTGGGCCCTCCAAGCGCTCCCTGTTTGGCTCAAATCGGGGCGATGTGCCACATGCGGTCCAAATTGCGGATGAGGTTATTGAACAAGAGTTCCGCACGCCTGTGCAAACCCATAGCTGTTTTGAGACCCATGCTGCCGTTGCCTACTGGGAAGCGGATCGTCTTATTGTCCATTGCGGTGCAAAATCCGTTACCAAGGCTAGAGCAGAGCTGGCCGATTATTTCGGGCTGGCCCACACGCAGGTGCATGTTGTTAACATGTTTATTGGCGGGCAATTCGGAACCAAGGCGTCTAGTTTGCCCTATACGGCACTTGCCGCGCAGCTGGCCAAACAAGCCGGGCGGCCGGTGAAGATCGCTCTGTCACGTAAAGACGAACATTTGGTTGGCGGTAATCGGCCCCAGAACAAAATGCACGTCCGCGTGGCCGGCATGCGTGACGGGACCCTGGCGGCCGTTGAGTTGACAAATTACGGCTCGGCCGGTGCGGGTTTTGGCGCTGGGGCGTCCGGGCCGTTTTTCAGTATCTATGACTGTGTGCACGTGCGCGCTGCCGATTACGATGTACTCATGAACACCGGCCCGAGCTGTGCGTTCCGGGCACCAGGCCACCCACAGGGCGCGTTTGCTTTGGAAGTCGGGATTGACATGTTATGCGCGCGATTAGGTTATGACCCGGTTGAATTCCGCCTGCGCAACAGCTGTGAACGGACCCCGTGGCGGGCCGAAGAGTTGCGGATTGGTGCCGAGCGCATGGGCTGGCACGACCGCCGAGACCCCATGCCGGCAGCACAAGACGGTCCGATCAAGAACGGCATCGGAGTGGCTAATAGCGTCTGGTATAGCGTGTACAGTCCGGGGGCGCAGGTTGAGGTCCAGGTGAACAAAGATGGCAGCGTTATTGCCTTCACCAGCACATCGGCGCCTGGCGCCGGATCACGCACGGTGATTGCTCAAGCGATTGCGGAAGAGCTAGGTTTGGAAGCTCATCAGATCGATGTGCGTCTGGCAGATTCGGATTATCCGTATTCGCCAGCTCCAGGCGGCAGCAGGCTGACGTCGACCGTCACCCCGCCCGCGCGCCAGGCTGCCTACCGGGTCAAACAGAGACTCTTGTCCTATGCTGCACGCAAACTTGGGGTAGGCCCTGTTAGTCTAAGACTCCTGCCTGGAGGTTTGGTCGTATCGCAGTCTGGAAAAAGGCTGACCTGGGCGGAAACTTGTGCCCTCCTGCCTGGAGGCAAAACGGCCGCTCTGGGCGAACGGGCTGAAGATTATAGTGGTCCGTCTGCGTCTTTCTCGCGCATCTCTATGGGCCAGGATCTGATGGCCGGCGTCCAGTTTGCGGAAGTCACGGTTGATGAGCGGATCGGCCGCGTGCGTGTTGAGAAAATTGTCGCGGTTCAGGATTGTGGCCGCGTCTTCAATCCGCTGCTGGCGGAAAGTCAGCTCCAGGGCGGAATTATCAATGCCTTGAGCTTTGGTTTATTTGAGGAACGCGTGATGGACGGGCAGGAAGGCCGGATGCTGAATCCGGACTTTCTCTTCTATAAGATTGCCGGTCCACGTGAGATGCCGCAGCTCGATACGGTTTTCCTGAACGTCTACCATGGGCAGACCAATACCGATGCCCGTAATTTGGGCGAGCCTGCCAAAGTTGCCACTGTCGCAGCAGTGGTGAATGCTATCTACAACGCCACGGGCGCGTGGGTCACACAACTGCCGATCACTCCAGGCCGTGTACTTGCTGCGCTTGCGGAGCGTGATGGTGCTTTAGAAGCAAACGATCGGGCTCCGCAAACGGTAGTGTAAAGTCAGGAGAAGCGGATGCAGCGTTTTGCCTATACTCAGCCCCATACGCTTGCTGCCGCAACTGCAGCGTTGGCCCAGTATCCGACTGCCGCGATTAAGGCTGGTGGGGTGGATCTGCTCGATCTACTCAAAGAGCGACTAGTCACACCAGAAGTAGTTGTTGATATTAGCGAAGTACCCGAGTGCCAGGGAATACGTCTTGACGCTGAAACCGGAGCACTCCGCATTGGCAGTCTGACCACCTTCGCCCAGCTTGTGGGCTCGGCTCAGATCCAAGAACGGTGGCCAGCACTCGCGCAGCTGGCAATGAGTGCGGCCACGCCACAAATCAGAAATCAGGCTACCCTTGGTGGCAATCTATGCCAGCGCCCACGTTGCTGGTATTTTCGCCAAGAGGATTATCTATGCCTCAAAAAAGGAGGCGAACGGTGCTTCGCGCTGGAAGGCGACAATCGCTCTCATGCGATCTTTGCGAATCAGACCTGCGCCATGACCCATCCTTCAGGCGCCGCCGTGCCCCTGTTGGCTTATGCGGCATCTGTGCACGTCATTGATCCAAAAAAAGGTGGGCAGGAGCGGCTGATTCCGCTTGCAGATTTTTTTCTGAGCCCGGAGCAGAACATACGGCAGGAGAACGTCCTGACCGCTGGTGAGATCATCACTGGCATTAGGGTGCCACGTCTGGCCCCCAAAACGGGCAGTGTTTATCTTAACCTAAAACACAAACAGTCGTTTGACTGGCCTATGGTAGAAGCTGCCGTGGTCCTTGTGCCGTCGGCGCGCCAGCCGGTGAGCCAGCCAGAAAATATTGTGCAAGAAGCGCGTATCGTTCTTGGCTCGGTTGCTCCGACCCCTCTCCGCTCAGCTACAGCAGAAGCGGTGTTGCAAGGAAACTCTATCACCGAGGCGATTGCTGATCGGGCTGGACAGGCTGCCACACAAGGAGCGAGACCGCTTGCTCTGAATGGAGAAAAGGTGCCATTGCTTGCCGAGCTTGTGCGTCGAGCCGTGCTCAAAGCGGCGGGTAAGCTACCACGTGCCGATGAGGTGATGTCATTATGATTCGTAAGGACCAGATTGAGCTGACCCCAATGCGAGCCGCCGGACATCCGTGTCGTTTCTTGCGCTCTCAGGGTGCCTTTCGTCTCGGACCAACAGAGTATGATGAAACCACACGGTTTTGGTGTGTCCGTTCTCTTGATGCGTGTGGCCCGGACGGAGTATCGGCCCACACTGCTTGGTGTCAGGCCGGACGGGAGTGTTTCGAAGAATCGGTCCGCCACACGTGACCCGGTGGAAGCATTAATATTGGTACTTGGATGGGTGACAAGATATTCCCCAACCTCTTCGCGTAGACCGGGTAGATAGGCTAACACTCCGGGCGGGAGGCCCGCAGTACGAAAGATGTCCATTAGCTTGGCCGCAATGACTGGTGTCTGCTCGGCGGGTTTCATAATCACGCTATTACCGGCCACTAACGCCGCAGCGGCCATGCCAGCCAGCGTTTCCCCGGCGATAAAGCGCCGCGCCATGTGTCTCGTATTGCGTTTGACAGCCAACCCCACCGCCCGGACTGCGGCGCGACTATGAGAGGCAATATTGAGTCCGCGTTGGACGGCATAGAAGACCCCCTTCCCTGTTCTTTCCAGTATAGCGCGGTATGGGTGAAGGGATGAAAAACACCGTTAGCCGTTGTGAAGCAAAACCCATCTAAGCTGACGATTCGGAATTTACTTGGTACAGTGCAGACGTGTCTCCAACTTTCGCTCCCGAGTCCCCATCCCGAACGCGGATCGCGCGAAAAGGACTTCCTATTGTTGTTGCCACGCTCATCAGCCGTCCGCTGGGTTTCATCCGTGAGGCGGTGCAAGCGGCGCTGTTTGGCGCGTCTCGTCTGACAGATGCCTTTCTGGTTGCCTACAACGTACCGGAGATGATCCAGGCCCTCTTCTTTAGCGGGGTGCTGAGCAACTTCTTCGTGCCGGTTATCACTCGTTACCGCGAAGACAAGGAAGAGCTGAGCACCATCTTTAGTGTTGCTTTGAACGGCGCCTTGCTCTTCTCCCTTTTCCTGCTCGGCGTTTGCTACGCTTCGGCCTCCGGACTCATGACCGTGGCCGCGCCGGGTTTGGCCGGAGACGATCATGCTTTGGTGGTGTTCCTGTTCCGCTTTATGCTGCCCATGCTCGTCCTGCACTGCTTACTGGCAGTGATGAAGGGTACATTAAATAGTCTCGACAACTACGCCATGCCGGAATACGCCGGCGTCTTCTTCAATCTCGTTATGATAGTCTGCGCACTGAGCCTGGCACCGACATATGGCATCACCAGCCTCGCGATCGGGGCGGTGGCAGGCAGCGTCCTGCAACTGCTGGTCCAGCTTCCAACGCTTCACCACCGTGGTATCCGATATAGGTTCACCTTTGCCTTTCAGCACCCAGCATTGCGGGAAATGGGAGGATTGGCGCTGGGGGCCCTTGTGGCCACGGCTGTCGTTCCACTGAATGCATTTGTGGCCCGGGCACTGGCATCAACACTGCCGGAAGGCAGCATCTCTGCCCTGGCATATGCGTTTCGAGTGTTTCTATTGCCGGTCAGTCTGGTCGCGGTGCCTGTCTATACGGTATTGCTGACCGAGCTGTCTGCCGCGCACCACGGGGGCCAGCTTGAGACGTTTAAAAAACAAGCGGAAGCAGGCCTGTCGTTGCTCTTCGCGGTTGCCCTGCCGGCAACCGCCGTCCTGATAGCCTTGGCGGTCCCCATCACCCGACTCCTGTATGAACGTGGACAGTTCGGCCCAGACGATGTACGCATGACCAGCCAAGCGCTGATGGCGTATGGGGTCGGTATTGTGGCCTACGGCACAAGCCAAGTCATGGTCCGGCTTTTCACTGCAAGCAAAGACACGCGTACGCCTGCCTGGGTTGGTCTGGCTTCGATTGTGGTCAACGCCTTTGGCTGTTGGCTGCTGATGCATGTCTGGGGGCATTGGGGCATTGCGCTGGTAATATCCCTAGTGTCCTACGTGAACACGCTGGTGCTCTACTTCATCTTTCGGCATCGATACGGGCCGCTGGATGAAGGGCTCCTGTCGCGCAGTCTGCTGACACACACAACGTTGGCGATAGTTTTGGGAGGCAGTCTGTTTTACCTCGGACAGCCTCTTGCCAAAATACCAGGCTCACTCATGACAGTTGAGCACGTGCTGCGTCTCGCTGGGATTGTGACGATAGCTGGGGGGCTTTATCTCGTCCTTGGCCTGCTCTTCAAGGTCGAGGAGATACGGGCCCTGATGCAGATGATCAAACGACGGATCGTGCGGATCGCAAGATAACAGCCTCTACGGCTGAAAGCTGAGGCTATTGGGGTAGAGCCTCCAATATTACCCAGCGTTCATACGCGGCTTGCAATTCCTGTTCGAGGCTTGCTAAACGGGCGCGCAGGGTAGCAAACTTCTCGTTGCCCTGACGATACAACTCAGGATCGGCAAGCGTAGCATGTACTGCTGTTTGTTCACTTTCGAGGGCCTCAATGCGTTGGGGCAATTCCTCAAGCTCGCGTTGTTCCTTATAGCTCAACTTTCGTGGGCGTTGCGCGTGGTCACGGCGTGGCGAAGATTTCTTTTGATCCGGCTGCGTTGGGGCAGAGTCCGGAGTGTCCACCGATCTACGCTGGCGCTGCCAGTCATTATATCCGCCCACATATTCGTTGATCTGTCCATTGCCTTCAAATACGAGCGTGCTGGTCGCGACGTTATTGAGAAACATCCGATCATGGCTGACTAAGAGCACGGCCCCAGTGTACTCAAGCAGGAGTTCTTCGAGCAGTTCGAGCGTCTCGGCATCCAGGTCGTTGGTCGGTTCGTCTAAGACCAAGACATTCGACGGCTGGGAGAAGAGGCGGGCAAGCAATAACCGGTTTCGTTCTCCGCCGGATAAAACGCTAACCTGACTCCGGGCACGATCCTCGGAGAACAGGAAATCTTGCAGATAGCCTATAAGGTGCCGATCTTTGCCGTTGAAGGTAATATAGTCGTCGCCTCGTCCAACAATCTCCTGAACGGTCTTGTCTTCGTCCAGAGCCGTTCGAAGCTGGTCAAAATAGGCGACCGCGAGGCGTGTGCCTTGTTCGACCTGCCCGTGCTGGGGGGTGAGTTCACCCAGCAGAAGCTGCAGCAGTGTGGTTTTCCCGGCTCCATTTGGGCCGATAATGCCGAACTTATCCCCGCGCATGATGGTGACGGAAAAACCGTGAACAACCGCCTTTTCTCCGTACGCGTAGCCAACGTCTTTTGCACGCAGCACGAGCTTTCCGGAGCGTTCGGCTTCTTGGACTTGTAGCCGCGCCGTGCCCACTTGCTCTCGGTGGTTTTTCCGCTGTTGACGCAGTTCTAGAAGTACGCGTACGCGGCCTTCATTGCGCGTACGCCGGGCTTTGACGCCTTGGCGTATCCAGGTTTCTTCCTGGGCCAGCTTTTTATCGAACTGCGCCCAGTGCCTGGCTTCTGTTTCGAATGCAGCCTGTTTGCGCTCTAAGAATGTTTCGTAATCACACGACCAACTGGTCAAACGCCCACGGTCCAGCTCCACTATCCGGGTGGCCAATTTTTTGAGTAGCATGCGGTCGTGCGTCACAAACAACAGCGTCTTGCTATTTTGCAGCAAGAACTCTTCAAGCCAAGCGATAGAGTCAAGATCAAGATGATTGGTCGGTTCGTCGAGCAGCAGAATATCGGGATCGCTGACTAACGCCTCGGCAAGCAAGACACGGCGTTTAAGTCCACCCGAAAGGGTATCACAGTCGGCGTGCTCGTCGAGTTTCAGACTCATCAGCGTTCGTCCGACCTGCTGATGGATCAGCCAGCCGCCGTTGCCATCTAATGTCTGCTGGAGCGTGTCCAATTGATGCAGGAGTTTTTGGTCGTCGGTTTGGCTAATCTGAGTGCTGACAGCGTGGTATTCGGCCAGTGTTTCACCGAGTTTACCCAGGCCTTGGGTGACGCGATGTAACACCGTGCCGGGTAAGGATTGCGGAATATCTTGGGAAAGAAAGCTCGTCCGCATATCCTTCCCGCACACCACCTGGCCGGCATCAGGGCGAATTTCACCCTGAATGATCTTCATCAGGGTGGATTTGCCGGTGCCATTCCGGCCTAAGATGCCCACCCGCTCACCGGGTTCGAGCTGCAGACTCACGCCGTCTAATAACGGCGGATCACCAAAGTTGACATGAATGTCCTGAAGGCTAAGCAGTGCCATTGTGGTAAGAGACGAGGGGGGAGCTGCTATTTTTATCTGCCAGGCTTACTCATTCTCTGCCATGAGCGCTTGCTGTGCGACCTTTGGAAACTTGATCGAAGCAAACATTGCGGTTGGATAGAGATAGCCATCGGATTCTGACGTATCTTCATCAATGACGCGAAGCAGAGCGTGGGACTCTGCTTCTGGATCTGGCAGGGTCCGGTAGACCTTACCTAGGATCAGGCTGGCCGGGTTGCTCTGGTGGTTGATGCAAATGACAAAATTGTTCACAGCAGGACTCTCTTTATCTTAAAATCCTTTCGGGCTATGCCTTGGGCCTCAAACCAGTGGATCTCTGCTTCGCGAACCGTTTTGTCTGCGAGTCCGACGGTTGCGTTGTCTTTCCTTTTTCGCCAATGTCCCTTCTCGTAGGTGCGTTCCAGATATCGCCGAATATGAACGCTTCTGCCCACTGCCATTGTTTCAATATCTCTGATTTCATCAAGGACCTCAAACCCTGCTGCCATCTCCCGCCATTCTGTTCCAAAATACCTGGTCCAACTATGCCTTTTCTCAGGAGGCTTTTAAAGATCATCAAGGTTTTCTTTTGCGTGAAGCACAAACAGGGGTTTGGTTCAGCCGAGTTTCAGGACTATTGGCGAAACCACCACACGCGGCTGGTTCCTGGCATGCCGGAACTTGATCGATATGTACAGTGTCGCGTATTGCTGGAAATGTCAGCCAGCTACGATGGCGCGGGTGAGCTATGGTGCAAGGATGTTGCGGCCTTTGTGCGCTGTTGGAGCTGGCCGGAGCTCGTCAAGGAACAACTCCTGGATACCTTGAAACTTGTCGATGCCATGTTACTCGCAGAGAAATGGTCGGCGTCGACGGTAGTGGAGCTGTGGTGTAGGAATCGGAAGGATGAGCAAGGCGAGAATCTTTTGGATGAGATAATCGGACTGGATCTTAAAGGCCGGAATCTGCGGCATGCGGTTCTCGAAGGTTCAGTCCTGATAAAAGTGGACTTGCGTGGTACGCGGCTACAGGGGCCGGGGCTCGTAGGTGTTTTGACCGAAGACACTGTTTTTCGACTCACCGACTGGCGCGCAAAGTGAAAGAAAGGGGACTACAAGAAAAGTGGGGGCTAAGAGCGAGGAGTGACGAGCTTTTAGTGCCATGGGCGGGAAGGAAAGAGGAAGGTGTGGACGGAAGGAAGATCCCGCGCATGGCGTTATAACAAGACGTCGGCGGGATAGCGGATTGCTTTAGTGGAGTACGGTGCGCAAATGGAATTGGTAATGGGGTTCTCAACGGCAGATGGTGGTTACGCAGAGGTGCAGATCCTCGGGGACAGACCTGGGATGTATTGTTGATGGCTGGTCGTTCGCATTACACAGTGACTTATGCCGTTGAGGGCTACACCCACTCGACGGCGACGTTTGCCCGTGAAGGCACGCACCGCTACCAACTGTGGCGTATCTGGCAACCGGGGCCGCTGTGTCATTTCTTGATGCTAAATCCTTCAACGGCAGATGAACGCCAAAGCGATCCAACAGTGACACGCTGCTTGAACTACGCCAAAACATGGAGCTACGGCGGGTTGATCGTCACGAACATCTTTGCCCTGCGTTCGACGGATCCCAACCAGCTTTATAACCACCCAGATCCAGTTGGAGTCGAGAACGATGGATTCATTCTCGATGCACAGGCTCGATGCACGGTGACTGTGGCGGCCTGGGGGAATCATGGCAAACATATGGGCAGAGGCGAGCAGGTGAGAGCGCTGCTAGAGGCCCCGCATATGCTAGGACTGAATGTGACAGGGACGCCGAAGCACCCGTTGTATCTGAAGGCCGATTTACAGCCCGTGCGGTGGGTATGAATGTATTCGCGCTTCCAGAGGAAAAGAAGAGAATATGATTCAACCTGGGCCATATCATATGTGGTCTGATTCCTGACAGATGGATCAATCTGATCATGCCGCATGGGATTTCTGGACCTCGCTCTCAGCTGCCCTGTCCCTCGCCTGCCAGAGATCGGACGGCATCTGTAACCCGAGCCACGTTTCAGGAGTCGAGCCGAAGGCTTTCGAGAGGCGGGTCGCCATCTCGACGGAGATGTTGGCTTCCTCGCGTACCAGATCTGAGAGCGCTTGACGCGTTGCCTCTATGCCCGCTGCCGTTTTAGGAACCGACAGGTCTAAAGGCCCAAGGCACTGTCGTCGAACAACTCCGCGAGAATGCGCGAGATTGTGTATCACCATAGCTCAACCCTGAGGGACTCCCTCTCTTTTCTCACCCGCGCCGCTACTTTATTTCCACGCTTCTTTACAAGAGTTCGTCTTACTTGCTTTGGCTTCTACACTGCTAGCCCTTCCGGGGTATAAATCTACTGCATCTGCGTATCCGATTCGTGGGGATATTCGTCATGCGGGATGCCTCAGCGATGATGTGAACCCCGCGCCCTATCAGAGAGAGGTTACCTGCCGCAATCATTTAGTCTATAACTCAGATTGGCACAACTGCAATAGCTTTCAGTCTAAAATTTTAACTACCTCCCCTTGTCACATAGTATAATTCATTTGCTCCGTACTGAATCCTAGGTCCAGATTCGTAATACCAAGCGGCGTGTACATAGCGCCAGGTAGCTCTGCTCTGGGGGCATGAACGTTAACCCAGCGCCAAGCCTCAATGCTAGAAATAGAAAAGCACTAGCAACTCACCGAACAGCAGGCGGATCGTGACATCGCCCATCATTAGTATTCAAACACCTCCTGCCCACGTCCTTGCTATCGAAGACTCAGAGCATATGATCGCCGTGTGGATGGTGACAGAATCGGGGGAAAGGTGATAAACGACAGCATTGATTGCATTGTAGCCACGATTGTAGGCCGGAAAGTCGTTCACTACGTCACTGTGAAACCGCATGGTGCCCTGTTTAGTGCCTGCGGAGTCGAGCTGACCAAGAACAGGGAGTGTCTAGTGACCAGTGCAGAACCGAGCACGGTGACGTGTAAACGCTGTCAGCGGTCACCGCAGTGGCAGTATCCCCTTTTGAGGGTGCCAGCACCTGATTTTCAACAGCGAACGTCATCACCAACAGGTCCTTCTGAGCTGTGAGACTCTGCGAGTGCCTAATAAGCGTTCGCAGGAGTGAGGCTCCTCCTCCTATTTATCTCCGACATTTTTTCGCGTAAACAAGGCGAGCACGTCGAAAAGGGGCTGTGTATGGGACAACTTGATAATAAAGTCGCGATCATTACCGGATCCGGCCGAGGACAAGGTTTGGTTGCCGCGCGCCTGTTTGCCAAAGAAGGCGCACGTATAGTCGTTAATGACCTGGATGCCGAATCAGTTGATGTCGCCGTGGCATCTATCAGGGACGCTGGCGGAGAAGCGGCCGGTGCGGTCGGCGATGTCTCCGTAGCTGCGGACGTACAGGCTACCCTCCAAGGAGCCGAGGACGCCTTTGGCGGATTCGATATTCTGTACAACAACGCAGGCATCGGCTATTCGGCCGCGCAGCGCTTCGACATTGCCATGAGTGATGTTGTGAATTGCACTGAAGACGACTGGCATCGTATTTTGGACATCAACGTCGGCGGGATTTTCCTGTTTTGCAAATACGGAATTCCTAAGCTGATCGAACGTGGCGGCGGGATTATTATTAATACCGCCTCTATCGCCGCTTTGCGTGGTGGAGCAGACGCGCACGCCTACACGGCTAGTAAAGGTGCAATTCTTGCCCTGACCCGCGCCGTGGCCGTGACATATGGACCGAAAGGCATCCGAGCGAATACCCTCTGTCCGGGTGTGATCGATACCGAGATGATCCACGCTGCCTTGATTGACAATAGTGGCATTAGTGAGACCCTCGCGCGGAACACACCGCTCAAACGCAATGGTACTCCGGAAGAGGTTGCCGATGTGGCCCTCTTCCTTGCAAGCGACCAGTCACGCTTTGTCACCGGCGAAGCGTTTGCCGTAGACGGTGGCATTATCCAAAGCATTGGTCTGTCTTAATCGGACTACTGAAAAAGGGCAAGAGTATGGAGCAGGAACAACTCGTCAAAGTGTTTAAGACTGCGGTCCTGGCCCGCCGCTTTGAGGCGAAGATTGTAGAGCTGGCTATGGCGGGCGAACTCGCGCCCTCGCTACATGTCGGCGCAGGCCACGAGGTGGCGCAGATTGCGGCCATCCAGGCACTCAATTCGGACGACTATATTTTGTACGGCCATCGCGGACTGGCGTATATGATAGCCCGTGGTGTCAGTCTGGCCGACATGCTGGCCGATTTTGCGGGTAAGGAAGGTGCTACGAGTCGCGGCAAGGGCGGGATCATGCATGTGGTGGATGTTTCGAAGGGAATTCTTGGTGAGAGCGGTACCGTGGGGGGCAGTTTTGTGGTCTCTGTTGGGGTGGGCATGGCTCTTAAGCGTAAGCACCCGGGCAAGGTGGTAGTCTATTTTTTTGGTGACGGGACATCTAACCGTGGCACCTTCCACGAGTCCTTGAACTGGGCTGCGGTGCAGAAGTTGCCGTGTATCTACTTCTGCGAGAATAACGGTTTTGCGGTTTCTGTGCCGGCGAGTCGTTCGACCGCAGTGGAGAATATCGCCGATCGTGCCAGTGGTTATGGCGTGCCTGGGCTGGTGATTGACGGCAACGATCCCGTGGCTGTGCACGAAGTCATGGAGCAAGCAGTGGTACGCGCGCGCGCCGGCCAAGGGCCAACGCTGATTGAAGCCAAAGTCACACGGCTGAAGGGCCATTATGTGGCGGATCAGCAGGAGTATCGTGCCGATCGCGACACCGTCGCAGAAAAAGATCCTTTGCCCAAACTACAGCAAATGCTTCTGGATATAGGTGTGATCAACCAACGGGCTGTCGCCGATATTGAGGCTGATGCGGATCGGCAAATCGATGCAGCAGTGGAAACTGTGCGGGCAGCGCCGCTGCTTGGACCGGAAGTGGCTCTTCAAGATCTCTACGCGGAGTGAGAAAAAATGCCAACAATTACATATAGTCAGGCGATCAACCAGGCGTTGGCAGAAGAAATGCAGCGCGATGAGGACGTTATTCTGTACGGGCAGGATGTGGCCGTGTGGGGGGGCATATTCAAGGTCACGCAAGGGCTGCTCGAAAAGTTCGGGCCAGACCGCATATTCGACTCGCCGATCTCAGAAAATGTGATGGTCGGTGCCGGTGTTGGCGCAGCCTCAATGGGTCTGCGTCCAGTGGTTGAACTCCAGTTTGCTGATTTTGTTATCACGGCAGGTGATGAAATATTTTTTAAGGCCGGCATGTGGCGTTATATGCATGGCGGGGCGCATACCATTCCGCTGGTTGTTCGCGGGCCATCCGGTGGATCGGGTTTTGGACCCGAACACTCGGCCTGCCCAGAGGCGTTCATTATGCACTCGCCGGGTTTGCTGTGTGCTGTGCCTTCAACCCCGGAAGACGCCAAAGGATTACTCAAACAAGCCATTCGGCTCGATAATCCGGTTATCTATTTTGAGCATAAGCTGTTGTACCAAACACGGGGTGAAGTGCCGGACGGCGACGTTACCATTCCGTTTGGCAAAGCCGTGGTGCGGCGCGCAGGCGAGGCTGTAACTATCGTTGCCTGGCAAGACATGCTGCGTCGCACCCTCACAGCCGCTGACCGACTCAGCCTAGAAGGCATTGAGGTTGAGATTATCGATCCGCGTACGCTCAATCCGATTGACCGCGACACGATTATTGAGTCGGTTAAAAAGACGGGGGCCTGCATAGTGGTGGAGGAAGCCTACCGGACACTTGGTGTTGGGGCAGAAATCGGAGCCATGCTGTTGGAAGACGCGCTGCCGTATATGGATAAGCCCTTCAAACGTTTAGCCATTCCTGACGTACCGATTCCAACTAGTCAGCATTTGGTCGACGCTATCGTTCCCTCTGTGGACGATATTTACCAAGCGGTCAAAAAGCTTGCCGACTGAGCCTAACGTGCCGAATACTACAGTCTTGATGCCCAAACTCGGTCAAGTCATGACTGAGGGCATGGTCGTTCTGTGGCACCGAAAAGACGGCGAACGGATTGAAGCAGGGGCAGTCCTGGTCACCGTTGAGACCGACAAGGCTACCTACGACCTTGAGGCTACCGCCAGTGGAACAGTCCACATTATTCTCGAGGAAGGCGAGGAGGTTCCCATCGATACCGTCATCGCCGAGATTGGAGATGCGCCAGTGCAGACGGCGTCCGCTGCTCCTGGTGCCCCTCAACTCGTCGTTCAGCATAAACAAACGTCGCCGAACCGGCGCATCCTGGCTTCTCCAAAGGCAAAACGGCTTGCCGGTGAACGGGGCATAGACCTGTCTACGATTACGCCCTCCGGAGCGGATCGAATTATTTCAGTATCAGAGGTAGAGAACGCGGTTGCGCATCAAAAGACGCAGACCGTCGTTTCTGGCTCTGCTGTTAGCGGACGTGTCGAACGGAAACGTCGAAAGCTCACCCGTATTAAAAAAGCTTCCGCCCGGCGGGTACAAGAGGCATGGCAAACAATTCCGCATATCGTCCAGATGATAGACGTGGACGCTACGGTACTACGTTTTGTGAGAAAGCAGCTCAAGCAAGATGCTCCTACGATCACGCTGAACGACGTACTCTTGCACACTGCTGCTCGTGTCCTGGCCGGGCTGCCAGAGCTCAATGGGGCGATTCAGAATGACGAGCTAGTGCTCTACGCTGGCGTTGATATCGGCTTTGCAGTAGATTCCCCGCGAGGTTTGCTCGTCCCGGTCATTCGTCGCGCAGACACGCTGTCTATTGTCCAGTTGGTAGCAGAAAGCCAGCGGCTCATCGAAGCCGGCCGTGCTGGCAAGCTGGGTCCGGATGATATGGGCAACGCCAGTCTGACGGTCTCTAATTTGGGAATGTTCGGTATCCGAGCGGGAACGCCGGTGATTAATCTCGGCGAGCCGATTCTCGTTTTTGTCGGCGCTGTTGAAGATCGACCGGTTGTCGTTGAGGGACAGATCATCGTCCAGCCTATGATGACGCTGAGTATTGCTTATGACCACCGCGTTGCAGATGGCGTTGCGGCTTCGCAGTTTAGCCAGGGTTTGAAACACGCGTTAGAGAATTTAGAGTCTGAAGCTCAAAGTTCAAAGCCTGTCCTCAGCGCAGCCGAAGGATCGAAAGTTCAAAGTCTATCCCCCAGCCGCCAAGAGCAGCTTGGAAAGCGGGAGTTGTACTCTGTTTCAGCCGGAGGAGGATATGAGATTCAGGTCCGTAGTCAAAACCACGCGTGGACGCTCGATGAGCCACCAAGCGATGGTGGAAGCGACGCAGGGCCAGACCCCGTCACCGCCTTCCTGGGTGCACTGCTCTCGTGCCTGACTATCGCGTTTAAAGCGGCAGCCCGCCGACGCAAGGTTGCGATTGATCGCATTGAGGGCCATATCAACGCGACTCCGAAAGGGCATGTGAAAGAAATCTCGCTTAGGCTGGAAGTATGGAGTCCGGCCTCTGAGCAGAATCTTCAGATCCTACTCGAACGGGCAGAGCGTGGGTGTTATGTCAGCGGGATGCTGAAGTCAGACAGCGCCTTCAGCGTAGATCTGACCGTCCACATGACACAGGCCACATAAGTTCAGGAAAGCAGGGAGTACGCTACGCGCCCCAGCAACATTACTGACTAAGCGCCGTTTTCAACGCTGTCGCTGCGTGTTGAAGCGCCTGCCCCGCTGGTTCGATCGCCTTGGCCATGCCCATAAAGCCGTGGATCAACCCTTCAAAACATGTGTATTCAACTGCTACCCCTGCCTCGCGGAGCTTGGCTGCATACGCTGCTCCCTCGTCCCGCAATGGATCGTATTCTGCAGTGGCAATAAAGGCGGAGGGGAGAGAGCGGCATTGGTCGGTCGATGCTCGCATTGGTGAAGCTAATGGATTTTCCCCGTCGGTATCGCTGGCGAGGTATTGATCCCAGAACCACGCCATCATCTCAGTTGTCAGAAAATAGCCTTCTGCATTTTCTTTGTGTGACGGCATGTCAAATGCGTGAGCCGTGACCGGGTACATGAGGAGTTGATAGGCGAGGGAGGGGAGCCCGCTCTCTTGCGCCTTTAGGGTAACCGCCGCTGCCAAGTTAGCACCGGCACTTTCACCACCTACGGCAATCCGAGAGGCATCTCCGTTCAAGGCCGGCGCGTTTAACGCTGCCCACCGTACCGCAGCGTAACAGTCATCAACAGCAGCCGGGAATTTATCTTCTGGTGCAAGTCGGTAGTCTGCGGAGATAACCATACAACCGGCGAGATTGGTCAATGCACGACATGAGGTATCTACAGTATTAATGCTGCCGACTACCCAGCCGCCGCCGTGGAAATAAACCAATATGGGAAACGGTCCGTCTCCCTCAGGTGCATAGACACGGATGGTTTGTTTACCTGCCACTCCGGGGATAAGCCGATCTTCAACGTTGCCAACCTTCTCAGGGTCATCTGCCACGCCCCTTGCGGCTTCCATAGCCGTACGCGCTTGCTGGGGCGACATGTGGTGTAATGGCGGTCCGGCAGCGGCCATTTGTTCGAGTGCTTTTTCAACTTGTGGATGGAGTGGCATAGCGTTTCCTTTCACAGTTCAAAGCCTGTCCCGAGCCCTTCTACTCCGGTCAGGACAGGCGCCGTCGAGGGGTCCAAATTATGTTAGGAAGTTGAGAACAAGCTGCACAAATTCATCCGGCTTTTCTAAGGGTGGACAGTTCCCGCACTGCGGAAGAATTTCTAAGCGCGAGCCAGTTAGGGCTTGCTGGTATAATTCCCCACACTCGAGTGGAACGATCTGGTCATCTTGCCCCCATACGATCAGCGTTGGAACATGTACCCGGCCCAATAGTCCAGACAGGCTGGGGCTGAACATATACGGCTTCCAACAATAGCGGACGACGGTTTCCTGATTGCGCGTCCGGACTTCTCGTTCTTCTTTGGACGGCTTGTCTGCAAACAGCTCTTCATATCCAGGGAGCTGTTGCAGATCGAAATAGGCAAGTTGCCGGGTCGCTTGCAGGCCATGCAGAAAGATATCGGTGATCTCCCCGTGCTGAGGCTGAATACCGGCCGCACCAATCAAAATAAGACCGTCAAGGCTGTGAGGCGACATTACTGCCATTTCCGCCGCCAACCAGCCGCCCATGAAGTGCCCGGCTAGTGTGACGTTCTTGAGATCGAGTTCATCCAAGAGCCACAGGTTGAACCGAGCCAGGTCGCCAAAGGTTTCTAACCATGATGGCCGTTCCGACTGGCCGAAGCCGGGACATGTCGGCGCGTATACGGTGAAATGCTCGGCAAGCTGTGCATGGTAACGTCGCCAGCCCAAGTTGCCTTCGATGCTATGCAACATGACGAGGGGTTTCCCCCGTCCGCCTTTGAGGAAGTGGATGTTAGCTCCTGCAACCTCGATAAAGTGTTCTTCGTATGCAGTCATCTTTGTGTCTCTTCTTGTAGGTAGGCTCGGCCCTTGAGTGTTAGGCCCCTACCATTCTGTTCTACGGTGCTTGTTCAAAAGGTCCCGGCAGATCCAGCTCTTTGCCCATTTCTTGCAGGGCGGGCAGGACGTCATGTTCCATGAGTTGCAAACAGCGCATGGTGTCCGCATGCCCGATGGTGCCGTCATTCGTCCACACGCCAAGAATTCCTGGCCGAACCACACTCAGCACTTCGCGTAATTTTTTTATGACGGTATCCGGATTGCCGACAATGACCCGATTGCTTTCGACGACCTTTTCCCAGCCGGCAGAATCAACGCCACCGTACAGCGGGTCAGGCCGCAAGGAATAGCGCTTGTATTGATCTACAATGCGTCTGGCTCCTTCGCGTGAATTATATCCAGGTGGGGCCATGAAATCGGCTGGCAAAGGCACACGGCCAACACCGGCGTTCCCGATCAAAAATCCCTTGCCGACATCGTAAGCCTTTTCGTCTGTGTCCTGCACATGTACGCGGACCAAATAGCCGAAGTTCTGTGGACCCGGCTCATAGCCAACTTCCTTTGCTGCCTCGGTGTAGATCTCCGTTAGGTCTAGGGTCACCTGCGGGTCGGTTTCAAGGTAGATATAGGGGTAATGATGGCGGGCGCACCAGATCAATGTCTCAGGGCTGCCGACGCCGGGAACCCAAATCGGGGGGTGCGGCTGTTGCAGCGGGCGCACAAATGGATTGACCACTCGAAACTGATAATGTTTGCCTTCCCAACGAAATGGACCCGGTGTTGTCCAGGTTTTTAGGACGAGGTCATGCGCCTCTTGAAACCGCTCTCGATTATAGGCTGGGTTGGTATTTGTGGCCCAGCTTTCGATTCCTGTCCCGCGTACAAAGCCGGACACGAGGCGTCCTCTGGAAATCATATCGATTTCCGCCAGCTCTTCCGCTAGACGCAGGGGGTTATCCAAGATTGGCAGGGGATTGCCGAGCAAGACGATCTTGGCCCGTTTGGTCGTCCGTGCCAGAATTGCAGCTTCGAGATTCATGGCCGCGCCCATACAGGTCGGGGTATTGTGATGCTCGTTCAGCATCAGGCCGTCAAAGCCGACCTCTTCGGCATACTCGTACTCGTCGAGATAGGTGTTGTAGAGATCTGCGCCTAAAGCCGGATCAAAATGGGAATTCGAAAATGTGAGCCGGACGGAGCTGCGAAAGCTCTGGCGAACATCCTCTTCCGAGTAGTCCACATATGCCCGTTCTGTAAACCGCATGAGAAACATATCGGAAGCCCCTCCTTTCTTTACCCGGACAATATCGTGTCCTATGCATAAGTATCAAGCTGAGGGTCAAGATGAAGATCAAGAATAAGCAAAGCGTCAGGCTTGACTCTTGTGAGCAGGCAGAGTAGGCGTAGCGCCAAAGGAGGACTGCTTATGGGCAAGACATATGCGAGGCAGACGATCTCTTACGAATCCGCTGCAAAAATGGTGGCTGCCGCTGTGGCAAAAGCGGCAGAGCTAGGATGTAAACAGAATGTGGCGGTGGTTGACGATGGGGGCAATCTCAAAGCGTTTGGGCGCATGGATGGGGCTGTGCTGCTTGGGGTTGAGGGTTGCCAACGCAAGGCGTTTACTGCGTTATTCGGGGTGGGAACTCAAGCTCTGTATAAAGCGATTAAAGAGGATCAGTCGCTGGTGGTCGGGCTGTCGCACTTCTCGCGCGCGACGATGGTCGGCGGCGGGCTGCCCATTATCGTCGATGGCGAGATCATTGGTGGGATAGGCGTTGGTGGCGGAACGGTTGATGAAGATGTTTCCTGCTCCCAGGCGGGACTGGATGCTCTTGATTGATCCAAAGAGTACGGCCGCTGCCTGAGACCTGTATTGCTACGCCGCGTCTTTCTTGAATGGCAGCGCTTTTGCGAAAAAACCGAGCGCCTTTTTTAACTTTGATGGAGAATCGTCATCTGCGCTGAGGTTATCCTCAGTACAGGCCTGATCGCGTCCCTGCTCTTTGGCGTCGTATAATGCTTGATCGGCGGCCTCTGTGCTGCTGGGCGCTTCTTTTCGCCGTAGTCCTCTCACAGGATTTTCTCACGTCCCCTTCGAATACGGTCAGATTGGTCCCTACACACAGGACTCATACAACTGGAACTCCTGCGTAGGTCGGTCGGCCAGGTGGGAGGGCCTCCTGGACCTGCAAATACAGGTCCATACTGGAGCCAGGAGCCGACTATTTGCTCGTTTTCGGTGGGAGCTGATCTGGTGCGCAGATGCCTTTTGCGATTAGGACTTTTTCAAACGAGGCGAGCCAGTGTTCGTAGTAGCCAGGAAAAGACGTGTCAGGGGATTCGACTTTCGCTTCGTCCGAGGCGCCGATTTCTGCGATCAGATGATCACGGAATTCGTCCCACTGGTAGTGGCCTTGTTCACACAGGACGACTGCCAGAGCAAAGGCGCGACGTTCCCAGGCATCGTGGAAAACGAGGTCACCATTCTTACGGGGAAGGGCAGGATCCCCTTCCATATTCGAAATTTTTCGGTTCGGTGTCGAACTCATAATGCGGGAGATTGGACCTTCTTCACCCCAATCATAGAATCTCTGGAGACCAGAGCTGCGAGTTCGTCTTCACTCATGCCCTCGGTTCCGGCCGGACGCTCGGGCAGAACCATATAGCGAATCTCGGCGCTGCTGTCCCAGACCTTCACGGCAACCGACCCATCAAGGGTAAGACCGAAGTCACGCAGTACTCCACGCGGATCAACAACAGACCGTGACCGATACGCGGCTTCCTTGAACCACGCCGGGGGGAGGCCCAAGACCGGCCAAGGGTAGCACGAGCACAGGGTGCACACGACCATATTGTGGACACGTGGAGTGTTTTCGACCACGACCATATGTTCGCCCTGCAGGCCGCTAAAGCCCAATTCGGCAATGGCTGGGGTTGCGTCTTTAAGGAGGCGTTCCTTGTACGCGAGGTCGGCCCAAGCCCGGGCAACAACCTTCGCGCCATTGAGAGGGCCGATGTCGTTCTCGTAGGTTTCCACCAACTTGTCGAGTGTCTCAGCCGACACCAAGCCCTTTTTGATCAATAAAGATTCCAGTGTTCGGACCCGTTTTTCAAGCGCTTCAGTCTGTTGGGGAGTTGTATGTTTCTCAAGATATGGATTCGGCGGCGCGTCATGAGCGCTACTGCTGTGAGGATGTTCATTGCTCATGGTCGTCCTCCTTATACGCTGGATCGAGGTAGTCTTCCCACAAATCGATATACCGACGGTCTATGGGAGAAACGTCTGGGCCCCAGAGCTCCTGGGCATCAAAACACACAGAATACAGAGGCTGGGGCTGCTCGCCTTTTCCGTGGGCATTGGCATCAGGATAAACAAAAGTGCCGTGGACCTGGGCGATCACGCCATTTTTGCCTCGCACATAACGTGGCAGGCGTGTATGCCCTGTCGGATTGAGATTGCGTGCCTGAACTTTATCTCCCGCATTGAAACGAGGGGTGAGTCTGCCTGTTGCTCGATTAGTGGGCGCACCCCCGTGAACGACTGCCGAGACTGCTTCGGGCGGTAGTGGCCCTTCTGCTTCCTGTCTTGCCCCTGCTGTGATTCCACTCGTAAGCTCTTCTGGTGTGAGCAGGCCTTTTTCTAGGGCGAGTGTTTCAAGCGCGGCAAGCCAATGTTCGTAGTATGTTGACGACAAGTAATGAGCTGGATCCATGCGCTCGATGGCATGCCGGAATCCGTCCAGCGTATCAAGCTGCCCCATGCCGAGCATGGTCATAGCAAACATCCGTTTTTCCCACTCGGCGTGGAAGACCGGCTCGTTCTCTTCTGGTTTGACCGGGCCGTAGCAGGTCATACCGCCCATGTCGTGTATGCCATTCATATGAATGTCCCTAGCACTTAGACAAAACCCTAGCACCCGCTCTATCGAGGGTCAATGAATTTTGACCGGCGTAATCCTACGATTTATTGTCGGATTCCTGCAGCCACGCCTGAGCCACTTCGAGGTGAGAGGCAAACCAAACACCCTCATGCTCCAATATATGTTGGATGAGACGTTCCAGCATAGCCATGCGCGAACGACGGCCAATGATTTGCGGATGCATGACAATGCCGAGAAAGCCACCATCGGCGTACGCCCCGTCAAATTCGGCTTGCCAAATTTCGTACACTTTGTTCTGACTCGACATGCCAGCGTAATAGGGAGAAAAGCTAAAGAAGAAGTGTGCTGCGTCGTCGAGCTCCCAGCTATAGGGAACTTCAAGCAGCTGGCGGCTGGTCTGTGGAGTAGTCAGGCAGTACGGATTGTCATCGCCAACCAGGCTGCTGTCATACACAAAATCATGGTCGAGCAAGAGATCGAGCGTGTGTGGCCCCGTATTACCAGCTGGAGAACGGTAGCCTTTTGGCGCTTGGCCAGTAATGCGTTTGAGGCTCTCCGTACCCTTGAGAAGAACTTCTAGCTCGACCTCACGCCCCTTGTTCCCGACAAATTCGTGCTCATAGCCATGATGTCCGATCTCATGCCCATCGGCGTGCATTTGTTCGATCAAATGAGGATACTTGTCGGCTGACCAGCCCGGCACGAAAAAGGTTGCCTTGATTTCATATTTTTTGAGCAAATTTAGAATACGTGGTACCCCAGCGCGAGCGCCATACTCCCCACGCGACATCTGGCCGGGGTAGGGCTGCCGCATAGTTTTAAACCAGAGCGTCTCCGCATCAAAATCGAAACTCAGTCCAACTGCGCAACGTTTGCCGTTTGGCCACATGGAAACCTCCTTTGCTTGGAGCGACCGACTCGCTCTCTATCGGAACAGTGTAGAATAGCGAGAGACGATTCTCAATTAAAACATTGCAATGCATTGAAAAAAAAGGGGGGAGTTCTTGTGTTAAAAAATCACGGATAAAAATATGTCTCAAGCGACCCGGGCAGAATACTCCTTGCCGATGAAGCTCAAAGTGCAGGCAGCCAAACTGACGGATGAACAATTCGCCCTTCTGTGCCAGGAGAATCTAGAGCTTCGGCTTGAGCTAACTGCTCAGCATGAGTTGGCGATTATGCCTCGAACAGGATCAAAGACAGGCTGGCGGAATAGCAAACTCACGTATCACCTTGTGGCCTGGGCGGATCCGAATGGAACTGGCCTCGTATTCGACTCTTCAACTGGATTTACGTCGCCCAATGGAGCAAAAAGTTCCCTGGATAGCTCCGTTAGACGATAACGCTGGCATACTCTTACCGAAGCACAGGAGGATAGCTTCGCCCCTTTGTGTCCCGACTTTGTTATTGAGCTTCGCTCTCAACAAGAGAGGCTGGCTGTCATACAAGAAAAAATGCCGGAAGACATCGAGAATGGCGCGCAGCTCGGTTGGCTGATTGATCCTCTTGAAAAGCGCGTTCATATATATCCTCCTGACCAGTCAGTCGAAGTCCTTGATGATCCGGCTTCGCTTGCCGGCGATTCAGTCCTCACAGGATTTGTCCTATCAGTTCGGGCATTCTGGTAGGTGAAATGTGTACTATAGACTTGGACCGGAAGCGGACGTTTGCTCGCGGTTTTGCTGTATATATTTTCGCAGAGCCTCATTACCTACGCGATTGAGACCTCCCTCCCGTAGATTGAAACCCCGCTAACACGTTAGCATTAACTCGCAAGCTGATCAGTTTCTTCTGTGGGTAACGGAGTTGCACCTCTCTCACCTTCCTGGCAGATAGGGCAGAGGAAAAGGCAGTGAAGAAAGAGATGGAACATGACCAATTTTTTTGACGGACCAAAACCCAGATTGTTCGGCCATCGTGGTGCCAGTGGTGAGGCCCCCGAAAATACCATGGCCGCGTTTCAGCGTGCTGTCGATTTGGGGGTTGAATACATTGAGCTGGATGTCCAATCGGCTGAAGATGGCCAGATTATGGTCATTCACGATGCGACCATCAAGCGTACGACGAATGGCCTGGGTGGAGTGCGTGAATACTCCCTGGCGGCACTCCAGCAGCTTGATGCTGGCTATCGTTTTTCGCCCGATGATGGCAAGACGCTGCCCTTTCGTGCCTCTGATGTCATCATTCCGTCGCTGAGAGAGGTGCTTAGCAGCTTTCCAAATGTGAAGTTTACGGTTGAGATTAAACAATTAGATCCGCCTATCGAAGAGCAGGTGATTGCCGTTGTGAGAGACTGTGGAAAAACCGACCATGTGAGCCTGGCCTCAGAACACGACGCTGTTCTCGTCCGTGTTAGAGAACTGGCGCCGGATATCCCGACAAACCTTGGCTATAGCGAGGTTGCCGATTTTATCCAGCGTGTTGCCGCCGGTCAGCTAGAAGGATATCAGCCGCCTGGCCAGGCGCTGCAAATTCCACCCAAGTATCAAGGTATATCGCTGGTGACGGAACAAACGGTTGCTGCTGCACATCAGCTCGGCGTAGAGATTCATGTCTGGACGATCAATGATCCTCAGGAGATACGCAGCTTACTTGATCTCGGGGTAGACGGAGTGATGTCCGACTTTCCTGGGCGGTTGTTGGAAGTGGTGAAGAGGAGAGGGTAAAAAAGACTCATCCTCATCCTAGCCTCTTCGACTTCGCTTAGGGCATGGTTCTCCCTCAAGGGAGAAGGAATTTATTGCAGGGCTGCCCCTACATCTCAGCTTATTTTGGACATAACCTCGGCTGCAAAGCGTTCAATGCCGTCACGGAATGTATCTGCGTCCGTGTAGCGCCCCAGACCCAGGATATAATAATTAGCCCCGGCTTCTTGCATGGCCGAAATCTTGTCGATCATCGGCTCGGGATTACCTTTGCGGATCATGCCGCCCACGATGAGATTCGGCATAGACCGGCCGAACTTCTCTGACTCCTCTTTCAAGTGTGTGGCGATCTTTGCCAGCTCTCCTGACTGGAGTCCAATTGGATAATAGCCGTCACCATATTTAATCGTCCGTTCGATTGCTTTCGGCCCCATGCCTCCAATCCATATGGGTGGGCGAGCCGGACGCGGGGCGAAAACGAATTCTGGGAATTTGATGTGTTTCCCGTCATAGGAACTCGCATCATTGTCGAATAATTGATGCATGACTTCGAGAGTTTCATTGGTGAGTGCGCCGCGTTTGCGTGGATCAACTCCCAAGGCTTCAAATTCCGGTCGCAGCCAGCCCACCCCCGCGCCAAGAATGATGCGTTCGCCCGATAATTCTTGGAGTGTGGCGATTTGTTTGGCCATATACACCGCAGGACGGTACGGAAAGACAAGGACGGAAATACCGAGCCGGATCTTTTCGGTCAGCGCCGCAAAATATGCCAGTGTGGTCAGTGGCTCAAAATAACGTCCGTCTGAACCCTCGGTTTGATCAGGCGGAATAGCTAGATGATCGACCACAAACGCCGCATCAAAGCCGGCTTCTTCTACAGTCCTGGCGCACGCGCCGAGCGTATCTCGGGTTGCTGCTGGACCCATATTGCGGATAACGACACCAAATTTCATTCGCCTTCTCCTTCTCCGTCTTGAAACAGACGTTCAGCCAAGTCCTCGGCAAGGGCGGAGCGCTGGTCTTCGTCCTCACGCAGCAGATCAAAGGACAGGTTCATTAACATCTTTCCGAGTACTTCACGTTGGACAACGTTGAGGCTAACGGTGTGTGGTTTCTCCTCTTCGAGCAGAGTCAGGAGCGTTTCTATAGAGCGGACACCAATGTCATTCTCCTGGCGAGCCAACCGGTCTCCAGCCATACCTGCAGCTTGATGGAGTAAAGCAGCCTCTTCAGCGCTGAGGGGATAAGAGGACATGCGTGTCTTGGTTCTCTTCGACTACTGTAAATCCGGAAACAGCCACGGCGCTTCGTCTTTGCGGCGTTGCTCATATGCGCTGATATCCGTCTCGTTTTGCAGCGTGAGCTCAATTTCATCCGAGCCGTTTAGCAGACAGTCTTTCCGAAACGGATCAACGTCGAAATGAAAACTCGCTCCACTTGGCGTGGTGACCGTTTGGGCTGCTAAATCAACCGTTAATTGGTAGCCTGGCTGGGCTTCGACTTCTTTGAATAATTGATCGACTTCTTCGTTTTTCAAGACAATGGGCAGCATGCCGTTTTTGAAGCAGTTGCCAAAAAATATGTCGGCAAAGCTAGGCGCGATGACGCACCGAAAGCCATAGTCTAATAAGGCCCATGGCGCATGCTCACGAGACGATCCGCAGCCGAAGTTATCGCGTGCCATGAGAATGCTCGCTCCTTCGTAACGCCGCTGATTTAATACAAAGCCGTCTTGCGGATTGCCGTCGCTTGTGTAGCGCCAGTCGGAGAATAAACCTTCACGCATACCCGTGCGCTTAATGGTTTTCAAATATTGTTTGGGGATGATTTGATCGGTATCGATATTGACCCGATCGAGTGGGGCAAGAATACCTGTGAGCGTCGTAAAAGCGTCCATAGTGTTTTCCTTTATGTCTACAGTAAGGGACTAACTCCAGTTCCGGATGTCAACAAAACGACCTTCAACGGCAGCCGCAGCGGCCATCGCTGGCGAAACCAGATGCGTTCGTCCCCCTTTGCCCTGGCGGCCTTCAAAATTTCGGTTGCTGGTCGAGGCGCAACGTTCGCCGGGCTGCAGTGTATCGGCATTCATAGCCAGGCACATCGAACAGCCGGCTTCGCGCCATTCAAATCCTGCGTCTTTAAAGATTACATCCAGGCCTTCGTCTTCGGCTTGCTTTTTTATTAAGCCAGAGCCAGGAACGACCAAGGCATTGACGGTTGAAGCGACTTTTTTACCTTTGGCGTACTGGGCGGCAATGCGCAGATCCTCAATACGTGAATTGGTGCATGAACCAATAAAAACTCGGTCTATCGTAATCTCAGTAATCGGCGTTCCTGCGGTGAGATCCATATACGCGAGCGCCCGCCCTGTTGCCTCTTGCGTTTCTGGCGAAGGCATATCGGCGGGACTTGGAACAATCCCGGTGATGTCTGTGACCATGCCGGGATTGGTACCCCAGGTGACTTGGGGCGCAATATCTTCAGCTTGTAGCTCTAGAATCTTATCAAAGCTTGCGTCAGGGTCCGATGGCAATTGCTTCCAGGCTGCTACCGCACGCGCGAACATGTCGTCTTTGGGCGCGAATGGTCTGCCTTTGATATAGGCAAACGTTTTTTCGTCTGGAGCAACCATGCCTGCGCGTGCTCCGCCTTCAATGGACATATTGCATAGTGTCATGCGGCCTTCCATTGATAAGGCCCGGATGGCATAGCCCGTGTACTCAATAACGTGACCCGTTCCGCCCGCAGTTCCTATTTTTCCAATGATGGCCAGAATAATATCTTTGGCTGAACAGCGCTCTGGCAATATTCCTTCAACCCGAATCTGCATAGTCTTGGCTTTCTTTTGCAGCAGACATTGTGAGGCTAAAACATGCTCAACCTCGCTGGTGCCAATGCCAAAGGAGAGAGCGCCAAACGCGCCATGCGTGGCGGTATGCGAGTCTCCACACACAATGACCATGCCCGGAAGCGTGAGTCCTTGCTCTGGCCCGATAACGTGGACGATGCCCTGGCGAATGTCGTCAATATCAAAAATTTGGATGCCCGTTGTGCGGCAGTTCTCTTGCAGGGCCTCGATCTGCGTGGCGGCCACCGCGTCCTCAATGGGTTTATCCCGGTCTGTTGTTGGAACATTATGGTCAGGCACGGCTATCGTGGCTGGGGTGCGGCGCACCTTGCGGCCGGCCAGCTGTAAGCCCTCGAAGGCCTGGGGAGAGGTTACTTCGTGGGTGAGGTGACGGTCAACATACAAGAGTGCAGTGCCCTCTTCTTCCGTTCGCACTACATGCGAGGCCCAAATTTTTTCAAACATTGTCTTGGCAGCCATGATGTACCCCTTTATGCCCCTTTGTCTTTCCTGGGCAGCATTACTTGAAGACCTATACCTTTCTCAGATTTGTAACAGGCTGACAAGATGGCGAGATGGAAGGCGGTAGTTGGGTGTGGTAGGATAACCACACCGAATCGACGGGCATGCGTCCGCATCTGTTACCTACTCAAAAAAGTAATAAAAACCTGTCTTGCAGGGAGAATTCTATGGGCGAATGGACCGTTAATGTGAACGAGAAAGATTTTGAGCAAGATGTGCTAGAGCGTTCGTATAACGTTCCTGTGGTTTTGGATTTCTGGGCACCGTGGTGCGGTCCCTGCCGCGCCATCGGTCCGGTGTTAGAAAAACTGGCGGATGAACAGCAAGGGAAGTTCGTTCTGGCCAAGGTCAATGTCGACGAGAACCCGGCCCTGGCCCAGTCCTTTCAAATTAGTAGTATCCCTGCAGTCAAAGCCGTAAAGGAAGGCGCGGTCGCGAATGAATTTGTGGGAGCCCTGCCCGAGCCGGCTATCCGGAAGTTTGTCGAGGAACTGCTCCCGTCGGAGGCGGATTCTCTCGCCCAGCGGGGTCTCAGCCTTCAGGAGCAGGGAAAAGACCAGGGAGCGGAGAGCCTGTATCGCGCCGCGCTTTCTAAGGAGGCCCGACAACCTAAAGCGCTGCTGGGGCTGGCTCGTCTCTTAGCTGCTAAGGATGAGAACACGGATGCTCTGGCCTTGCTTGAGCGTCTTTCTTCTAATGCACGAGAATACGACGAGGCCCAGCAGTTGGCAGCTCAAGTGCGTGTCAAGCAGAGCGGGGCTAATGCGGGTGAGGAAGCTGGCTACCGGGAGAAACTTGAGGTTGACCCCACTGACCTGGAAGCCCGGTTTGAGTTAGCCCGGATTCTGGCGGCCTCTACTCGTTATGACGAGGCGCTAGCAGAATACCTTGAGGTTCTAAAAAAAGATCGTACATTCCACGACGAAGACGCGCGCAAGGCCATGCTCGAAATATTTGATGTGGTCGGCTCTCGTAGCGAGCTGGCTGATCGGTATCGGTCTGAACTGGCGAAGGTGCTGTTTAGCTAAGAATTGATTGTTGTAGGCGCGAGGTTTCCTCGCCCTCTTGATCCGACAACGGATACGATGTTAGACCAACGTCCATTCCTCACCGTCTTGTTTGGCCACTCCTTCAGCTTTGAGCTTATTCAGGTGAGACTGCACAGAATTACCTGCGGCAGTGTGTAAAAACTTCGGCACGTCGGTATAAATACGCTTCACCATGTCCGGAATCTTTGTGAGTCGAGCATTGAGCGCATCAAGCACTTGCTGCTCGCGCAGCTCGCGGTGGGCGATATACTCGTTGAGTTTTTTGTAGGGATCGCGTATGGCCGGACCGTGGGCGGGGTAGATCACTGCAAGATCAAGGTCGAGAAGTTTCCGGAGCGAAGCCATATACTGGATCAAGCCGCCGCCTTCTTCAGGAACCACTGTCGTACCCGCACCAAGCACGAGATCGCCTGTGAAGAGGGCTTTTTCTTCTTCCAGGTAGTAACACAGGTGATCCTTGGCATGGCCCGGCGTGTGAATCGCGCGCAGTGTCACTCCATCTGTTTCGATCTGGGCACCGTCTTCAATATAGGTCAACGGAAAATCACAGGCTTGATCTTTTTCCGGCCAGATGTGTTTTGATACGGTTAACTCACCGAAGCGCTTTTTCACATTCGGTACGCCGCCAATGTGATCCTGATGAACGTGAGTTAGGACGATCTCTTGCAGCTCGGCTGCACCCTTGGTCTCCGACAACCCTTTCTCCAATAAAGGATCGTAGACGTCTAAACCAACGCCTGTGTCGAGCAGGATGGGCCGTTTGCCTGTCCCGACCAGATAGGTGTTTGTCCCCGGGCCGGTGAACGGGCCAGGGTTTTGTCCCAGCACGGTAGCAACCCGCTCACTCCAGATGTCGAAGTCGGGCAGAGAGAGTCCAGCCATGGTGTCGGTAACAACGCGGTGTGGCTGTGCCATATATCAGCTCCTCAAAAAGATTGCGGCAATGGGTTTGAGGTGCATATTGGAGGGGCCTTCATAGA